>NZ_CANLDD010000042.1 GCF_947489355.1 uncultured Microbulbifer sp. | reverse complement strand
TTACTATGGGACTTCCGGATCTGTCAAACTATGCGTGCCTCCCCGGCAAAGCCGGGGGGTCTCCCTTTTGGACTAGAAATATTCTTATATGCGTCCTTCAGCTCCTCGCTATCAAGATGCGACTTCATGCTAATAGCACCAAAAACGCTTTCCCTTGGATATAGGGAGTGAGAATCAGATTTTAAAAACAGAGGGCAATGATCTTTATCAAAGATCACAATATCTAGTTCACCACTAATTTCATTTTCAGGTGAGATTACCTCACCCAGACCTATGCCATATTTATTTGGCAAGTATTCTTGAAGAAAGTCTACAAAAGCATCCTCTCTGTTATCTCCCTTTCCGCCATTGTGTTTTATTTGTGTCGTTTTTTTGAATTTTGCCGACAATTCTAAACTTATCGCTTCAAATATATTTCGTATATCCATGTCTTCCCTCGAAGGCTTAACGCCATCATAAACGGCTGCCGGAAGCAACGCGTGGGCAGTCGTTTATGATGGCGTGATTTTTACGCCCGGAACAAATTTAATGGCCTTATTAAATTTCAACCGTACACCCTTTGCATATGCGGCCTACAACACTTTTTAAATTGCTTGGCAGAACCACATGCGCATTTAGCTTTAAGTGGATGAAGTGCATAGATCACCCTGCTTAGGAGGTCTGTTTGTTGACGCTCCAAGACTGAGAGTGCCTGTGCATCTGCAGGGGAAAGCAGCACCCCATTCGATGATACAGGGTACTTGATCTTTATGTTTCTGATATCTTCACGAACATTTAGTAACTTTTGAACTTCAGGCTTCTTTGAAATAGCCACCTCACAAGAGGGAAGCCTCGAATTTGGATTGTCGAAGTCAAATCTTATAGAAGGGTCTGGAACAAATAAAACTTTTTGGTCTCCCATTTTTGATGGTGTAACACAGTAATAGCGTCTATCTTTTTCTACTACTGCATGTCCGATCAAGTCAAACATAACCTTATCCCATAGAAAAATTGCCCGGCCGAAAACAACCTCACCACCGACCGTTTCAGCCTCATCTTTAGCGTTATAGGCGCACTTGTTGGGTGTATATTTGGCTCGAGGCTCAATATCAACAAATTGAACTCTATCGTTATCGGCAATATTCAAGCAGATTTTCTTTATCTCTGGTGAGATGAAACTAGGGACGACCGTTGGGGAAAATGCCATATCTATCCTTGAAATATAACAGTGTATTCAAAAGCAGCTGCATTATATCGCTCACCACTATATCTACAGACTTCTTTCGACCACAACTTGAAAAACCTTGGAGAATATTAGGTTACCTACAATTGGCACTATCGTACATAAGCGTATAAATTGCAGCTCTATTATATCCAGACATTTTCGGTGCCGTATATCTTTTTGGAAACCTCTTAAAAGTGAAAAGTTAATACCTTTTCCTGGGTATAGATGAAGGTGCTTTTGATCCCGGATACCCGACAAGAACTTCCACCTTGCAAGAAGCATGAAGCTTAGCTTGACGCACTAACGCCAGCAAAAGGCGCGCTGCCTTTTGGCGTCACTCTTGTTGCGATTGTTATATGGTTTACTCTTTGGGCCTAAGTGTTTCAATAATCTGCGCATCCACCCACATCCTGTCATAGGGTGGGTTACAGTTCGGGCAAAAGGAAAGGTATTTCCCATCGGGCGTTACGTACGCTCCGCCATCCCAACCGTCTGTGTTTATCTTATCTCCAAAGTTAATAGCCTCCCCCCAGGAGCCATTTTTTTTTCGAAAACTGATATGCATATCAGTTCTTCCATATCCGCCTTCTCTCTCGCTATCCCAAATGATATAGGACTCATCTGGAGCGATGAAAGGGTGAGCATTCCATTTGCCAGTATTTATTTCCTTAGCGAAGGGTTTCGGCGCTTCACGTTTCCCATCTACTAAACGTGAATAGCGAATAATGCCGTTTCCATTAGTGCCTACTTCGTCAAAAACCAAGGTTCCTTGTAACGAAGCGGTAAGGCGCATGATTCGTATGTCTTCGAAAGGAGCTCCAATGCTTTTCACCTCTGACCAGCCAGTGTCGGTTCGCTCTATGTACTTATCTTTCGAGTACATAATATCGCTTCCCGAAGAATAAAAGTCGTATTTCTTCCAGGCTCGGCCTTCCTTACGAAAGCTGATAACGACAGGCCGAAAAGGTCCAGCAAGGGAGGAGATAAAGTAAAATTCATCCATGCCCGAACCGTGTAGTCCACCTAGCTCCCATCCCTCTGCAGACATGGCGTCTAATGCAAGAGGCATTGCTACCATGTCCGGAGGCGTTAGCCCATAATAAAGGTCCTTAGATGCTGAAACTGTATCTTGACAATAACTCTTGCTACTTATGAGTAGCATATGAAGTAGCAGAAGAGTTGAAATACAAATATGCTTCATAACTTATCCTTATTTAAATATTATTGAGCAATAAGTTGGTTTAATTTAACTGGTCTTAAAACTCCTGACGTTCTTATGACTTTTATATGATTTTATTCTAGTAGCGATAATTAACACATTAAGTACATATAACGCCTTGATCTGCGGCGGGTCGCGCGAAGCGTGGACCGTCCGGTGGAGGCCCGCAGGGCCGGAACGAACAGCATCAACTTGTTATGATGCTCGATTTTGAACCGAAAATTTTACTAAACAATATCATACTGATACCAATACCCAGTGATACTAAAGGATACGCCCCAACTTCTTCAGTTGGTACGATTTTATAGTACGTGTGGCTTTCATCGTTTCCGATCAGATTTCTTAGATTGACCCAAAAGTCGACTGGCAGATAATCAAGAGCGTAATAGGCTACTGAATAGAGAATCAGAACATATCCCAATAGAGAAGCAATTTTTGTCGAAATGCGTTTAATGCGATTCTTTTCCAATGTTCCGTCTCTGTCTTTTACAACTTCTTAGCTCGATCTATTTTTATCGTGCTCATAACATTTTTATACTGATCACCATGACCACTATTATCCTGATTACTGTCTCGGAATCAATTCTGTGCCACTCCCTTCATACGCCCTACCTTGGGTAGCTCCAGACTGTGGGGCCGTCACGCTTGCCCGGAATAGCTCCAAGATCGTCCAGGTGCAGGAATCTGCCCTTGTGTGGACCATGCTGCTTTACTCCAATACCAGTGAACCCTTCCTCCAGCGCGATCCCCAGCAGCTCATAGGCACGCCCACCAGAAACTGATACATCCACAGCCTGCCCGGTAGTGTGTGTCATGGTGGAACCGATCCTGGCGCAGTGGTCCCGGCAGCGATAACCGGAGGTGATCACCATCGGCTTGGCAAACCTTCCCCTCACCCTGATCAATCGGCGCAACGTGCCATCCGAGAAGTGGAGTTTCCCGCAACAACGGCAGGACAGCTCCGCTTTCGTGAAGTAGGCGTTTTCAAACATGGGATTACCAGATACAAAAAAGCCCGCACGGGGCGGGCTTGGGAATGCTTCGGTTTTAATCTAAATACTTAAAGATGATGAAAATATCGGCCCATGAAACTATCCAGCTTGCAGAGAGTTTTGTACATCTTCGCTGGAATTGTGGGAAATACCTTATTATACCGTAAACACTAAAACTGTACCTGTCTAAACTTGTGATGTGTATCAAGCTGTACTGATTGCAAGGAACTAAATATGGCAGGCTTGACTATAAAGAATGCGTAGGAATCTCCATCCTCGTCGAACCACAATATTTTGTACCCCCGAGCTTCAACAGCTTCTTCTAGTTTAGATACATTAGTACGAGCAATGTAGTTCTGATCATCTTTAGATTTCTGTATTTCTGTGGTTATCTCTTGCTTTTCTTCCAGAGATATTTTTTTGAGAGATAATTTCGATAACACTTTATCTAAAGAAAAAATAAACTCCTCGATATTGTATATATTCTTCCAATCAAGGTGGCCCATATAGCCAAGCCCTGCCATAACCGTTTTAAACACTGCACAAGGTATCATCTGGTCTTCAATATCTTCTTGAATCCACTGTATAAAGTTATTTCCAAAATCATTTCGCGCCTGATTATAAAAGACTGAATCTTCTCCTCGAATATCATCATCATTTTTTCCAAGAAGTATATATTCTTTAGCCTTATCTGGATTGACAGATATTTTTGATGACACGTCAATCACTTTATCCCATACAGTCGGCACCTCTGAGTCCTTGCCTGTGCGGGCCAAAACTTTAACCGCAAAACCCACAATACTTGCAGCTAAAACTACTATTAATACAACCTTAATCATTTCCTATAGCTCTTCACAAAAATTATATGGTGGATAACATCTATATAGTGATCGCCGTGATCACCATTATTCTGATTACTGCTTCCCGAGTAAAGGCACGGATTAGGGGCTCTCTTTACCAGATTAACTCGTTAAGTCGTACCTTAGTCGTAGCTCATTAATATACTTTTGTCTTGAGCTACTTTCCCGTTCATGTGGCGCAAAATATGAACTTACGTCGTCGAGAAGATCTATTATTTTTATCAGCTTTTTTCTGCTCTGATCCTCAATTAAATCGCAGTCTAAAAAATCACTGGCGATGAGTATAGCAATTTCTTTTGAGGCTATCTGCTCTGGAAGGCCATTTTTTGTACATAAGCCATAAGTACCATCAAGAAAATATTTCCACTCACTATCAAGTGTCAGCTCTAACTCACTGTTTAATTTTGGGCTGTTTGAATAAATTCCGTCTTCTCTCAAAGACTCCAGTTGTTGGCAGTATCTGTCTTTGAATATTTTCTTGGCATCCTCAACTTTTTCCAAAGAGAGCAAAATATTTACCCAAGACAAATAACCTTTAGAATAAAATTCTGAATTTTCACTTGCCTCGTATGCCCCAAAGAAGGAGTCGCATTGAATACTAATCTCAAGACTATACGAGGCTCTAGGCATTACTTCCAGATTCTGAAGCTCCAGAAGCCTCCCTTCGTCAACATTAGCTTTATCGAGCAATTGATTTTTGGTGTAAAAATTATCAAAAAAATACCTAACCAACTCCATAATTATCAAATACCCCTCTACACGGCAACCAATGTGCGCTTGTTAAAAGTGTGTCACAAGGCTTTAACCGGTCTTTATTGACCGTGACTACACCTTCTATGGGTCGAAGAGCGTGGGCCGGAAGCAGATCTAGCAGTCTCTACAAAAACGCCCTGCCTCTATCCAAATCTTGCCTTACTGGCATTTATCTTATTACAGTATACATCGGGTTTGGCGTTGATCAACACCTTATCCCAATTACATTACGAATAGCCCATACCCAAACTACAGCCATAAAAAAGCCCCGCCGGACTAACCAGACGGGGCTTTCAAAGGGGGGTATGGTCCCGCTGCGCATACTTCGCGACAGCTTAGCTGAATATAGTATCTTCACGCCTAGGCTGTCAATACATACAGCTTGTATTTAAATACAGTTATGCGGCATTATCCGCCAGATAAAGTGCCTCTACCGTTCCCTCGATTAAGTTACACATATTCTCCACCCAGGCTTTGGATCGCTTCACCCTTATGCAGGTCTCTCGCATTTCCCACCGGTAGTAATACCGCAACCAAAAAACAGATCTCTCCAGCGCAGCCTTTTTCTTATCCTGGCGCCTGGCTATCACATTTAGATAAGCCAATACTGCAGCATCCGTGAGTGCTGCTCTCTCGTAATCTATCGGGTCCGGGCTCTCCCTGCGCCCTGATAGCATCCTGCGGCCAAATGCCGCCATGCGGGGCCAGCCCACTGAGTCCCCCGCACGTTCAGGATAAGCTCTGGACCACTCCCACAAGCGCTCGCGAATGCTAATTTCATTGACCATCTTTCCCCCTATCACGATCAACCAACGAATTGCCGGAATCTTCTCAGAAGCTCAACCTGGCTCATTCCAACACCTCCGCAATCAGTACTCGGGTATACCCTTGACCACGCTTGGCCGGCGCCTGGGTGACTCGACGCTTAACTACGCACTGGTTGTTGTCGTTCTCGATCAAGCCCAGGCCGTGGGGATTGGTCCGGCTGGGCTTTTCCAGCACATCGATCAGCAGCTTTGTGCCACCCTGCAGGTTGTCATCGTCCAGTTCACCGGCAGAACCGCGCTCAATCTCGATATACACCTGTGCCAGGGGCTCATTGGGGCGGCGTTGACCGCTTCTCACCAGGGCTGCCGCTACTTCCATGACTGAATGCTTCTTTAAATTGCACGCCCGTAACAGTACCGATGCCGTCGCTAAAGCCATTAAACACGGCCTGATCCAGTTCGGCCTGCTCGTCTCAATCATTGTCAGCGCCGGCACCGATTCCCAGGAACAACTCCGTACCCGTTTCCAGCGCAAACCCACCATTAAAACTATTCGCATACGCAACCAGGGAGGGAGTGCCGTATGAAAGGCATTGAGTATGTAACAACACCAATCACAGAGACTGAGGGAAGCTGCCGTAGGCCAATAGTCGGCATAGAAACCGTTGTGCTACATGGCAACCCCCTCGGGGAAATGATCTGCCGCCGCAATTTGGGCGGGTCATTGGATTATCACGCAGTCCTAAACCTCGACCACAACACTATTCACGAAGCCTTGGGTTCAGGCTTGGCACAGGGCCACGGAACAAACCGTGAAGAGGCTATAAAAGACGCCTTCATCAGCAGCCGGGACGCTGCAACTAATTACCTCGCAGCCCTCGATCACCTTGCAAAGCAAATCAATGAGAGCGAGTTCGCATGACCGACCACAGTGCCCACGCCTTCCTGAAAAAGGCCGCTCAGCATATGCGTGACCGTGCTGAACAACGTGATGCGGGGAATGGCGAGCGCTCCATGGCCAAAACCGTGACCGCATTCAATGCCCTACACGGAACCAAGCTCACCGAAGAACAGGGATGGCTGTTTATGGTGCTACTGAAGCAGTCCCGTGCAAGCTGCGGGGTGTTTGTACCAGACGACTATGAAGACGGCGCAGCCTATCTTGCCCTGGCCGGTGAAGCCGCAGCTAAGAACAGGACAACAACTTAAACCGAATTTCCACTGCGCCCCTGGCGCATTCAGTCAGCTGTAACTATTTGGGGTCATTAACTAAAAGGACAAATGTCATGAACGAAATACAACAGCTCGTATCTACCGGACTCGAAAATTATATTAAAGATGGCCGACTGAAAGAGGCTATTAACAAAAAGCTCGAAAAAACAATTGAATCAGTACTAGACAGTGCTCTCCGTGAATACAGTGATTTTGGAAAAGTTCTTGCAGAGAATATTAAAGAGCAACTATCCGTTAGTGCAAGTCAAATATCTCTACCAGAGTACAATAAGTATATCTCAGATATGGTTGGAGAGCTGTACACCAGTGTGCTTCATGAACAAGCCAATGATCACCTGAAACCACTAATTGAAAAAGCATTAACCCCAGTGCCCAAGGAAATTTCTGCCAGCCAACTCCTAGAAGAAATAGAAAGCAGCTGGAAAGAAGAAGAATGGGCATACGATGAAATAAAACTGGATTGGAAAGAAAGCGAACATGCAATTTATTTAACCCTTAATCATCCAGAGCACTCTTGGGAAAGTGTCCGTATTAGCCTGTTTAAGGATGAGGGCGAAAATGGTTATCGTATTTGCTATCTAAATCAGGATGGAAAAACTTACCGGCGAGGACCTCAAGCTCATACTCATAACTATGGATTGATTGGCTATCTATTCAAACTTTACTGCCGAGAAACCCTAATTACTGGAATCGAAGAGATATACGGGCACTCGATTGATCTGGATATCGATCATTAATCATTCTCACCGCGCCCCTGGTGCATTCAGTCAGCTGTACCCCCAAGCTTAGGGCCTTTGGTACTGGGCCCCTTTTTAAAAGGATCTAATTATGGATGTCCAAATTAAAAGTGTAGAACCCACCGAAGAGATTCAGGCTCCAAAGCCTGAAATGCCCGAATGGACAAAATTTGCAGGAAACGAGACTGCTGATCTTCCAGCAGGGATTGAAGCAGATACCCCAATCGCTATTCGCCTGCGCCAGGGCACGGAGCTGGCTGTATTTGCCGGTGACTCGTTTGATCTGCCCCTTGGGGATTGGGATCACGACGACCACGAAAAAGATATTGTGGCCTACCGGCTACTGTCTGCCGAAGAGGCACGAGAGTTTATCAGAGCCCAAGCTGTTATCGAATATTTCTCTGGGCATTTGGAGGAGGAGATTGATCGCTGGCACGTTCTTGTTGAAGACCTAAAGGTAAGATTCAGCAATCCCCTATTTAAATGCATGATGCCAAAGCTAGTTGTCGCCCTCCACTGTCCAGCGGATTGTGAGCATAAAGCAGTCACTGCCAACACTTCCAAATCACAAGCCTGGCTTTTACAGCAAGTCATGCCGGCGTTTAGCGAGCCATCCAAGTAAGGAGGATGTGCGGCGTGAGACTCTGGCAATCCCTCACCGGCATCGCCGCACTCATTTTCTGCGGCACCAGCCTCGCCTTTACTGTGCAGCTGTGGATCGCTATACCCAGCACTACCGGCAGCCAGGTAGTGGCCGGCCTTACCGCCGTTGCTCTGGAGCTGTGTAAGTTTAGTTTTGCGCCTCTGGGCCTCTGGCTGCGCTCCCAGGGACAGCTCAGCGGCCATGTCCTCCTCGCGCTCTGGCCATTACTGGTGGTGATCAGCATTGTCGCCACCGTTGGATTCCTCGCCACACACAGTGAAGAACAGCAGCAGCGCAGTACCCAGGGCAGCCTGGAATACCAAGCGCTTGAACAGCAGCTCAACAGCATTAAAGAACAGATCAACAGCCTAAACAGTCTGATCGCCACAGATGCCGCCAACGGCTACCGCCAGCGCGCTATTGATACCACCCCCAAATTGCATGCCCTGGAAGCCCAGCGCAGCCAGTTGATCGAAAGCCTTTCCACAGCGCAACCAGGCGCCAGCGCACACGGTGCATTTAGCAGCCTGGCCAGCACGCTCAATGTGGATCCCGTGCGACTACAGCACGTCGGATTCCTCGCCCTGGCAATCATCACTGATGTGGTAGGGCTGGTGGCGTTACTAGCGTTTAACGCTGCCTCAACGGTTTGTAAACGGTCAGCTCAACCGTTTAAACGGTTTTCAACGCCAACTAAACAGTTTTCAACGGATTCTAAACGGTTTTCAACGGACGCTAAACGGTCGCCAACTGAGCCTAAACAGTTGCTAAATGACGCTAAACAGCTGCCAACAGTAGCTAAACGGTTGCCCACGGGAGAGCAAGATTCCTCAACGCTTTCTAAACAGTTTTCAACGGTTTCTAAACGGCTCTCAACGCCAGCTAAACGGTTTGTAAACGCTAACCTCAGCCAGGATCAGATTGAACTGGCCAACCAAATTTGCGCCGGAGAGTTCGGCACCCGGCCCGTGTTACGCAACATCAGTAGGCGCATTCGTGGTGGTTACCCAGCTGTTAAACCTGTTTTCGACGCCCTGCAAGAGTCGGGAGAAATAACACGCAACAGCAAGGGCTTTGCCTTGGTGAGCCAGGGAGGGCTATTCAATGGGTAAGCTGGTGAAAGGAATCACCTGGGCTAAAGAGCAATTTGAATTAGGCTCCCGCCCCGGTAGAGACAAAATAATCGAGTGGATCACCGCCGAGCATATCCCCGGCCAGATCATCGCCGGGGAGCCCTATGTGGATGCCGATAGGTTCGCTATTCGCGATCACACAGGACAAACCCCAATGCGGCTTGGCGCCAACGACAACAGGCCAAAAACCGGTATCGACCTGCTGGTGGGCTGACAGCAATCCACATTAGTGAACAACGGACATGGCCAGACCCAGAAAGACCCGAAAGTGGGGCAATACCTCTTTACCGGACAACCTTTACCCCGACGCGCGCAAACGTGAAAACTATTGGCGCTACTGTTTACCGGATGGGCGTTACCGGGTTTTTTCTGCGCCACTAGAAGACGCTATTCGCTTGGCTCAGGAAGCCAACGCTTTACGCGGGGAAAGTGTTCAAGCTAAGCCGGTAAAAGTGCCCGACAGGGCCAGTTTCGCTCACCACGTCATACGCTACATAGAGTGGCGTGAACAAAATGACTTGTGCCTATCCAGCAAAGCAAGCTGGCGCAACCGTTGCAACGCTCTTAACCGATTTGGTCAGGATTTTGAAACCACCCCAATACACAAAGCCAAGCTAGCTGATCTGCGTAAATGGTGGGAATCCCTCACCTATCACCAGCAGCACGCACGTCGCGCCGAATTTAATAAATTTTTTAATTACTTAATGGCAGAAGGACTGTGTAAACTCGATAGTAACCCATTCACTACTGCGGATGATCGCCCACGCCTGTTAGAAAAGGGCAAGCCTACCAAAAAGCGGCAACGCCTCACCCTGGAAGCCTACTGGGCCATTTATGAGAAAGCAGGTGAACTTGGCTATGAGACACTACAGATCGCCATGGGCATCAGCATGCTCACCACCATGCGTCGTGCCGATATCTGCGAGCTCCGCTTTGATGAGCACCTGCAAGGCAACCACCTCCGAAAGACCATCAATAAATCCGAAGCGCAGAGGGACAGCCTAGCAGCCAGCCACCTCAGTTTTAACCTAAAGACGCACCAGCAACTGGGCAAGCTGATCAGCCGTGCCACAGAACTAAGTCTAAGAAACTATCACTGCCCCTACTTGCTAAGCCACACACCCAAACAACGCCGGACAGGGAAAACTAAAGAGCACATCTGCCAGGTAAGCCCCGACCGTTTGAGCGATATGTTTACCGAAGCCCGAAATACCACCAGCCTATATATCAGCCTACCCAAGGATCAAACCCCGCCCAGCTTCCACGAAGTACGCAGCCTCGCCTCAGACCGATTTAAACGGATGGGATATAACGTGAAGGATGTGCAGCACCTAATGGCCCACACCGATGAGCGTGTCACACAGGCATACCAAGCTGGGCATGGCATTGATTATGATGAGATCAGTATTTACCTGGATGAAAAGGCCATAGGCAGGGGGTTTTGAACCCCCTCCTAAGTCATAAGAAACACGAAGTAGAGCTGTTTGTGCAAAAACTTAAGAAGCAAATGCACAAACAGCGGCGCACAGTGGCTTCCCATACACCCAATTATTATGCATTAAATTTAGACCGCAAATTAAACGATCCCGAGTTTATGAAAAAATATTCGACTTCTCATTGACGCGTCTTTTAAAACCTTATCCCAGCCGATAACCTCAATATACAAATTTAAGTTTTCATGCCTCTGAAAGTAACCCAATCTATCTGGCATCGGTTTAAAATCTTTCTCTTCCTCTAGCCAAGATCTCACTTTTTTTGCTAAATCACAAACAACGAACCCATAGAATGGAGTATTCTCAGAAATTAGAATTTCTCTACCCTGAGGGGTTTTGAAATCACCGGAACGGAGTCGTCTTACATATCTTACTACTTGTTGAACGGGGTCCTCATTAGAAGACGGATTTACAAAATCATCACGCTGGGGCTTTTTGAACTCAAATATTGTGACTGGATTTGTAGCTTCGTTTTCACCACGGAAAACGACTCTTGAATCATACGCAAGAAGATCTGGTCTATCCTGCCTTCCTTTCAGTGGTAAATCTGAAGAAAGGTACTCAGTAAAATTTAACCTTTCATCAATCAGCCAAAGGTTGTGCTCCTCAAATGCTGTTGTATCTGAGTCACCCCTTCTTGGGAAAATAATATCGTGGACTACTCCTTCTGAAGAGTAGCTACCATCACCTTCAACCTGCAGACTTCTATCAAACAAATCAATAACACTACGTCTAAGAGCGATATAATGCGCAAGATCATTTTTGGTAGATCCAGAAATTCTTCTTACTATATCCGAAGCATTTTCTTTAAGATCTTCAAGATTACCTTCCCCCAAAATCCTACTTACTTCGCCCCTAACTTGAATCTCTTGCTCGTATTTTTTCTTTTGCAGTTTAGTTTCTATTTGTTCGTTAGTTGCATTGTATGGCATATCAGTTAAGTCGATTTCGCTTAACATCCCCTTATGCCAAGGAGCTTGTTCATTAACATAGTCCTTTACTTTCTTTTTCTTTTTCTCATATCTCTCCTGAACCTCTGAATTCACAGCAGATCTGGCTAATTCTGCCGCATTCTTTTCAATTTCAACCTGAGAAATCCCATAAATTACGTCATTTTCTTTTTGGAATTCAAATCCACCACGCTCAAGAGATACGTTTTCATCCAAGTATTCACCAAAAACGTAGACCTTAATCGTGAAGTTCTTTTCCGCTATTTCTTCACCAGTAATTTTTCTATCGTAAAATTCTTCAATAAACTCAGGAATATACTTATGCAAAGAAACACTTGTAACTTCTCTTCTATGAGCCACTAAGCTAACTTTGCTTGTTTGACTCCTAGGCGAATAAAATTTAAAAACCCTAGCTATAAAACGCTCTTCCCCCTCATTTCTTTCAAGACAAAAATTACTACTTGCTGAATTTATTTCCTGTATTTGACTCTGAGTTTCTACATACTCGTTAAGTATAATTACCTCTGATTCATCTTCTTCTCGAAGTACAATTTTTGGTGGTATTCTATCCTTATTTACAAAAAATGGTAACAAACGCTCAACCAAAATCCTTGCTATAGTCTGAATCTTTTTTTCTGGAAATTTTTTCTTTTTAATTTTTAAAAGTTTTATTTTGCTACCTGTAATATTTTTATTCGATTTTTCTTTTTTTTCATTTATAATTATTTCATTCTCTTTTCCCATCTTGAAAGATCTATCAAATAATTTTCCATTTTTTTGGAATGAGCTTTCTACCTCCATATCTTCAAAGTACTTCAAGCAGGTGAAGCGACCAAATCCTTTACCGCCCTCAGCTATTTTATGAGCTGAATAAAGAGTATCAAAAGAATCACGGTTTTGATCAGTAAAACCTATACCATTATCAACGACTTCGAATCCCTCTACTTCTGGTATTGAATCAACTAGATCGATCTGTCGAGCTCGCTTTATGGCAATATCTACTAGACCATCGCGCATGCACATGTTAGTAGATTCAATCGCTTGAATCGCATTGACTATGACTTCTACAATCGGTGTATAAACGCTAGTTCCCGAGCGTATATTATCTATGGCTCTTTTTATATTTACGTTACTCATGATAATCCTTTATCTTTAGCTCTGAACGTGCCAAACAGTTAATCCAAAAGAAACTTCTTAATACTTAACATCACCTTACTCTATACTCTCAAGACTCCCCCCCCTTCGAACACGAAAAAAACCAAGCGAATCATTCAGCTGCCTGTAATTGGCACAAGACTACACCAGTGGATATAAAACAGTTTTTTATATCCCAGCATTTTCGCTGCTCTTGATCACTTTTGGAACCCTTTAAAAGCCGATGACTTAGAGCTTTTCGCTGGTAGATAGACGAAGCTACTCTTGATCTCCGCTATTAACTGAGCGCACTAGGACAGCCTCGCAGCCAGCCAACTCAGCTTTAAACTGAAAACTCACACCGACGAGAGGGTCACACAGGGATATTAGGCTGGGCACGGCACTCTGATCACAACGAAATCAACATTTACCTGGGTGAGCAGGCAATCGGAAGGGAGTTTTGAAAAGGGAAATTTCAGACGAAAAAAAAGGCCGAAAAGGCCCTTTTCTCATTCCTGCGAGTTTTTGTTCACGTTTTTTTCCAGTTTTTGTTCACTGGATAAAAGGCCGTGCACCTCTTCTCGCAACCCCTTGATAAACAAGGGAAATTTGGTGGAGCTAAGCGGGATCGAACCGCTGACCTCAACACTGCCAGTGTTGCGCTCTCCCAGCTGAGCTATAGCCCCGAATATTCTGTATTTTCGTCGAAAACGGGGCGCATTCTAACAAGGTTTGGGCGCCTGTCAACAGAAAAAATCACTTTTAATCATATAGTTAGCAACAAAGCCTATGCGCGGAAGCCAAGAGCCCGCGCAAGACTCATGCCAGTACAGCGTACTCCTTCTCCCAACGTTTCAGCACTTTTTTCCCCGCCCCACCCAGGGTATCTATTGCCTGGCGCAACCGGGCGCGGCTGAGGTCTGGGCCCAAAAGGACCATGGCATCCATTACTGAGAAAGAAGCGGTGGTGCCACTGATCGCCACGAACAGGGGAGCATTGAAGTCTTTGAGCTTGATCCCCATGGATACGGCCAGCCCTTTTATCGCCTGGAAAATGCTGTCGCGGTCCCAGGCGCGCAACGCCTCCAAACGCCATAAGGCAAATTGCAGTAACCTCTTCTGCTCATCCAGCGCCAGCTTGTTGTCGATAAAGCTTTCCTCTGTTAGGCCAAGCTTTCCAGAGGCGAGAAAGCTCACCAGTGGTGCAAAGTCGCTAAAGGTCTCCATACGCTCACGGGCAAAAGGCAGGACTTTAAGCAGGTTTTCCCGGTTGAACAGCCAGTCAGTCAGGCGATCTGCGAGCAATTGGTCCCCTAATTCTCGAATCCACAAGCCATTTAACCAGGACAGCTTCTCTACATCGAAAACCGGGCCACCAAGGGAGACGCGCTGAATGTCGAAGTGCTCAAGCATATCCCCAAGGGCGAATTTCTCCCGCTCATCCGGCATGGACCAGCCCATACGGGCAAGATAGTTCAACAGAGCCTCGGACATAAAGCCAGCGCGCTGGTAATAGAGGATAGAGGTTGGGTTCTTGCGCTTGGAGAGCTTGGTTTTGTCAGGGTTTCGCAACAGTGGCAGGTGACAGAGTACCGGCATCTCCCAGCCAAGGTATTCATACAGCAGTTTGTGCTTGGGTGCGGAATTGATCCACTCCTCACCACGCAGCACATGCGTAATCTCCATCAGGTGATCATCCACAACATTGGCCAGGTGGTAAGTGGGCATACCGTCGGATTTGAGTAAAATTTGAGCATCCACCTGAGCCCAGTCGATCTCTATGGGCCCCCGCAGCAAATCCTCCACCACACAGGTGCCGCTCTCCGGCACCTGCAAGCGCACAACATAAGGCATTCCGTCGGCACGACGCTTTTCCACCTCTTCCAGTGGCAGTGCCAAATCGCTGGGCTTGAGCGCTATGCGCCCGGATTCCCGCAGTGCTTCACGGAGCTGTTCCAGTTCTTGTGCAGTTCGATAACAGTGGAACGCATGGCCTCTTTCCACCAATTCATCGCTATAAGCCCTGTAGATATCTCCGCGTTCACTCTGGCGGTAGGGGCCATGGGGCCCACCCACATCTGGCCCCTCCTGCCAGTCCAGCCCCAGCCAGCGCAGGCTATCGAGAATCGCTTTTTCCGACTCCGGAGTACTGCGTTGCTGGTCGGTATCTTCAATACGCAAAATAAACTGGCCGCCCTGCGCCCAGGCAAAACACTGGTTGAACAAGGCGATGTAGGCTGTACCAACATGGGGGTCCCCAGTTGGCGAAGGTGCTATACGGGTTCTTACACTCATGGCAAACCTGATTCAAGGTAAAATTAGAGGCTGTGAAAACGCGGGATTATAGCGCTGGCCAGCCCTGGCGCACAGACAAGGATTGTAAAAGTCTTTCATGCCACAGAGCAAAGAGGGCATATGAACATCGCACTATGTGTTAGTAATAAACTGTATTATTAGCGCAGGACACAGGATATAGTCCGGCCGGCATGTTAATCGAAGTTTCGCAAGAATTACTTTGCATAACACCTGCCAATACAGTGGGCCAACTACCTGGCAAACCATACCATGTGAGAAAATGTCGTTCGCTCACTGGTCACTGGGGGCTTCTTTGTCAGCATAATGGCAGCCCCACCCCCCTCAAGTGCTACAGCGCTGGTTGATGCCATCCTTTCCGCCCGGTTTGCAACAGGGTCCACAGCGTCTATTTTTCCTATAAGGCTCGACTGTAGGCCGGGGCCGAATCGCCTTTGTGGTGCTGAACGCTGACGTGCCCCAGCCCAGCTGACATATAGCACCTGCGACCTGGAGCCGACTTACATGCAAATCACCTTTCAGGGCGACACAACCTGTCCATTGGATAAAGTCTCCACCGCCCTTGAGCCAGCTCAGCACCAGAGGACCCATGCTATTCAGTGCGACATCTGCTTCAGCCGTAATGGTACCCACTGGTATTTTCGCAGCGAACACCCGCTGTTCGACAAACATACGTGTTTTTCCTTCAAACCGAGGGACTCCCAGCCCTCAGTGCCGTTGGTGGACGGGTCCAACCTCACCGGCATCGGTTTCAACACAACCAGGGTGAAATTACTGGGCCTGAAGCGCAGTGGTCACAAGCCCACTACCCTGGCTACCCAGGGCTGTTGCAGTTTACATACCCCCCGGTCTATCGGGTGGTACAGAATGGTATTGCGAGTTGGCAGTATATCCTGCTGCCTGTTGACAGATATTGTGACACTCAATTGGGAGTATCTCCTGGCCCGGAACTGCTATATCAAGCGCAGCAAATTACCATCAGGTTCACTGCAATGGACCCCCTACCAGACCACGGCTGTACCCAGGCAGGCACAAGCTGGCAGCCCATCACATACGTTCAGGGAGCTTGCTGCTATTCATCTGCTTGCGGGAAGTAAGTAATGTCTACAGATTTTGATGTCGTGGTGGTTGGCGCAGGTATTCTCGGTGCAGGTACAGCCGAGGCATTGTCCCAGGCCCATCACTCTGTCGTTATACTGGAACAACTCGGCATCGCTGCGGCCACATCCTCGCGCTCATCCAAATTGATCCACGGTGGATTGCGTTACCTGGAGACCGGTCAATTCCGCTTGGTATATGAATGTTTGCGTGAAAGAAGTTGGCTGCTGGAAAATAAACCCCAGCTGGTACGTATGGTGCCCTTTTATATACCTGTCTACCGACATAGTAAAAGACCACCTTGGATAGTCAGATTGGGACTCAGTCTCTATGCCCTACTCTCCGGCGTGAAGCATGGCATCTCGTTTTTCCAATCATTGCCAAAATCTGATTGGGAAAGTCTGCAGGGCCTCAAACGGGAGGGCCTTCTCGCAGTATTTCGCTATTACGATGCACAAACCGATGACGCCGCCTTGACCCGTGATGTGGTCGCATCAGCTATCGCCCATGGCGCAC
Source organism: uncultured Microbulbifer sp. (assembly GCF_947489355.1). Lineage (GTDB taxonomy): Bacteria > Pseudomonadota > Gammaproteobacteria > Pseudomonadales > Cellvibrionaceae > Microbulbifer. The sequence continues at coordinate 23,401 of NZ_CANLDD010000042.1, read as the reverse complement.
AAATTATCTGCCCGGGCAGTTTGGTGGGGGCTGAAGTGACCGAGGGCAGTGTCCGCGTTGACTATATGGCTGACGGAAAGCTCAATACACTGCGTACCCATGCATTAGTCAATTGCAGTGGCCCCTGGGTGGCCACCACCAATGCGCGCTGTATTCCTCCACTGCCCCTGCCGCCTATTGATTTGGTTGCCGGTACACATATTTTATTGCCCTTTTCTCTAGGGAACAGAATCTTTTATATAGAAGCGAGCGACGGGCGCGCCGTATTTGTTATGCCCTGGCAGGACAAAACGCTGGTGGGCACCACCGAACGCCCATACTATGGCGACCCGCGGGATGTAGCCCCCACTGCAGAAGAGGAGTCCTACCTGCTGCGTACGGTACAAAGTTACTTCAGCCAGACCCGCGGTTTACAAGGGAAAGATATCTATGAGAGTTTTGCTGGTCTTCGTGTACTGCCGAAGGTTGTGAGAAGCCCTTTTTCCCGCTCTCGGGAATCCATGATTTGTTGTGACAATAACAGAAAACCGCGTATCCTTGCGGTAGCTGGCGGCAAACTCACCAGTTATCGCGCCACCGCACATAAACTGGTCAAGAAACTTCAGCCCACCCTGCGAAATAAGCACCACGCACTACGGAACCCTGTTCGCCCCATCAATTCTTCGGAGCGGGAACGCAACCCCTAGGAGTTCCAGAACCCGCTATAAGCGTCACTCACACCATGAAGCCGTAATTTCGTCAAGCAGACCTGAATGCTTTGTGACCAGAATTATTTTCCCAAATCATGAATTTATCTTTCCCAGCACTCCCTGCAGGCTGTCCTTTGCATCTCCAAACAGCATCCGGGCATTTTCCTTATAGAAGAGCGGATTGGCTACGCCCGCATAACCCGAGGCCATGGAGCGCTTGAGCACCACCACTTTGTCCGCTTTCCACACCTCCAGCACTGGCATCCCGGCAATGGGAGAACCCGGTTTTTCGACTGCATCCGGGTTCACTGTATCATTCGCACCAATGACCAGTACCAGGTCCGTACTGGGAAAATCCGGGTTTATTTCATCCATTTCCAACACGATGTCGTAGGGCACGTTGGCCTCCGCCAGGAGTACATTCATATGACCGGGCAGGCGGCCCGCTACGGGATGGATACCAAAGCGCACCGTCTTACCCATTTTACGCAGCCGATCGGTCAAGTCGCTGACAGCCTGCTGCGCGTGCGCAACGGCCATACCGAAACCAGGGACAATAATAATCTTTTCAGCGACCTTTAGATCGTCGGCCAGATCTTGCTGACTGATCGACACAACCTCGCCCTCAACTTCATCATCGGAAACCACTCCGCCTTCAGAGCCGAAGCCTCCCAAAATTACGCTGATAAACGAGCGGTTCATACCGCGACACATAATATAACTGAGAATCGCACCAGAAGAACCGACCAAGGCGCCTACGACAATCAACAAGTCATTGCCCAACATAAATCCGGTCGCCGCTGCAGCCCAACCAGAATAGCTGTTCAGCATGGAGATCACCACCGGCATATCGGCACCGCCGATTGCCGCAACCAGGTGAATACCAAGCAATAACGCAATTGCAGTCATCAGAAGCAGGTTTATCAGCGTGCCGGTGCTGACTTCTGCCGGCACAAACCCAATACCCAGCACTATACAGGCCAGAATCGCGGTCAGATTCAGCCAATGGCGGGCCGGCAGTGTCAGTGGTTTACCAGACACCAGTCCTTGCAACTTGCAGAAGGCGACAAGGGAACCGGTGAGGGTAATTGCACCAATAAACACACCGAGATAGATTTCTGTACTGTGCACCACATGGGCGGCCCCGCGCAAAGTCACTTGTGGATCGAGAAAACCACCCCAGCCAATTAATACCGCGGCAAGACCGACAAAACTGTGTAATAAGGCCACCATCTGCGGCATCTGGGTCATGGCTACACGCCTTGCCAGGGCAAGTCCGATACTTGCCCCAACCACCATCGCGACGGCTACCATCCAGAGGGCTCCGGTGGCGACGCCGGCTATGGTAGCAATAATGGCGACCGTCATACCCACCATACCGTAGAGATTTCCCCTGCGTGCTGTTTCGTGGCTGGACAGACCGCCCAAGCTTAAAATAAACATCACCGCTGAGAGCAGGTAAGCCATTGCTATCATTCCGTTCATCACTAATTCTCCCTAGCGGCGAAACATTTTCAGCATTCGGTGGGTTACAAAGAAGCCACCAAATATATTAATGCTGGCAACCAGCACACCGACAAAAGCGAGGACCGTTACCAGGGCTGAGCCTGTTACCCCCAGTTGTACCAGAGCCCCGACCACCACAATGCCGGAAATCGCATTGGTGACACTCATCAAAGGGGTGTGCAATGCATGGGTTACATTCCAGATCACTTGCCAGCCTACGAAAATGGCGAGAACAAAAACGGTAAAATGTGAAACAAATTCCGGTGGTGCCACCCGCCCAAGCCACAGCAGCAACACCGCCGCCACGGCCCAAAATACAAAAATAGCCAGGGGCGATTTCTTCTTTTTAACTTTTTCCTCAACAGGTCCTTTATCCAGCTCAGCTTTTTTGGCTGGGGTTTTGGGTTGAGCTGAAATCTTTGGAGGGGGAGGGGGCCAGGTGATTTCCCCAGCCCTGACCACAGTTGCACCGCGGATCACTTCATCCTCAAAGTCAATATGGATCTCACCATCTTTATCCGGTGTCAGCTCACCCAGCAGGTGGACAAGATTGGTGGCGTACAATCTGGAAGACTGGTTCGCTGCGCGACTGGGCAGATTGGTGTAGCCAATAATGGTTACACCACTGTGCTCTACTTTTTTATCGGGTACTGTGTAATCACAATTTCCTCCCATTTCCGCAGCCAGGTCTACCACAACCGACCCTTGTGCCATGCTATCGACCATATCGGCAAGCCAGAGTTTTGGGGCAGGCTTGCCGGGGATCAATGCTGTGGTAATGACTATATCCACTTCTCTGGCCTGCTCGCGGAACAGGGCCATTTCCACTTCAATAAACTCCTTGGACATCTCCTTGGCATAACCACCAGTGCCGGAACCCTCCTCGGCTATTTCCACAGTCAGGAATTCCGCACCCATAGACTCCACCTGTTCACGCACTTCTGAACGGGTGTCGAAGGCACGCACAATAGCGCCCATACTCCTTGCAGTACCTATGGCAGAGAGGCCAGCAACACCGGCACCAATCACCAACACTTTTGCGGGGGGAATTTTTCCGGCAGCCGTAATCTGGCCGGTAAAGAAACGGCCGAAATTATGTGCAGCCTCGATTACCGCGCGATAGCCGGCGATATTTGCCATGGAGCTGAGTGCATCCATTTTCTGTGCACGGGAAATTCTGGGAACAGACTCCACAGCCAACGCATTGATTTTTTGATCAGCCAGTTTCCGCAGAAGCTCGGCATTTTGCGCTGGCTTGAGAAAAGCAATCACGGTGGCCCCTTCGGGAATCAATACCAGTTCCTCATCAGTGGGGGCCTGCACTTTAAGGACCACCCCCGCACCGGCAAGACATGCCTTTAGATCATTGCGGATTTCCGCCCCGACCTCAGCATAGGCCGCATCGGTAAAGCTGGCCATATCACCAGCCCCCTTTTCCAGCGCAATGGAAAAACCCAAATGGCGTAAACGTTTTACGCTGTCGGGAGTTGCCGCTACGCGCGCCTCTCCCTTTGCGGTCTCCCTTGGTATGGCTATTATCACCGCTGTGCCCCTCTTGGTTTGTTCTCTGGATTGACTACTAAACCTGCTTCGAAATGCTTCCGCCTGCCCAATTTATAAACAGCCGGAGTGTAAACCGGTGGGCTGAAGATGAAAAGTGGTCTCTTTTAATAGCGGTAATTGGTGAAATTTATAAGTCTCTTCTAAAAAACCAGGGTAAGGGCACACTACACACTATACGGACATCCCATCAAAAGTAACATTTGTAACCATTTCTCTTAGCTGGGCGGGCAAAAGTAAGCCTTGTTAACCGAGCCAGCGCGCAGATTGCCCGGTTTATAACACCCAGAACCCAGTCACTGCCGGTCGTAATCCGCCGAGAGGCCATATAGCCCTAACAACATCACGCTTCATTATGCTACTACCCAGATCCAAACGGTTTGATTACAAATAGCATTTCCATTATAAAATGTCATTTAGAATATTTATGACTTATTTTGATCCATTAGCAAAAATAACTTCAATACCAATATTGAATTTTACATACCCTCTTAACCAAAACTCATTAACAGAGTATTTACTGCCCAGCATAACCCTTTGCAATAAATTGTTCGAATAGAAGAAAAAGAAGAAACAATCTTACTTAACATCACACATCATATCCGACCGAATTAGATCTTCATAAAAGCACCCCGGTTGTGCAAGAAAAACAATAAACGCAAACTATCGCACCAAAAAATTGCAGTTGTCCTTATCCTCACTTCCGGAAACAAAACCAATAAGGCAACCTGCTCAGTCAAACCGTGCGAAATATATTTTTTCTTAGGATTCCAGAGATCAAATCCGATAACTTTTTCGTGCTGGCATATTAATTGAATGGAAATAAAATGATGATCCAATGCGCTAATTCCGGGTAGATCACCAGAGTGAAGCGGTTTATTTACCAACTTACCAGTAAGCCAGGAAGGAAGAATACCCCACTCTCAGGGTCGTATAAGGCATGGATGCCGATTACAAGCGCACAGGAATGTATTCACAGCGTATTTTGGGAGAGGAATATTCTTTCCTTACGGCCCGGTAGTAAATTGCCAACAAAGTCCATCGATACCAACCGCCGGATTTCGGTTGCAAACGTCGTGGGCCTGCGAGATTTGTAAACAGAGGAATTACGTATGACCAGTGAGCCACTCAATCTGATCTCGTTCCGCGGTAAGATAAAAATACTTCACCTAACCTGGGTGGCTTTCTTTATCACGTTCTTCGCCTGGTTTAACCATGCACCACTCTTAATGGCCATTTCAAAAAGCCTCTCCTTAACGCCAGAACAGATCAAAACACTGTTAATCCTCAATGTGGCCCTGACCATACCTGCGCGCATCGTGGTCGGTATGTTCACGGATAAATATGGTCCGCGACTCACTTATTCCCTGCTCCTGGCCATTGGCAGTGTGCCCTGCTTTATCTTCGCACTGGCGGACAACTTTATACAGGCAGCGATCAGTCGTTTTCTCCTAGGATTTATCGGTGCCGGTTTTGTGGTTGGCATCCGTATGGTATCGGAGTGGTTTCCCGTGCGCCAGTTGGGTACAGCCGAGGGTATTTACGGCGGCTGGGGAAATTTTGGTTCCGCTGCCGCAGCCATATCTCTGCCAGCGATTGCCCTGATTGCTGGTGGAGACAATGGCTGGCGCTATGCCATTGGCCTCACCGGAGTCATCGCACTGGTTTACAGTGTCATTTACTACCTTTCAGTAACAGACACTCCAAAAGGCTTTGCCTATTTCAAGCCAAAAAAGATCGGCGCCATGGAAATTACCAGCCGTGGAGATTTTATTCTTCTGCTAATTGTGAAGATCCCCATCTATGCAGCATTGGTATTGCTTACTTGGAAATTGTCCAGCGGGATTGGTCTTTTTTCCGAGGCTGCTGCCACAATCATTTACTGCGGCCTTGGCCTGCTCTATATGCTGGATACACGCAAGACCTTCAGAGTAAACCGCGAAGTCCTCCACAACCCGCCAGCGCCGTTACACCGCTATAAGTTCAAGCAGGTGGCGGTTCTAAATCTGCTGTACTTTGCCACTTTTGGCTCAGAGCTTGCCGTGGTTTCCATGCTGCCCCTATTCTTCTCAGAAACCTTTACCCTGGACCCGATAAAGGCCGGTCTGCTTGGTTCGGCTTACGCATTCATGAATCTGATGTCGCGCCCCGCGGGCGGACTGATTAGTGATCGCTGGGGGCGCAGGCCCACCCTGCTGGTGCTCACAGCAGGGCTGGCTCTGGGATATTTCATCATGAGTCTTATCGATACCCAATGGCCACTTTACCTGGCCGTTTTCGCTGCGATGGCCTGCTCTTTCTTTGTGCAGGCTGGCGAAGGGGCCGTATTTGCTGTGGTTCCTTTGATCAAACGCCGTCTCACTGGCCAGATTGCGGGAATCACCGGCGCCTATGGCAATGTCGGTGCTGTGTTTTATCTCACCGTTTTTAGTTTTATGTCCTACCAGGAATTCTTCCTGGTTATTGGCATCACGGCGCTGCTCGGCTTCGCTGCCGTATTATTGCTGGAAGAGCCCGAAGGGCAGATAGCGGAGACTCTCCCGGATGGCAGTGTATCAATGATCAATGTCGCCTAAAAAACTTGCATAAATTCATATCTATACTCGGCACTACTGACCTATCCCATTGACCTTACAGGAATTCGCCATGCATTTTCCGGAGAGGCGTTGTTGCTCAATTGTCAAGCTGGTATGAATATTGAATGATTAAACTAACAGTTCTTGCCCAACCAGAACTGGGTAATCTGTTATGGATATTGGCAGAAGTGGAAGCTTCTAACACCCTCAAAATCGCCCTATTCTGAAAACGTCGACTAGAGCCTGGCAGGAATTTCAAGAATGAAAAAAGCAGAATCAAAAACCAAGCTGATAATCATTGGCAATGGTATGGTGGGGCATCACCTCCTAGAACAGCTAGCAGCCCACAAACAGGTGGACTATTTCGACGTCACAATATTCTGTGCCGAGCCCAGAACAGCTTACGACCGCGTGCATCTTTCGGACTATTTTGCCGGGTCCACTGCCGAAGATCTGGCCATGGGAAGCGCCAGACAGTATCGACAGTGGGGCTTTGAACTGCTTGTCGATGAGCGCGTGATAGAAATTGACCGGGCAAACAAGACAGTTACCGCACAAAGTGGGATTGTTAAAAACTACGATCAATTGGTCCTCGCCACCGGCTCTTACCCCTTTGTGCCACAAATTCCCGGAAACCAACACAAAAAGTGCTTTGTCTATCGCACCCTTGAAGATTTGGATGCGATACGCAGTGCCGCCGCCAACGCAAAGAGGGGCGTGGTATTGGGTGGTGGACTACTGGGTCTTGAAGCCGCAAATGCATTAAAAATACTGGGACTGGACACCCACATTGTAGAGTTTGCATCTGGGCTTATGCCAATCCAGTTGGATGCAGGTGGTTCGGCTCTATTGAAGCAAAAAATAGAGGCACTGGGTGTGGATGTTCACATAGGTACTGTCACAGAGCTGATCGAAGAAGTGAACGGGCGTCTGCGCATGCAGTTCCGGGATGGCAGTGAACTAATCACTGATATGATTGTATTTTCTACCGGTATCCGCCCCCGAGACGAACTGGCTGCATCGGCCGGGCTGCAGCTCGGGAAACGTGGCGGTATCGTCATTGATCAGAACTGTCGCACCTCCGATTCTGATATATTTGCCATTGGCGAGTGTGCGCTTTTTAAACAGCGTATTTTTGGCCTTGTTGCTCCTGGGTTTTCCATGGCACGCACCGCTGTCGCGCAATTGACTGACGAACAGACATTTTTTTCCGGGGCGGATCTGAGTACCAAGCTAAAACTCCTCGGTGTTCAGGTCGGCTCCATTGGCGATGCCCACGGGCACACTGAGAATTCTGCTGCAATTACTTTTATAGATGAACAGGCCGGTGTATACAAACGCATGATCACCGATGCAGAAGGAAAGCAACTGCTTGGGGCCGTGCTGGTGGGAGACACTGATAACTACGATACTCTGCTGCAATATCACCTCAATGCTATCGTATTGCCCGAACATCCAGAACAATTAATCCTACCCACTGCGGACAACGCGGCAACTGCACCGGGTACCCCAGATCTGCCCGCAACAGCAACCGTGTGTTCCTGTCACAATGTGAGTAAAGGCCAGATCCTTGATACTATTGCCAAGGGCTGCCATTCCCTGGAAGAAATCAAGGATATAACAAAAGCCGGGACCGGCTGTGGCGGTTGTGCCCCCTTACTGAAAAACATCGTTGACGACGCCTTTACCACTTTGGGTATGGAAGTGAACAATCACCTTTGTGCCCATTTTCCCTTCTCGCGCCAGCAGCTTTTCCAGATAATACAGGTAGAGCGCATTAAGACTTTCCCTGAGCTTTTGCAGAAACGCGGCCGTGGGTATGGCTGCGAGATCTGTAAGCCCGCGGTTGCTTCCATTCTCGCCTCTCTGTGGAATGAGCATATCCTGGAACAGCCTCATGTAGGACTGCAGGATACCAATGACACCTTTATGGCAAATATGCAGAAAAACGGCAGCTATTCGGTAGTGCCGCGTATTCCCGCGGGAGAAATCACCCCACAAAAATTGATTGTGATCGGGCGGGTGGCAAAGCGTTACAACCTCTATACAAAGATTACCGGTGGCCAGCGCATCGATTTGTTTGGGGCTCGCCTGGAACAGTTGCCGGAAATTTGGCGAGCATTGATCGATGCGGGATTTGAAACTGGCCATGCCTACGGGAAATCCCTGCGCACAGTGAAATCCTGTGTGGGCAACACCTGGTGTCGATTCGGTGTGCAGGACAGTGTTTCCATGGCACTGCTTATGGAAAACCGTTATAAAGGTCTGCGCTCACCGCACAAAATAAAAATGGCAGTTTCCGGCTGTACTCGTGAATGCGCGGAGGCACAGAGCAAAGATGTCGGTGTTATCGCGACCGATAATGGCTGGAATATGTTTGTCTGTGGCAATGGGGGTATGCGCCCACGCCATGCAGATCTGTTTGCTACCGATCTCGACAACAAAACCCTGATCCGCTATATCGACCGTTTTTTAATGTTCTATGTACGCACCGCGGACAAATTACAACGCACCTCAAGATGGCTTGAAAACTTTGATGGTGGTCTTGACAATCTGCGCGAAATTATTATCGAGGACAAACTGAAAATCTGCAAGGAACTGGAAGCACAAATGGCCAGGGTGATTGATACCTATCAGTGCGAATGGAAAGCAACCATTAACGACTCTGAAAAACTCAAGCGTTTTCGGCAATTTATTAACAGTGACAAGACCGATGACAGGATTGTCTTTATGAATGAGCGCGGACAGCCACGCCCTGCCCAAGTGGAAGAAATTGTAGGCGTTGTCGAACCGATATAAAAGACTCCAATAAATTTATCTTTTATCCTGTGAGAAAGAATTATGGCTCATACTTTATTAAAATCATCCCAAACTCATTCATTTGACTTAATTCACTCTCTTTGGCAGCCGATCTGTCAGCGATCAGATCTGATCAGCGATTCCGGAGTCTGCGCCCTCTGGGAACATACTCCCACCCAAAAGAAGAGAAAAACCTGTACACTTTCAAGAAAAAGTATCGCGCTCTTTTTCTTGCCCAGCCAGGCGCAGCAGCTTTACGCCATAGACAACTGGGACCCAATCGCACAAGCTGGCGTCGTTGCGAGAGGAATTCTTGCAGAACTGGATGGGGAATTCACCATTGCCTCTCCGCTTTATAAACATCACTTCCGCCTTACAGATGGGCTTTGCATGGAAAATAGCAATATCCAGCTTTCCACCTACCCATTAACCTTTATCGGGGACACCGTTTTTATCGACAGCAATAGTATATAGTAATGGCCACAAAGAAATTTTTGGGCACACAGACTACCTGCCCTTATTGTGGCGTAGGGTGTGGGGTTTCAATCAGCCACAAAAATCCTGCGGACCCTGCCGCAATCGCGGTGTGTGGTAACAGGCACCATCCCTCCAATTTTGGTCGCCTTTGTGTCAAGGGTGCCGCATTGAGTGAAACACTGGGAGATCGTGGTCGTTTGTTGCGCCCGTATCTGCACGGCCAAGCAACCGACTGGGATACGGCCATGTCTTTTGTGGCCAATGCTTTTGCCGAAAACATTCGCAAACACGGACCAGACTCCGTGGCTTTTTACCTCTCTGGCCAGCTACTCACCGAGGATTACTATGTAGCCAATAAACTGATGAAGGGCTTTATCGGCACCGCCAATATTGATACCAATTCGCGCCTGTGCATGTCTTCGGCAGTGGCCGGCTACAAACGCGCCTTTGGTGCCGATGCAGTACCCTGCTGCTACGAAGACCTAGATCGCGCTAACCTGATTGTGCTGATAGGTTCTAATGCCGCATGGACTCACCCGATCCTGTTCCAACGTATGCAGGCTGGCAATGCCAAACTGGTGGTTATTGACCCTCGTGTCAGCGCCACGGGCGAATTGGCCGATCTACATCTGGACATCCGCCCCGGCAGTGACGCAGCACTGTTTAACGGGCTGCTGAATTTCCTTGCGCAACATCAGTATCTGGACAACCACTATATCCAGCAACACACCAACGGCTTCCAGGAGGCACTCACCACAGCCCGGACGTGGTCTCTGCAGCAAACTGCACTACACTGTGGGGTATCCGCAAAAAAACTGTTGGCCTTCTTCCAACTGTTTGCCGAGACAGAAAAAACCGTCAGTTTTTACTCCCAGGGTGTCAACCAATCCAGTAGCGGTACCGATAAGAACAACGCCATTATCAATTGCCACCTGGCCACCGGGCGCATTGGTAAAGCCGGAGCCGGCCCTTTTTCCATCACCGGACAACCCAATGCCATGGGCGGGCGGGAGGTGGGTGGTCTGGCCAATACACTGGCTGCGCATATGACGTTTAACCCGGATAACATCAATCGACTGGGCCGCTTCTGGCATGCCCCACGGGTCGCCCTGACGCCAGGGCTAAACGCTGTGGATATGTTCAGGGCGGTGGAAAGCGGCCAAATCAAAGCCATCTGGATTATGGCCACCAACCCTGCAGTGAGTATGCCCGAAGCCGGGAGAGTAGCTGAAGCCCTGCGCAAATGTGCACTCGTCATCGTTTCCGATTGCGTTGCCGATACTGATACCACCCGTTGTGCAGAAGTGCTGCTGCCAGCCACCAGTTGGGGAGAAAAAAACGGCACTGTCACCAATGCGGAGAGACGCATCTCTCGACAGCGCCCTTTTCTGCACCCTCCCGGAGAAGCCCGCCATGACTGGCAGATTATTTGTGATCTGGCGCAACGACTGGGCTATTCAGAAGCCTTTGGCTATTCACATCCAGTAGAGATTTTCCGCGAACACGCGCGGCTCTCAGGCTTTGAAAATAATGGGCGCCGCGCCTTTGATATCTCCCTGCTGAGCGATATCCAGCGTCAGGAATACGACGTGCTGGAACCGGTACAGTGGCCGGTAAACCAGGTCAACCCCCAGGGGCGTGCGCGGCTATTTAATGATGGTCGGTTTTTTACCGCCAATGGGCGTGCGCACTTTGTACCAATCACCCCCCGAGCACCGCTTCAGCAAACCTGTGCCCTCTATCCACTGTGGCTTAACAGCGGTCGCATGCGTGATCAATGGCATACCATGACCCGCACTGGTCACGCACGTACACTGCTGGACCACAGTGAAATTACCGAAATCCAGATTAACCCGCAAGATGCACGACAATACAACATTGAAGAGGGCACTTTGATCACGCTGAACAATGCCCAGGGCAAAATGTCCGGGCGTGCCACCCTGAGTGAAGCACAAAAGCCCGGCCAACTATTCGCCCCCATCCACTGGAGTGAAACCCTGGCCCGGGATGCCAGGGTCAGTGCACTGGCTGCTGCAGTTGTAGACCCCCACTCGGGCCAGCCGGAATTCAAACAGGTGCCGATCCAGGTAGAGGCACTTCCCTGCAGTAGTTACGCCACCCTGATTTGCCCCGACATCGTCGCAAAAAAACTGTGGCAATGGCTGCATAGTGCCAAAGATAAAAATCTGTTGCACTGGTACCGGGTACCCTGCACCGGCGGTTACCGCTACGAACTGGCCCTGCACCATCCTTTAAACGGGCGCGGCCTGGGCACACAACTATTAGGCGATATTCACGGCATGCACTGGCAACAGATTGAGTCACTAAAAAACCAGCGCTGGGTGGTCTATAACGACACGCTACAATTGCTTATCATTGCAGGCAACCGCTGGCAAGACCTGCCAGACCGGCGTTCGCTGGAACGCTACCTGGAGATGGCACTACCCCGGGTTCCCGCAAAACTACTGCACCCCATCGCACCCGGTGTGAAGATCATCTGCACCTGCATGCAGGTTTCCCGTGCACAAATCACCAAGGCAATCGGCAACGGTATGCACAGCCTGGCAGCTCTCGGCAACACCTTGGGCTGCGGCACGCACTGTGGCTCCTGTAAAGCAGAGATTTTATCCCTGTTGCGCACCGTCCACGCCAGTGCTACAGAAGAATAGACCGCAGCGGCAATTCCGTCGGTTGCGCCTATAATACCAATGGTATATTCCAAAAGTACCCTTCACACAGGGTATAGGGCATTTTCCCTAACAGGCTGTTAAAACCTACAGAGCGCAACTGTAACGGGCTTATTTTCAAGCAATCTGTTCGCAAGCCACCGGTCATTTCCCGCACCGAGCTCAGAGAAGTTTGCAGAAAAACCTGGCACAGCCCAAATAGACGATTTCAGTGATTAAGCTCACTTCTGCAACCCCAGGTCTTGTGTAAAACTATTGAAAATAGCGACAGGCCCTCTGTTTCGCTTTCCCAGGCACAGTCGAGTGCAAACAATTGCCATAAGACGCCACTTAATGCCCCCTTGTGGGCCGCGACCCCACCGGCCTCCTACACTTAGAGCCGGTGTATCGCAGTTTCCATTATTGCCCGAGACAGGTTTTCCTAAAATTAATGGGCTCCCATGTTCACTATCCAACATATCGATCACCTTGTATTGCGCGTAAAATCACTGGAAACCGTGCGCCGTTTTTACCAGGATATTCTCGGCTGCAAACTGGAACGGGAGAATACGAGTCTCGGCCTGTATCAAATGCGCGCCGGCAACAGCCTGATCGACCTGGTACCGATGGATCAGGAGATTGGACGCACAGGCGGTTCCGCTCCAGGGTGCGAGGGACACAATCTGCACCATTTCTGTCTGCGTGTGGACCCATTCAACGCCGACAATATTCTGCGATTCCTACAGGAAAGAAATATTGGTGCCTCACCGGTAGAACAGCGCTATGGAGCGGAAGGCATGGGGCCCTCTCTCTACATCTCTGACCCCGAGAACAACGTGATTGAGCTAAAGGGACCGCCGGATACCTAGGAATCTCTGCTAAAGTGCGCCATCGCACTTTAGCCTGGGCAAATTCTATTTAGAGAAACACTTTGAACTGGAAGAATTATGGCGTCGGAAGTAATTGATTACGCAGTAGATGGGCAATCCTATACCGGTTATTTAGCCTGGGATGATCGCATTGCTGACAAGCGCCCGGGCATTATCCTGGTACACGAATGGTGGGGGCAGAATGCCTTTATGCGGGATCAGGCGGACCAGCTCGCCAGGCATGGCTACCGCGCCTTTGCAGTGGATATGTTTGGCAGCGGTAAACACACTGACGATCCCGCCGAAGCACAAAATTTAAGCGATGCGGCGCGCAAAAACCCTGTGGCTCTGGAAGCCCGTTTTCGCACCGCGCAGTCACTGTTACAACAACACACCAGTGTCGACCCAACCCGCATCGCGGCACAAGGCTACTGCTTTGGCGGAGAAGTGGCATTGAATATGGCGCGACTCGGCCTGGAACTGCGCGGCGTAGTCAGCTTTCACGGCGCCCTGGCCAGCAATATCTCCTCTCAGAAGGGTGGAGTTCAGGCGGAAATCCAGGTGTATACCGGCGGTGCCGATGTCATGATCCCTCCGCAACAGGTGGGTGCCTTTGTCGAGGAGATGCAGGTGGCAGGTGCCAAACTCACACTGATCAGCTATCCCGGCGTACTGCACGGATTTACCAATCCTATCGCCACAGAGCGGGGCGAGAAGCTTGGGCTACCCCTTGCCTACAACAGGGAAGCAGCGGAGGATGCCCGGCAGGGAGCACTGCATTTTTACCAGAGGATATTTAGTTGAAAGGAACTGGTCACAAACCCACAGCCCGGGATATTATCGGGCTGATGGAACGCGAGAAGATGCTGTCACTGGCCGGTTCTAAACCTGAAAGACAAACCCGTTGGCCCTTTGAGAGCGACAGCCAAAGATGGTATGGAAAACCCGTTTGATTGCCGAATGACCAGCGACCTCAAGGAATTTTAATAAAGGTAGGGTATCCACTCTCCGCAATGGGCCGGCTGAGGAATGCTTACCGGCCCAACTATTTTTCTTCCAAATAGTGCGCACCACCTCCCTGCTCCGCTGCCCGGTCTCCGGGATTGCGCAACGGGCAGGTGTCCATAGAGAGACAGCCACAGCCGATACAGTCCTGCAGGCGATCGCGCAACCGGGTCAATTGACCAATGCGCTGGTCGAGGTCTTCGCGCCAGCCCGCCGACAGCCTTGACCAGTCTTTGGCAGTGGGTGTGCGGCCATTGGGCAGCGTGCCCAGAGCTTTGCGAATCCCGGCCAGGGGAATGCCGGTGCTCTGTGCGACTTTGATAATTGCCACGCACCGCAGTACATCCCGCGAATAGCGCCGCTGGTTGCCACTGGTACGCCAGCTGCTAATCAGGCCCTTGCGCTCATAGAAATGCAGCGCACTCACCGCCACACCGCTGCGCTCGGCCACTTCACCCACAGTCAACGCACGCCGAATACTACTTTCTGCGCCAGATGCCGTTTTGCTGTTATGCCCCTCAGTCACCGAAAAGCCTCCTGCAGCTATTGACCTCAATATTACTTGAGGTTTTACACTGCACAGCTTTCCAATGCAAGTGAAGGGAGACAAACCGTGAACTGCAACCGCAAACAGCCAAACCCTGCGCCTCAGCCACCGACAACACCGGGCTTCTTCCTATTGATGGTGGCAGCAGAGAGCCCAAGTATCCGCCTCGCCCGGCAGATCTTGAACCACACCTCGTCACCGACGGCCAATATGAGCCCGGAAGGTCATGCATTGGGAACCGGGCAATGAGCTTTGCAACTACCGTCACAGCACCCATGGCGCTCTCGGTAATATCCGGGGCAACCATAGACACGGTCACTGCCTGCGCTGCAAGCGCACTTTGCCAGTCACCTCAACAGCACACACCGGCTTACACTCTAATAAGCTGTTGAAAAAAGCCTTCCACGGCCTTTTTCAACCCGGGTTTGCGGCGCATGCCCGCAATCCATCCACGACAAATCAAGCACTTACATGCTTGATTTGCGACCCGAATATCCTTGTTCGAGTTGGCAGGCTACTGAAATATTGTGCGGCAGGATGTAGACTGAACCGACAGCGTGCAGACAGAAAAGCCCCGATCACCTTACTTTGACAAGGAGAAAAAGTGGAACCCATTATTTCCATTCAAGATCTCGGCAAAACCTATGCCGGCGGCTTTACCGCTCTAAAGAAAGTTAATTTGGAGATTCAACGCGGGGAAATTTTTGCCCTGCTTGGCCCCAATGGTGCCGGCAAGACCACCCTGATCAGTATTGTGTGCGGTATCGTCAATGCCAGCCAGGGCAATGTCACTGTCAGCGGCTATGATATCCAGCGGGATTACCGCAGGGCCCGCCGGGAGATCGGATTGGTGCCCCAGGAAATATCCACCGATGCGTTCGAGAGCGTTTGGAGTGCAGTGAAATTCAGCCGCGGGCTGTTTGGTAAAGCGCCCAACCCCAGCTACCTGGAAAAAATCCTGCGGCAGCTGTCCCTGTGGGAAAAGAAAGGCAACAAAATCATTACCCTGTCCGGGGGTATGAAGCGCCGCTTAATGATTGCCAAGGCACTCTCCCACGAACCCCATGTACTCTTTTTGGATGAGCCCACGGCCGGCGTCGATGTAGAACTGCGCCAGGATATGTGGGCCATGGTGCGCGGGCTGCGGGATTCCGGGGTCACCATCATTCTCACCACCCACTATATCGAGGAAGCCGAGGAGATGGCCGATCGTATCGGGGTGATCAATCGCGGTGAACTGGTCGTGGTGGAAGAGAAAAATGCCCTGATGCAGCGCATGGGGGAAAAGGAGCTCAGCCTGACACTGCCGGAACCCTTGCAAAAGATTCCCGATGCCCTCGCCGACCTGCCGCTCAGGTTGAACAGTGATGGCAGTGAATTGATATACCGCTTTGATATCAAGAGCGAAGATACCGGCATTGCGGAATTCCTGCGCTGCCTCAATGCCGCCAATATCGATTTTCGCGATCTGCACACCAGGGAGAGCTCCCTGGAGGAAATCTTTGTGAATCTGGTACACGGTGAACATCAGAAACACGAGGGACAACTCAGCGGGGAGATGCAGGAATGAACTGGTATGGCATTGGTGCAATTTACAAGTTTGAAATGGCGCGCACCTGGCGCACCCTGATGCAGAGTATCGTCTGGCCGGTGCTCTCCACTTCCCTTTACTTTATCGTGTTCGGTGCCGCCATCGGTGCACGAATGGGCAACATTGAGGGCGTCAGCTATGGGGCCTTCATTATCCCCGGACTGATCATGCTGGCGCTACTGAGCGAGAGTATCTCCAATGCCTCCTTTGGCATTTTCTTTCCGAAATTCTCCGGTACTATTTACGAAATCCTGTCCGCACCGGTATCTGTATTCGAGATTGTGGCGGGTTATGTGGGGGCCGCAGCAACCAAGTCTATCGTCCTGGGTCTCCTGATATTGGTGACGGCGCGCTTCTTTGTGGACTATGAAATTACCCACCCAGTGTGGATGGTGGTATTTCTTGTATTGACCGCCCTCACCTTCAGTTTGTTCGGCTTTATCATCGGTGTCTGGGCCGACGACTTCCAGAAGCTGCAAATTATCCCCCTGATGGTGATCACACCACTGACCTTCCTTGGAGGTGCCTTTTACTCTATCAGTATGCTGCCGGCAGTCTGGCAGAAAATTACCCTGTTCAATCCCGTGGTCTACCTGATCAGCGGTTTCCGCTGGGCATTTTACGGCGTGGCGGATGTCAATATTGGGCTCAGTGTGGGCATGACCCTGCTTTTCCTGATCCTGTGTCTTCTCGCCACCTGGTGGATATTCCGCACCGGTTACCGTATCAAAACCTGATCAAATGCAATCGGTAACTGATACGGGTGGCAATGTATAGCGGGAGCGTTTCACGCGGTGTCTGCGGGCCAGCGCATGCCCGCATCCGCACTGCATCGGACCAGCACCGCTAGCTGTGCCCTGTGATGGAGTTTAACGGTAGGCCCGTATAAACAAATCCACCGCCCTGCACACCCGCGCGCGCCGCTCCGCCCCTGCCTCCACCTCTGAGCGCCCGATCAACACGCCCAGATGCCCGCAGCCCAGCAAAATGCCGAGAAAGTTCTCTGCGGCAGCAGCCGGGTCCTCCACCCGCAACATCTCCAACTGGGTGGCCCGGATCAGCAACTGCTCCATTTCCCCAAGGATACGCTGGGGACCCGCATCAAAGAAAAGCTGCGCCATCCTCGATTCCTGCGAAGCCACAGAACACAACAGTCGCAACAGCCGGACGCTATCCTCGCTGTACACCATCTCCAGAAAAGCCTGGCCGATCCGTTCCAGCACGCCCGCTACCGAATCCTCCTCCTCGAGCACAAAGATCGGCAGGGGCATCATACTTTCACAACGATCGGTAATCGCGGCACTAAAGAGCGTCTCCTTGTCGGAAAAGTGGCTGTAGACGGTCAGTTTCGAGACCCCCGCCGCCGAAGCCAGTGCATCCATACTGGTGGCGGCAAAGCCCTGGGTCAGAAACAACTCTTTGGCTGCATCAAGTATGGCCTGGCGCTTGGCCGGGTCCTTGGGACGACCGCGCTGGGCGTTTGCCGTTGACTGCTCAGACATAGTGCTCCATATACTGGACTCTCCAGTTTAATAAATTTACTATACTCGCCAGTATAGCATTGCTGGCTACCGGGCCCTGTCTACCCATTCCCGGTTTCAGCCTGTTGCCTCGCCGCGAAGGAAGGGAACCTCTATGTACCGACCACTAATGCACACTGTATTGTTAATCAGCCTGCTTGCATCCGCCTGTACGCCATCCGATACCACAGACCGGGAGAAAAAACCGCGCCCCGCCGTGATGGTTCGCCCCGAGCTGGCCAGCACCCGGCTGGATGTATACCCCGGAGAGGTACGTGCCCGCTTCGAACCGGCCCTCGCCTTCCGTATCAATGGCAAGATCCACCAGCGCCTGGTCAACGTAGGCGATCGGGTTGAACAGGGGCAGGCCCTGGCCGAACTAGACACCGAGGACCTGCGTCTGCAACTGGACTCTGCCCGCGCAAACTTCAATTCTGCCGAGGCCGATCAACGCCTCGCCGGCAGTGAATTGGAGCGCCACCGCAAACTGCTGGCGCGCCAGCTGGTCAGCCACTCCCAGTTCGATACAGTTACAACCCGCTTTGAGGCCAGTGAAGCCCGACTGTTACAGGCCCGGGCACAGCTGGATGTGGCGCGCAACCAGGTTGCCTACGCGGTACTGAAAGCGCCGGAGAGCGGGGTGATCGCCCGCCGTAGAGCGGAGGCCGGCCAGGTTGTGGCCGCAGGCCAGGGTATTTTCACACTGGCCGCAGACGGGGAGCGGGAAGTGCGCATCGACCTGCCGGAGCAGTCCATCAACCGCTTCCGTGTGGGCCAGCCGCTGACAGTGGAACTCTGGTCGCAACCGGGCAAACCTTTCCCCGCCCAGGTGCGCGAGCTCTCCCCCGCCGCAGATCCCATTTCCCGCACATTCGAAGCCCGTGTGGCCTTCGACAACCAGGCAATTGGCGCAGAACTGGGCCAGAGTGCACGGGTTTTCGTACCCCAGGCTGCCGCCACGGACATATTCCAGGTGCCCATGTCCGCCGTGAGCGCCGACGATGGCAAGGCCTTTGTATGGGTGCTGGACCAAGAACACCAGACACTGCACAAAACAGCAGTGACCCTGGGGCCCTTCGGTCAGGAGTTTGTCCCGGTATTTGCCGGCCTGCACGCCGACGACTGGATTGTGGCAGCCGGCACCCACCTGTTGCGGGAGGGCCAGCGCGTGCGACCTGTAGACCGTATGAACCGCCCCATCAATCCGGACCGCACCCTGGTCAGCCAGGATTAAACGACCGGTCAAAACACAGCCAAAAACTGCAGAGGGCAGTCCGTTAGGTGCCCCGACAATTTTACCAATGCGTGGCCCCAACAAACCCGCCGCGCCTACCAGACAGAGACACTGCCATGGGATTTAACCTCTCCGAATGGGCATTGCAAAACCGCCCCCTGGTACTCTACGCCATGATCCTGCTGGGGCTGCTGGGCGCCGTCTCCTATACACAACTGGGGCAGAGCGAAGATCCGCCCTTTACCTTCAAGGTGATGGTGATCAATACCCTTTGGCCCGGTGCCAGCGCCGGGGAGGTCTCCCGCCAGATCACCGAGCGGGTGGAAAAAAAACTGATGGAAACCGGCGACTATCAGTACATCTCCTCCTTCTCCCGCCCCGGCCAGTCCCAGGTGTTGTTTGTCGCCCGGGACGATATGCACTCAAGGGATATCGCGGATCTCTGGTACGAGGTTCGCAAAAAGATTGGCGATATCCGTCACACCCTGCCAACCGATATTCACGGCCCCTTTTACAACGACGAGTTTGGTACCACCTTCGGCAATATTTATGCGCTTACGGGTAACGGCTTTGACTATGCACTGTTGAAGGATTACGCCGAGCGTTTGCAACTGTCCCTGCAGCGGGTGAAAGATGTGGGCAAAGTGGAACTGCTGGGCCTGCAGGATGAAAAAATCTGGGTGGAACTCTCCAACACTAAACTCGCTTCATTGGGGATTCCCCTGGCCGCGGTGCAAAACACCCTGCAGACACAAAACCAGGTCACCGACGCCGGATTTGTGGATACCGTGAGCGACCGAGTACGCATACGCGTTAGCGGACAGTTCCAGTCCGTGGAGGAAATTCGCCAGTTCCCCATCACCGCTGGCGGTCGCACCCAGAGGCTCGGCGATATCGCCGAGGTGCACCGCGGCTTTAGCGATCCGGCCCAGCCGCGCATGCGTTTTATGGGAGAGAATGCCATCGGCCTCGCCGTCTCCATGAAGGGGGGTGGGGATATTCTCCAGTTGGGCAGACAGCTGGACGCGACCTTTGCCGAACTGCAACAGGACCTGCCCCTGGGTATGGCACTCCACAAAGTCTCGGACCAGCCCGCCGCAGTAAAACGCGGGGTGGGGGAATTCTTACGGGTATTGGCCGAGGCACTGGCTATCGTGTTGCTGGTGAGTTTTTTCTCCCTGGGCAGTCGCCCCGGCCTGATCGTGGCATTGTCAATTCCGCTGGTGCTGGCCATGACTTTCGCACTGATGCAGTATTTCAACATCGGCCTGCACAAGATTTCCCTGGGCGCACTGGTGCTGGCACTGGGATTAATGGTGGATGACGCCATTATCGCCGTGGAAATGATGTCGATTAAAATGGAGCAGGGGTTCAGCCGCCTTAAAGCCGCTGGGTTCGCCTGGACCAGCACGGCCTTCCCCATGCTCACCGGCACCCTGATCACTGCCGCCGGTTTTCTGCCCATTGCCACGGCACAGTCGGGTACCGGCGAATACACCCGCTCCATTTTTCAGGTAGTCACCCTGTCACTGCTGGCCTCCTGGATCGCTGCAGTGGTGTTTGTGCCCTACCTGGGCCACTACCTGCTGCCCAATCTGACGCGTCGTGACCACAAAGGCGAGCTGCGGAACCCTTATCAGAAACCCTTCTACCAGCGCTTCCGCAAGCTGATCACCTGGTGCCTGCGCCATCGCAAAACCGTGATTGCGGCAACCCTGGCAATTTTTGTTGGCTCACTGGCCCTGTTTCGCCTGGTGCCCCAGCAGTTTTTTCCCTCCTCCGCGCGCCTGGAGCTGATGGTGGACCTGAAACTCGCCGAGGGTGCCTCCCTGGCGTCCACCGAATATCAGGCCCAACGCCTGGAATCCCTGCTGAAAAAGAATCCGCTGGTGGAGAACTATGTGGCTTATGTGGGTACCGGCTCACCCCGTTTCTATCTGCCCCTAAACCAGCAACTGCCGGCGGCCAGCTTTGCCCAGTTGGTTGT
This sequence comes from uncultured Microbulbifer sp., assembly GCF_947489355.1. GTDB lineage: Bacteria > Pseudomonadota > Gammaproteobacteria > Pseudomonadales > Cellvibrionaceae > Microbulbifer. The sequence continues at coordinate 2,375 of NZ_CANLDD010000042.1, read as the reverse complement.
CATGACCCGCAGTGTAGAAGCGCGCGAGCAGTTGCGCAGTTGGCTGATCGAGACCATGGAGACGGAATTCCCCACCCTGCGCAGCCGGGTTTCCCGTCTGGAGAACGGCCCGCCGGTAGGCTACCCGGTGCAGTTCCGGGTTTCCGGTGAGCATATCACTACCGTTCGCAGTCTCGCCCACGCAGTGGCCGGACATATACGGCAAAACCCCCAGGTGTCCAATGTCCACCTGGACTGGGAGGAACCCAGCAAGACGGTGAACCTGAATATCGACCAGGATCGCGCCCGTGCCCTGGGTGTCAATAGCGCTGACCTGTCCCGCGCTCTGCAAAGTTCCCTCACCGGCATCACCGTAAGCCAGTATCGCGAAGACAACGAGCTAATTGATGTGCGCGTGCGCGGCCAGGAGCGTGAACGCCACGCCCTGAGTCAGCTTGGCAACCTGGCGGTGCAGACCGACAGCGGCCGCAGCGTTCCCCTAAACCAGATCGCCACCCTGGAGTATGGCTTCGAGGAAGGAATTATCTGGCATCGCGACCGATTGCCCACGGTGACTGTGCGCGCCGACATCTACACTTCAGCGCTGCCCGCCACAGTGGTGGATGCGGTGTGGCCACAACTGCAGACCGTTCGCGACCAACTGCCACCGGGTTACCTGTTGGAAGTGGGCGGCAGTGTGGAAGAATCCGCGCGCGGACAAGCTTCCGTCAACGCGGGCATGCCACTGTTTCTACTGGTGGTGTTTACCCTGCTGATGCTGCAATTGCGCAGTATGTCTCTTTCTGCCATGGTGCTTATTACTGCGCCGCTGGGCCTCATCGGCGTTACCCTGTTCCTGTTACTGTTCAACCAGCCTTTCGGGTTTGTGGCCATGTTGGGCACCATTGCCCTGGGCGGCATGGTGATGCGCAATTCGGTGATTCTGGTGGATCAGATTCAGCAGGATATGGCCCAGGGGCTCAGTGCCTGGAACGCTATTGTCGAGTCCACCGTGCGGCGCTTCCGCCCCATTGTGCTCACCGCCCTGACCGCTGTTTTGGCAATGATCCCGCTGTCGCGCAGTGATTTCTTCGGTCCCATGGCGGTGGCGATCATGGGTGGCCTGATCGTAGCTACCGGACTGACGCTGCTGTTCCTGCCAGCCCTTTACGCGACCTGGTTCCGGGTGCGGGAGGAAGATACCCCGTCAGTGGCCCAACCCGATGCCAGGGTTACGATGGATGGCCCGCTATTGGAGCCTTGAGCAGAGCGGCCAAACAGGAACTGCGGCAAGCGCTCCCGCCATCCCAGGTGAATGCTCACACGAAAACAGCAGTCACAACTGCGTTAAACGCATGATAAAAAAGGGTCCAGATTGTTTCATCTGAACCCCTATATCATCCACCGAATAACAACATGAAAAACGCCGTGCTGATCTTCCCCCGCTTTAACGGACACCAAAGTCAAACAGACGAGGTGTCTAATGCCGAAATGCTTAAACCCTAAAAAGACGTGGCAGTACTCAGACGAATTCAAGGTAAAGGCAGTGATGCTTAGCTTGATCGAAGACGTTCGAGTTAAAGAGGTCGCAGCTACTCTCGACATTCATCCCTTCATGCTGTCACGATGGCGAAAAGAGTATCGGGAAGGGAAGATTGTGGCTGATAAGAGAAAGAAACTAACCGGGGTGGTCTCCAAGCATGAGAAAGAGCTTTCTAAGGTAAAGCGACTAGAGGCGGAGAATCGCAAGCTCAAGCAGGAGGTTGACCTGCTAAAAAAGTGGCAACGGTTTCTTGCGGAGGAACATCAGCAAGATATCGATTCATCGAGAGATTCGGACAAGAACTAGGTGTTAGAACTATGTGCCAGTGGCTAGGGGTATCGCGCAGTGGCTATTATGACTGGATAAAGAGGCCCCCATCAGACAGAAAATGTCAGGATGAAGAGCTGAAGATGCAAATCCAGAAGATTTCAGATAACTCAGCAGGACGCTACGTTAGTCCGAGAATCTGGAAAGCCCTGCAGAATCAGGGGTATGAGGTTGGTCGTAAGCGTGTAGCCCGGCTGATGCAGGAGATGGGGCTCATAGGAAGGGTTACCAGAGTGACACGTAGGGCGCCTGGCATGAAGCGCTTCCTGGCCTCTGGTGAGAATCTAAGATCGGACGGAGCAGTGCCCAGCAGTAAGAACAAAGTTTGGGTTGCTGATGTAACCTATCTGAAAGTTAAAGGGCAATGGCAATACCTATCAGTGGTCATGGATTTGCACTCTTGTAATGGTCTACTAATCCCGGACACCAATTTAGGTGGTAAAGTCGCTGCCTGAGACAGAGGTGTTCAATGAGTAAACAACGTAGATCCTTCTCACCCGAGTTCAAATTAGATGCTGCCCGCCTG
>NZ_CANLDD010000041.1 GCF_947489355.1 uncultured Microbulbifer sp. | reverse complement strand
TTCGTCACCTTCATCAAAACCGGTAAACCCCCTCTTTTCAAGGAGATGTGTCAGATTTGGTCTGAACTAATACAATTGAAACACTACCGCGCGATTGCCTCACGTTTCGACAAACTCAAGAGGTGCTATCAAAGCACAGTAGCTATGGCTTGTGCCTTCCTATGGCTACCCATGTGAAACGGGAACAGCCCCTAGGCGCAGCCCCCTGGAAAATACGGTTAGGCTCTCGCCTGTTGATCAGGTAATTCTCGACCAAAATGACATATCTACTGAGTCCTGATCAAGAAGTTCCAAGTATTGCTTGGCAACGGCATTGTCAAGCCACATTTGACATATTTCTTCTGCTCTTGCTTGCGTTGTCGCAATAGCCACATCCGCATAGACGCCATCCTTACCTCGCAGAAGAAAGTGAGAAAGCAAGCCTTCCTGTTCGGATAAAAAACTTTCATCTACCGCTTTTGAAAGTGCGATCAAATCCTTTTCGAATGCGCCTTCAGCAAGGCGGAAACTTGCAAACTCAAGACCCATAAACTCTGCTGTTTCAGTACGATATAACATGATTCTCTCCTTTTGTGGAGATTGCAGTATTGGGCTATCCTCCTGACACCATTGTGTCAGTAGCGTATTGCAAAGATTGATTTCTCTGGTAGTTGATGCAATTGGTTAAATTGACTGTATCTGGAATCACCGTTGGTGCTACTGCGGAAGCAATACTTCCTATACGATCTACTCTGAAATCTCGATATTGTTCTTTTAAGCTACACCAGCAGGCAAGCGTCCATTTGCCCCCCCAATAGAAAAGGCCTAATGGAAAAATGAGGCGATTTGAGGCTTTGTTTGCCAGCGAGTTATAGGAGATGTGCACCCATTGCTGAGAATTTATTGCTTTATGCAGCTGATCCCAGTGCTTGAAATCAATAGCCCGTAAATGCTCTCCCGGGACTCTGATGTTTTTTTGAACGTCAAGCTTTGTCGGGTTTGACAGTCCTGCTTCAATTTTACTCAATAGTGCGCGAGAGGCTTTGCCCAGCTCTGGCCCAGTCCATGAAGAAAGCATGTCTACACTGACAATAAGGGCTTCGAGTTCCAGCTGCGTTAACTGTAAGGGCGGAAGTTCAAAGCCTTCTGAAAGTCTATAGCCAATGCCTGCCTCACCATACACAGGAATTCCGGACAAAGAGAGATCGTCCATATACCTGTAGATTGTTCGTTCAGACACAGCGAGCTTTTCTGCCAAATCCTTTGCGGTTATTGGCTGGTGCGCTCTCAGAAGGTTCGTCAACTGAAAAAGCCTGTCCGATTTATGCATTGTATTGGCGATTCTGTGTTTTAGGTGTGGAGCCTAGTGGGCCATGCGGTTAATTAAATAGTACTTTGTTTATAGCCGAGATTTAGCGAAATCATTTAAGTTGACAAAAAGCACAGAAAAAATAATTACGACAGTCAAGCGCGCAAAAAATATTGTTACCAAATTAACCGCACAGCCCACTATTCAATCTCACTATGCTCAGATCAGGCCGGATGCAGCGCCTCACCGCCATACCGGCGCCATTCAGGGGCGATACTCGATATCCACATCGTGATCGTCACCCTCCCGATCCTCATCATCCACCACCGATCCCCTGGCGGCCCTGCGCCTGGCGCGATAACTATCTCGCAGTGCCTCAATGCGCTCGCGCGCCTCGCGCTGCATTTGCACCTCCAGCTCCGCCTGGGCCAGCTGCGGGGCCCTGCCCTCCGCCTCCCGGCGCGCTTCCAGATAGCCCATCAGACGACCAACCAGCACAGCGGTACCCTCCGCGCGGATCGCAGCCACCCGAAACACCGGCCCGGTCCAGTTCAGCGCTTCAACAATCGCTTCACAGCGCGCCTCCAACTCGGTCGCGGGCACCAGATCTGTTTTGTTGAATACCAGCCAGCGTTCGCGCCCGGCCAGCGTGGCGCTGAAGCTGGCCAGCTCGCGCTCAATGGCCCAAGCATTCTCAATGGGATCTGAGCCGTCAAACGGTGCCAGATCCACCAGGTGCAAGAGCACCCGACAGCGGGTCAGGTGCTTGAGAAAGCGGATGCCCAGGCCGGCGCCCTCGGCGGCACCCTGGATCAGGCCGGGGATATCGGCGATCACAAAGCTGCGGTGCTGCTGTACCTGCACCACCCCCAGATTGGGCACCAGGGTCGTAAAGGGATAGTTGGCCACCTTGGGCTTGGCTGCGGAAACGGCGCGTATAAATGTGGACTTGCCGGCATTGGGTAACCCGAGCATGCCCACATCGGCCAAGACTTTCAGCTCCAGCTTGAGGTTGCGCGCCTCGCCCTCAGTCCCATTGGTGGTCTGGCGGGGAGCCCGGTTGGTGCTGGACTTGAAGCGGGTATTGCCGAGGCCATGGAAACCGCCCCGAGCAACCAGAAGGCGCTCGCCAGCATCGGTCATATCCCCCAGGGTTTCACCGGTTTCCGCATCAATCACCGTGGTCCCCACCGGTACCTTCAATACCAGATCCTCCCCTTTGGCGCCGGTGCAGTTGCGCCCGCGCCCCTGCTGGCCGGTCTCGGCGATATAGCGGGGCTGGTAGCGGTAATCCACCAGGGTATTCAGGGAGTCGTCGGCTTCCAGGTAGACGGAGCCACCATCGCCGCCATCACCGCCATCCGGTCCGCCCCGCTCGACAAACTTTTCCCGGCGAAAGCTCAGGCAGCCATTGCCCCCCTTACCCGCCTGCACGTAGATGGGCGCTTCATCGACAAACTTCATAAATTACTCCACCGCTTCAGCGATTATCTATCCCTCGCCGTGTGCAAACGTGAGATGCCCATCACCAAGCCAGACAACAGGTTCTCCAAACTACGAGTGCCCACCTCCCAAGGTTGCGTATTCCGCAACCGCTCAGGGTCTTACAACAAAAAAGCCCCGCAGCAAGCGGGGCTTTTTTGAAGCTTGAGCCAGATTCCGTTCAGGCTGTTTCAATAGAAACAAACCTGCGGTTGTTGGGGCCCTTCACTTCAAACTTCACAACGCCGTCCGCAGTGGCGAACAGAGTATGGTCTTTACCCATACCAATATTTACCCCGGCGTGGAACTTGGTGCCACGCTGGCGAACGATGATATTGCCTGCAGCAACAGACTGACCGCCAAAGCGCTTAACACCAAGGCGTTTACTCTCGGAATCGCGGCCATTTCGCGTACTGCCGCCAGCTTTCTTATGTGCCATGAATCGTTACTCCTCTTTATGCTTTGATACCAGTGATTTTCACTTCGGTATACCACTGGCGGTGCCCCTGGCGCTTCATGGAATGCTTGCGACGGCGGAACTTGATGATTTTCACCTTCTCACCGCGGCCGTGGTTGACCACTTCAGCAGTCACTGTTGCGCCGTTGACAATGGGGGCACCGATATCAATCTTGTCGCCATCAACCACCATCAGCACCTTATCGAAATCGATGGATTCTCCAGTCGCGACTTCCAATTTCTCAAGGCGAAGTACCTCGCCCTCTTCCACGCGGTGTTGCTTGCCACCACTCTCAAAAACAGCATACATATTTTCTCTGCTCCGGTATGGACGACACGAAGCAGCGGGCGGACTGATGAGTCACCACCCGCATTTCGGGAGCTTGCGCCGTGTTGTCTAAACATCTGTTGCCGAGGGGTCCCAGATCCGAGCCGATCGGTACCCGCAAACGGCGGGGCGCAGATTCTAATCAATTCACCGGGTTGATACAATAGCGTCCCTTTACCGCCCGGCCCCTCCGGGCGGTCTCTGTCCAGTCGTATAAGGAACTCATGCATGCTGCCTTTCCACAGGGTCGCCGCCGAAGACTTTGCCGCGGTCAACCAGCGTATTCTCGACCAACTGCACTCGGACGTTCCCCTGGTGGAAAACATCGGCCACTATCTGGTGGAAGCCGGCGGCAAGCGCCTGCGGCCCCTGCTGGTACTGCTCTGCGCCAGGGCCTGCGGTTATCGCGGTAATCGCCATATCGACCTCGCCACCATTATTGAGTTTATTCACACGGCCACACTGCTGCACGACGATGTAGTGGACACTTCTGAACTGCGACGCGGCCGCCTCACTGCCAACGCCAAATGGGGCAATGCCCCCAGCGTCCTGGTGGGTGACTTCCTCTACTCCCGCGCCTTCCAGATGATGGTTGCCCTACAGGATATGGGCATCATGGCAATCCTCTCCGATACGACCAATACCATCGCCGAGGGCGAGGTACAGCAGCTGGTCAATGCCGGTGATCCAGGCGTGGGAGAAGACAGCTACTTAACCGTTATCCACAAGAAAACCGGCGCCCTTTTTGAGGCCGCCTGTGAAACTGCCGCGGTCTTGTCCGGGTGCACTGGCGAGGTACAAACCGCTCTGAAACTGTACGGCCGCCATCTGGGACTCGCCTTCCAACTGGTCGATGATGCGCTCGACTACCGCGGCAACCCGGAGGCGTTGGGTAAGAATGTGGGTGATGATCTGGCCGAGGGCAAACCGACCCTGCCACTCATCTACACCATGGCCAATGGTACCGAGGCCCAGGCACAACTGGTCAGGGAAGCCATCGAACAGCATAGTGCGAAGCAATTATCCAGCATCGTCGAAGCCATCGAGACGTGCGGGGCACTGGATTACACCATGGAACACGCCCGCGCCGCTGTCGATAACGCAAAGGCACAACTGGCTTTTCTGCCTGACTGCGCACAAAAGACCGCCTTGCAGCAACTGGCCAGCTTTGCAGTGGAAAGAGAGGCCTAACGCCCCAGGGGTGGTGCCAGCCCGACAGCCAAACGGGTTGACAGCGTATGAGGGCAGGGGCAGGTGCCGCCGCGGACCGATGAAATACGGGTCACTGCGCACACCTGCGCCGCTATTACAAGGAAGGCAATCAGCTCAACAGCATTGAACCACCGGAATTCAGGCCCGGATCAGTTTCAGTAACTCTTCAGTCTTTGCGCGCATCAGGGCCTTATTCCCGCGGGATTCCACATTCAGGCGGACAACCGGTTCGGTATTGGACATCCTAAGATTAAAGCGCCAATCAGCATAGTCCACGCTCAAACCATCCACATGCTCAACGTGCTCGGCATCCGGACCATAGTGCGCTTCGACGGTTTCCAGCAGCGCCGCAGCATTCCGCACCCTAGTATTGATCTCGCCGGAGCAGGGAAATGCCATCATACCCGCCCCAACCAGTTCGGACAGGGGCTTGCCACTGCGGCTGATCAACTCGGCCACCAATAGCCAGGGGATCATACCGCTATCGCAGTAGGCGAAGTCACGGAAGTAGTGGTGGGCACTCATCTCGCCGCCGTAAACCGCGTCCTCCCGGCGCATACGCTCCTTGATAAACGCGTGGCCGGTTTTGCTCTGCACCGGTACCCCACCCGCCCTGTGGACGATATCCCTGGTATTCCACAGTAGGCGGGGATCGTGAACCACTGTGCCGCCTTCATGCTTGCGCAAAAAAGCCTCTGCAAGCAAACCGACCACATAGTAACCTTCGACAAACGCACCCTTTTCATCGAAGAAAAAACAGCGGTCAAAATCGCCATCCCAGGCGATACCAAGGTCAGCCCCGCTCTCACGCACCGCCACCGCAGTGGGTGCGCGATTCTCCGGCAGTATCGGGTTGGGGATGCCATTGGGGAAATTGCCATCCGCCTGGTGGTGTACCCGCACAAACTCAAACGGCAGGTGTGGTGCCAACGCATCAACCACGGCACCCGCGCCGCCATTGCCAGCATTGACCACCAGCTTGAGCGGCTTGAGTGCGGAGCGGTCAATATATCCCAATAAATGCTGAATAAAGTCTGCGCGATGCTCGAAACGTTGCGATTCACCGCGCTTTGTCACAGGGGTAAAGTTGCTCTCCTCCGCCAGGCGCTTGATGTCCAGCAAACCGGTATCACCGCTGATCGGGCTACTGCCGGCACGGACAAACTTCATTCCGTTGTAATCCATGGGATTATGGCTGGCGGTCACACAGATACCGCCATCAAAGTCCCCATGAAACGTGGAGAAATAAATCTCTTCGGTCCCACACTCCCCAATATGAAACACATCTGCCCCGGCATCGCACAGGCCATTGGCCAGCGCTGCAGTCAGTTCGCCACTGGTGCGGCGTATATCGTGCCCGACCACCACCCGGCGCGCACCCAGGAACTGGGCAAAGGCACGCCCCACCCGGTAAGCAATATCAGCATTCAGTTCTTCCGGTACCCGACCGCGCACATCATAGGCTTTAAAACAGGTGAGATCGCGCACTTACTGCTTCTCCTGAGCGGAATGCCTGGGTAGGTATACATTTTCATACACATGATTTGTGGCCTCGATAAACCCCTCCACCGAACCACAGTCAAAACGGCGCCCTCTGAACGCATAGGCCAGCACGCAGCCCTGGCGCGCCTGGGCCAGCAGGGCATCGGTAATCTGAACTTCCCCATTTTTGCCTGGGGGCGTATCCCGGATCAGATCAAAAATATCCGGGGTCAAAATGTAGCGTCCAATAATCGCCTTATTGCTCGGCGCCTCCTCCGCAGCCGGCTTCTCGATCATATCGGTCACCTGATAGAGGCCCGGTTTGATCTCGTTGCCCGCGATCACACCGAATTTATGGATCTCCGCCATAGGGACTTCCTCTACGGCAACGATGCTGCAGCGAAACTGTTTGTAGAGCCGCACCATCTGCGCGAGGACACCCAGGTCATCATTCAGGCACAGGTCGTCGGCCAATACTACAGCGAAGGCTTCATCCCCCACCAAGCGGCGCCCCTGCAGGATCGCATCGCCCAATCCACGCATTTCCCCCTGGCGCGTATAGGAGAAACTGGCACAATCGATGACCTTGCGCACAGAGTCCAGGTAGCGTTCTTTACCGGTTCCGGCGATCTGGTGTTCCAGTTCAAAGTTGGTATCAAAGTGGTCCTCGATGGCACGCTTGCCCCGCCCGGTGACAAAGCCGATTTCCGTCAACCCCGCCTCAATAGCTTCCTCGACGCCGTACTGTACCAGCGGTTTGTTCACCAAAGGCAGCATCTCTTTGGGCATGGCTTTGGTAGCTGGCAGGAAACGGGTGCCGTAACCGGCAACCGGAAATAGACATTTTTTGAGCATTTTACCCCCTTTGAACAAAATCGTGCCTCCCCCATCGGGCCGGCAATCTATCACAGTTGGCAAGCGGTATCATTTACACAAGATGACGCAGGGCTTCCCGATAAGGTCAAAAATCCCCGATTAAATGCTCTAAGATTGTGAAGACAACTATAGCGCCAGTCACAAAAAAATTTTGGCTGACTGGACAAGCAAGACACAGCCCTTAGAATGCCCGCTCTTGCAAAAACGCCCAGCCTCAATTGCACAACCACCCAATAATAGGGATAAGATGAGTAACTTTGTTCAAAAAAGCAACTATAGCAGAGAGGAACTCCTGACCTGCTCCCGGGGTGAAATGTTCGGCCCCGGCAATGCCCAACTGCCCGCCCCCAATATGCTGATGCTGGACCGAATCACCCACATCTCCAAAGAGGGCGGTGCCTTCGGCAAGGGAGAGTTGATTGCAGAGCTGGACATCCATCCTGATTTGTGGTTTTTCAATTGCCACTTTCCCGGCGATCCGGTTATGCCCGGCTGCCTCGGCCTGGACGCCATGTGGCAACTGCTCGGTTATTTCCTCGCCTGGAAGGGCAATCCCGGGCGCGGTCGCGCGCTCGGCTGCGGTGAAGTCAAGTTTACCGGACAAATTCTGCCCACCAACAAGAAAGTGACTTACCATATCCAGATGAGCCGTATCGTCGAACGTAGACTCGTCATGGGCATCGGCAACGGCACTGTCTCTGTCGATGATCGCGAAATTTACACAGCGAAGGATCTTCGCGTAGGCTTGTTTACCCGCACGGATAATTTTTAAACTGGCCGAAGACCAAACCCACTGGACATCATCAAGTCCTCTGCCGACACGCTATGCTGGAGATCACTATGCGCCGGGTAGTCATTACCGGAATGGGAATCACATCCTGTATCGGTACCAACACAAAAGAAGTCATCGCCTCCCTGAGAGCCGGCCGCAGCGGCATTCGATTTCAGGACGAATATCGGGAACTCGGACTGCGCAGCCAGATAGCCGGCTCGGTGGATATTGATTTCAAGGAACATATCGACCGCAAACCACTGCGCTTTATGGGTGATTCCGCCGCCTATGCCTATATTGCCATGCGCGAGGCCATCGATCTGTCCGGCCTGGAGGAGAGCGATATTTCCAACCCCCGCACCGGTATCATTATGGGCTCCGGGGGCACCTCCACCCAGCAGATTATTGATGCCGCCCACACCCTCAAAGAAAAAGGCGTGCGCCGTGTCGGTGCCTACCGGGTGCCCCAAGTGATGGGCAGCACCGTCTCCGCCTGTCTGGCCACCCCGTTCAAAATCAAGGGAGTCAACTACAGCATCTCTTCCGCCTGCGCAACCAGCGCCCACTGCATTGGCCACGGGGCCGAGCTGATCCAAATGGGCAAGCAGGATATTGTCTTTGCCGGTGGCGGCGAGGAACTGGCCTGGAGCCTGACCCATCTGTTTGATGCCATGGGCGCCCTCTCGAGCAAGTACAACGAAACCCCCACCAGAGCCTCGCGCCCCTACGATACGGATCGCGATGGGTTTGTGATCGCCGGCGGCGGTGGCTGCCTGATACTGGAGGAGATGGACCATGCCCTGGCACGCGGTGCCACCATTTACGCTGAGCTGACCGGCTACGGCGCCACCTCGGATGGTTACGACATGGTCGCCCCCAGCGGCGAGGGTGCGGTGCGCTGTATGCAACAGGCCATGGCGGGCATGGATGGTCAGGGCCTGCGGGGCAGCGTGGACTATATCAATACCCACGGCACCTCGACCTCTGTGGGCGATGTGGCCGAACTCAAGGCCATGCGCGAAGTCTTTGGGGACAAGGGGCCGGCTTTCGCTTCCACAAAATCGCTCACCGGCCACTCCCTTGGGGCTGCCGGTGTACAGGAGGCTATTTACAGCCTGCTGATGATGCAAAACAGTTTTATCGCTGCCTCGGCCAATGTAGACAACCGGGACCCCGCAGCCGAAGGCATGGACCTGGTGACCGAATTGCGCGAATGCGAAATAAAGCGCGCCATGTCGAACAGCTTCGGCTTTGGTGGCACCAATGCCTGCCTGGTTTTCGACAAGGTATAGGCCACAAACCAAAAAGGGGCCTGCCTGACGGGCACCCTTCTCTTTTGCAAATCCCTCCTCGGCACTCTTTTTTAGTGTGTCGACCTCTCTGCTTCCAGGCGCTCAAGCCAAAGCTCTACCTGCCGGGTGAGACCCTGGCGCCAGCTGTGCTGCTGGATGCCAAACACATCGCGCAGCTTGCCACAGGCCAGAACAACACTGCGGTCTCGCCGCTCGCCGCTATCCTCCAGTGGGTTCAGCTGCACCAGGCGCTCTTCGTCATAGAAGGATCGGGCCCGCTCCACAACCTCCAAAGCAAACTCCATCGCAGTACAGCTGTCGGAGCTACCGTAGTGGTAAATCCCGTTGGCACAGGCCCCACTGGCCAATTGTTGTGATACTGCCACCACCACACGCGCCAAATCCAAAGCGGTGACCGGATTGCCGCTGTTGCAGCCATCCAGGGCAATAGGCTCGCCCGCCACAAAACTGCGCAATATCCGCCCCAACAGTGCATCCCGGCTGCTGTCTACCACCCAGCCGAATCTCAGAATAGTCAGGTTGTCCAAAGCGCCCAGAGCCCGCTCACAGGACAGCCACTGTTGCCCGCAACGGGCGCGGGGGTCCGCCGCATCGTCTTCATCGTAGCGGCGGGGTTCGCCACCGCCAAAGACCTGATAGGAAGAGAGATGGATCACATGCGCACAGAGGGTTTGCGCGAGCAGCCTGGCCACCTGCAGCGCCTCCGGCATGCCCTGCGCATCGGCGCAGGCCGAGGCATTGATCACGATAGAGCCCGGGCGCAATTGTTCGAGCTCAGACGGGGCCAACAGCTGGATGCGCAAGCCAGCACGCTGCAGGCGTTTCTGCAACGCACCGTCAATTTCGTTGCCAGCAGTGATAACCGCGACGGTGCTCGGTCTGTAGCCGGAGTTCAGTTCAGACACTGGACAGGCCAGTCTCAGAAGGGAATATCATCGTCAAAGCTGTTATCGAAGCCTCCGGCGGGCCCCTGGCCAGGCTGCTGCTTGTTGGATGGCGCCGCCGGCGAAGGGGCGGTATTTGCCGGTGCAAAGGCGCCCTGACCACCCGTGGGGTGTGCACCGGTATCGGCGGCGCCCATTCCGGCACCACTCATACCCTGACCAAAACCGCCCGCTTCACCGCGGCCGTCGAGCATCTGCATCTCACTGGCGACAATCTCGGTGCTGTAGCGGTCCTGGCCAGTGTTCTTGTCCTGCCACTTGCGTGTGCGCAGTGCCCCTTCAATATACACCTTGGAACCCTTGCGCAAGTACTCCCCGGCAATCTCGGCCAGACGGTTGAAAAACACCACCCGGTGCCACTCGGTGCGCTCCTGCTGCTGGCCGGTCTGCTTGTCTTTCCAGCTCTCGCTGGTGGCCAGGCTCACGTTGGTTACGGCACCCCCACTCGGCATATAGCGGGTTTCCGGATCATTGCCCAGATTGCCAATCAAAATAACTTTATTAATTCCCCTGGCCATGGCCCTCTCCTGTCTTCAGCCCGGGTCCCGCCCGGGGCAATTATGATTCAGACGTTACCTGTGCACGCCTGCTTAAGCACTGCTGTTGCGCGACCGTCCCGGCAGGCAATCAGTGTATGTTTATCCAGCAGCATACAACAGTCGCCACCAGTTAGTAAGCACTGGCCCGCTCGCACAGCCACCACCAGAACAGGCCCCAGATCGATAACACCGCAAAACCGAACCAGGCCACAGCATTCGCACCGCCCACACCGAACAGGTAGCCTCCCAGACTGCCGCCGACAAAGGTGCCGAAAAACTGCAGGGTTGCATAGAGGCCCGAAGCGGCCCCGCGGGCATCCACCGGCGCCTTGCGGGTCAACTGGGCCGGCAACAGTGCCTCCAGCAAATTGAAACCGGTAAAGAAAATACCCAGCAGTACCACTGCAGCCACGGGGCCGGTCGCCAGCAACAGTGTCGCACTGCCACCAGCCAGAGCCAGAGCGCCCAGGTTCAAGGCGAGCGGCGCTTTTTCACCGCGCTCTGCCAACCGCATCAGCGGCAGCATCAGAATAAAGGTACCCAGCATCAGTGGGCCATACAATTTCCAGTGCTCCCCTGCCGGCCACCCCAGCCTGTCCACCAAAACCGGCGGCAGGGCGACAAATAACGCCGTCAGTAACAGGTGGGAAAAAAAAGCCCCGGAAACCAACCGCCAGGTGAGACCGCTGCCCAGCACAGTGCGGAAACCGCTGCTGGATACCGCCGGGCGTCGCGCCACCGGTGGCGTTGGTACGACACACCAGACCAGCAGAATGCCCACCAAAGCCAATACCGCGGTGACCCAGAAGATGGCCGCCAGGCCACCGGCGCCCGCCAGGGCCGGCCCCAGTATCACTGCCAGCATAAAGGCCACACCGATTGACGCGCCTATTATCGCCATGGCAATACCGCGCTTCTCGTCCCGGGTGAGATCCGCAACCAGCGCCATTACCGCCGCCGAAATAGCACCACAGCCCTGCAGCACCCTGCCAGCAATCAATCCGTAAACCGAGTCCGTGTGGGCGGCAATCACACTGCCGAGGGCAAACAGGACCAGGCCTGTATAGATCACCGGCTTGCGCCCCCAGCGATCGGACAACAGCCCCAAAGGAATCTGCAGCACCGCTTGGCTCAGGCCATAGGCACCCATGGCCAGCCCCAGCAGCAGGGGCGTGCTGGCGCGGTAATCCCCACCGTAAACGGTGAGCACCGGCAGCACCATAAACAGGCCGAGCATGCGAAAAACATACAGGGGAGCCAGTCCACCCAGGGCGCGACGCTCAATGGCATTCATGCAAATTCCGCAACAGCATTCAATTGGGCGCGCATTGTACAGTGAGCCGCCGCCGGGCTGTAGTGGCAGCTGCAGAGATACTCACCAGGGCTAATTGCGACCGTAGTCATCGTCAAAGCGGACAATATCATCCTCACCCAGGTAACTGCCGGATTGCACCTCGATCAACTCCAGGGGAATGGTGCCCGGATTTTCCAGGCGGTGGACCACCCCCAGGGAAATGTAAGTGGACTGGTTCTCCGTGATCAGTAATTTCTCTTCGCCATGGGTTACCCTCGCTGTGCCGCGCACAACGACCCAGTGCTCGGCACGATGGTGGTGCATTTGTCGAGACAGCTGTTGCCCGGGCTTGACCACGATACGTTTGACCTGAAAACGCGGGCCCGCATCTATGCAGTCATAGTAACCCCAGGGCCTGTAGACCTTGCGGTGACGCCGGGCCTCGCTGCGCCCCGAGTGTTTGAGACTGTGCACCAGCTTTTTCACTTCCTGCACCCGCTGTTTGCTGGCGATCAACAGGGCATCATCGGTGTCCACCACCACCAGATCCTTGACGCCCAGCAGGCTCACCAGGCGATTTTCAGCGCGCACCAGACAGCCCTCGCTGTCCTCCAGCAGCACGTCGCCACGCAGCAGGTTGTCATCGGCATCCCGCTCGGCCAGCTCCCAAAGCCCGAGCCAGGAGCCCACGTCGCTCCAGCCGGCGTCCATAGAAACCACGGCGGCGGATTCGGTGCACTCCATCACCGCATAATCCACCGACTCGTCGGCACAGGCGGCAAAGGCCGCTTTATCCACACGGGTGAAATCCAGATCCCGCGTGGCGCGCGCACAGGCGCTCCGACAGGCTGCGAGAATATCCCTGCGGTGCTGGTCCAGCTCTTCCAAATAACGGGAGGCGCGAAACAGGAATATGCCACTGTTCCAGGCGTGTTCGCCGCCGGCCAGGTAAGACTTCGCAGTATCGACATCCGGCTTCTCGACAAACGCCATCACCTTCCAGGCATGGTCCCCCAGAGCCTCTCCGCGACGAATATAGCCATAGCCCGTCTCGGCGCGCGTCGGCACAATACCGAAGGTCACCAGATGCCCCTGCTCTGCCAGCGCTTCCGCCGCCTGCACCGCACTTTGGAAAGCCGGCACGTCCGCCACTGCATGATCCGCCGGCAACACCAACAGCAAGGGATCCTCACCACGCTCCAGTGCCACCAATGCGGCCAGCGCGATGGCCGGTGCCGTATTGCGCGCGCAGGGCTCCAGCAGGATTGACTGGGCGCCGTGGCCGATCTCCTGCAATTGCTCCGCCGCAGCAAAGCGGTGCTCCTCATTGCACACCAGAATGGGGGCCTGTAACCGCTGCAAACCCTCCAGCCGCCGCACTGTAGCCTGCAACATGGTCTCAGTGCCAATGAGCGGCAGAAACTGTTTCGGATAGGCTTCGCGGGAGAGAGGCCACAGGCGCGAGCCCGTACCTCCGCAGAGAATTACAGGAACCATCACTTCAATCTGTCTAGCTGTTGGGTTTTTGCGACAGACGATTTTGGCACATCGGATAGCGAGTTTATACTGGGCTGTTTTTCGGCACCGCAGTTGTGATCGCCCTGCGAGGAGCAAGTCCGAGGCCCGACCCAATATGACCAGCAAATAGGTAGAGCGTGGACACGATTTATGTAAGGGGTGCGCGCACCCACAACCTGAAAAATATCGACCTCGACATCCCCCGCGACAAACTGATCGTGATTACCGGACTGTCCGGTTCCGGCAAGTCCTCCCTGGCATTTGACACCCTCTATGCCGAGGGCCAACGCCGCTATGTGGAATCCCTCTCCACCTATGCGCGCCAGTTCCTGTCGATGATGGAAAAGCCGGATGTGGACACCGTCGACGGACTGTCTCCAGCCATATCCATCGAGCAAAAGTCCACCTCCCATAACCCCCGCTCCACCGTGGGCACCATCACCGAGATTTACGACTATCTGCGCCTGCTGTTTGCCCGCGTGGGCGAACCCCGCTGCCCCGAACACGCTGAGCCGCTACAGGCGCAGACGGTCAGCCAGATGGTGGATCAGGTACTGGCCCTGCCGGAGGGCAGTAAAATCATGCTGTTGGCACCCGTGGTGCGGGATCGCAAGGGCGAGCATCAACATGTGTTCGAACAGCTGCGCCGCGATGGTTTCGTACGCGCGCGCATCGACGGGGTGACCTGCGATCTCGATGACACCCCCAAACTGGACAAGCGCCGCAAGCACACCGTCGAGGTCATCGTGGACCGCTTCAAGGTGCGCAAAGATCTGCAACTGCGGCTGGCGGAATCTTTTGAAACAGCCCTGAACCTCACCCAGGGCATCGCCTCCATCGGTTTTATGGACGGCAATCAGAAAGATCGGCTCTTCTCCGCCCGCCACGCCTGTCCGGTGTGCGACTACTCCCTGGATGAGCTGGAGCCGCGCCTGTTCTCTTTCAACAATCCCGCCGGCGCCTGCCCCAGTTGTGACGGCCTGGGGGTCAAACAGTTCTTCGACGAAGACAAGGTGATACTCGATCCGCAGAGCAGTATTTCCGAGGGCGCCATCCGCGGCTGGGACCGGCGCAATATCTACTATTACCATATGCTCGACGCCCTCGCAGAACACTACGGCTTCGATCTGGACAAGCCCTGGAAAAAGCTGCGCAAAGCGCACCGCAAGGTTGTCCTGCACGGCAGCGGCGATGAAATCATCGACTTCAGCTATGTCAATGACCGCGGCGACGTCACTGTGCGCCGTCACACCTTCGAAGGCATTATCCCCAACTTCCAGCGCCGCTACCAGGATACCGAATCCCAATCCGTGCGCGAGGAACTGGCCAAATACCTGAGCACACAGCAGTGCCCGGAATGCGACGGTACCCGACTGCGCCGCGAGGCCCGCCACGTCTTTGTCGACAACTGCACCCTGGCTCAGATCACCGCCCTGCCGGTGGGTGATGCCTTTGATTATTTTGATCACCAGCTGAATTTTGAAGGCGCCCAGAAAGAGATTGCCGACAAAATCCTTAAGGAACTGCGCGACCGGTTTCGCTTCTTGGTGGACGTTGGCCTCAATTATCTGACTCTGAATCGCAGCGCTGAAACCCTGTCCGGTGGTGAGGCCCAGCGTATTCGCCTGGCCAGCCAGATTGGCGCCGGCCTGGTGGGCGTGATGTACATCCTCGATGAACCCTCCATCGGCCTTCACCAGCGCGACAATGCGCGTCTACTCAGCACGCTCACCCACCTGCGCGATATCGGCAATACGGTGATCGTGGTGGAGCACGATGAAGAGGCCATCCGCAGCGCAGACTATATCGTCGATATCGGCCCCGGCGCCGGGGTGCATGGCGGTGAAATCGTTGCCGCCGGTAGCGCCGACAGCATTGCCAAGTGCAAAAAATCCCTCACCGGCCAATATCTCTCCGGCAAGAAAAAAATTGCCGTGCCTGAGGAGCGGTATATCCCGGACCAGGACTATATACTCCGTCTCAAGGGTGCCAATGGCAACAACCTGCAAAACGTGGACCTGGAAATCCCCGTGGGACTGTTCACCTGCGTCACCGGTGTCTCCGGCTCCGGTAAATCCACCCTGATCAACACCACCCTGTATCCGCTTGCGGCAACCGCCCTGAACAAGGCCACCACTCTGAAGGCTGCACCCTACCAAGCAGTGCATGGGCTGGAGCACTTCGACAAGTGCGTGGATATTGATCAGAGCCCGATCGGGCGCACACCCAGGTCCAATCCGGCCACCTACACCGGTATTTTCACCCCGATCCGCGACCTGTTCGCCGGCACCCAGGAAGCGCGCTCCCGCGGCTACAAGCCCGGTCGCTTCAGCTTTAACGTCAAGGGCGGTCGCTGCGAGGCCTGCCAGGGCGATGGCGTCATCAAGGTGGAAATGCACTTCCTCCCGGATATCTACGTGCCCTGCGACACCTGCCACGGTAAGCGCTACAATCGCGAAACCCTGGAAGTACACTACAAGGGCAAAAATATCCACGAGGTACTGGAAATGACCGTGGAAGATGCGCGGGCGTTCTTCGACCCGGTGCCTGCCATTGCCAAAAAACTGCAGACACTGATGGATGTGGGTCTCGCCTATATCAAGCTCGGCCAGGCAGCCACCACCCTCTCCGGCGGTGAAGCGCAGCGGGTGAAGCTCTCGCGCGAACTGTCCAAGCGCGACACCGGCCAAACCCTGTATATTCTCGACGAACCCACCACCGGCCTGCACTTTGCCGATATCCAGTTACTGCTGGATGTATTGCACCGACTTCGCGATCACGGCAATACCATTGTTGTGATCGAACACAATCTGGACGTCATCAAAACCGCTGACTGGATCGTTGACTTGGGTCCGGAGGGCGGTTCCGGTGGCGGTCAAATTATTGCAGCGGGTTCACCGGAAGAGGTCGCGGAAATGGAATTGTCCCATACCGGGCAATTTCTCAAACCAATGCTCGAATAGCTTCATTCACAAAGGGTGCCGGATGACTCAGGCGCCCTGTTTACAAAGCATTACCTTTATTAGTCCATTCTGAGATCAGTAAAATGAAGTTCTTAAATAAAGAGAGACTGATTTTACTTATCGCACTCTGCGCCATTCTGATTTCCACAGCCTCTTTTTACGCCACCTACCAACAAGCGAAGGCAGCCAACCTCCAGGTCAAAGTGATGACCATGCCGATTGTGGAGTTCTCCCATGGCAATTTTGACATTAAAGAAAAAAAGCCGCTCACCTCCTTTACACTCAAAAATGCCGGATCAGGGCCAGCGATACTAAAATCCATTCAATTCAATTATAAAAACACTCCTCATTCCAATCATACCGATTTCTTAAAAGGCTGTTGCAAAAAAGAGTACAACGAGCTGATGAAAAATATTGCAAATGCAATAAGAGAAGAGAGAGATATCAGCTTTGATTCTGGGGGAATTGTCAGCAGCCCAACAAAAAATACTATTATTCCGGCAAAGTCTGACTTCGAATTTCTAAGAGTCTACAGAGGGGATTTATCTATTGATCTTTGGGAAAAAATTGACCAAGAGAGATTCAACCTTTCCCTGATCGCCTGCTTCTGCTCACCTCTTGGAGATTGCTATCAATCTAATTCAGAACATATTTCGGTAGAGGTTAATTCCTGCCCGACAGGTTAATTCTCCATCCATACAAGCCTTTAAATGCACTTTTGCAAGGACCGCTATGCATATCGATATTAACTGCGACCTGGGAGAAGGCAGCGATATCTCCAGTTGTGGTCGCGATGCGAGTATCATGCCCTTTATCTCCCGCTGCAATATCGCCTGCGGTGGCCATGCGGGCAGCCCGGAGATCATGCGACTCTCTATTGCCAACGCCCTTCAGCATCAGCTGCAGATCGGCGCCCACCCCGGCTATCCCGACAGGGTAAATTTCGGACGCAAGTCCATAAAACTTTCCAGGAATGAGCTGCTAGACTCTCTACAAGATCAAATCGGGCTGCTGCGCACATTCATTGCCGAAGCTGGAGCCGAGCTTGACCATATCAAGCTACACGGCGCGCTCTATAACGATGCGGAGTCGAATGAGGAACTGGCCGAACAAATTCTTATTTTCTTTGCACAAGAATATCCCAATATGAAGATTGTCGGCCTCGCCAATGGCGCGATGGAAGCCGTTGGCAAAAAGTTCAACACTGCATTTATCCGCGAGGGCTTTATGGACCGGCGGTATCTGAGTAAGAAAAAACTGGCGCCGCGCGCACTGCCGGGATCTGTGATTACCGATCCGAAAAGCTGCCTTGATCAAGCACTTGCCCTGGCGCGGGGAGAAACATTTAGCGGCTACCGGGGCGCGCCCATACAGCTTTCTGTGGATACCATCTGCCTGCACGGAGACACGCCTACTGCTCCGATTATCGCAAAACAGTTAATGCGGCATTTGCGCAAAAATGGCCTGACTATACACTCGTGAATTCTTTTTATAGTAATACGGATCCCGACAGTTTCGGTTTCAAAGTTATGGCAAACGGGGACTGCGCGCTGGATATCTGCTTTGCATCCCCACCGAGTGAAGACCTGAGCCGCTGTATTATCGGGATCAGGCAGTCGATCCAGAAGCAGGACTTCCCCGGTCTGGTTGATCTGATTCCCGCCTACCAGTGCCTGACGATTACTTTCGATCCACTCACCTGTGATCGCAGGCTTCTCACACAACAGCTAATAGAACTGGCTCAGGGGGTCATAGAATCCCCCCCAAGGTTAAACAGGAAGCCGCGTACCATCTCCATACCGGTTTGCTACGAGGAAGTATTTGCCCCGGACATGCACACAGTCAGTGAATACACAAAGTTATCCCGGGAGGAAATTATTGCCCTGCACACCCACCCCCCCTATCTGGTGCATATGCTGGGCTTCTCCCCGGGGTTTCTGTACCTAGGCGGGCTGGACCCACAGCTGCATTGCCCTCGCAAGCACACACCGCGCCTGCGGATTTCAGCGGGTGCTGTAGGCATCGGCGGCAGCCAGACCGGGGTTTACCCCCAGGCAACGCCCGGTGGTTGGCAGATCATCGGACAAACCCCCATCGGCCTGTTCCACCCTGCCAGAGATACCCCCTGTATCGCTGAGCCCCTGGATACTGTCAAATTCCACCCGGTGGATATCACCCAGTTTGAGGCGATTAGGCAAAGTTACCCCCGCGCAAAATACAGGGAAAAACGCTGATGAGCATCTGCTTTACCCGTGCGGGCCTGCAAACCAGCGTTCAGGACTGTGGCCGCCCCGGCCTGATGCACTACGGCATTCCCCAGGGAGGTGCCGCCGATCCCCTGGCGATGACACTGGCAAACCTGATACTGGGCAATGTGACAAACATTCCAGTGATCGAAATCACCCTGACAGGACCCCGGATCGAATTTGGTTGCGACATCTCCATTGCCATTACCGGCGCCCAGTTTAAGGTCACGCTCAATGGCAACCCCGTGAATAATTTTGAGACCATACAGATACAACGGGGCGACACTCTGGATTTCGCCCAGTTAATCAGCGGAGCCCGCGCCTATATTGGATTTTCCGGGAAAATGGTCGTACCGGAAATATTAGGTAGCTCGGCAACACACCTGATCAGCCATTTTGGCGGGCATCGGTGTGGCGCCATTACAGCTGGTGATAGTATTGATTTTTGCGATGTTCGAACAGCACAAACCGCGCGCCTGGCTCGGAAGTTTCACCTTCACTACGCACCGCACCCACAATTTCGGGTGGTTTCCGGCCCGGATAAACACCTCTTTGACGACCATGTCATTGAGCAGTTTTACCACACCACTTACGCAGTATCGGCACAGAGTAACCGCATGGGTATTCGCTTGTGCCACTCTTCCACCACGACAAGAAATGAAAGCGCGTTTGAACATATGATCTCATCCGGGCTCTACCCTGGAAGTATTCAGATTCCACCTGGCACCGAGCCCATTATTTCCTTTGTGGAGGGCCAGACTATTGGTGGATATCCTCGCATTGCCCATGTTATCAAGGCGGATTTACACCGCCTCGGCCAGTTAAAACCCCATGATAAAGTTGACTTCCATCCTGTCGGGTTGGCGCAGGCAGCGCAGATTCTAAGGGAAAAACACCAGCGTCTTTTTGAACTTCAACAAGGCCTTGCCATTGACAGCAAAGTCAGCTTGACTCTGTAGTATTTTATTTTTTTTTGTTATTTTTCTAAAAGTTTCGGATAAAAAAATAACCAAAATTAACCTCCCTGTCTCATTCCGCACTTTCGTAAATACGCGACTTGGACATTCTCCAAGCTAGTGTCGGTCCCGCGCAAAAAGGGTTTCCACCAGACACCATCTTCTTTCTCTTTTCAGCGTTACCCGCTTCCAGCAGTAGTGTTACTTTGGGAAAAGACCAAATAGTCTTACATGACCAAATAGTTTTCATCAAAACTTCGCCTAGACCGCCACAGAATTATTAACTACCCTCTGTAAGCTTTACCAAATCAGCAATTTGGACAAGTGTCTATTTTGGCCTGCCGGGAGAGGAAGGAATTACAGCAACGGCATCTTGCCTTGTACAGCTCAGCGCTATCCAAATAGCCTCGTCCAGAGAGAAAACACCAACTACCGGAAGGGGATTAATAATGATAAGAATTCTCCGTGGTTTTATGTCAGCCTTTATTGCCATCTCACTACTCACTGCCTCCTATGCGCAGGCCGAGCCGGGAGATTACAGTTTCTGGACCACCCTGAAACACCTGTTTGACCCTCCCGAGGCCAACGCACAGGTGACTCCTGAGCAGGCACAGAGCATGTACCCTCTCGCCCTGGATGACCCCAACTTTAACGATGGGTTCAGCCCCGGAAAATATGACCACTGGCAAAAAGTAGATGTTCCCGCCGATACCGGTGCCATGTGCGGCAATGGTTCGCCTTACAAGTTTTTTGTGTACCGCGTGCCGGATACCAGCAACACCATGTTCTATTTTGAAGGCGGTGGCGCCTGTTGGGATTATGAGAGCTGTTCAGGGGCTACAGGTATTCGCGGTGCACGCAATCCCAACGGTATTCCCGACAACTATGTACAGAACATCAACCTGCTGGACTTCCAAAATGCCGCCAACCTGGCCACCGCTGCAGTATCACCGCTGATTTACACCCACCATCCCTACAACCAATTTAAAACTGGTGAATGGAACCTGGTGTATGTGCCCTATTGCACAGGCGATATTTATGTGGGGGACAAAACGGAGGTCTATGAGGACGCCACGGGAGAGAATCCCGATCTGATATGGCACCACAATGGCGTGCGCAATGTGCAGGCGGTAACCTCTTGGGTCAAAAACAATTTACAAAAACCCAAGCAGATGGTGGCGGCGGGCTGCAGTGCCGGCAGTATCGGGGCACTGCTGAACTATTCCAAGCTGCGCGCGGATATGGACGTGGACTACGGCTATCTGATTGATGATTCCGGCCCGCTCTACCGGGCCCCGCTGAACAGCGGAGACAACAACAGCTTTCCATCCCTGCCCCTACACCAGAAAGTGCTGAGCTCCTGGACCACTTACTCCGCCGGTGGTGATCCCGATGATGTCAACCCGGTCAATATGCTCGCCAGCATTACTCCGGGATTCGACAAGAATGAACTGGCTTCGCTCTACTCCGCCCTGTCCGGTAAGTTTCCCAGTGACCGCCTCGGCATCACCCACTTCCTCGCTGACGGTAACTTCTCATCCTATTCCTACGAGCGTTTCTACGAAGATATTTACAACGACCCGGATCCACAGTCCCGTCTGAACAAACTGCGCAACAAGTGGCAGCAGGACACTTTTGACAACCTGATTCCACAGCTTGAGCAGACCAGCAACTGGGGCTACTATTTCCCGATGTACCGGGACTTCAATGAAAGTCACTGCACCACTATCCTGGATCTGGAATATGGCGAGATCGCCGAGCACGGGCTGGTATTGCGCGATTTCCTCAACAATATCGTCAACTACCAAGGCGGCGCCATGCTCCGAGCCTATGAATCAGATCAGGTTTCCGATTTCCAGAATAACCACAACTGGTTCTACGATTTGGTGGGCGGGCTGCTCTGACCGAGTGTTTGGATTTACCCGGCAACCCATTTGGTCGCCGGGTTCATAGTAGGATCCGTGATCCATGGTATGCGGCTGCTTGCATGGATCATCGGTCACCGATTATTTTGACCTGAATACGCTTTTTCCCTCGCTTCCTGCAGACGCCTGCGAAGGTATTCCTGTTTGCTTATGCCACCGGGAAAATGTGTCATTCCCTGTACTTCAAGCACTATCTGCGCTTCTCTCTGTTTGTACTCGGCAAATCCCGGCACCGCTTCGTAGGGGTCATAGGCCGCTGTATTCTGCTGGGATTTCCTCTGGTAGCGCTCTACCAAATCACTGGCTGCCTGCTCGAACGCCTGCGCACTGACACTGTTACGCTCCAGCCAGGCCAGCTTCAGGGCCAGCGCCTCATAGGCCATGACACGCCCTTCAGACTCTATGGATTCGATCAGCTGCCAGACCTCCTCATCACTCAGCGACGAATCTCCCTGGTTAAAATAGGCATCCAACGCCTGTTTATTCCGCTCCCTGCTCAGATAGGTTTTCACGCGCGGATCTGACAACAATCTGGCAGCCTCTTTACCACGCATTTTTTCAGGAGCCTGGCTCTGCAATGCGTGTAAATCCATCGGACGCGTTTCTACCTTCGCATCACGACTATTTCCGACATCATCAGGTGTTGGAATGAAATACCACCAGGTAGTGGCACCAGTGGCCAGAAGCAGGGTGATACCAACAGACAGCAGAATCTTATTATTCATTATTGCCATTTCCGCTATATCGGGATAATGGGAGCAGTGTAATAGGCTTGGGGGAATGTGCAAGGCGCGCTGGACTAGCTACACGCGAAGGCATGAACAAATCATGCTATGAAAGGAAGGGAATGAGTTAAAAAATCAACTCCCGTAATAACTGCTAAGCCCTGCGGCAGCAAAAAGGCAAAGCTGGTAAAAATTACACCCAGTTGATCTTCCGCTCGTCAGCAGGCGGATTCCCACACGGGGTTTCTTTGCGGGGCACAAAGCCTGCCCGGGATGCTGGTGGCAGGTTGTGCTGCTCCCAACGGGCCACTGCCTCTCCACACCTGCGGCGTTGCGCATCGGTGAGTGTTTTCCCATCGGGCCATTTACCCAACTCAATAGCGCGTTTCAGGCTCCCTACAATGTGTGGATTGAGCGTGTTGAGCAATTCTTCGAAAGACATGAAGCGGTAATCTCAGTTGGCGTCTGTACAAAAAAGCCGGTCGATGACCGGCTTTTTTCTGCTCCAGATGGGCCGCGATCTAGGCCTCGGCTGTTTCGGGCTCATCTTCCGCCTGGGGGCGATCCACCAGTTCGACATAGGCCATCGGCGCCTTGTCGCCCGTCCGGAAGCCGCATTTCAAAATACGGATGTATCCACCTGGGCGAGTTTCGTAGCGGGGACCCAGTTCATCGAACAGCTTGCGCACGGTGTCCTTGTCACGGGTGCGGGCGAAAGCCAGGCGGCGATTGGCAACACTGTCCTTCTTGGCCAGGGTAATTAGCGGCTCGGCAACGCGGCGTAATTCCTTGGCCTTGGGCAGGGTGGTTTTGATCAGTTCGTGCTCCACCAGAGAGGCGGTCATGTTCTTGAACATGGCCTTGCGGTGGGCGCTGGTTCGGCTGAATTTACGGCCACTATAGCGATGACGCATGACTCAATTCCTTACGACCACAGTTGTGCTGTCACAGCAGGTCGTTCTGGGGCGGCGTCACATCTAACTGTGGCACCACTCGGGTTTTCTCTACTTGTCACGACACTGCCGCGACTACCAAATACTTACAGTGGGCTTAATTTGCTGTCACCTTTAAGGCTGACCGGAGGCCAGTTTTCCAGGCGCATACCCAGAGACAGACCCCGGGAAGCCAATACGTCCTTGATTTCGGTCAGGGACTTTTTGCCAAGATTCGGGGTCTTCAGCAGTTCCACTTCGGTGCGCTGAATCAGGTCACCGATATAGTAGATATTTTCCGCTTTCAGACAGTTGGCCGAACGTACCGTCAGTTCCAGGTCGTCGACCGGACGCAACAGTACCGGATCGACCTCCGGCTCCTCCGCCTTGGGCTGTGCATCCTTTTCACCTTCCAGGTCCACAAATACCGCCAACTGTTGTTGCAGGATGGTGGCTGCGCGGCGGATCGCCTCTTCCGGGTCCAGAGTACCGTTGGTCTCCAGATCCAGAACCAGCTTGTCCAGGTCAGTGCGCTGCTCTACACGTGCGCTCTCCACACTGTAGGCCACACGGCGCACCGGACTGTAGGAGGCGTCCAGCTGCAAACGACCGATTGTGCGACCTTCCTCTTCCTCGCCACGGCGGGCGTCGGCGGGCTGGTAGCCACGACCGCGCGCCAGGGTAAGGCGAAGACTGAGCTCCACATCACCGGTGATGTGGGCAATCACGTGCTCGGGATTCACAATCTCGATATCGTGATCCGCCTGGATATCCCCAGCTGTCACTACACCGGGCCCCCGCTTGCTCAGGCTCAATACCGCCTGATCCTTGCCGTGCATCACAACCGCGATTTCTTTCAGGTTGAGCAGGATCTCAATAACGTCTTCCTGCACACCTTCGATCGCGCTGTATTCGTGCTCGACACCGTCGATTTCAACTTCGGTGACAGCGCAGCCCGGCATGGAGGACAGCAAGATGCGACGCAGTGCGTTGCCAAGAGTGTGGCCAAAGCCACGTTCCAGGGGCTCCAGAACCACTTTGGCATGATTCGGATTGTACTCGGTGACGTCAATACGACGCGGTGTCAAAAACTCGTTGACAGCAGTCTGCATAGCCATACCTGTTTACAGTTGCACTCCATAAAGTGGACGAATTGTTACTTGGAGTACAGTTCCACGATAAGGTTTTCGTTGATCTCTGCAGGCAGATCGACACGATCCGGAATGCGCTTGAAAGTGCCTTCCAGTTTGCTCGCGTTCACATCCACCCACTCGACATCGCCACGCTGGGTAGCGAGTGATACAGAATTCTGGATACGCAGCTGCTTCTTGGCTTTCTCGCGCACAGCAACGACATCACCTTCTTGTACTTGGTAAGAAGGAATGTTTACAGTGCTGCCATTGACCAGAATTGCCTTGTGTGAAATCAGCTGGCGCGCTTCAGCGCGGGTAGAGCCAAAGCCCATACGGTAAACCACGTTGTCCAGGCGCTTTTCCAGAAGTTGCAACAGGTTTTCACCCGTTGCACCCTTAATGCGTGCCGCTTCCTTATAGTAGTTGCGGAACTGCTTTTCCAGTACACCATAAATGCGGCGAACCTTTTGCTTCTCGCGCAACTGAACACCGTAGTCAGAAAGACGACCGCGGCCAGCACCGTGCTGGCCGGGCTTGGATTCTGCGCGACACTTGGAGTCGTGCGGACGCACGCCACTTTTCAGCTGCAGATCAGTGCCTTCGCGGCGGGACAGTTTACATTTTGGTCCAATATAACGTGCCATTTTATCAGCCCCCTCTTACACGCGACGTTTTTTCGGCGGACGACAACCGTTATGCGGGATCGGCGTCACGTCGGTGATATTGGTGATTTTGTAGCCGCAGTTGTTCAGTGCGCGAACAGCAGATTCGCGACCGGGGCCCGGGCCCTTCACTTCCACGTCGAGGTTTTTCAGGCCATACTCCTGCGCTGCAGTACCTGCGCGCTCAGCGGCAACCTGGGCTGCAAACGGGGTGCTCTTACGCGAGCCACGGAAGCCAGATCCACCTGCGGTGGCCCAGCTGAGGGTATTGCCCTGGCGATCAGTGATCGTCACGATCGTGTTGTTGAACGATGCGTGGATGTGGGCAATACCGTCGACAACGGTCTTTTTGACCTTCTTGCGAACAGTCGTTTTTGGCTTAGCCATACCAGTATCCTAAATCCTGTATCAAATCCCCATGGTTTCTCACCGAAAAGGGGCTTGTTAAACCGCGATATCGCGCCTTAATCAGGCTTACTTGCGAATCGGCTTGCGCGGACCCTTGCGGGTGCGGGCATTGGTCTTGGTGCGCTGACCACGCAGCGGTAAGCTGCGACGGTGACGCAGACCGCGGTAGCAACCCAGGTCCATCAAACGCTTGATGTTCATGGAGACTTCGCGGCGCAGGTCGCCCTCTACAGTGAGTTTCGCAACTTCACCGCGGATAGTTTCGATCTGCTCTTCAGACAGGTCACGGATTTTGGTGGATTCAGCGATACCAACCGCTGCCAAAATAGTTTTTGCCGCAGTGCGACCAACCCCATAGATGTGGGTCAGGGAAATCACGGCGTGCTTGTGATCTGGTACATTGACACCAGCAATACGTGCCATAGAGGCGTACTCCACGTATTGGGAGCCACAGCTATTAATTAAAGTATGTGACTCTACTTTGATTTCGGCGCTGACAGCGACTAAAAAACCGACGGCGCCACTAAAAAGGCGCGCAAGAATAGCTTTTCAGACACCAATTTGCAATAGTCCATATCCGCTTCGGTTTCCCCAAGCGGATATGGACGACAGTCAGCGCCCCCAGTTGGTAGCCCGCATTAGTGGCCGGACTCCCACCCAAGCGCACATAACGCCAGGGCACTGCCACTCCACAATACGCTGTAGTGGGTGGCAAATTCTATCAGATTTATACAGAGAAACCCGGATTGGCAACTCCGCACAGGGCTGACCCCAAGATTAGCCTTGACGCTGCTTGTGACGTGGCTCAGCGCTGCAGATGACCCGCAGAACACCCTTGCGACGCACGATTTTGCAGTTACGGCAGATCTTTTTTACAGAAGCGCGTACTTTCATGACCTTACCTCAATTCAATCAAACTGCGAGCAGATGGCACACTAACGGCGACCGTAACTCTGCAGATTCGCTTTTTTCATCATACCTTCGTACTGGTGCGACAACAGATGCGATTGTACCTGCGCCATAAAGTCCATCACTACCACCACAACGATCAGCAGCGAGGTACCCCCCAGATAGAAGGGAACGTTAAATCCAACCACCAGGAACTGTGGTAGCAGGGATACCAGCGCAATATACACAGCACCGACCAGAGTGAGGCGGGTCAGCACACTGTCGATATAGCGGGCAGTCTGCTCACCGGGGCGGATACCGGGCACATAGGCGCCGGACTTTTTCAGGTTGTCTGCCACTTCATTCGGGTTGAACATCAAAGCCGTATAGAAGAAGCAGAAGAAACCAATCAGCAGTGCAAACAGGATAATATTCAGCGGCTGTCCCGGCCCCAGCTGCAATGCCATCCACTGCAGGATCTCGGCACCAATACCCTCGCCGCCCTGGCCAAACCACTGCGCCAGCGTGGCCGGGAACAGCAGGATACTACTGGCGAAGATCACCGGGATAACACCGGCCATATTCACCTTCAGCGGCAGGTGGCTCGCCTGCGCAGCCGGTGCGGCAGAGTAGCGCCCCGCCTGGCGCCGGGCGTGGTTGATAGTGATGCGACGCTGACCGCGCTCCATCACTACCACAAAGAACACCACGGCAATGCCGATGATACCGATGATGAGCAGCATCAGAACATGTAGCTCACCCTGCCGCGCCTGTTCAAACGCCTGGCCGATGGCACCGGGTAGGCCGGCCACGATACCGGCAAAAATCAGCATTGAAATACCGTTGCCGACGCCGCGCTCAGTGATCTGCTCACCGAGCCACATCATAAAGACCGCGCCGGTCACCAGCGAAGTGACTGCCACAAAGTAAAAACCAAACGCAGGCTCGGCCGAGTAAGCCAGGTTCTGCCCGGCCAACCCGAAGGTCATGCCGATCCCCTGTATCAGGGCCAGAAGTACCGTCAAGTAACGGGTGTACTGGTTGATTTTGCGTCTACCTGCCTCCCCTTCCTTCTTTAAGGCCTCTAGGGAGGGGGTGACCGCACTCATCAGCTGCATGATGATGGAGGCAGAGATATAGGGCATAATCCCCAATGCCAGAATACTCATCCTCTCCAGGGCGCCGCCGGAGAACATGTTAAACAGACCAAGGATGGTTCCCTGGTTCTGGTTAAACAGGTTTGCCAGTTTTTCCGGATCAATACCGGGCACCGGAATATGTGTTCCCAAACGGTAAACAAGAATCGCTAGGAACAGAAAACGAAGGCGAGCCCAAAGCTCGCCCAATCCCTTCCTGTTGCCCAGGGGATTTCCACCGGATCCTGGTCGTGCCATTGGCGCCTCGATTAGTCTTCTATTTTACCGCCAGCAGCTTCGATAGCCGCTTTTGCGCCCTTGCTTACTCCCAGCCCTTTTACGGTAACAGCTTTAGTCAGCTCACCCGAGAGAAACACCTTGGCGCGTTTAATATGGCTGCCGATAATATCGGCATTCTTAAGCGCTGCCAAATCGATTACATCATTTCCTACCTTGGCCAGCTCCGCCAGACGGATTTCCGCGGTGAAACGGGAAACACGCGCGGTGAAACCGTACTTCGGCAAGCGCTTTTGTAAAGGCATCTGACCGCCTTCGAAACCGGGCCGAACGCTGCCGCCGGAACGTGCTTTTTGACCTTTGTGGCCGCGGCCAGCGGTCTTGCCCAAACCACTACCGATACCACGACCCACACGCTTGGCAGCTTGCTTGTGGCCTTGTACGGGAGATAAGTCGTTCAAACGCATGCTACTCTCCCTCAACCTGAACTAGGTAGTTTACTCTGTTGATCATGCCGCGCACGGAAGGCGTGTCTTCCACTTCCACTGTGTGGCCGATGCGGCGCAGGCCCAGACCCACAACGCACGCCTGATGACTTTTCAGGCGTCCATTGATACTTTTGATCTGGGTGACTTTAATAGTCTTCTTAGCCATGGTCTTAACCCACCAATAACCTTAAACCGAGGCTGCGATCAGCCCAGGATCTCTTCGACTGATTTACTGCGTTTGGCTGCCACATCCTCAGGGCTCTGCATTTGCTCCAGCGCCTTGAAGGTTGCGCGCACGACATTCACCGGATTGGTGGAACCGTAGCACTTGGCCAACACGTTGTGCACACCGGCCATTTCCAGAACAGAGCGCATGGCGCCGCCGGCAATAACACCGGTACCCTGGGAGGCGGGTTGCATGTAAATCTTGGAACCGCCGTGGCGGCCGTTGGTAGCATACTGGATAGTGTCACCATTCAGCTCTACCTGGACCATGTTGCGGCGCGCGGCTTCCATCGCCTTCTGGATCGCAACCGGCACTTCCCGCGCCTTGCCTCGACCGAAACCAATGCGGCCGTTGCCGTCGCCAACGACAGTCAGTGCGGTAAAGGCGAAGATACGACCACCTTTCACCGTCT
Source organism: uncultured Microbulbifer sp. (assembly GCF_947489355.1). Classification (GTDB taxonomy): domain Bacteria; phylum Pseudomonadota; class Gammaproteobacteria; order Pseudomonadales; family Cellvibrionaceae; genus Microbulbifer. Next base: position 12,685 of record NZ_CANLDD010000041.1, on the reverse strand, counting down.
TGGCAACGCGATTGACCTGGACCAGCTTTTCCTGCAGGCCTTCGTCGTTGCTTTTTTCTTTCTCTCTAGCCATAACTCAACCCTTAGAATTTCAGACCGGCTTCGCGGGCAGCGTCAGCCAGAGCCTTAACACGGCCGTGGTACTTAAAGCCGCTGCGATCAAAGGCAACCTCTTCAACGCCGGCGGCCTTAGCGCGTTCGGCAATCAGCTTGCCAACTGCGGTGGCGGCGTCAACGTTACCGGTTGTGCCTGTGCGCAGATCCTTGTCCAGGGTAGAGGCACAAGCCAGTACCGTACTGCCTTCAGCGGACAGAACCTGTGCATAAATGTGACGCGGTGTGCGGTTCACGGTGAGGCGAACAGCGCGTAGCTCACGGATCTTGGCGCGGGCACGACGTGCACGACGCAAGCGGGATGCTTTCTTAACGTTCATATCTATGCCCTACTTACTTCTTCTTGGCCTCTTTGCGATACACGCGCTCGTCGGTGTACCGGACACCCTTACCTTTGTAGGGCTCCGGCGGACGGAAGGCGCGGATCTCAGCGGCCACCTGGCCCAACAGCTGCTTATCGCTGCTCTTCAGTACGATTTCAGTCTGGCTCGGCGTTTCCGCAGTCACACCCTCCGGTAACTGATAATCGATCGGGTGGGAGAAACCCAGGGTCAGGTTAACCTTTTTTCCGGCGGCTTTCGCACGATAACCAACACCCAGTAACTGCAGCTTCTTCTCAAAGCCAGTGCTTACGCCAACAACCATGTTGTTGACCAGCGCACGGGTAGTGCCTGATAGCGCCTTGGCCTGCTTGGAATTATTACGCGCGGCGAACGTCAGCTGGCTGTCTGCCTGGCTCACTGTTACATCACCGTGAATAACCATACTCAGGTTACCGTTACTACCTTTTACCGCGATATCCTGACCTTTCAGGTCAATGCTTACACCTGCGGGGACAACTATCGGACTATTTGCTATTCGAGACATGTTAACCCCCGTTTAGAATACGGTGCAGAGCACTTCGCCACCGACACCCGCCTGGCGCGCAGCGCGATCAGTCATCACACCCTTGGAGGTGGAAACAATCGCGATGCCCAGACCACCGCGCATGGTTGGCAGCGCTTTCTTACCGGAGTAAGCGCGCAGGCCCGGACGGGAAACGCGATCCAGTTCGGCGATAACCGGCTTGCCCTGAAAGTATTTCAGGACAATAGTCAGTTCCGGTTTAACGCTTTCACTTATATTCAAGTCATTGACGTAACCTTCACCTTTCAGGACTTTAGCTACCGCCACTTTCAGTTTGGATGATGGCAGGGTGACCTCCGCCTTTCCGCGCGCCAGGGCATTGCGGATGCGGGTCAGCATATCTGCCAGCGGATCTTGCATACTCATTTATTGAGGCTCCTCAAATCTGCTTAAAACCGGTTCGCCATTACCAGCTGGATTTCACCAGACCGGGCACATCACCGCGCATTGCCGCTTCGCGCAGTTTGTTACGACACAGGCCGAACTTGCGGTATACAGCGTGGGGGCGACCAGTGATACGGCAGCGGCGTTGCTGGCGTACCGGGCTTGCATCGCGCGGCAATTTCTGCAGCTTGAGCTGAGCCTCCCACTGCTCCTCATCAGAAGCAGTGGCACTGGCGATGATCGCCTTCAGCTCTTGACGCTTGGCGGCGTACTTAGCTGCGGTTCGAGCGCGCTTGTGCTCGCGCGCAATCATGGATTTCTTCGCCATGGAATCCTCTTAACCCTTGAGTGGGAAGTTGAACGCTTTCAGCAGTGCACGACCTTGATCATCGTTTGCCGCTGTGGTGGTAATACAAATATCCAGGCCGCGGAGCTTGTCGACTTTATCGTAGTCAATTTCCGGGAAGATAATTTGCTCGGTCACACCCATTGAGAAATTGCCGCGACCATCAAACTGCTTCGGGCTGATACCACGGAAGTCGCGGACACGCGGGATTGCGATGTCGATCAAGCGCTCCAGGAATTCGTACATGCGCTCACCGCGCAACGTTACCTTGCAGCCGATCGGCCAGCCATCGCGGATTTTAAAGCCCGCAATAGACTTGCGCGCTTTAGTCACAATGGGCTTTTGACCAGTAATTGCTGTCATATCGTTGACAGCGTGATCCAGCACCTTCTTATCACCAATCGCTTCACCAACACCCATGTTAACGGTGATCTTGGTGATGCGCGGCACTGCCATCACATTCTCAAGGCCCAGCACTTCTTTGAGCTTGGGCGCGAGTTCTTTCGTGTAGAGCTCTTTAAGCTTTGCCATGATCTACCAACCTGCTTCTGCGCCTAATGCCCTAGATGGCTTCGCCGCTGGATTTGAAGACGCGAATCTTACTGCCGTCTTCCAGAACTTTAAAGCCCACCCGATCAGCCTTCTGGGTGTTGGGGTTAAAGATGGCCACATTGGAGGCCTGCAGGGCAGACTCTTTCTCAACAATGCCACCGGCAACGCCCAACTGGGGATTCGGCTTTTGGTGTTTTTTGATCATCTGTACACCGGCAACAATCAGGCGGCCGTCGTTCAATACCTTACGTACCGATCCACGCTTGCCCTTGTCGCGACCGGCGATGACGATCACTTCGTCGTCACGCTTGATCTTGCGCATAACTCTTCTCCGCTTGAGGCCTAGATAACTTCGGGAGCGAGCGAGATGATCTTCATGAACTTCTCACCGCGCAATTCGCGCGTTACCGGACCAAAAATACGGGTGCCAACCGGCGCCAATTGCTGGTTGAGCAGTACCGCTGCGTTATCGTCAAATTTAATCAGGGAGCCATCTGCGCGACGCACACCTTTTCTGGTGCGAACCACAACAGCGTTCATTACCTGACCCTTCTTTACTTTACCGCGGGGGATGGCTTCCTTAACGGTCACCTTAATAATGTCACCCACGCCAGCATAACGACGATGGGAGCCGCCCAGCACCTTGATGCACATGACGCGGCGAGCCCCACTGTTGTCAGCTACTTCTAAGTAGGATTCCGCTTGAATCATTGTCTCTCTCCGAAACCTTTCAATTCGGCAGTCAATGCGCTAGGGGTTAAACCTTCGCCGCACGCTCTACAATTTTCTGTAAAGCCCAGGATTTGCTCTTGGACAGCGGACGAGACTCCTCAATGGTGACAACATCGCCGATATTGCATTCATTGCTCTCGTCATGCGCCTTGAGCTTGGTGGACTTGTTTACAATTTTGCCGTAGATCGGGTGCTTAACACGGCGCTCGATCAAAACGGTGATGGTTTTTTCCATCTTGTCACTCACGACTTTGCCGGTGAGTGTGCGCTTCAGTTTTGCTTCAGCCATGATTAATTACCTGCCTTCTCGGTCAACACAGTCTTAATGCGAGCAATGTCGCGACGAGCCTGCTTCAGCAGATGGGTCTGAGCCAGCTGACCGGTGGACTTTTGCATGCGAAGTTTGAACTGAGCCTCAAGTTGATTCAAAAGCTCCTGGTTCAACTCTTCAACTGACTTTTCGCGTAGATCTGCAGTCTTCATTACATCACCGAACGCTTAACGAAAGTTGTTTTTACAGGCAGCTTGGCCGCGCCCAAGGCGAAAGCCTCGCGAGCCAGCTCCTCGGACACCCCCTCCATTTCATAGAGGACCTTGCCCGGCTGGATCTGCGCCACCCAATATTCAACGCCCCCTTTACCTTTACCCATTCGGACTTCGAGGGGCTTGTTGGTAATGGGCTTGTCCGGAAACACGCGAATCCAGATTTTACCACCACGTTTTACATGGCGGGTCATTGCACGGCGAGCCGCTTCTATCTGGCGTGCGGTAATGCGACCGCGACCGATAGACTTCAGGCCGAACTCGCCAAAGCTCACTTTTGAGCCGCGCTGGGAAAGCCCACGATTGCGGCCTTTCTGTACCTTGCGGAATTTTGTACGCTTTGGTTGCAGCATCTGCGTACCCCTTATTTAGCAGCTTTCTTGCGGCTCTTCACCGGCTTCTCATCGGGTATTTCGTCACCGATGACTTCGCCTTTAAAGATCCACACCTTGATACCGATGATGCCGTAAGTGGTCATCGCTTCGGCGGTGGCATAATCGATGTTGGCGCGCAGGGTGTGCAGAGGCACACGGCCCTCCCGGTACCATTCGGTGCGGGCGATTTCCGCTCCACCGAGACGACCGCTGACCTGTATCCTGATACCCTGAGCGCCCTGTCGCATCGCATTTTGTACCGCACGCTTCATCGCGCGACGGAACATAACGCGGCGTTCCAGTTGCTGAGCGACGTTCTGGGCTACCAGGGCGGCATCCACGTCAGGTTTGCGAACCTCTGCGATGTCGATGTGCACGGGCACACCCATTCGCGCGCTAACCTCTTTGCGCAGACGCTCTACGTCTTCGCCTTTTTTACCGATCACAATGCCCGGTCGCGCAGTGTGAATAGTCACTCGCGCGGTGTTCGCCGGGCGTTGGATCTCGATACGGCTCACAGAGGCGTGGGCCAGTTTTTTGCGAATGTAGTCGCGAACTTTCAGATCCGTGTACAGCTTGTCTGCGTACTCGTCACTGCCGGCATACCAAACAGAAGTATGCTTTTTAACGATACCCAGACGAATGCCGGTAGGATGTACTTTTTGTCCCATGGTTTTCTCGCCTGCTCTGTTATTTCTCGGCCACTTTCACAGTGATGTGACAAGTACGCTTAAGAATACGGTCGGCACGGCCTTTCGCGCGCGGTTTAATGCGCTTCATGGTCATACCTTCATCCACAAAAATTGTGGAGACTTTCAGCTCGTCAACATCGGCACCTTCGTTGTGCTCGGCATTGGCAATGGCCGACTCCAGAATCTTCTTGACAATCGCCGCACCCTTTTTATTGCTGAATGCGAGGATGTCCAGAGCTTCTTCAGCGCCTTTGCCGCGCACCTGATCCGCTACCAGTCGCGCCTTTTGCGCCGATAGTTGTGCACCGCGTAATTTTGCTGCTACTTCCATCTTTATAACCTCGGCTTAGCGCTTCTTCGCTTTCTTGTCCGCAGTGTGACCACGGTAGGTACGGGTAGCAGCGAACTCGCCCAACTTGTGGCCAACCATTTCCTCATTAACCAAAACGGGGACGTGCTGACGACCGTTGTGTACGGCAATTGTCAACCCAACCATTTCCGGCATAATCATGGACCGGCGGGACCAGGTTTTAATCGGTCGACGATCATTGGCTGCAATCGCCGCCTCCACCTTTTTGATCAGATGCAGATCAATAAAGGGACCTTTCTTTAAGGAGCGTGGCACTGTCGATTCCTCTCTAGCTGCTCAGACGTCGCGGGGCTTACTTGCCGCGGCGACGTACAATCATCTTATCGGTGCGCTTGTTCTTGCGCGTTTTCTTACCTTTGGTCGGCACACCCCACGGCGTCACCGGGTGGCGCCCACCAGAGGTACGGCCTTCACCACCACCGTGCGGGTGGTCGACCGGGTTCATCGCCACACCGCGAACAGTCGGGCGAACACCGCGCCAGCGCGCGGCACCGGCTTTACCCAACTTGCGCAGGCCATGTTCAGAATTGCCCACTTCTCCCAGGGTTGCACGGCACTCAGCGAGCACCTTGCGCGTTTCTCCGGAGCGCAGACGAATGGTTGCATACTGGCCTTCCCTCGCTACCAGTTGCACGGCAGCACCGGCAGAGCGTGCCAGTTGGGCACCTTTGCCCGGCTTCAGCTCGATCGCATGGATCACGGAACCCACCGGAACATTGCGCAGAGGCAGGGTATTGCCCACCGCAATCGGTGCGGCATCGCCAGACTGAATGGTGGCTCCCGCCTTGAGCCCCTTCGGCGCGATAATGTAACGGCGCTCACCATCGGCATAACACACCAGAGCGATGTGTGCGCTGCGGTTCGGATCGTACTCCAGGCGCTCAACTTTAGCTGGAATACCGTCTTTGTTGCGCTTGAAATCGATGGCGCGGTAGTGCTGCTTATGACCACCACCGATATGGCGGGTAGTGATGCGACCATTATTGTTACGGCCACCACTTTTACTTTTACTCTCCAGCAGAGGCGCGTATGGAGCCCCCTTGTGCAGGTCGGGGTTTACAACCTTCACCAGGTGACGGCGGCCCGCGGAGGTCGGTTTTGTTTTGACAATTGCCATGCTAACAGTCCCCTTTACTCAGCAGCTTCAAAGTTGATGTCGCTGCCTTCAGCCAGGCGAACATAGGCTTTTTTCCAGTCGCTGCGACGGCCCATGCCGTTGCGAGTGCGCTTGGTTTTACCTTTCACGTTCACGGTGCGAACCTGCTCAACGGAGACGTTAAACAGTTTCTCGACCGCAGCCTTGATCTCCGCTTTCTCGGCATCGGTGGAAACCTTGAAAACCACCTGGTTGGCACTATCGGCCAACCCTGCAGCTTTTTCGGAAATTACCGGGCCCAGCAGTACTTTGTAGAGTCGCTCTTGGTTCATCCCAGCACCTCCTCAATCTTCTTGAGCGCGGCCACGGTTACCACGACCTTGTCAAAACGAATCAGGCTGACGGGATCAATTGCCTGTACATCGCGGACGTCGATCTTGTGCAGATTGCGCGCGGCCAGGTAGAGATTTTCGCTCACCTCTTCGGTCACGATCAGCGCCTCGGACAAGTCAAACTGGGCCAGCTTACTGACTAGCTGTTTGGTTTTAGGCGCATCCACGTCAAAGGACTCCACCACCACCAGGCGCTCCTGCCGAGCCAGCTCAGACAGAATACTGCGCAGCGCAGCGCGGTACATTTTCTTATTCAGCTTTACGCCGTGATCGCGTGGCTCAGCGGCAAAGGTTACCCCACCGGAACGCCACAACGGGCTGCGAATAGTACCGGCGCGCGCACGGCCGGTGCCTTTCTGACGCCAGGGCTTTTTGCCACCACCGGAAACCGCGGAGCGATTTTTTTGCGCCTTGGTGCCCTGACGTGCGCCAGCCATATAGGCGACAACGGTCTGATGCACCAGATCCTGATTAAATTCACGCCCGAAAGTCACTTCAGAGACAGCTATTGTGCCTTTGGCGCCTTCGGGAGTAGCGATATTCAGTTCCATATCCATTTCCCCCAGACTTAGGCTTTCACTGCCGGACGAACGATTACATTGCCACCGGGAGCGCCGGGTACGGCACCTTTAACTAGCAATAAACTACGCTCAGCATCGACACGAACAACTTCCAGGTTTTGCACGGTTACGCGCTCAGCACCCATATGCCCGGCCATCTTCTTACCTTTCCATACCCGGCCAGGAGTCTGACACTGACCGATAGAGCCGGGTGCCCGATGGGAAAGAGAGTTACCGTGAGTGGCGTCCTGGGTGCGAAAATTCCAGCGCTTAACACCGCCCTGGAAACCTTTACCTTTGGAGGTGCCGGTGACATCGATCTTCTGGCCAGCTTCGAAGCTGGAAGCAGTGATTTCAGAACCGATTTCGAAAGTCTCTTCAGAATCGTCAGTGCGCAGTTCGAAAAGACGGGTGCCAGCCTCTACGCTGGCTTTGGCGAAGTGGCCCGCTTCGGGCTTGGAGACGCGGGAAGCCTTGCGCTTACCCACTGCCACTTGGACAGCGGCATAGCCGTCAGCTTCCACAGTTTTCACTTGGGTGACGCGATTCGGAGCAACCTCGATTACGGTTACCGGAATAGATACGCCATCTTCTGTGAAGATGCGAGTCATGCCGCTCTTGCGGCCGACAATACCTGTTGTCATCTTTTTCAACCTCTCAGTGCACGGGGCTTTAACCCACTGCGGCCGCCCAGTTCCAGAGCGTTACACTACCCAGACCTTTTTCGCCTGGGGTTCGGATTTGGTAGTTAGTAAAAGTTAGCCGAGACTAATCTGGACCTCAACACCGGCCGCCAAATCGAGCTTCATCAGCGCATCGACGGTTTTCTCGGTCGGCTCAACAATGTCCAGCAAACGCTTGTGCGTACGAATTTCGTACTGGTCGCGCGCATCTTTGTTAACGTGCGGAGAAATCAGCACAGTGTACTTTTCTTTGCGCGTCGGCAGCGGGATTGGGCCGCGTACCTGAGCACCGGTGCGCTTGGCCGTCTCTACAATCTCCTGTGTAGACGCATCGATCAGCTTGTGATCAAAGGCCTTCAGGCGAATTCGGATACGTTGACCCTGCATGGAATCAAACTCCAACTAAGAAATAAAGAACGTCCTTCTACGCAGCCCCGAGGGCGGGCGAAAAGGAGCGCGAATTCTACGGTCCGTGCGGGAGGCTGTCAACCGCGCACGCGCACAAATTTCACCCGGCGAAACTACAATGGAGTATCCGCAGTGAAATGAGGAGGGTTCCAATATGACCATTGCCGCAAGATTGAGCCAATATCTTAATGACCAATCGGTCGATTACCATTTGATTCAACACCCCCACAGCCGCACCAGCCGCGAGAGTGCCCATGCCGCCCACGTGCGGGAAGACCAAGTTGCCAAGGCGATTCTGCTCCGGGACGAAGAGGGCCCTGTGCTGGTGGTTATCCCTGCAAGCAGCAGCCTGGATATGCGCGCAGTACACGATGAAACCGGGCGAAACGGTCTGGAGATGGTAGCGGAAAATGAGCTTGGCTCAATTTTCCCCGACTGTGAGCTGGGCGCCCTGCCGCCTGTGGGACAAGCCTATGGCATTACAACCATGCTCGACAGCAGCCTGAGTCACTGTGAAACCATTTATTTCGAGGCCGGTGACCACGAGGAGCTGGTGGAGATGGATGGCCCCCTCTTCCTTAAATTGTTCGAGGGCTGCCCGCGCTGCGACCTGAGCAAGGACTGGCCCTAGGAAAAGCGGGAGAGCAATGACCCCGCCTCCCCGGAGACCAGAAATTCTCGCAGGGGGACTTCGCTGCGAAATTGTGCCACTCTGGGCGACTGAGCGGTCGATTGTCCGCCTGCCGCTGCCCCGGGATACACCTCAGCCACCATAAAACTGACCTCTTTACATCCCGATAGCAGGGCGACAGGGAAAACCACCCACTGATCTGACTGATCAGCGCCGCGGGTTTTCCCGAATGCACCCGCTGATATCGCCGACCAGACAAAGCGTACACACGACACCGGAAGGGGCTGGTGTGCTCCCTGAGATGCAAGCGGGACAGACAGTTGCACCGGTTTTTCAAGCGCCCCAATCTCACAGACCATAAAAAATCCGTATCATACGGGCAAACAACAAAAATGGCGTAACCGCAGACAACTTACCCTGCCAAACGCATCGCGTCCCCTTTACGTCCCCACTTATGGAGGTTACTAATGGCTGTCGATCAATACCGACAATGGCTGCGCACCGCCGCCCGACTTTCCCAGCGGGGCCACGAGGCAGAAGACCTGCTACAGGAAGGCCTGCTCGCCGCTGTCGAGGCGCAGCGAAAACCCATTCAAGATGCCGGGGATGCGGCCTGGTTTTACGGGGTACTGCGCAATCTCGCCGCCATGAATGCCCGCCAAGCCAAGCGTCGCCAGGTGCGTGAAGTAGGCTATCCTTCAGGCGAAGGTGAATCCAACGCCGACTTGGGCACATTCGACGAAGATACTATTCCGACTCTGCCCACCGGGCAGCGCTTGATTCTACTCCTGACTTTAAATGGGCTCAGCAAAAATGAGATCTGCAGGGTACTCAGCATTTCCGATGCCGCCCTGCGGCAACGTCTCAGCGCCCTGCGAAAGAAGCTGGCTTCACAACAATCAAACAGCAGGATCGAACCCGCGGGCCTGGCCGCAGCCTATGCCGCACGCCTGGATAAAACAAATCCTTCCGGGGCCGGCCTCCGGCGAGCGGCCCTGGCACGCGGCCCCTCGCGCCTGTCCAGCTTTCGTTTCGGTATCACCGACCCGGACAGCAACCTTTTTACGATCAGCCATTCGAGCAAAAAATAGCACAGGTCACCCATCGCCAGATGCCCAGGTGCTGAATGCCCAGCCGCTGCAGTGGCGAGCCGCGATTGAACAGCGAACCCCCAAAATCTGACAAGCCGCTCACAAAATACCGGACAGCGGCAACTAACAGGTATCCGACAGGCGGATATAGACTTAAACCAATCGCAAGCTGGAGAGCATTATGTTGCAAAATTCGCGTATCGAGGCCGTTGTCTTTTTTGTCAAAAATCTGCACAACACCCAGCAGTTCTACGAGAGTACTCTTGGGCTCAAAACTTCCTGGGCAGCGGGCGCAGAAGAAGGAGAACGTGGAGAAGATGGCGGCCACCTGATGGCCCATATCGGTGATTCCGTGCTGATCTTTTTTGAAGGGGATGAGAAACCTGCACGTACGCCTATTCTCGTTTTTTCGGTTGACGACAGTGAGATTCACCGCATGGTGGAACACCTGACTACCCACCATGTGGAAATCCTGGCCCCGGTACAGCACGCCCCGGACGGCGGATTGACAGCGGACTTCGCAGACCCGGATGGACATGTACTGAGTATTTACCAATCCCCCCGATGAAAAATGTTAGTAGGCAAAAGACCATTTCTGACTTTCTGTTCAGCATCCATAAAGCGGGTCTCATCTGAGGCTCGCCTTTTATACTTCCCCGGCTCGGATTTCACACCTGCCTTAAGGCTCCCCCTGATTTAAGCTTTTCTGTAAAATACACTGACATAGAACAAGCACACTGAGCAGGCAATGATTTCCGTTGGCTTCGGGTCTACCATGACAGGGATAGCGGCCTTTTGAGCCAATATCCATTGCTAACTGGGAAACCACTTCCCGGCCCGAGGATTCTCAAACAACACGCTTAACGAAATAGGGGTATCAGGTATAAGAAGGAACAGAAGCAGGGCTCAAGGTTGCGGAGAACATATCCTGACAGCACCAGTTTTTGAGACTGAATGGAAGGCTCTGCCTTTTCAGAACAGAGAGCAAAAAAATGCCGTTCTTGTATACCCTAAATTATCTCTGCTCGATATGCTGGCAATTGACGAATACCCGCCCACCTTCAGTTTATCCGGGCAAAATACGAACAACTGACTTACAAATCACACTTTCCCCGGCAACGCTAAAAACGCTAAACGCGCCGAAAAAGATACAGGATACATTCATCATGAAGCAATTCAAAAAAACTCTATTTTACACACTCCTAATTACTGTCAGTGCAACCTTGATCAGTTGTGGTGTCATGAGATCCTCGCACTATAGCAGCAGCGCTGTACAATATTTATATCCAGACCAGGATGATTACATTGAAACCCCAGGTATCCCCAGGCTTTCCTTACCATTAAAAGTTGGCATTGCTTTTGTTCCTGAAGGAAATAAAAAAAGTCAAACGCTTACAGAAAGAGACAAACTGGAATTGATGAATAAGGTCAGCAAGAACTTCAAAAACCATGACTTTGTAAAATCAATAGAAATCATCCCCTCTGCCTATCTCAGAGAAAAAGGGAGCTTTGCAAACCTGGATCAACTTAGAACAGTGTACGGCATTGATGTTATAGCGCTACTATCATACGACCAAACACAATTTACCGATGAGGGTTTAGCATCAATCACTTACTGGACACTTGTTGGAGCTTACATGATACCCGGAGAAAAAAATGCCACCAACACAATGCTAGATGCATCGGTTTATGATATTCAAAGCCGTAAAATGTTATTCCGAGCTCCCGGCATTAGTCACATCAAAAGTAAAGCTACCCCAATCAATCTTTCTGAGCAGCTGCGCATTGACAGCTTAAAAAGCTTTAAAGAAGCAAGCGGGCAACTTGTCACAAATCTTGAAATACAACTTGACCTGTTCAAAGATAAAGTAAAAGAGTTGCCCACAGATTATCAAATAACCCACAAACCTGGTTATACAGGCGGAGGCAGCCTTGATCCTATGCTGGTAATCTTTTTGCTATCTTTAATTGCTTATTGGTTGTGGGCGCAAAGTAACAAGAAAGCGTAATCATGTACCGACCTGCATTTTATTTAGCCATCATTTTAGCAAGCCTGCTGCCAAGCATGATCCCCGAGTGGGCTTCTGCCTTTATTTTCGACAGGCGTGCCGTATTTAGTGGTGAAATCTGGCGCATTTTTACAGGCCATTTTGTGCACTTTTCCTACACGCACCTAGCTTATAATCTAATTGCTTTCTGTGTCGTAAGCTATGTGATTGAGAGAAAAAAATATCCCAACTTATATTTACTCTATTTTTTTCTGTCTCTGCTCATCAGCACATCACTGATCATCTTGAAACCTGGCATGACCTACTATGGAGGGTTATCTGGAATCGTGTACGGCTTTTTATATTATTGCGCCCTAATGGGCATCAAGGATCCCCGGCCATGGCAAACCATATGCATCCTCACACTCCTTTTCCTCCCAATTAAAATTGCAGCAGAGATCTACAATAGCACCCCCGCTCTACTTCATTTTGAGAATCAGTTATTTATTCCAATGCAGACAAGTCACATTACAGGCTGTTTGGCAGCAGTATTTTTCTATTTCATGACAAAAACAAAACAAGCCCTGATAAATCACCCAACAAATACAAAAAGACTTGACAGCCTGCCTTCTCCGCCATCCTTAGCCAGGTAAATAACAGAAATAGGCAGCCATAAGAAAAACAATAAAAAAGCCGCAGCGTCTCCGCAGCGGCTTTTTAGTAAGATCAGGCGTAAAAATTATTCGATGATCTTAGCAACCACGCCGGCACCGACGGTGCGCCCGCCTTCGCGAATCGCAAAGCGCAGACCATCCTCCATGGC
>NZ_CANLDD010000040.1 GCF_947489355.1 uncultured Microbulbifer sp. | reverse complement strand
TCGAAAGTAGGTTTGGTCATAGGTCATCTCTTTTTTGCTAATGATAAAGAAATGACACAGAATTCTGAACACTACCTGGAAGTCCCGCTATGCACCCCGGCATCGACCAGAATACGCGGCCCGATTACGATCCTGTGATTCAGGATATCGCTGACTATGTCCTGAATTACTCTATTGATTCCGATGCAGCCTGGGATGCCGCACGCTATTGCCTGATGGATGCCCTTGGCTGCGCTCTTCTGGCGCTGCGCTTTCCCGAATGTACCAAGTTGCTGGGTCCTTTGGTGGAGGGGACCTGGGTGCCCGGTGGCGCGCGAGTGCCGGGCACCCGGTTTCATCTGGACCCTGTGAAAGCGGCCTGGGATATCGGCTGTACAATACGCTGGCTGGATTTTAACGATACCTGGTTGGCCGCGGAGTGGAGTCATCCCTCGGATAACCTGGGCGCTATACTCGCGGTGGGCGATTATCTGTCGCAACAGCAGCGGGTACAGGGTGGCCCCCAAGTGCCGATGCAAAAAGTACTTGAGGCCATGGTCAAAGCCTACGAAATTCAGGGCGTGCTGGCGGTGGCAAACAGCTTTAACCGCGTTGGCTTGGACCATGTACTGTTGGTGCGAGTGGCTTCAGCGGCGGTCGCGGCCTGGATGAAAGGTGGCAGTCGAGCGGAAATAATGGCGGCGGTATCCCTGGCCTGGGTGGATGGCAGCGCCCTGCGCACCTATCGGCACACCCCCAATACCGGTTCGCGCAAGTCCTGGGCAGCGGGGGATGCCTCATCTAGGGGTCTATGGCTTGCGCAGATGGCAGTGCTTGGGGAAATGGGAGTGCCCACTGCCCTCAGCGCACATCAGTGGGGTTTTTACGATGTCTGTTTTAGCAAAACCAATGCGGATCAGAAAGTAAAGCTGGAGGGAGACCGGCAGTTTCAATTTTCCTGTGGCTATGGGTCTTATGTGATAGAGAACATTCTGTTTAAGGTCTCCTTTCCGGCCGAGTTCCACAGCCAGACTGCCTGTGAAGCAGCCATTGCGCTGCACCCGCAAGTGGTTGAAAGGCTTACAGAGGTCGACAGGATTGTGGTGACAACGCAGGAGTCGGCGATCCGTATTATCTCGAAACGCGGCCCTTTGGCGAATGCGGCGGATAGAGATCACTGTCTCCAGTATGTGGTTGCCGTGTCACTGTTATTTGGCAATCTGCAGGCTGAATACTACCAAGATGATTTCCATAGGGCGCATCCGGAAATTGATGTGCTGCGCGACAAAATGGCGGTGGTTGAGGACAACTGCTACTCGAGGGATTACCTGGACCCGGACAAACGCTCTATTGCCAATGCAGTGCAGGTCTTTTTTCGAGACGGCAGCTCGACAAAAAAGATCGAGGTGGCATACCCCATTGGACACCGCCGTCGCCGGCAGGAGGGAATTCCACTGCTGGAGAACAAGTTTCGCCAGAACCTGGCTTCCCGCTTTCCCCGGGGCCAAATGGAGAAAATTTTGGCGTTATGCCAGGACTTGCGACGCCTCCGGAACCTGCCGGTACATCGGTTTATGGATTTATTGGTGATTTAGTGCCCCGTGTCGTCAGCGGGGGGAAGGACTGTCAGGTGAGCATTAGGGCGGCGGCCAGTGGCCGCCTATTCAAGCACTCACAGGGTGGGGTGATCAGATGGCCCTTCCCAATTGGAGTCGCCGGCGTATCAAGTGCTCCTAGAATTTGTACTCGGCACCGATGCCAGCGTAGCTGCGGTCGTAGCCTGCGTCTGCGCTTTCATCGGTGTAGAATCCAAAAACCTTGGCCGCGCTGTTGAACTTGTAGTCGACCCCGAGGCTGTAGGTTTTTCCGTCCTCCTTGACAATGTCGGACTGGCCGTACTGGGCTTTCAGGGTCCACTGCTCGACCTTGTAGGCAACAGAACCCATCCAGCCGTCCTGGTTGCTGCCGTCAGCTTTTTCCTGATCTTCGAACAGGGCGCCGACCTGGAGGGGGCCAAGATTGTATTGGGCGACGAAGCGCTGAACGTCACGGTCATTTTCTTCAACGTCCTGGTCAACAGCGTAGGCCAGGTAAACACCGTTGTTGTCGTAGGCGATCGAGACGGAAACACCGTTTTCCCGGGTGATCTCCCTGAGTATTTCGTCACCTGCCTCATTTAGGCCGAGGTCCTCATAGCCAATCACAGCGTCTTTGTGGCTGATGTAAGCGGCAGAGGCTTTAAAACCAGCGAAAGACGGAGTAGTGTATTGAAAGCTGTCTGCTTCGCGGTTGTCGCTCTTGGTGATCAGGCTCTTGATGTCGCCCTCCAGATCGTTGAACAAATCCACCTTCTTCTGGGCAACCTTCAGTGGGGTGTCAAACTTGCCCGCGATCACCTGACCGAAACCGCCTTCCAGGCCAGCGTAGATATTGCGCTGGGAGAAGGTGTCTTCGGTGTCGCCGTCCATATCCACTTCGTATTCCATACGGTAGATACCCTTGATGCTCTCGGTCAGAGCGATTTCGCCCTTCACGCCCAGGCGAGAGGCATTGCTCTGAACGTCGGTGACAGAGCCGTCGCCCTCGTCGGCAGACTGCAGGGCGACATTGGCTTTGCCGTAAAAATCCACTAGTTCGCCTTCATCCTGAGCATTGGCCACAGTGGGGATCAGGGTAACGATGGCCAGAGAGAGCGCGGTCTTGTTCATAATCGTCTCGCACAGTTTATGGTTTTGGGCAGAGGGGGGCGTTCGTTCGCTTTATTGACGACCCCTCAATCTGGTGCGGATTCTGCGACCTGAATATTACAAAAATGTTAAAGATGGCACTTTTTTTAAAATAATATGACCAGCGAGTGTTATGCAAAGGCATTAATGCCGCCTGGAGGCAGCATAAGGTAACGATACCCACTTTCTTTTGGTTCACTTGCTTTTGGTTCACTTGTACCTGCTCTTGGGTTTCTGGCAGTCCCTCAGGTTGATTCCAGTGCGAATGGGGGTATTACCTGTTGATGTAAAGGCATTGAATCGGGCAGGGACAGCGGGGGAAATGGGTATGCCTTATTGGCGGAGGGTATCTGGTGAGAGGCGACTCTGGGGTCCCACCCCGCTGCTCTGGATATTTTCACTGTCCCTCATGGGCGTCGGTTGTCTACCTGAACTTCCTGAAACGGGGCTGCTGTTGGGCGTCTATGTGTCATTGGCCCTGGTGGTGCTCATACAGCCTCGGCACAGGCCCGCACTGATTGTGTTGGTCGCCTCCCTTGCCGGTGCTGGCTGGGGGTTGTGGAGCAACCAGAAAGCGCTGCAACAACGCCTGCCCATTGAGATACACGGCTCCGACCATCTGCTCCGGGTCCAAATCGTATCCCTGCCGGAAATCCGCTCCGGTAGCGGTGATCAATGGGACGGGTCGCAGGCACGCAGCGTGCGTTTCCAGGCGGTGGTCTTGGGGGCGCCTCCGGGCAAAAGGCGGAGCCCGGTTGCAGTGGGTAGCCTCTTGTATCTCACCTGGTATCGTGCCGATGCCGACACGCTGTCCCGATTGCGCGGTACCAGCCGCTGGTTATTACCGGTGCGATTGATGCGCCCGCGGGGCAGTGTGAACCCCCACAGTTTTGATTATGAGCATTGGCTCCTGCAAAGGGGGGTATTTGCGACAGGCTATGTGCGCCCTGGGGACGCGACCCCGCAGTGGTTGGGACAGGGCGCGGGAATAGGGTCGCTGCGCAGTATGTTGCGCGACAGGTTGCAAGCACTGCCGGTGGGGCGAACAGCACTGATCAGCGCGTTATTGCTGGGCGATCGCAGCGGCCTTGTCCAGGCGGATCGAGACCTGTTGAAGCGGACGGGTACAGCGCACCTGCTGGCGATTTCCGGGCTGCATGTGGGCATGGTGGCGGGATTTCTATTGCTGCTCGGTCATGGCATTGCCCGGGGTGTCGGCATTCTGACAGGCGTTACCCCCGCGGCCCTGCCTGTGGCGCTGGCTTTGGCGGGCACCCTGATTTATACCCTGCTAGCTGGTGCGCCCCTTTCGGCGCAAAGGGCGTTGGTGATGACCTGGGTATTGCTGCTGGGTTGGCAATGGCGGCGCAGAATTGGTGCCGGCATTGCCTTTGCCCTGGCGCTTGCCCTGGTGCTCACCCTGCAGCCGCTGGCCTTTTACGCAGTGGGATTCTGGTTGTCTTTCACTGCAGTTGCAGCCCTGCTGCTGGGTTTCAGAGGGCGCCTGGCACTGGCACTTGAGCCTGTATCGACCGCTCAGGCGCTCAAAGCGGGGGCTTTCCCTGCAGTGCGATCCCTGTGGCTCACCCGTATTCTGCAGCTGCTGCGCAGCCAGTGGCTGGTGGCTCTGGGATTGCTTCTGCCTTCGGTCGTGTATTTTTCCGGATTCAGTGCCGGCGGCATGTTGTTCAACTTGGTGGCGATTCCCTGGCTTGGTGTGCTCATCCTGCCTGTGCTGATGCTGGGCGTCCTGCTGATGGAGACAGGCTTAGGGCTTCTTTGTTTCAGGTTCGCCGGTTGGCAGCTGGACCTTTTGATAAGGTGCCTGGAGGCTGCGGATCGTCTGTTGCCCAGTTGGCAGACCCTGGCGCCGCCGCAGGGCCCAGTGCTGCTGGCGGTTGCAGCGCTGGGTGTATTGGCGCTGTTGCTACCGCGAGGTTGGCCGGGGCGCAACCTGGGCTGGCTGTTTCTGTTCCCCTTACTCCAGCCGCTGCTGCCTCTGTCGGTGTCGGAACGCCAGGGGTTTCGGTTCACCGCCCTCGATGTTGGCCAGGGACTGGCGCTGGTGTTTTACTCCTCACAAGCCCATGTCGTCTATGACGCGGGTCCTCTGTCTTCGACAGGTTGGAGCGCCGGCAGCGCCATAATCACCCCCTACCTTGCCGCGGCGCGGGCAGGTACCCTGGATGCGCTGATTGTCAGCCATGGAGACAGTGATCACGCTGGTGGTGTGCAGGGGCTGCTGCAGACCTTTCTGCCGGACAGGCTGTATGCGCCGGGGCGACTGGGATTTAACCTGGCGGGTAATTCCAGTGTGCCAACGGAATCCTGCGTGGCCGGCAGAAGCGCCAGTATTGGCGATATCACTATTGACTGGCTCTGGCCCCAGGGAGAGTCACTAAGCGGTACGGAAAATGACCACAGTTGTGTGGCCCTGGTACAGTGGCGCAAGGTTCGATTGTTGCTGACAGGGGATATCAGCAGTGCGGTGGAAAGCCGTCTACAGCAGATGTACCCCCATTTCCCGCCAGTGGATCTACTGGTGGCGCCACATCATGGGTCGCGGACTTCGTCATCGACAAGCCTGCTGGTTTGGTCGAAGCCGGAGCGGGTTGTTTTCAGCGCAGGTTTTCGCCATCACTTTGGCCATCCCCATGCCGAGGTGGTCGAGCGTTACCGCAAAATGGGTACTCAAATTTTCAATACTGCGCAAAGCGGCGCGGTGGCGTTTTTTTGGCGGGAGGGAATCAACCGGCCCCAGGTGCGCCTGGCCCGGTCCGCTGCGCGATTTTGGTATGCGGGTCACAGTGATGAGGCAGGCCACGATGGAGGACTTAGCCGCCGGGAATAGCTGTGGTAAAGTGCTAAACCCGCATCTGTGATGCAGTAGTTAAATTCCCGAAATCCCTCTCGCTGTTTGGGGCTGAGAAACGTGTTAGAAATCATAAAATCCGGCGGCTGGCTGATGCTGCCGATCCTGCTCTGTTCTGTTGCCGTAATTGCGATCTGTATTGAGCGCCTTTGGACATTGCACCCCCAGCGCATAGCGCCACCGACCCTGTTGAGCGAAGTTTGGGGGTGGCTGAAAAACAATCAGCTGGATGCGGAGCAACTGAAAGCGTTGCGGGACTCCAGTCCATTGGGGCGCATTTTTGCCTCCGGCCTGTCCAATTCCCGCCATGGTCGCGATGTGATGAAAGACAGCATTGAGGAGACTGCGAGTCAAGTGGTGCATGAACTCGAGCGTTATTTGGGTGTGTTGGGCACCATTGCAGCGGTTGCACCACTGATCGGCCTGCTCGGCACCGTGATTGGTATGATCCAGGTATTTACCGCCATTATGCTGGAGGGAACCGGCAATGCCGGGGTACTGGCCGGTGGCATCAGCCAGGCCTTGATCACCACCGCTGCGGGCCTGACCGTGGCTATCCCCGCGCTGATGGCACACAGATATTTCCAGCGCCGGGTGGATACCATAGTGGTGGCGATGGAACAGGAAGCCGTGAAGCTTGTGGATGCTTTGCACAGCGACCGCAACATCAAAGCCGCGGCCTGAGCGAGGTAGCAACCCATGCACTTTCGCCGTCAAGCCAAAGAGTCTGATGGAGTGAACCTCACGCCGCTGATTGACGTGGTTTTTCTCCTGTTGATTTTCTTTATGGTGTCTACCACCTTTACCAAGGAGAGCCACCTCAAGCTGAACCTGCCGGAAGCCGCTGGGCCCCAGGCGGCAGAGCAGCCCCGTGCTGTGGAAATTTTGATCAGTGCGGATGGTGGTTACGCTGTGGAAGGTCAGCCTTTAATCAACAAAAAACTGACCACCTTGAAATCCGCGCTGTCAGAAGTTTCCGCAGGCGAGTACAATCGCCCGCTTGTGATCACCGCCGACGCCACAGCCCATCATCAAGCCGTGGTTCGGGCAATGGATGCCGCTGGACAGTTGGGTTTTGTCAACCTAAGCATTACTACACGGCAACCGGAACAAAACTAGCGCGCAGAGTCTGTATCTGGCCGTGGTGGATGGTGAGATTCGCGCGTGCATTCATCCCGTTTGGGTGAATCCATTCATTGGTCTGTATGAAGAGAGAAATCCCGTCCCCCAGCAAACCGCAACGAGGGGCGCAAACCTATCGCCGTCTGCTCATTTACGCCCGACCGCATATTGCCATCTTTGGTGTTGCAGTCCTGGGTTTTTTGCTGTTTTCTGTGATGGGGGTCAGCCTGATTGCCGTAACCGAGCTGCTGCTCGATGCGGTGGGGGCGGGTATTCAGGAGAATCGCGGTTTTCTCTCAAAATTTGTAGCCTCTCACTATGCCGGAGGCGTGATGCCCCAGGAAACCGCGCGCTGGCTGGTTCCCCTGGCGATGTTCTTGATTATTGTGTTGCGGGCGCTGGGCAACTTTATTGGCAGCTACGGTCTTTCCCATGTGGCGCGCGCAGTGATTCACCAGCTTCGCACCGAATTGTTCGAAAGGATCGGCCAGCTTCCCAGTGCCTATTTTGACCGTTATACCGGCGCCTACCTGATTTCCAAGGTCTCCTATAACGTCGAGCAGGTTACCAACGCCATCACCAAGGCGATCAAAGTGCTTTTCCGCGAATCCTTTACCACGCTTGGCCTGTTGATATACCTGCTGTTGGTGAACTGGAAACTCACGTTGACCTTTTTTCTGTTTGCGCCACTGATCGCCCTTATTGTGCGGGTGGTCGGCAAGCGGTTTCGCAAATTGAGTCATCGTATCCAGAACTCCATGGGAGATGTTACCCACGTCACCCAGGAAGCCATCAATGGCTACCAGGTTGTACGTATGTATGGTGGCCAGGCTTATGAGCGTTCCCGTTTTCTGTCAGCCAGTGACAACAATCGCAGACAATTTATGAAGCTGGTGGTGACCAATACTGCCAGTGTGTCGGTTATCCAGATTTTGGTGGGGCTCTCGACGGCTACCATTGTATGGCTGGCTCTGGCACCAGGTATGGTGGAGTCCATGACTGCGGGGGTTTTTGCCGCCTATATCGGCGCTGCGGCCTCCCTGGCGAAACCGGTACGCAGTCTCTCCGAGGTGTTTGCGGATATTCAAAAAGGCATTGCCGCGGCGGAGAGTATTTTCGAGGTGATGGATGCACCCAAGGAGCCGCAGGGGGGCAAGCAGAGGTTACCCAGGCCGGTGCGCGGGGCGGTCAGTTTTGAAGCGCTGGAGTTCAGCTATGATGAGGCGGCACCAAAAGTCCTTGAAGGGATCAGCTTTTCTGTGGGAGTGGGTGAAACGGTGGCCCTGGTCGGGGCTTCGGGTTCCGGCAAAAGTACCCTGGTAAGTCTGCTGGCCCGTTTTTATGAACCCAGTGGCGGGTGCATTCTGGTGGATGGCACAGATATCTCCGCTGTACCTGTCACCGAATTGCGCCATCATATCAGTATGGTATCGCAGAATATCGTCTTATTTAACGATACCGTTTACCGCAATATCGCCTATGGCGAACTGGAAGATGCCCCTCGGGAAAATGTACTGCGCGCCATAGAACAGGCGCATGCGGCTCAATTTATCGAAGCACTGCCACAGGGGCTGGAGACCGCCCTGGGTGACAATGCGCAGACGCTCTCCGGCGGTCAGCGCCAGCGTCTGTCGATCGCACGGGCCCTGCTCAAGGATGCTCCCATTCTTATTCTGGACGAGGCGACTTCGGCATTGGATAATGAGTCCGAACGCCATATTCAGGCCGGCCTGAAGGAGGTGATGAAAAACCGCACTACGTTTGTCATTGCCCATCGCCTGAGTACGATCGAAAATGCCGATCGGATCCTGGTGATGGAGAGGGGCCGTATAGTGGAGAGCGGTAGTCACACGGAGTTGCTCGCACGCGGGGGGCATTATGCCGTATTGTTGCAACGGCAGGCGATGGGGTAGGGCACAGGGATGTCACTGGAAGACTGGTTGAATACGCGCTGGTATCCGAAACAGGGCGGGAGGCGGGCTCTGTACCTGCTCACACCACTGGAGATGCTCTACCGTCAATTGATCGAGCGGCGCAGGGTCAGGCTGGCCCGCACGCCGCCACCGCCACTACCGGCGCCGGTCATTGTGGTGGGTAATATCACAGTTGGTGGTGCCGGCAAAACGCCGTTGGTGGCGGAACTCGCGCGCTGGTTGAAAGAGCGGGGTAGAAACCCCGGTATTGTCAGTCGCGGATACGGCGGCCGCGCCAAGCGCTATCCCTACCAGGTTACGGCCCAGTCGCACCCGCTGGAATCCGGTGATGAACCACTGATGCTGCACCTGATTTCCGGTGTGCCGGTGATGGTTTCCCCCAATCGAACAGAGGCGGCCCGGGCACTGATTGATTATCACCAGTGCAATGTCATTTTGTCCGATGACGGTTTGCAGCATTACAATCTTTGGCGCAGCCTGGAAATTTGTGTTGTGGATGGCCTGCGCGGTCTCGGCAATGGCCATTTGCTGCCCTGTGGCCCCCTGAGAGAGCCCGAAACCCGTTTGCGGGCTGTGGATATTGTGGTGAGTAACGGCAAGCCCGATACGGGAGTCAGGCAGCAGTGCGGAGATCTGCTGGATTTCCAGATGACACTGGAGCCATCCTGCTGGCATCAATTCAACCTCGATCAGACTTCTACACTGCGACTGCTCTCGGGGCCGGAACCCGGTCCCTGCCACGGGGTGGCGGCGATCGGCAACCCGCAGCGCTTTTTCCGCGCACTTCGCCAACTCGGCTTTAAGGTGATGGAGCAACCCTTTGCCGATCACCATCAGTTCAGTCCGCAGGAGCTGCACTTTGATGGCAAAACACCGGTCATCATGACGATGAAGGATGCGGTAAAATGCCGCGACTTCTGGCAGAGCCACTGGTGGGCGCTGGAGGTACGCGCCAAGTTACCCGATCTATTTTATCAAAAGGTGCATCGGCACCTGCAGCAGTTTTCTGATGATGAAAAATAATTGCTCTTTCGATGTTATTATTCCCGCCCGTTTCGCGGCCAGTCGATTACCGGGCAAGCCCCTGGCGGATATTGCCGGCAAACCCATGGTGCAGCATGTCTATGAGCGGGCGCGGGAGAGCAGTGCCGAGCGGGTGATTGTCGCCACTGACGATATGCGCGTAGCCGAAGCTGTGCGGGCATTCGGTGGGGCGGTGTGTATGACCTCGGCGGATCATGCCTCCGGCACCGATCGCCTGCAGGAAGTGGCGATGAATCTCGGGCTCGCCGATGACCGCGTGCTGGTGAATGTACAAGGGGATGAGCCTCTGATCCCGGCCCGGGTTATCAATCAGGTCGCGCACAATCTCGCGGTAAATGGGCGCGCCGGTGTGGCCACCCTGGCGGAGCCTATTCATACCCCGGACGACTTTCGCAATCCGAATATTGTAAAAGTCGTCACTGCAAAATCGGGGATGGCGCGCTATTTTTCCCGCGCACCAATACCCTGGCCGCGGGATGCCTTTAGCCTGGAAGCCATTGAACTGCCCGTTGGCCTGGAACCTCGCCGACATATTGGTATCTATGCCTACCGGGTGGCGCTGTTGCAAAGCTTCGTATCCTGGCCTGTGGCCCCGCTTGAGCGGTTCGAAGCGCTGGAACAGCTGCGTTTTTTGTACCACGATGAACATATCCATGTGGCCGATGCCTGTGCGGAAGTGCCTGGCGGTATAGATACCGAGCGGGATCTTCAGCGTGTACGGGCACTTTTCGGCTAAAGCTGTTTCCCGATGATAGAAGCCGATATCGATTTACAACCCCATAATACCCTGGCAATACCTGCTCAGAGTGCCCATTTTGCGCGGGTGCGAACGCTGGATCAGTTGCGGGAAGCTTTGGCGTTTGCGCGGCGGCGGCGCCTTCCCATTTTGCCCTTGGGTGGCGGCAGCAATATCGTGTTGACCGGGGATTTCCCCGGTCTGGCTATCCAGTTGGATCTTCGTGGTCTCTCACTTAAGTCGGAGGACCTTGGTCACACTGTCAGCGCCGCCGCCGGTGAGAATTGGCATCAATTGGTGATGACGACGGTGAAAAAAGGATTGGGTGGGCTGGAAAACCTTGCCTTGATTCCGGGCAAGGTGGGTGCAGCGCCAATTCAGAACATCGGTGCCTATGGGATTGAGTTGCGCGATCGCTTTAGCAGCTTGCAAGCAATGGAAATTGCCAGCGGGGAAATACATACATTCGATACCGGGGACTGCGCCTTTGCCTACCGCGACAGTGTGTTCAAAGGCTCGCTGCGAGACCAGTACATCATCACCCAGGTGAGCCTGGTGCTTCCCGGCAAATGGCAGCCCTATATCGGCTATCCTGCACTGCGCGAGTATCTACAAAAACGCAACTGGGACCGCGCCGCGCTGACGCCGGCTCTGGTGGCGCGAGCAGTGAGTGATATCCGCAATAGCAAATTGCCTTTGCCGGAAATAATTCCCAATGCCGGCAGTTTTTTCAAGAATCCTGTCGTAGATACCGCTCGCTATGAAAGCCTTAGGGTGGCACACCCGGATTTGGTGGCTTTTGCGGTGGGGGATCGCTGGAAGTTGGCTGCGGCATGGTTGATTGATCGCGCCGGTTGGCGGGGGGCCCGGCGCAATGCTGTGGGGGTGCACGATTCTCAGGCCCTGGTGCTGGTCAACCCCGGCAGAGGTAATGGGGATGAACTGACGGGGCTGGCCAAGGAGATCGCCGCTGACGTGCGTGCAAAATTTGGTGTGTCACTGGAACCCGAGCCACGCTACTACCCATAGTGGGGCGCTCCGGCTGAGCGGTGGCCCTTGACGGCGCCAATCCAGCGCCTTCTACAGCCCTGTTATTTCCATATCGCTCCCTGCTGCCTATGCGGTTACCCTGGCACGAGGCTTTAGGCGGAATCTTGACGTCCAATCATTGCTTAAGTCATCGGGTTCAACAGAGATTTGTGTTGTGGCGCAGATCCCAGTATCTATAACTAAAAGAAATTTAATTGTATTAAATATATTTCTAATTCTATTATCCATAGAATCTTCGTTATCTGACTTTTTGCCGTGCAAATCGTGCGGAATAAAAACCTGTTGATTGCAGGAAAATAACTTGGTACGTTTTTACAGTGTAACGATTGCGTATAATGGCAGCAGAATTCTTTGCCGATCAGACTTTTTGGCAGCATTTGAAACGCCAATTTTGCTTTGCGGTAGCGTTTTTGTCTGGTATGTTGTCGTTGGATTCTTGGGGTGGATCTGTGCGGGGCAGTTTCCCCGCAATTAAGAAAAAGAAGGCAGTTTCGAGGGCGCAGGCGGTGGGGATGAAGACGCTGCGCAATCGCTGCACTTATCCGTAGTTGGGGATAGCTTGATCAAAGTCTTGGTGGTAGACGATCACGATCTTGTGCGAATGGGGATTTCGCGCATGTTGAGTGATGTCGAGGGAGTAGAGGTCGTTGGCGAGGCAAATTGTGGCGAGGAAGCCCTGGAATTTGTGCGCCAGCGCGAAGTCGATGTGATTCTCATGGATGTAAAAATGCCCGGCATGGGCGGGCTCGAAGCGACCCGAAAGCTGCTCCGCCGTTGTCCGCAGGCGAGAGTTGTCGCGGTGAGTGCGCTGGATGACGATTTGTTCCCCGGTCGCTTGATCGAGGCGGGCGCCCGGGGGTATGTCACCAAGGGCGCCGACCTGGCAGAGATGGTCCTCGCAATTCGCACCGTGGTGTCCGGTGAACCGTATATCAGCAAGTCCATGGCGACCAAAATGGCACTGCGCAATGTCTCCGGCCAAACGGGTAACCGCTCTCCGTTCGAAAAACTTTCCAAGCGTGAACTGCAGACCGCTGATATGATCGTCAATGGGGCCAAGGTTGCAGAGATCGCCCAGACGCTCTCTGTCAGCCCCAAAACAGTAAACAGCTACCGTTACCGGATTTTCGAGAAGTTGAATATCAGCAGTGATGTTGAATTGACCCTGCTCGCAGTCAAATACCAGATACTCGATCCCGAGGCGGCCCTTTAATTTTAGCGGGCAGGTGCCGGCCCATAAAAATGACTGCCAGATGTTTGACAGCAAGCGTTTTCTTTCCACCGTTACCCGAAAGCCGGGCGTCTACCAGATGTTTGACGCCAACAATTATATTCTCTATGTGGGCAAGGCGAAAAATCTGCGCAACCGCCTTTCCAGTTATTTTCGCAGTTCTGGCCTCACCACCAAGACCATGGCCCTGGTGCAGCGCATCAACACCATAGAGGTTACTGTCACGCGCAGTGAGACGGAAGCGCTGGTGTTGGAACAAAGCCTGATCAAGTCGCAGCGCCCACCTTTCAATGTCATGCTGAAAGATGACAAAGGTTATCCTTATATTTTTCTTTCCAGCAGCGATGCTTTCCCACGCATTGGTTTGCATCGCGGTGCCAAATGCAGGAAGGGACGCTATTTTGGCCCTTTTCCCAATGCGTCCTCGGTGCGTGAGAGCCTGAATTTCCTGCAAAAGACTTTTCGAATCCGCTCCTGTGAAGACAGCGTATTCCGTAACCGTTCAAGACCCTGCCTGCAATATCAGATCCAGCGCTGCACGGCGCCCTGTGTGCATTTCATCGGTGAGGAGGAGTACCGTCAGGATGTGCGTCACGCTGAGATGTTTCTCAGCGGCAAAAGCGACAGTATTATTCGGGAATTGGCCGATGAAATGGACGATGCCTCCAAGGCTCTGGCATTCGAGAAGGCCGCGCGCTTGCGCGACCAGATTTCCGCATTGCGACGCCTCCAGGCTGATCAGGTGGCCGAGGGCGACAGCGGTGATGTGGATGTGCTTGGGGTTGCCAGTGAGAGCGGCAGCTGTTGTGTACATGTGCTGTTTATCCGCCTGGGGAGAATATTGGGCAGTCGCAGTTATTTTCCCAGCGAGCGTCTCGGGCTGAGCCATGCTGCGCTGTTGTCTGCCTTTGTACCGCAGTTCTATATCGGCAGTGCGCGGGAAATCCCCCGCGAAATTCTTGTGTCCGAAGCCCTGGAGGATGTGGTGCCGCTGCAGCAGGCCCTGGGCGCCCAGAGTGGGCGCGAGGTTACCATAGCGCACAAATTGCGCGGCAAGCGCGCCACTTGGGTGGAGATGGCGCAACAGGCGGCCCGGCAGAATTTGAGCAGCCGTACCGCCGCGCAGCAGAGGCTGTTCGATCGCTTTGAAGCGCTGCAGGACGCGCTTGGGTTGGAGCAGCTTCCGGAAAGGTTGGAGTGCTTCGATATCAGCCATTCATCAGGTGAGGCTACGGTGGCGTCATGTGTTGTATTTGATACCGGCGGTCCGGTCAAGTCGGATTACCGCCGGTTCAATATTAAGGGCATCCAGGCCGGGGATGATTATGCGGCCGTGGGTCAGGCGCTCAAGCGACGTTATACCCGCTTGTCAGGGGGCGAGGGCAAGTTTCCCAATATTCTGTTGATTGATGGCGGAAAGGGTCAGGTTGGTCAAGCGGTGGACGCTCTCAATGCACTGGGTGTGGTTGGTGTACAGATCATCGGCGTTGCCAAGGGCACGACGCGCAAAGCGGGCTTTGAAACCCTCCATGTGGTTTCCAGTAACAAAGAGCTTGTACTGTCTTCCGATTCGCCCGCTTTGCATTTGATTCAACGGGTTCGCGATGAGGCACATCGGTTTGCCATTGCGGGCCACCGGGCGCGCCGGGACAAGAAGCGGCGGGAGTCGCCCCTGGAGGGCATCGCCGGGGTGGGGCCCGCTCGTCGACGGGCATTGCTGCGCCATTTTGGCGGTCTGCAGGAAATCAAGCGGGCCACAGCGACAGAAATTGCCAGTGTGAAGGGAATCAGCCGCAAACTCGCACAAACTATATACTCGCTACTGCACCAGGAATAATTGGGTGATAGAACTGATGAATTATTGTCCGGCTGTTTCACTGGACGTTTCATTTTGTGCAACGGCTTGTTAACGTACGCCCCCCATCAAGAACAGAGAAAAGTATGACACTTGCCAACCAGTTGACATTGCTTCGTGTCGGATTGATACCCGTCTTGGTGATGGTTTTCTATCTGCCGTATCAATGGAGCTATGTCGCCTCGGCAGTTATTTTTGCCGCCGCCGCCGCAACCGACTGGCTCGACGGTTACCTGGCAAGAAAACTGAATCAAAGCACGGCATTTGGTGCCTTCCTGGACCCCGTCGCGGACAAGCTGATGGTGGCTACCGCCCTGGTGCTGCTTGTGGGCTTGCACAAAAATGCCTGGTTTACTATTGCAGCAGCAGTGATTATTTGCCGGGAAATTGCGGTATCCGGTCTGCGGGAATGGATGGCGGAGTTTGGTCAGCGCAGCAGTGTTGCCGTATCCTATGTGGGCAAGGTCAAGACTACGGCACAGATGGCGGCTATTATCGTATTGCTTGCCTTCGATGTGCGGGAGTATCCGCTAATGGAAACCCTTGGGTATTTACTGTTGTATATCGCCGCTGCGCTGACCCTGTGGACAATGGTTATGTACCTGCGCGCTGCCTGGCCAACCCTGATGGCAAATAATCACACCCCCCCCTAGCCCACTGTCTTTTTAAGTCACTGTTGGTACCCATCGGCGCCATAAGGCAAAGGGGGGTACCGCAGCCGCAATGTGATAGCCCCCCTCATTAGGTGTATTTCGGCTCCAGAAGCGGACCGAGTCCGTTGCGGAGTGGCTCTGCCAGCCATTGTGATTTTTGAACGGGCGCTTCTCATCTCATCCTTTTGTTGCCAATTTGCTTGCAGACTGTTGAAAAAACATTTTTTAGCAGCCTGATAACGCGAACAGGGATGTTCGGGCCGCAAATCAAGCCTGTAAGTGTTTGATTTGTCGTGGAGGGTTTGCGGGCATGCGCCGCAAACCCAAGTTGAAAAAAGTCATGGAAGGCCTTTTTCAACAACCTGCTAGAGTTCAAATTGAGCTGCGAGTATTTGTATTGTGATGTTGATTCAGGGGCCAGTATATCGCTGTTGCGCCCGCCACGGAGTAGAGCTGGGTCAGTGAGGGGCAAGTTGATTGGGACTGGTCACCATTTCTGCTCCGGCCTTTAGGTAAACAAGCAGTACTTCACCCGACACAATTGGGCTGTTGACACTGAAAAGGTGAGAGGTGGCAGAGTGAGGGGGCTCCTCCAGTCAGGGCTTTGAGGGGGCTGGAATACCCTTGTTGCAACCAGTAGTGCGAGAGTGCAACGGAGCGAGATCGGATTTGGCTTCTTAAGGGACAGGCGAAGTAAGAGTGGCATATGGAGCACAGTGCCAAGAATTTCCTGTTGTTAGTGGTTGTTTTGCTCTCTGCCATGGATTCGCTGCCAGTTGGGGCGGCCGGTACAGCAAAAGGCCAGCTTCAGATCGAGGTGGCGAACGACGCTCCTTTCCAGACGGATAGGGATTATACCGGCGGACTCCTTTTAACCTGGAGGTCGGCAAGCAGTCCGTTTACGCTGCGTTTGGGCCAGGATATCTATACTCCGGAAAATCTTGCAAAGCCCGCGCCGGCCAATGGTGAACACCCCTATGGCGGATGGGCCTATTTGGGCGTCAACTACCACTACCAGATTTCCGCCAACTGGCGTGCTGATGTTACCTTGGATATTGGCAGCACGGGCCCCAGATCCGGTGCGCGAGTGATGCAAGAGTGGATACACAGGGCTACCGGGTCCACGTTCCCCAAAGGTTGGCGCTCCCAAGTTTATAACGAATGGGGATTCATGCCAGAGTTACAGCTTGACTATAAAATTCCTCTGTCCGCATTTCAAAAAGGGGGGTTGGTTTACCGCGCGGTACCTTACCTTCGCTGGAGAAGCGGTAATATTATTAGGGAGCATGGGGTTGGGCTTCGTTTGATGCTGGGCAGTCGGCTGCCGGCTTTCAGCAGTGTCTCAACCCAACCTGACGGTGATTTTTATTGGTTTGTTCAAGCCGGTCTTGAACATACAGCAGTGGTGAGAAATATTTTTTTGGAGGGAAATTCAAAAGTTAGAAGCGGCGTAAAGCAATATAGTTATGGGGTGATCCCAGAGAAAGCGCTTACAGTGGCCAATTTGGGGGTGTTTTGGGGTTTTGGCGCTTATGAAGCGGGTGTGGATATAAGGTATAATTCCAAGGCCTATGCATCACAAAGTCGTATGGAGAGTAGCTTTTTAATTGGTGGCACTCCCTCCGGAAACTTTGTTATGTCTCTAATTTTCAAAAAGTTTTTTTAAAATAGATCTTCTCGCGGCCCGCTTGAGAGGCGCCGCTGAAAAGCCAGTGCAGCCGAAGATCACAGATGTTTGCTTTGTCAACGTAAAAGGCGGTGAGAAAAGCCTGGATGCCAAAACGTTTCTGCGGGGATGTTGTCCCACGGAGCCTGCTCGGCCCATGTATTGTTGCAGAATAATTAAAGCAGTATTCCAGGACTTTTTATGGCCAATCCGCGCAAGTTTGCAGATAGACCCAGCGCTTCCTGTACAGTTTGAACAGGGAAATCTCGCGAACTTCACACTTCTGATCTCCGTCCCTGTACAGCGCTTTAAACTCCGCGACAGAGTGCTTCAGCCCTGGCTTGACCCTGATTATCTGCAGATGTGTCCATTGGGTTACCAGGTCTTGCGCGCGAAGATTTGGGCGGGTATCGGGGTGCCAGGTCTTGTGCAAATAGGTCAGGTTGCCTGTGGCATAGGCACTGTAGCGGCTGCGCAACAGAGATGTGGCTGTACTTGGGTAGGCTTTGCCGGAAAGGTAGAGGCCGCAGCAGGCTTTCAGATTTTCGCCCGAATCGCAGGGGCAGAGTAGGATCGACATTAAATACTCCAGATAGGAAACTGCAGGGCAGTGTCCAATGGGTCATAGAGTGCCCTGGCACACACTTTTTAACCTTGAGTGATGGGGCCGTAGAGTAACATGGCTTGACATTGCCTCGGCTTGAGATAATATACCGACCAGTCGGTTTTATTTGAGGGTTCCCAGGAGGCCATGTGCCAAAAGTCGATAAGGCTACCATAGTGCGCGCGGCGGAAGCGGTGGTGCGGGAGAGAGGTGCGCGCAAGCTCACCCTGGATGCAGTCGCTGCCCATTGCGGCCTCAGCAAGGGGGGGCTCATTCATCACTTTCCCACCAAGCAGTCGCTGATCAAGGCCATGCTGCAGGCAGCCGTTGACAGGGAATATGCCAGTACCGAGGCCTCCGTCGCGTCGGGAGCTGGTTTGCTGATCGCTCGGCTCAATGCCATTTTTGAACTGATGGAGGATGATGAATCCCTGCCGCGATCTCTGATAGCGGCTGTGGCAGAGAATCCGGCACTGCTCGACCCTTTCAAGGCCAAGCAGGCTGCGTTGCGCAGTGAATTGGCCAAAATCTATCGTGACCCCGAATTGGCCCTGCTTTTGATCCTGGCGGCCCAGGGTATGTTTCTCGGGCGTGTTTTGGGGGTTTTGGAGATTGAGGACCCATTGTTCGAGCGTCTTCGCGAACGCCTGCTAATGCTTTCGACCGATCTCGCCTGAAGCTTTGATTTCCAGTTAACCAAGTTTGTGGATAAGGAATATGAATTTGTCGATACATTGTCGTTGCTCCCTGCTCTTGCTGGTGGCCACTGTGGTGCTTTTTGCAGGGTGTTCCGGCTCGGAAGGGGATGAGCGCCAGATCGAGCACCTGTTGCCGGTCAAGGTTGCCACTGTCACCAGCGATGCTGGGTCTACGGATCGCCAGTTTGCCGGACGGGTGAAAGCGGTGCAGAGTGTGGATCTCTCATTCCAGGTGGGGGGCAAACTGAACAGGTTGAATATTCGAGAGGGAGAAATTCTTCCCAAGGGTACCCTGATTGCGGAGTTGGACGACCGGGACTACCGCCGCAGGGTAAAAGAGGCCCGTGTCAATGTAGAGCTGCTGGAGAAGACCCTGAAACGCCAGCGCTCTCTGGCGGGATCAAAAGTGATATCCCAGCAACAGCTCGACGAAACCGAGAGTAATTTCAATCTGGCAAAAGTGGCTCTGGAAAAGGCCGAGCAGGACTTGGCCTATACCAAACTGCGCGTGCCCTTTGATGCGCTTGCTACCCGCCAGCTGGTGGAAAATTACACCAATGTGCAGCCCGGCCAGGCCATTGTGCGGCTGCAGAACATTTCTGAAGTACGCATCCAGATTTCGGTGCCGGAAAAAATGCTGGCAACTGTCAGTAAGGACCAGATCAGTTCGGTCAATGCAGAATTTGAATTCCTGCCGGGACAGGCATTTGCTCTTGAATACCGGGAGCACCAGGCGGAGGCGGACAGCGTGACCCAGACCTATATCGTTGAACTGGGCATGCCGCGCCCAGAGAAAGTACAAATTCTCCCCGGTATGACGGCACGGGTGAAGGTGAAGTTGAAACAGGAAAGGGGAGATCTGTGGGTTCCGCTGGCGGCAATCCAGACTGATGCCGAAGGTAAGCCTTATGTCTGGCAGATCAATGTGGACCAGTCAGTATCCAGAGTCCAGGTCGCCCTCGGGCGCACTGACGGTGAAGCGGTGCAAGTTGTTGAAGGCTTGTCGCCAGCGATGAAACTGGTCGCCGCTGGCGGTCAGCATCTCTATGACGGTGCAAAAGTACGCAATTATGTACAGCGCTAATATCCGTTTGACCTGTGGGCCTGGTAGGGGTGGGGAAGTATCTTGAAAATTTCTGATGTTTTTATCCAGCGGCCGGTATACAGCTGGCTGCTGATACTGATTTGTCTAATCGGCGGCCTCTGGGCGCTAACGGATATTGGCCGTCTTGAAGATCCTGCCTTTACCATTAAAGAGGCCCGTGTTTTTACCTTGTATCCGGGGGCCAGTGCTCGTCGGGTTGAAGAGGAGGTCACCGAAAAGCTCGAGGTTGCTATCCAGCAGATGGGACAGCTCGATAAGGTGACCTCCACTTCCAGCCCCGGCATGTCGGAAATTCGGGTACAGGTCAAGGATCAGTATAATTCGGAGGAGTTGGCACAGGTTTGGGATGAACTGCGCCGCAAGGTCAACGACACGCAGAGTGAGCTGCCCAGTGGCGCCATGGAATCTGTGGTCAACGACGATTTCGGTGAAGTGTACGGCATTTACTATGCGGTCACCGGTGATGGTTTTTCGCAGGCGGAAATGCGTGAAATCACCAAGGCCATTCGTCGCGAGCTATTGGGTGTTGAGGGGGTGGCTAAGGTATCCCGCTCTGGCACCATTGATGACGTGGCCTACCTCAATATTGACGAATCCCGCCTCGCACAGTTTGGTTTCTCCCTGGATGACCTGGCTCAGGTGCTGCGGGTGGAAAGTGTCACCCAGCAAGAGGGGGAGATCGGCAGGCAGGACCTGCGCACCCGTATTGTGGTGGACAATCCGGCCAGTGATCTGGAATCGGTTCGCAACATTCTGGTGGGTGTTCCCGGTTCCACCGCTATGCTGGCAGTGCGGGATATTGCCGATGTCTCTCTGGGTTACCATGAAAACCCGGGTTTTAGCGCGCGCTTTAATGGTAAGCCGGCCATTTTGATTGGTGTGGCTGGTGCTGAGGACACCAATATCGTCGATGTGGGAATGGCTGTGGGAGCCAAGCTGGCAGAGCTCAAGCAGGGCTTGCCTCTGGGTGTGGACATCCACCCGGTTTACGAACAACACAAAGTGGTAGAAGAGAGTGTTACGGGGTTCCTGTTCAATCTTGTTTCTTCCATAGTGATTGTTACCCTGGTGTTATGTGTGTTTATGGGCTGGCGCTCTGGTGTGGTTGTCGGTGTTGTGCTCGGTCTTACGGTGCTTGGTACCGTGCTGATTATGAATTTGTTCGGTTTGAATCTGCAGCGCATTTCTCTCGGTGCCCTGATTATCGCCATGGGGATGCTGGTGGATAATGCCATTGTGGTGGCCGAAGGGATGCTGATGGGTGTGCAGAGGAAAGAGGCACCCCAGAGTGCTGCCCGGCGCGTGGTACGTCAGACATTCTGGCCGCTTCTGGGAGCGACCATCATCGGCATTATGGCTTTTTCCGGAATCGGGTTGTCCGATGATGCCACCGGTGAATTCCTCTTCTCCCTGTTTGCTGTGATTGGTATTTCCCTGGTGCTCAGCTGGGTGCTGGCGATTACTATTACGCCCTATTTGGGTTATCACCTGTTCAAGCCGGTAAAAACTGCCAGGAGCGACGATGATCTTTACAGTGGGCGCTTTTATCGTATGTATGCCCGTGCCCTGTCCGGTGCGTTGAATCGACGCGGCCGCACCATCGCGGTGCTGGTTGTGGTGACGCTGCTCAGTTATATCGGTTTCGGTTTTGTCAAACAGGGCTTTTTCCCCAACTCCAATGCCGCCCTGTTTTATGTGAATTATTTCCTGCCCCAGGGTAGCGATATCAAGCGCACTGAAAGCGCGCTGCAGGAAGCCACCGAGTTTATGTTGGCGCAGGACGCAGTGATTTCCGTAACAGCGGTTGCCGGCAGAGGGGCGGACCGTTTTATGCTGACTTATGCTTCTGAGCCGCCCAACCCCGCTTACGGCCAGTTGATTGTGCGTACGGAAAATCGTGAGCAGATTGAGGGGTTGATCGAGCGTGCCAAGACAGGGTTGCGCAACGCGCAACCGGAGGCCTTGATCACCTTCAAGCGCTTGGTATTTGGCCCTGGCGGGGGCGCGGATGTGGAAGTGCGCATCTCGGGTCAGGATTTCAATACCCTGCGTGCCCTGGCTGAGGAGGTCGAACAGCTTTACCGAAAAGGCGATTTGGAAGATATCCGGCACAACTGGCGCAGCCGAGAGGCCACTGTTCGCGTGCATCTCGACCCTGAGCGGGCGCGTGTAGCGGGGGTGACCAATACGGATATCAGTCGCACCATTCAGTTTGCCACATCTGGCTACCGGGTGGGGGAATTTGAAAGTGGCGACCGGATTATCCCGATTATTGCGCGTATGCCGGAAAAAGACCGCAACCGGGTAGGCTCCCTGCAGGACCGGCTTATATGGAGTCCCAACGAGCAGGGTTATATTCCCGCCGGCCAACTGGTTACGGAATTTGAGACCACCGCAGAAGAGAGCCTGATTCAGCGCCGCAACCGGGTGCCCACTATTACAATCAGTGCGGAAGCGCCCGAGGGCGTGACTGCCATGGCGGCATTCAATAGAATCCGCAGCGGGGTGGAAAGTTTGTCACTGCCCCTGGGTTATACTGTGGAGTTTGGTGGCGAATACGAAAGCTCTTCGGATGCACAGGAATCCCTCGGCAAGAAGTTGCCACTTGGCTTTCTGGTCATGGTCCTGATCTCTATTTTGTTGTTTGGCACTGTGCGTGAACCGCTGATCATCTGGTTGGTTGTGCCTATGTCTCTGGTGGGTGTGGTGGTTGGCCTGTTACTGACAGGGTTGCCGTTTGGCTTTATGTCGCTGCTCGGCGTACTGAGTCTGTCTGGCATGTTGATCAAAAATGCCGTGGTGCTGGTGGATGAAATTGAGGTGCAGACTGAAATGGGCCTTCCGCGCCTGACGGCCATCCAGCGCGCCAGTGTCAGCCGTTTACGCCCGGTATTTCTCGCTGCCGTTACGACCATACTGGGGATGTCGCCGTTACTGTTTGACGCTTTCTTTGCCGATATGGCGGTGACCATCATGGGTGGACTGGGTTTTGCAACGGTGCTGACTCTGATTGCGGTGCCGGTCTTCTACGCGGTTTTCCACAAGGTCAAGGCCACTGAGGTGGCCGGATATGAGGAGCATTCCGCACGGGAGCTGCAGCGGCAACCCCGCACAGAATCCGTGTCTGCCTAGAGTCAGGGAAGACCCGGTAAGAACACCCGGTATACTGGGTAATTCGGGGGGCAAAAGAAGATGAATGTTTTGCCCCCATTCTATTTCTGAGTGTACTTACAAACCTGAATCCATCCTGTTCTGGGGTTTTTCGTATAAAATATTCACGCTTCAAACTTGTACCTCCCCGGTAAAAATCTGAAGTATGCGATAGCCTAAAGCAGGCCTTTCCATTAAGCTGCAAATTTGGATTTGATTGGTAGTCGTTGTATGAGTGTTCGGTCAATTTCAAAGCTGCTGACGGCTTTGTCTTTTCTTTTGTTTGGTTTTTCTGCGGTAGCGTTACCGTATAAACGTGCGGAATGGCTGCCCCGCTGGTCCGATTTCGATAGTGACTGTCAGGATACCCGTCACGAGCTGTTGATGCGTTTCTCCCTCTCCCCCGTGCGTTTTACCCACAGCAATGGCTGCAAAGTGGATACGGGATTGTGGTTGGACCCCTATACCGGCAATTTTTACAGCAAGGCATCTGATCTGGATGTGGAGCATATAGTACCTTTGAAGTGGGCCCATGATCACGGCGGGGCCGAATGGAGCAGTGAGCGGAAACGGCAATTTGCGGAGGATATTGAAAACTTGTGGTTGGTGGATGATGGGCATAACCAGAGCAAAGGGCACAGAGGCCCCGATCGATGGATGCCACCTTACGCACCGGTGGGAAAAATTTATGTCCGGCGTTTTATGTCGATCGTGAAAAAGTATGGCCTGCGCCTGAGTGTGGCTGAAAAGAAACAATTCCACGCACTGGCGGGTGAGCGTTAAGATGTGGTAAGAGATCATTTGTCCCGGCCTTTTTATTTCAGGTAGTATTTTGTCGAAAAGTAGTATCAGCGGACGGTTATGCAGGCAAACTTTCAATTATTGATTGAATATTTTCGACGCTGCTACCTGGCGGACAGTCACGATCTGTCGCTGGCCAATATTGCCAGACTGCCGGGCAACCGCCGTTTGTTTTTAAAGGAGCCGGATTATCTCAGCAGCGGCGAACTGCCACGAATTCCATTGATTAACCCTGTTGCGGAAAAACTGGCCAAACTGGCTGATACCTATCGAAAAGAGCGACGCCTGATTTATGCCTGTTTTTTTGTCTGCGGAAATCTCACCACTCAAGGTGGTTTCACCGCCAGGCGCACACTGTGTTCACCGCTTCTGTATTTTCCCGCTCGAATTTATCGCGAAGATGATTATTTTGCCGAAATAAATACCACCGATATCCGCATGAATCTGCCCCTGCTCCGGCAGATTTTGAAGCCGGATATCGATTCGGCGGTGACGAATACTTTTCCTTTACCCCGGTTTCCCATGGATACCTCCCAGGTGGCGGATATGGGGCGATGGCTGCGGGAATACAGTCTGTTGGAAGAACTTGAGGAATTGAGTCGCTGGCCAAACCTTCAGCCTGAGACATTGGTGCAGGAACGGATGGAAGCGTCACGGCTGGGTCCGGTCAGTGCCGGTGCGGTAATTTTGGCGGACAGGCCCAGAGGGTCTCGCGGAGTCCTGCACGAACTTGGTCAATTGGTGCAGGCGCGAAATTTCCAGGCCCCTTTACAGGTTGCCCTGGGAGGAGAGCCTGCGCGGTTGATTGAAAGTGACAGCGAGCCTGAAATGTTGCCGGGGCTCTTCAGTAGTGCCCAGGAGCGGGCGTTACGCAATGCGGCACGTTTGCCGCTCAGTCTCGTATCAGGCCCCCCGGGTACGGGCAAGAGTTTTACCATTGCCGCCATGGCGATCGACCAAATGCTGCATGGTGACTCAGTGCTGGTTGTCTCAAAAACCTCCGAAGCCATTGATGTTGTAAGAAACAAGTTACAGGAAACCTATGGACTGACCGAGGGCTACGTACATGCGGGCGAGCAGAGTTTTGTTCGCAGCTTGAAGACCCACCTCGATACCCTGCTCAAGGAGGGGGTTGATTTGCCCGAGGTGAGTGCCACCAAGTTAAAGCGCAGTTTGAGGGCTACAAATACATCATTGCACAGAGCCGAGCGTCGCTTTGCGCGGGCGCTGCGGCTTGCCAGGGTCCTCGGCCCCGGACGCTGGGCAGCTTGGTTATTACGTGTGGGTGCGCCACTGTTTGGTCGGGACCTACAGACAGAAGCCTTGTGGGGCTTTCAGGATGGCATCAGCCAGTTGCGTTATAGGTTTGAACGGCAGGCTGCCCGTTACATCAATACCTACCGCCAGGAAAAGCTTGCCCGGTTATTAACTACAGATCGGCGCAGCCTGGCCAGTTTCCACCAAGCACTGAGGGCGAGGACTTCAAAAACCCAGGCGGAAAGATTTGCACAGACGAATATGCATCTTGTCCTACAAGCCTATCCTATCTGGCTTGCAAGTCTGGACGAGCTCAACGAGATACTGCCGCTTTCTTGTGGCATGTTTGATCTGGTGATCTTTGATGAATCCACCCAGTGCGATATTGCAAGTGCGCTTCCAGCGCTCTACCGGGCGAAACGCGCGGTTGTGGTGGGGGATGGAAAGCAGCTTCGGCATGTCTCCTTCCTTCCGGCAAACCAGCAGCAGCGCTTGTGGGAAGAGACGGTGCATTGCGGCGAGTTACCGGAGGCATTTAGCTACCGGGACCAGTCCCTGTTGGACTTGGTGTCTGACGCCCTTGGCAGCCAGGATGCGGTGACCCTGCTCGATGAGCACTACCGAAGCCAACCCGAGCTGATCGCTTTCAGCAACCATGCGTTTTATGCTGACCGTCTCAAAGTTATGCAGGCGCGGCCCGGGAACTCGCGCGCTTCGGCGTTGACTTTTCACCGGCTGGAGGGGCGGAGAGCCAGAAACGGCAGGAACAGGGTTGAAAAAGACTGGGTCATATCCCAGTTGCGCGATCATTTTAACCGCTACGAAAATGCGCCGCTTAAACCATCTGTGGGTGTGCTGTCTCCCTATCGGGAACAGGCCAACTACCTGGCTAAAGAGGTCTCCAGAGCTTTTTCCGCGGACAAGCTGCACAGCTTTTCGGTACGGATCGCCACACCATACGGTTTTCAAGGGGAGGAGCGGGATGTAATGTTTCTCTCAATGGCCATCGATAGCCAATCCCTGCGGGCCGCGACGTATCTCAATGGTGCCGCTATGTTTAATGTGGCGATTACTCGGGCTAAGGAGCGGCAACTGGTGGCTTATTCAATCAGCCCCGAGTTGCTGTCATCAGATCACTTACTGCGCCGTTATATTTCCTTTGGTCATGGCGCGGGCCGTAGTTACCAAGAGGGTACCTTCTCCTGTGAATTTGCCAGGGCGGTCAGTGCGGGCCTTAAAGAGGCGGGTGTCCGGCACTGGATCGACTTTCCCATCGCAGGCCAGCGTGTCGATGTCGTGTGTGAGTATCAGGGTTGCATCCTGGGGGTGGACTTGATTGGCTACCCGGGAGAGTACCAACAGCACTTTACGACCCGGACCTACAAGATTTTGCACCGGGCTGGCATCCGGGTTCTGCCGTTGCCCTATCTTCACTGGTCTGTGGGTCAACGGGAATGCATCACGCGTATTATCGGGGTTTTGCGGGGTGAGCAGTGTAGGGAAGAGGAGACAGGGGCCATCCCGGAGTGATTGATTCGGTCGCCTGAAATAAAAGCTGCGCCGGGGCTGCTAGGCTTTAAGGGAGTCCAACTGTGACTTTCACCGAGTGCATCTATGAAACTGTGGTTGTTGATTCCCTGCTTTTGGGTATCTGCTGTCGGGGCTATGGATATCATGGTTGCGGATGCCCAACAGCAACAGGGCGTGCGAAGTCCGACTTTGAGCTTTTGCCAGGCGCGCTTTTACGAGGAAGATGATGGCCGCCTGTACTGCAACTGGGCGGTCAACTTTCGTTACGCCTGCTTTGTCTGGTGGCCCACCAATAAGATAATTCCGGCTGGGGCAAAACTGTCTGAGCCGGAAGTTGTGGGTAAGTGCGGCAATGGCGAACCCGTGTACAAGCTTCACCATTATTAGTGCGGTGTTGACTGTCTCGGGTTTTTCCTCACAGTTCAATCGGTGGCTCTTAAGGCTAAAACAGCCCCAAAACTCCAGTCAGGCATGGGTCTTATAGCGGCTGCATCGCGTGTGATCCTGTGTACTGGCCCGGAAGAGAAGAAGATGTTAGCTTTTCTCCCGACCGATGTTGAGTCCGTGATCTTGCAGTTCCCGAGCCTGCTTAAGGATTTCAGTCATGGCGCTGTCCTCTAAGGATAAGGCATCAATGATGGCCGCGAGCAGATCCGCTGAAAACATGCATTTGCTCACTTTGCTGCGCAGATTTTCTGTAGTCATTGAAATACCCCTTTCGGCCAGGGCCTGGGCCAGATCACTGTAGCGCATGCCCTTCAAAGCCATGGAGGCACGCACATAGCGGGCAATGGCCTGCTTATAGGGAGCCAGTGCCTGCTGATTACTGAGGCTTTGTTTGTGATCCATGGGCTTTACTCCATTCTGGTTAATAGTCATTAAGTGGCAAATAGTATCTTTTTGTGTATTATTTGCAATATAAGTTTGAAATAACCTATTGACTGTTGTTTTTTTGATGCTATATTCGTGACCAATATTCCACAGTAAGGGGGTTGAGATGACCTGGAACAATGAGAGCCTGCGCCAGCTGGCGGAAAGTCATACCGGTTGGGTAGTGGAGCCGGAGGGAGACTGCCTCAGTATTTCCAACGATGAGGGCGTTGACGCCTTTATTTATGTGGGTGAGAAGCAGATCGTTGTCGAGAGTATTCTTTTTCCGGTGAGCCAGGTCGGCGATGTGGCCGCGCTCAATGAGATGGTATTACAAACCCATCAATTGGTTCCCCTGACGGCTATCGCGATTAAAAATATTGGCAGTGAGCACTATTACGTCGCCTTTGGCGCGCTCTCTGTGTCCAGTAAAGATGAAGTTGTCATCGAGGAGGTAGAGACCCTGTTTTCCAATGTGAGAGATTTCCTGGATTTGTATGCAGAGCATTTTGAAATGGAGGGTGTAGCATGAGCCTGAGAAAGATCTGGACTGCCTTGAAAGGTGCGGTCAACGAAGGCACTGAAGCGGTAGCGGACAGCCAGTCAATCCGTATTCTCGACCAAGAATTGCGCGAGGCGAAAACTGAGTTGAAAGCCTGTGACGAGAACCTGACCAAAATTATGGCCAAGCGCAAGCTGGCGGAAGGTAAAGTGGAATCCCTGCGTGCGGATATTGAAACTTACAGCGCCCACGCGGTTAATGCCAGTGAGAAGGGCGATAATAACCTGGCGTTGGAGTGTGCCGAGCGGGTTTCTGAGCTGGAGACGCAGTTGCAGACCGAGCGCAGCCTGCTGGATGGGTTTCTGAACTCAGAGCGTTCCCTGAAGGGCAATATTGCCAAGGCCAAGACCAATGTACGCCGCATGGAACAGCAGATCGACCAGATCAAGGCCACTGAATCTGTGCAGAAAGCCCAGGTTGCTGTCTCTTCCCGCCACTTGGGGGCCAACAGCAGGATCAAGACGGCCCTGGACAGCCTTGACCGAATCAAGAGCAAGCAGCAGGAGCGCGCGGCCGAATTGGAAGCGGCGGAAGAGCTGGCCTCTGAAGAGAGCGGCTCGAGCCTCGATGCCAAGCTGAAGGCAGCGGGTATCCAACCCGGTGGTCAGGTCAGCAGTAGTGACAAACTGGCTCAATTGCTGGCGAATCGCGAAAAGGCCTGAATCGGTGCTACTGTATCGCGTGCGACGCCTTCTGGCGTCGCTGTTTATTCAAGCCGATAAAACGACTGTTTTTGTCTCTGTCCTGGTCTATGTGGCGGGCAGCTATCTGCTGCTGAGTGCCGCCGGAGAAAGCGAGATTATCGCGCCCGATAACTTTCTCTACTGGCTGGTAGTGACCGCATCGACGGTGGGTTACGGCGATTTCTCACCGGCTACACCCGCGGGAAAAATGGTGGTGGCGGCCTGGGTGATCCCTTTGGGCCTGAGCCTGTTTGCGTTGGTGATTACCCGGGTGGGTTTTGCAGTTTCGGAGTTTGTACACAGAGGAAAAAGAGGGTTGCGCATGACGAATCATGTAAATCATACGGTCATTATTGGCTGGAACGGAACGCGGACCCTGCGCCTAATCGAACTTCTGTTGTCAAAGACCAATGGTGCAGCTGCTGAAGTAGTACTTTGCGTAGAAGCCGATATTGAAAACCCCATGCCCGGCAGAATTGACTTTGTGCGGGTTGAATCCTTTTCCCATATTGAAAGTATGCAGCGAGCCGGTTTGGCCGATGCTGCACGGATTATTATTGACAACCCGCTTGATGATGTAACACTGACCACGGCTTTGTTCTGCGACAAGTACAGCCCCAGCAGTCACAAGACTGCCTATTTCCAGGATGAAAATGTCGGTGAATTATTGCGCGCGCACTGTCCGAATATTGAATGTATCCCCTCGGTAGCGGTGGAGCTGCTGGCAAAATCCTCTCTGGACCCCGGATCCGCCCGCTTGCACAGGCAGTTGCTGGATAGTACTTACGGGATGACACAGTACAGTGTTGAGTACCTTGGAGAGGAGCCTTTGCCGGTTGCTGCCCTGTTTGATCATTTTAAACGGGACCTGTCGGCAACACTGATCGCTGTGCGCCGCAAGGGTATGGTAACAATAGCGGTGAATCCGGCGCTGACAGATCAGGTGGGCAAAGGGGATATGCTGTATTACATCTCCGCGAAGCGACTGGATGAGAAGCACTGCTTCGATATAACAATGAATGAAGGGGAAGGTGTTGGTACATGTTTGCCAAGCTGATCGATAAATTGAAGGGGACACAGGCCCCGGCAGTGAAAACACCGGAGATTATGGGGTTGCGCCTGGGAGCCAGTTTTGAGCTGGATCCACTGGCAATTCGTCTGATACTGGATGAACTTACGATTGATTCCTGTTCCCCCACGCAAATCATCAAAGCCGCAGGCGTTGTAGAGCTCGATGGCACCTGGGTTTACCGTTTCTATACAGACGATGATGCCTGGCTTCAGGTTGTGGCTGAAGGTGGCCGGGGAGACGAGCATGTGGTGGATGTCAAGTTGTTCCACTTTTACGACACCCTGGATGTGGCCAATCAGCAGGCCTGGGACAGCCTCCTGAAACAGGAGATAGGCGCTGAAAGTTACCAATTGCAGGAGCGGTCCTACAACAGAGTCTGGACTTCGGCCGGTGACTACCACAATCCGGTACATATGTCCGAAAAGACCTATGACGTAGGCGGAGACTATTCGGTAACGGATCAATTCACCATGCTGTTCGAACGCGAACTGTCCGACCAGCGTACGGAATCCCTCTTCCTCTCCGCAGAAGAGAAGGAGGAGCATGCGGGCTATCTGAGCCGCAGCCTGGTGATCAGTACCGGTATCACACTGACATCTTCACAGCTGACTATTCACGGATAATAAGGAGAAGTATCAATGGACCAGCCCTATGATTTACTGACTGGTATTGTACATTTTGCGGCCTACTTTGGCCTGTCATTACTATTTTTGATCGTGTTTAAATTTCTCTACACAATGGTGACGCCCCATGACGAGTGGAAATTAATCCGCGAAGATAAAAATGCGTCAGCGGCTATTGGATTTGGTGGTGCGATTCTGGGCTTTGCCATCGCTGTCGCCGGTGCTGCGAGTAACTCTGTAACACTGATTGATTTCGCCACCTGGGCTGCGGTCGCGTTGATTGCCCAATTACTTGCCTTTGCAATTATCCGCTTTGGTTTTATGCCGCGTATTGTAGAGCGTATTGAAGAGGGCGAGATAAGCGCGGGTATTATGCTGGCCGCAACCACAATCTCCGTTGGTGTGCTCAATGCCGCCTGCATGAGCTACTGACTGATGGGGAAATAGTGATGAAACGTACTAAAAATATTGATCTCTCGCGCATGCGCAAGAGCAGGGGACCAAGCTTCTTATTTCGCCCCCTGGCGATCGGTGTTGCTGCAGCTCTCATGGGATGCTCTTCAGATGAAGAAGTCAAGGTTGTTTCCTCGATAGAGGACTGTGTAGACAATACCCAGTTGGATGAAGCCCGGTGCGAGGCGGCTTATCAGCGCGCTCAGGCGGAGGCCGAGCGCACCGGCCCCAAATATGCTTCCCTGGCGCAGTGTGAAGGGGAATTTGCGCATTGCCGGGAAAATAGCAGTGGTTTCTGGATGCCGCTGATGACGGGTTTTATGGTTGCCTCCATCCTCAATGATAGCGACCGACGCTCTCATGCCCGCGGCTACTACAATCCAGTCTACCGTTACGCCGCGTCGGGTTCACGCTACTATGATCGTTTGATGACTGCCGATGGCCAGGTTATCGGGCGTTATGGGAAAACAAGCTATAGAGTTGACAAGAGTACCATGCAGCCCAAGCCCAAGGTCACCAAAACGGTTTCCAGGGGCGGCTTTGGTGCTGTGGCCTCAGCCAAGTCCAACTGGGGCGGTGGCCGCTCCAGCAGCCGTTCCCGTGGCTGGGGGGGCTGATTGGTGCTGAGGTTGCCTATCGGTGAACGTCCGCACTGGAAGGCGCGAGCAAAGGAGTTTGGCTTTCATTTTCACACCCTGTATGGAGAGCCCTACTGGGATGAAAGTGCCTATTACCAATTCTCCCTGAAGCAGATCGAAAAGGATATTGAAGACCCCACCGAGGAAATTCACCAGATGTGCCTGGAGGTGGTGGCATTGGTGCTTGAGGATGAGGAATTGCTGCGGCGTTTCTGTATTCCTGAACAGCACTGGGACTTTGTGCGCAGTTCCTGGAGGAACGGTGATCCCAGCCTGTATTCCCGCCTGGACTTTGCCTATTCCGGACAGGGGCCCGCTAAGCTCTATGAGAACAATGGGGACACTCCAACTAGCCTATACGAGACTGGTTTCTGGCAGTGGCTCTGGTTGCAGGACAATGTGGACAGGCGCGCTCTGCCGTTGCAGTCAGACCAGTTTAACAGTTTGCAGGAAAAGCTGGTGAATCGCTTTTATGACCTGCAGATTTTGACCCCTGGTCGCCC
Source organism: uncultured Microbulbifer sp. (assembly GCF_947489355.1). Taxonomy (GTDB): domain Bacteria; phylum Pseudomonadota; class Gammaproteobacteria; order Pseudomonadales; family Cellvibrionaceae; genus Microbulbifer. The sequence continues at coordinate 11,912 of NZ_CANLDD010000040.1, read as the reverse complement.
ATTGCACTTCGCTTGCTGCAAGGATAGCGAAGAGGATTTCGGTACCGTCCAATATCTCAAGGACTGCGCCAGTGAAGCGGGTATCGAAAGCCACTTTGTTTTTATAGACGATATTGGCCGCGATGCCGCGGGGTATTTCACGGATCTGCGGGATCAGGTGATCACCTGGATGTTCAAGCTGTATCCCTGGGAGTTTATGTTCCGCGAGGACTTTGGTGCGCTACTGGGCACCAACAATGTACGCTGGCTGGAGCCCCCGTGGAAGGCGATCGTATCCAACAAGGCACTTCTGCCGATGTTGTGGAAACTGTTTCCCGGCCATCCCAATCTGTTGCCCTCTTTCTTCGAAGATGAGTTGGACAGGGCCAGGGAGGGCGATCTGGTGAAAAAACCGATTTTTTCCCGTGAAGGTGCCAATATTTCTATCGTGCGCAGCGGAGAAGTCCAACCGCTGTCCGATGGCCCCTATGGCGAGGAGGGGTATATTTACCAGGAGATGCACCCGTTACCGAAGTTCGGCAACCATTTTACCCTGGTAGGCAGCTGGCTGGTGGGCGATGTGGCCGCCGGCATATCAATCCGGGAGGATCAGACCATGGTGACCCAGGATATGAGCCGCTATTTACCGCACATTATTCTCTAGTTTTGATTGGTCACAGTTACCAGAATACCTTTCTTAACCGCAGTCGCTACCCCCAACAAGGCTGGTCGAGGCGCTTCGTCTATAGTTGCATTTGTCCCGTTGTTTAGCTTGATGGGGCCAGTTGACCACTGGCGATCATCTCTTCAATTTTTTTGCTGAGCCTATCGTAAGTAAAGGGTTTTTGAATGCAATCGAGCACCCCCTCCGCAATCACCTCCTGAACTTTGCTGTCAACACTGTAGCCTGTGGAAAGGATGGCTTTGATGTTGGGGTTAATGCGTTTTAGGAATGCAAAGAGTTCCTGCCCGTCCATACCCGGCATAATCATATCGAGTAAGACCAGGTCCACATTGTCACAATGCCGTCGATAATAAGTAATTGCCTGCTCTGCTGTGGCAAAGGTTTCTACCCTGTGGCCATGCATTTCAAATATTGCCTTGGAATAACTGCGTACAATGGCTTCATCGTCAACCACCATAATCCGGAGCTTTCGCTCCTTTAAGGGTGCGGCCGGCGGTTTGGGCTGCTTGCACGTGCCGGCTTCTGCGATGGGCAGGAAGAGTTTAAAGCAGCTGCCCTCGCCCTCATGACTGTGGCATTGAATAGCGCCTTTGTGCAGGTGAATGGTACCGTGCACAGCGGCAAGGCCGAGTCCAGCGCCGCGTCCGCTCTCTTTGGTGGTGAAAAAAGGCTCGAATATACGTCGGCATACCTCGGGGGGCATGCCGGTGCCACTGTCGCTGATTTCGATGACCAGATATCGACCTGGTTGGACTTCAAAATCTGCAATAGTGCTGACCTTCTTCATGGATGAGTTAGCGCTTGTAAAGCGCAGTGTACCGCCATTGGGCATAGCATCTTTTGCATTAATGCCAATATTGAGTAAAGCGCTCTTTAGCTGGGCCGGGTCGCCGATGATACAGGGGCAACTGGCTTCAAGTTGTTGTTCTATGCAGATACGACGGTCGATTGTGCGCCCCAGCATGGCACTGACATCGCGTATGATTTCATGGGTGTTGCACTCTTTGAGCTGATAGTTGCCTTTGCGTGCGAAGGTAAGCAATTGTCTGGTCAATTCTGCTGCATGACGCGCAGTGGTAAGAATATGGTGACTATATTCACTGATCAGGGGGTCCCGAGAGATTTTCTGGATGACCTCTGCGTAGCCGCTGATACCATGGATCATATTGTTAAAATCGTGGGCGATACCGCCGGCCAGTTCTCCAATCGCCTGCATTTTTTGTGCCTGGCGTAACTCCTCCTCCAGCAGGCGCTGCTTGGTAATATCGGTACCGATACTGAGGATACCCCCGGGGAGGCCTTTCTCACCGGAGATGACTTTATTGGTCCAGGCAATCCAAACCCGCTTACCACATTTAGTGATATTTTCATTAATGTTATAGCGGTGTTCCTGGGGGTGATTGCAGATGTGATCAATCAGCTTGCGCAGGTCACGGCCACTGGTTTCACTGGCCGGTACAATAGTGCCAATCAGATGTCGCCCAATAATCTCCTCTTCCGAGTAGCCAAACAGCTGCTGTGCGTATTCGTTAAAAAAAGTGATCCGCCCGTTTCTGTCGTAGCGCATGATAATCGAGTTTGCATGGGCGACCAGTTCTCGGTAGCGCTCCTCGCTTTTGCGCAATGCCTCATAAACCTGGTTGGAATCCATTGCCTGGACGGAAGCGATGACTGGAGAGGAGGGGAAAACCTGCAAGTTACCTTCCTTGATCATCTGTTCTCCTCCTGAGTTGGTGTTATGCATTTTCTCAGCAGAAATTGCACCAGAAAGGGTGAGATAAGTATATGGAGTTCGCCGTGTTTTTGAGTCACTACACAGTTTATGGTGTCAGGCTGCTCTTTATGCTTCTTGGTTGTAATTGCCTCAGGGCTATCAGCAGTGCCCGGGCCCCTGGCAGGGCCCGGTCGGCAGCGTATTGGGAGCAAGGGTTCCAATTTGTAGGTTGAAATAGTGGCTATCACCAGACAACCTGATAGCATGTACCATCCTATTCAAAACCATCTGGATGAATTCCTATGCAGCTGCATTCTCGAGTTTTCGGACGCAGTATCGCGGTTCTGCTTTTTGCCTCGGTACTGCTGTCTGCGTGCGGAGAGACGAAAAATGGTGAGAGCGGGCAGAGATCCCTGGATTTCGCCCGCCTCGACGCCTTTCCCTCCACCTATGCGATCAAGCAGTCGCGCCCTGTCCTGATTCAGGGGGCTACATTACTCACCGGTTCCGGCGCGCAAATGGAAAAAGCAGACCTGTTGCTGGAAGAGGGCAGCATTGCCCAGATTGGCAAAGCCCTCAAGGCGCCCGAAGGGGCCCTTATCGTCGATGGCGAGGGCAAATGGGTCACCCCCGGTATTATCGATGTGCATTCCCATCTGGGTGATTACCCCGCACCGTCCATCGAGTCCTCTCAGGATGGCAACGAAATGACCTCCCCCAATACGGCGCAGGTTTGGGCTGAACACTCGGTGTGGACTCAGGACCCCCAGTTCCCCCTGGCCCTGGCCGGTGGAGTAACCACGCTTCAAGTTTTGCCAGGCTCTGCCAATCTCTTCGGCGGACGCAGTGTTACCCTCAAGAATGTACCGGGCCGCAGCGTACAGGATATGAAGTTCCCCGGGGCTCCCTACGGGCTGAAGATGGCCTGTGGTGAAAATCCCAAGCGCGTCTACGGTGGCAAGGGGACTTCCCCCTCCACCCGCATGGGTAATGTAGCCGGTTATCGCAGTGCCTGGATAGAGGCGAGCAATTACAAGAAGCAGTGGGAGGACTATGTTGAGAGCGGCGGTGACGAGCCGGAGCGCGATCTGGGGCTCGAGACACTGGCCGGTGTACTCAACGGCGATATTCTGGTGCACAATCATTGTTATCGCGGTGAAGAAATGGCGGTGATGATGGATATTGCCGACGAGTTCGATTTCAAGATCTCCACATTCCACCATGCTGTCGAGGCTTACAAGGTGGCGGACCTGCTGGCAGAGAATAACGTCTGTGCGGCTATGTGGGCCGACTGGTGGGGCTTCAAACATGAGGCCTTTGATATGACAGAGGCCAATATCGCCATTGTCGATCAGGCCAGGGCCTGTGCAATGATTCACTCGGACTCCGGGGTGGGCGTGCAGCATCTGAATCAAGAGGTGGCCAAGGCGATGGCTGCCGGCCAGCGTGCGGGCTTCGATATCCAGCCCAAAGATGCCGTTGCCTGGATGACACTAAACCCGGCAAGGGCCCTGGGTATTGACGCGCAGACTGGCAGCCTGGAGAAGGGCAAGATGGCCGATGTGGTGGTTTGGTCCGGTAACCCCTTTAGTGTCTACACCCAGGTGGAACAGGTGTTTATCGATGGCGAACTGGTGTATGACCGCACCGACAAGAAGCGCCAACCGCGCAGTGATTTTGAGTTGGGTATTCTCAATGCCGAGGGAGAGCGACTGTGAATAAAGTAGTTGTTTTTTGTACTCTGGCCCTGGGATTGCTTTTCAGTAACGCCCAGGCCGAAACCATCCTTGTCAAAGGTGGTAAGGTTCACACCCTGTCCGATAAAGGTAGCCTGGATACTGCCGATATCTTGATTGCGGATGGCCGCATTGTGCAAGTGGGCCCCTCTTTGGATGCCTCTGCCGAGCGGGTAATTGATGCCGGTGGCAAGGTTGTCACCCCGGGGATTATCGCACCGATTTCGGAGCTGGGCCTGGTGGAAATCAGCGCTGCCAGTACCACCAATGATCAGGCGGTCACGGGTGAAAGTATCGGCAGCGCCTTTAATCCGCTGCCGGCTTATAACCCGAAGTCCACTCTGATTCCGTTTAATCGCGCAGGTGGTGTAACCAGTGCTGTGGTGTTTCCCAGAATCAGTCCCTGGGACAGCGGTGCGGTGGAAGCCCAGCGGGTATTCGCCGGGCGCAGCTTTGCGATCAAATTGAATGGCGAGTTCGACAGTGTTGAGGCCAGGGATGTTGCCCAGAAGGCCTATCTGGGAGAGGCGGGCGCACAGTTGGCTGGCGGTAGCCGTGCCAGTGCCTATGCCAAAGTGGAGAGCGCTCTGCGTGAGGCCATAGAGTTCCGGGAAAACCGTTCGGCCATTCGCCGTGGCGAATGGCGTCAGCTGGACTACAGTTTGGCCGATCTGGAAGCCCTGCAACCGGTAGTGGATGGCAAGACGCCCCTGGTGATCACTGCGAACCGCGCCAGTGACATCCTCGCAGCCATAGCGCTGGCAAAAGCCTTTGACGTAAAGCTGGTGATCCTGGGTGCGGCAGAGGGCTGGATGGTGGCGGATCAATTGGCCGAGGCCCAAGTGCCGGTGGTGATTGATGCGATCAACAATCTGCCAATCTCCTTCTCGAGCCTGGGCGCACGACTGGATAATGCCGCCTTGTTGACCAAGGCCGGAGTCAAGGTGGCGATCAGCGGCCCGGATTATGCCTCGACACACAATATCTATCTCTCGCGCCAGTCCGCCGGTAACGCCGTCGCCCATGGCCTGCCTTATGAGGCGGCACTTAAGTCTATTAGTAGCAATGTTGCCGATATCTTCAGTCTGGAGGGTGGTACCCTGGAGACGGGAGCTGTTGCGGATATTGTGATCTGGAGCGGAGACCCGCTTGAAGTGACCAGTTACCCGGAGCAGGTACTGATTGCGGGGGAGCCCCAGTCATTGGTGACCCGGTCCACCCGCTTGCGTGACCGTTACTTGAAGCCATCCAAGGGCCACAATTTTGGTTACCGGCATTGAGCGCGCGCAATATTTGATGACGGCGATAGTCAATAGACAGGAGCGGGCAATAGGCCCGCTCTTTTTTTGGTGGAATATTTCAGATAGTACGGTGTCATTTGCCAACGGCATAATGCGCCAAAAGGTCATACACTTGGATAGTATTTGTGTGGCTGGTGAACAGATTAGAGCGATATAGTGGATCAGCGGCTCAATAAGAAAAAAGGAACAACAGGATGGCGAATGTAACAGCCCTTTATACCGGTCTCTGCGCAATTTTAATCATCTATCTTGCCGTTAGGGTGGTGCAGTTTCGGCGCACGAAAAAGCTCGGAATGGGCACCGGGAATGATCTGTTCAATGAGATTCGCGTGAGAGTGCATGCCAATGCCATCGAATATATCCCCATAGCACTACTGTTGTTGCTGGTCGCCGAGCTGAGCGGTCTGGCTCGAATGTGGTTGCATTTTTTTGGCAGTGCATTTCTTTTGTCCAGAGTCTGTCATGCCTATGGTCTGTCGGCAGGCAAGGGCGGAGCCCATATGGGGCGTTTCTGGGGCACGCTGATCAGCTGGGTGGTGATACTGGTTCTGGCGATCATCAATATCGTTATAGCTGTGATGGCGATGTAAACTGGCGTTTTGCCGTTGTCCGGGAGCTGGGTGCAATCGCACTTGAGGACTGGTTACAGGCGCAGGATCTGCTGGTGATAAAAAAGCCCGGTAGAACCGGGCAGAGTACAGGGATAAAAATACAAGTGCCTACTGATTTGCCACAAAAGGGGTAACGGTTTCCTCTCCGCCTTCATGCGCACCGTTCTCTTTTTGTTCCAGCAGAGCTTCCGGTTTGCCCTTGCAGGCCTTGGCCAACGCGTCGCGACGCTTGGCCAGTAACAAGCCTATCTCTTCACCGGCCTGTTCATTGATGCCCTCAATATGGCGCTCAATCAGCGCGGTAATATTGGCAGCCAGTTCCAGCATTTTGTCGTGTTCTTCAGCGTCTTTTTTATTGTCAAACATTGCTCCGTCTCGATCACATTTCCAAACAGCTACTACGGCCATGATATGACTCCCACTTGTCTTGCAGACAGTTCAGGTTATTTGTATGGGCGTACATTAGCTGTATAAATATTCAGTGTCAACAGCCAATTTAAAAAAGGGACAGCCGTGAATGATGCTATTGCTGGAGCGAAAGTGGATTGGTGCCTGAGGAATAGGCTGCAATATCCCTTGACAGTCCAATAAGCTAAACAGGCTTTCGGATCAGTAAAATTGCGCCACCGGTGGGTGCATTCTGCGAGCGCAAGCTACAAAGGTGCCGGTGCGTTTCGCCGACCGGGTCAGTAAAGGGCAATCGGTAGTCTTGCAGAATGTTAAACAGAGAGCAGAAGCCGTGCGGCAAGGGCAATTAGTAGCAAACCAAACAATTGTTGTATGCGTTGTCCCAGAGGTTTACTCACCAGTTGTCGCTTGCGGCTGGCGTGAACAGTCAACGCAATGATGCAGTACCAAAGTGCATCCACTCCGGCCACCAACGTGGCCATACCCAGTTTGGTTGCCAATGCCTGTTGCTCTGATACGAACTGGCTGAACAAGGCGGTGAAGAAAACAGCAATTTTGGGATTAAAAAAGGCAACGCCGAAACCCTGGGCGATCGAGCGCCTGAGACTCTGGTGATTGGTTTCCAGATTGACGGCATGGGAACCCAGGGTGGGGCCGCTCAGGGCTTTCCAGCCCAGATACACCAGCATGGCGGCACCGGCCCATTGCAGGATGCCAAATAAAAGCCCCGAGCGGGTAATGAGTACTGCCAGGCCGAAAGCGGTCAGTGTGGCATAAATTGCGACACCGGCGCCATGGGCAATGGCGCAGGCAAGTCCCTGGCGCCAGCCGGAAGCGGCACTGCGCAACACGATCAGGAGGCTGGGACCGGGCGACATGGCCCCGAGCGCGCAGATACCTGCAAGAGATAACCAGCCGAGTAAATCCATTATTTTAACTGCCCTCTGTATCTGCCATTACTTATTCCATGTAGTGGATTCACCATCCCAGGATTGCATTGCACATCAGGTGCTGCCCAAACCTCTTATAAACCACTTAAAAAGCAGATCAACAGAGGTGGAGCACAGGGAACTCCTCAGGCCCTATCCAGACTGCTGCTGCGCATTGGCAAAGTATGCCACAGTGGAGGCATCTAGCGAGAGGTTCTCACTGTACTGGCCAGATATGCTGAGGTAACTGGGCTGAAATTACCTCACTCAATGGCATGCGCTCAGCAGAAGGTCGGCTCGATTATTATGCTATTGAACTCATTCTGGCTGGAACATTATTTCCCCTAATAGACTAAAGGAAAAATTATAGTTTATTGCATCCAAAGCCATGCCTGACCCCGTCTCAGAGGTGTACAAGAAAAAACGATCTGGAGGTCACAATGTTCACTGCGGTATCATTCCGGAAGGTACAGTTTTGCGCCATGTTGGTGTTGATATTAGGTGGATTGCCAGTTGGTCAGAGTAGGGCGGCGGAATTGGGTTTCTCGATGGAGAAGATCAACCGGGAGCTTACTGAGAAGATCGACCAGCACTTTATGTTCAAGCTTAATAAATGGCGAGCCAAGCATATTTTCCAGGGTAGCGGTTTCCCCTATCCGGTGCGAATCGCCGAGGACAAGCCCCTGCGCGGTGCAACACCGGGTCCTTACTCAAAAGGCCGGCTCACGGTCATGTAACGGCAGCGGGATTTGACACTTGCCTGACTGTGCAACAACGCGAGTAAAGAGAACGATTAGAGAGCAAAAAATGAAAGCGAGAACTATCTTTTCGGTGCGGGCAGGCACCCATTGGTTCATGGCAGTAGCAGCCTTATTTGTCGCCCAGGGCAGTTGGGCACAGGAGAATACCGCCACTATGCCGGAGCCTCCAGCCCCTCCTGCAGTGGACATTGAAGCCCCGGAGGCCGCGTCGCGCGTGCGTATCCTGCGTGATGAAAATGGTGTGCTCACGATTAAAACCCGTGGAGAGGATGGTGAGCGCAGTGAGGTTCAGGTGGATCTTGGTGAGGAATTCGGTGGTCCACTAAGCCAGCGCATTATTGAGAAACTCGAACGCAAGGGGATTCTCGATGAGCGCGGTCAGGTGGTTGAGGAGGCGCTTGACAGTGTCCCGGAGAATGTGGAAATCGGCCTTTCCCGGCGTTACGACCACTCTTCCAGCCACTGGTTTAGAGATCACGAGGTTGAGCAGCTAGATGAATTGTTGATACCAATCGTTGCCCTGCTCTGTGTTTTTGGTATGCCGGTGTTGATTGTGTGGTTGGTCACCCATAATAGCTATCGCAAGAAGCAACTGTTGATGGACAACATCAACCGTATGGTGGCAGAGGGCCGGGATGTTCCGCCGGAGTTGTTTGATGCCCTGGATGGCAATAGTCCGGGGAGCCCTAAAGACCGGGGTATCACCCTAATAGCAATTGGCTCGGCGGTATTTATATGCCTTACAGCCTTGGCGGGTATCGAAGTGGGTAGTCTGGGAGTGATCCCTCTCTTTATCGGTCTGGCCCGCTTTATCAACTGGAAGCTGGATAACAAGCAGGCGTAAGGACAGCGAATATGGACCTCGATGATGAGGGGCTGATCAGACGCGCCGTCGAAAACGGGGACCAGCGGGCCTACGCGCAGCTGGTTCGCCGCTATCAGTCTCAGCTGCGATTCTCGCTCCGGCAGCTGTGTGGTGGTGACCAGGGCCTGGCAGACGATATGGCTCAGGAGGCATTTATCAAGGCCTACAAAGCGTTGCCGGCATTTCGGGGAGATGCCCGTTTCAGCACCTGGCTGTACCGTATTGCCTACAATCTTGTTATGAGTCACAAGCGTAAGAATACGCCGGAAGTGGATCAGGAAGCAGTAGATAAGGCCCAGGCTGATGAAAGTGTGGAGGAAGCCCAGCAATTGGCTATGGCCAGGGACCTTGACTCCGCCATGGAATCACTCAGTGATGTGCAACGCCAAGCCATACACTTATCCCTGCAGCGGGGTTTTTCTCATGAAGAAACGGCGAATATCATGAAGTTGCCACTGGGTACGGTAAAATCTCATATCAATCGCGCCAGGGCCAAGCTGCGCAGCTTGCTGCAACCTTGGCACGAGGAGGTGGTCAATGGTTAATTTTGAACAACATCACAGAAAGGGCAGCGCTTTGCGCGATACAGCTATAGAGGGCAAAGATCCGGTGTTCGATGCCTGGTTGAGTGAACAGCTGCAACTCGGGGAGCCCTACCTGGATGACAATGGCTTCTGTGACCGGGTGATGGCCGAGTTGCCGGTGTCATCAAGGCGTGCTGAGCGCCGTGCCAGTGGATTCCAGTATCTCGCTGTGCTGGCTGCCTCCGGTATTGTTGCCTGGCAGTTTCCCTTTGGAGAGGTATTGAGCGAAGCCGCCCGACAATCTATCAGCCTTTACAGTCTGGTTGGTATGGGGATGCTCTCCTCTCTGGTGGTTATGGCCGGCGGTATTCTTGCTGCCCGTCACTAAGCCTTGAGCATTAAGGGGTTCTCTATAAATTAAGGAAAACTTAATTTATAGAGAACCCCTTAATGGAATGATAGTGAGGTGAAGGAATTACAGGTGTTTTTGCCTTCCAGTTTCACTTAAAAAAGTAAAAAAACGGGAAATATCCATGAATTGGAAAGTGCTATTATGTGTGGCAGCTTTGTCTGTGGCTGCTTATGACTGCTTTGCAGGTAACGATAAAGTGAAATCAGATGTGTCATCTACTTTAAAAGAACTGATTGATAAAAATAATTTAACGGGTTCTTATTTTGTTGCACTTGTAGATTCAGATGGACTTTCTTTTTTCGACACTTATTCAAAAGGTGATCGCCAGTTAAGCAAAGACACCCCAATTCTTATCGCGTCTCATACTAAGGCATTGACTGGCACATTATTGGCTATTCTTCATGATGCAGAAAGAATAGATTTAAGTAAACCCATATCCTATTATGATCCTACCCTAATTACCAGCGGAAAGATTGACGCTAACAAAATTACAGTGGAACAACTGCTTACACATACATCCGGTTTTACGAGTGTTCCATTTACCTTTAAAACGGCATTTCTTGGTTACGCCGATCAGCTTGAGTTAACCAGAGCTTTAAATGAGCATATGCTTGTTGCGCCGGACCATCAGTTTAGATATTCAAATACGGGGCCAATTGTGGCTTCAATGCTTGCTGAGTCTGTTATGGGCAAACACTGGGCTGAGCTCATCTCATTGTATATTACCAAGCCTTTAGGTATGAGTGCTACAACTGCAAATATTTCTGGGGTTACGAATATATTGCCTGCAATTACCACTGCAAAAGACGGTGGTGTTTTTGATTATGGGCACCACAAAACAAATGCCACCATGCACCCTGCAGGCGGTCTGGTTTCTACAGCAAGCGACCTTGCTGCCTGGCTGAAAACCAATATCAACCAGGATGCCTCAAAATTATCCAAAGGCGATATTTTTGAGAAAATGCACGATAAACAGGTCGCTCAAAAAAGAACCTATTTCACTTATGCGCGTGATGGCTATACATTGGGATGGGATGTGGCGGAATACAATGGTGAAGCCCTATTGACGAGGTTTGGTAATTACGGTGGCTACAGTATACATGTGTCCTTTATGCCCGAGCGAGAAATAGGGGTCATAGCCTTTACCAATCAAGATATTGCGTTCACTCTGCCCCATGTGATTGCTAACTATGCTTATAATTCTGTGCTTGAGAAAAGCAATCGTTATGAATTACTGGAGCAGGAATCGAAACGTTTAGCGGAATCGATCAAAGCGGAGCTGATGGATGCGCCTGATAGTGACCTGATAGTACAAGCTGATGAGTTGCCGTCTAATTTGTTAGGGACTTACAGAAATAATAAAGGCTGGCCGGAACATAAAATTTATATTACCAATGGCCAGGTAAAAATAGATTGGGGCAAACTTAAAGGGGCTCTATTGAAAGATGAGCAGGGTTATAACGCTCATTTTGGTGTATTCAGTAGGAAGATTTCAATTATCCTGGGGCAGAACAATAGGGCTACGCTTAAAAATGGCTCACTTATTTATAAAAAGCCAGGCGCTAGTGTTCAGGAACCTGATGTGTCAGGCAAAGTTTAAGCACTGGCAAAACTGGCAACAGGAGGTCTGATCTTGCCCACCAACGACGGACACTCTCTTAAGCGATAAACTACGCGACAGAGGTGACCTATGGCAAGACCAAAGAAATCAACCAAAACCACTCGCAAGCAATACTCCGAGGAGTACAGGTCAGAGGCCCTGGCGCTGGCGGCTAAGGTGGGCGTAAGCGCTGCAGCCAAACAGCTCGGCCTGCATGCCTCCCAGATCTACGGCTGGCGGAGTAAGGCTAGATTACACCAGGATCGAGGAGATGCCGAGAAACAGCTAACGGCTGAGAATGCCCGGCTGAAACGGCAGCTGGCGGAGCAGGCAGAGGAACTGGCAATCTTAAAAAAAGCCGCGGCGTACTTTGCAAAGAGCCTGAAA
>NZ_CANLDD010000039.1 GCF_947489355.1 uncultured Microbulbifer sp. | reverse complement strand
GAGCGCTGGACGCACCCGATCCAGAACTGGAACTTGACGCTGTCACAGCTGACGATCCACTTCCCGGATCGCCTGGAAAAATATATCAGCCTATGAGGCTACTTGGCTGACACAGAGTTTTGAACACCCTCCCAGAATAGAGAAAATAGACATACACGACAAAGATTAAAAGACTTACACCAACAATAAATATGTAATCTAGATTATCTTGTTTCTCGTTATTAATGCTCATTCTCTCCTAGGCAATATAACGCCTGTTAAGGGGCTGATAATATTTGGCTAAAATGTGTAGCAAAGCGAAACCGAGCCAAATTTTAGCAGTCCCACTTGAATAGCTTGTTAGAGCAACGAGTGATTACTTTACCTCTATGGAAGAACATAAATCATTCATTTTTTCAGGCTTCATATTTTCATGCAGAAAAGGGTTTTTGGTAGCAATTTCTTCCCTAGTTAAGTCGCTATCCGCTGAAATTACTTGTTGTATCCAATCTTTATATGATGAAACACGAGTATAAAGCTCAGTAACCCCGTACTCTCCGACATCATAAAACCATGAGTCGGCTCGTGAACTGACACCGAGTAATTCATATTTATCTCCGTTTTTAATATAGGCAGGGCCTCCACTATCACCATTACCAGAAACGCCTTCTAGCGCTTCTCCTTGAGAGCCTTTTTCGAATTTGAAAACTATATCCGTATCTGTAGTTTTAACGATCTTATTTTGAGCTTTTCTTAACTTCCCATTATTTTCTTTATAGCTAACTGTCTGACCCTCAGTGCCTGTTCCTGTTCCACCGACACCTATAAACCAAACAACAGCATCTTTTTCATCATTGTTACTATAAATTTCTGCAGGTTTAATATCAGCAATACTAGATTTAAGTTTAATTAAAGCTATGTCGTGTTCATCTCCTAAGTGATAATCAGGGTGACTATATCGATTAGAAATAGATACTATTTCATCGCCTACTCTAATTTTTTGTCCAGGGTTCATACAAAAAACAGCATGGGCTGCGGTTACAACCCACTGAGGATGGATCAATGTACCGTGAACACCTATGTTATATAAGGTTGCTAGAGGAGGGAAGTCAGATGGAACAGCAGAATAATTTTCATCGGAAACATCATGTCGAATGACTATTGCATTAGCTAACGAAGTAAAAAGTCCTATTGATAAAATTAAGGATTGAGCAATTTTCATGTAATCTCCTATCTAAGTTGCTCTAATGTCCAGCGCACCGGCGAAGCACACTGTGCTGAGTCCAGCCCGCTTGCAGACGTCGGTACCGCTACATGTTAACGGTACTCTTCTGCAATGCGCTCAACTTTTTCCCAGTCTGTTATTTTTACAGTAAATGGCCAAGTTTTCTCTATTACACGCAACCATCCAACGTCCTGTATTGTCGTTCCTACAAGCATACCTATAGCTACAAGAAATAAACCACCCCCGTAAAACCAGTAAAATAAACACGCAATTACAAACATTATACTTCTATAGATAAACTTCCTCTTCATCGCTGACATTGAAGTAGTAAGAGTAACTCCCTTCTCTTTTTGGATGAGAAGCTGTTTGGCTCTCTCATTTTCCTTCATAACTTCACCTACAGTTAACGTTTAGTGAACGGGCCGCTGCCTAATGGGCCATACAGAAAGTTATGTAATTATTGGAAATACAAATTTATATTACCCGTATTTTTATCACTTTCTAGTTTCGGTCGAGCGAATAAAACAATCGTTACAGAATTAACCGCATGGCCCACTAGGCGGTCCCTTTTGCACGCCTTGTTAGGTTTGCGATGTATCATAAGACATTATTGCTACAAGCTTAGAGTTGGCTTGGCTAGATAGTGAAATTACCCACAGTTCCATTAGCTTAGTGCCACGAAATATTTTATATGAAGTGGTTTTCAACGAACCAGATTTAGAAACGATTTCTTTCTTATAGCTGAACCCAGACCCTTCTGGAGGTAACCATGCCTCCATGCTGGCTATAAGTTGCTCTGGGTTGCCTTGATGAATAAATATGGAACATAAACCTCTATCTTGGGCGGCAATGCTGAAATTTCCGTGTTCATTGCTGGAAACCCACACTTTCCCTTTATGGCCTTGCAAATATTGGCGAGCCACTTCACCTTCAGCTTCAATAAATCCCATTTCTTTAGCCTGGCTCTCAACTTGTGATGGCTGAGCGCGAGAAGTGACACATGCACCCATATAAAGTTGAATCGGGTACGACTTACGAAGCACCAATGATTCAGCGGTCTCTTGAGAGGCTTGGGACACACAAGAAAATATAGTGATAAGTAAAACTACTAAGTATTTCATAATCTCCCTCATGTTTTGGAGCCGAACGCCCGCAACACCGGACAAATTGAAGCGCAGCGGAAATTAGTTCCGCGTGCTTGCGCTTGTGTACGCCCAGCATAGGCATGAATTAATGAGGTGAAAGTCCTCTGTAGGAGAGCCTGCTCACCGGGTTACCGGTGATCATAACTACTAGCCGACGGCAAGGGCAACCTCGCGAGGGGTTTTCTGGAGGAAGCCCGAGCGCAAACCTGCGAGCCTACGAGCCTACGAGCCTACGAGCCTACGAGCCTACGAGCCTACGAGCCTACGAGCCTACGAGCCTACGAGCCTACGAACAGAAATCGTATATAAGGCCCAGCTCCGGGGACGAGTTAGCACAAGATAACGAAGTCCACAGGTTCGAGAAGCAGGGACAATGCGGCGGTTGTGCAGGGACGGTTCATGTTTTTATCTGGGGAGATCTGCACCACAGGCCGGGGGGAACCTACGCGGTGATAATGCAGAAGTCAGCACAGGACATAGTACCTGGAACCAGCAGGGAGCCGAAGAGAGGGAAGGCCCGAACATTAAACAAAGAGTGAGGCATCACTACCTTATGAGGATATCCGGTTGTGACAATCGAAGACTATCCCCAGTGGATAAAGTCACGCTGGTCCGCACTGCGCCGAGCCCTGGTTGAGGGCTACTACCAGCCCCAACCTGCCAAACGGGTCGCAATACCCAAGCCCTCAGGGGGCGAGCGCCACCTGGGGATACCCAGGGTACACAACCGCGTGATCCAGCAGGCGATCAGCCAGGTACTGACGCCGATCCTGGGCCCGACCTTCTCCAACCACAGCTATGGCTTCAGGCCCGGCAGGCGTGCCCATGACGCCGTCAGCCGTATCCAGCACTGCATCAAGCGGGGCCTGAAGGTTGCTGTGGACATCGATTTGTCCAAATTCTTCGATCGGGTCAACCACGACCCGTTGATGACCCAACTGCTCCGCCCTACGCGCAACACTCGATACAGGTGGCTGGTTAGGCCTTACCTGACAGGGACTTCCACCTTGCAAGAAGCATCAAGCTTAGCTTGACGCACTAACACTCAGCGTAACGGCGAACAAAGGGTAGCGTAGTGAGTCCAGGCCCGCAGGGTCGGTGTTGCCGCTGCTTGTTATACAGTTTCAATTATTCCAGTGTCCTTACCGTCAAGGCTTTTAGTATTTTTCTCTTGCCAATATTCCTCTACACCTTTTCTCCCTCGGTTGTCGGCCCACTTTCTCAGTGTCGGTCTTTCACCAACTAATTCATAAAAGGGCACTGCGTAGCCACATGAGGTTTGAACCAGCTCCAAATTTAACTCAAATATCTGACGTGCTCCGGTGTATTCGGGAAATAGTTTTACTTGACTAGGCCAATCTTTATCTCGAGGATGGATGATTTTTACGTGACCATACAACCTCAATATAAGTGGCTGCTTATCAAATGAACAGAACATTATGGTCATTCGATTGTTTTCTAGAATGTGGGCTGCCGTTTCATTCCCGCTTCCAGTAAGGTTGAGCCACGCCACTTTGGAGTTATTTACTACTCTAAAGCTATCCATGCCTTTTGGGGAAACATTAACGAAGCCTTCACTTGCGGCAGTGCCGACAAAGAAAATATGTTGGTTGCCGATGAAACCAATATGCTTTTCAGTCAAGGCTTTAAATTTTTCTGCCACATGACCTCCTCATGTATAACGTTCGCATTTGCGGCAGCTGGAGCATAGCGTAAGCCGTCCGGCCGCGATAGCGGCGAACAACATGCGCTTATTATACGTAGTTAGCCCCATATAAGCCATCCGATGGCTACCCCTAAAACCAAACAAGAAACTCCTATTTTAATCCATAATTTATGCTCTGCGCTATTCTCCATTATGGCGCCTTGAATGTATAAATCTAGAGCTTTCCCTGCTGTCTCTGAAGATGGATGGTCGTCTTCAGGAGGGTAATCTAATGCAGACAAAATATAAGGCGCCTGGGTCTTTACTAACTTCCCGATGGTCTCTGCTTCATCGTAATACTGAGAAATATCCATTGTCGTATCTACGTATAACGCCGTTGGCATGGGCCGAGCAAAGCGAAGGCGAAGGCGAACATGTCCAACCTTGTTAGGGCTTTCACCACTCAACCTCTGTTAGTTTGGCCATAAAGTCATTAAAGGAATTTGCCACTGGAACAAATCTATTTCTCAACAGTTCGAATTCGCAATCTTCAGGCAAACTTTCTAAACTGTTTATGACTTGATATGGTTCAAATTCAGACAATTCATTTGTTTTCTTTATCTGGCTTCGATCAAAGCCATATTTTTCTAGAGTATTTAACAGTTTCTGCTCGTAGTAACAGTAACCAAACTTTTCTAGCATAAATTTACGACCGAATATCGAATACATATAGCCGTCATAATAGTAATAGACCTGACCAAAATCTCTTTGGTCTGTAGATATTGCAAAGAGACTACCAGATGAGTCTTCCTCGTATGCGAAAGACATCATATTGTCAGGAAGAACATCAAAATTTTCTTTAGAGTTTTCATTAGATGCAAACAGTTCTGGCCAGTTTGTATTTGAAGGTTCATTACCATCGAAACGGTCATACCAAACGCCAAAAATGCCTGCCACATCTGCCTTTTCTATGAATGGCAAATCAATTTTAAGCTGTATTCCAATTTCCAATTCTTCGTCATTAGGCGAAAATAAACAACCGTTTGTTTCTTGTAGAAAATCGCCATATTCACTTGGAAATTTTTTGTATCCAAATCTTTCTTTAAGGCGATTACTAACGTCTAAAATATCATCTGGAGTTAACGAAGGAAATTGAGGTATAACCTCTATATTCTTGAACATATTTAGATTTCTTTAAAGTGTCCTAACGCCCGCAGCAAAGGCGAGCAACTTGTTGCGAGTCCTGTTGCTTGCACTTGTTAGCCTGAGATACCTGCTTCACTAAGGCCATCAGTTAGTGAGCCAGAAATTATAATCGAATGCCCCAAGAACATGTCACCATCATCATGGCAAAACTCGAATTTTCCATCAGGATAAACCGTAATAAATAGCAACTCCATCGAATTAATAAAATCTGACGCAGTAAATTCCTTTTCCCCTTCAAGCCAATTCTTATTCATTACTTCAAGGAGTTCAGAAACTGCATAGTCTGCAATTTTCTTAGACCAGTCACCAGATTGACTATACAGAGCCTCTATAGTTTTTAGACTACTACTGATAGAACCATCTTCTTCATCTACAGAGACCGAAAGTTCTACTGGCTCTCCCTGCCAATTTATTGTGCCTTCAAAACAATCTAACGACCTATCAAGCACTAAGACACCAAACTCCGGGTGGGTAACTTCTACTGGCTCTTTATATTTTTCTAGTGCTGCTTTAAGTTCAATGTCATCCGGGGTATCTAAAATGGATAATAGTTGTGCTCTAGCATCACCGAACGGACTCTCTTTTGAGAGCTTAACTTTAAATTGCACCAAGGATTCTCGCTCAACGTGATCTTGAATAAGTTTTAACTCGCTGTAAGTAAGATCATTCGAAAAAATGAGAGGTGAATTGTTTATTTTTTTTCCAAGCTCTTTCCAGGCTATTAGAGATAGTTTCAATGACCAGTATTCATCTCCCGGAACTTTGCCTGCTCCTCGCTTATTACCTACTGCATCACGAGCTCCAACCACACCTGTTATTATTGTTTCTGGCAGCTCAGCGAATTCTCTATGAAGTTTTTCCTTTTTAATAGAGGCCTCTTTAAATATATCTTCCATCTATCTCATTCCCCAATAAGGCTACCTTTTATATACTGATCACCATGACCAGTATTTCTGGATTCTTTTTGTGCCAAAATTTCAAAACCAAAATTGAAATCAATTAGATAAAATAATTTAGCACTATCGAACCACCTAAAATCATAATCACTGCAACCATTATCCCAAAATTCATCAATAAATGTAACCCCTTGGATTTATTGAACTTTTAGGAAAAGTTAGCGCCCTCTCAAAAATAACGGTCAGGCTGACCAAATTGCCCTTTCGCACTCGCTTAAAGCATCGGTAAAGTCAAAGCTATTAATTACAGGTATCTCTCAATGAATGTTAATCCCAGCCCTGTTCCTCTGAATTCTTTTCACTTTATGGATCATTTTCAAACCTGCAAACTTTCCGTGTCACTAAAGTATGGATTGGACAGAACACAAGGCTCCAGCCTGGTATGCTTATCCACTTTAACAAATTTCGCTGTGCGCGATTTATCGGATAAGCATATCGCCAACCTCCGCGCTAATAATAAGTTAAGTGGGTGAATGGCCCCTCTCAGATCCTCTACAAACCTGTTGTTCAGTGCAAATCCTGTGTCCCGCTTTTTGTGTTCTGGTGCTGAAAACCATAGCCCGCAGCAATAGAAAAAACCTTCACAACGAACCAAGCGGATTCGCTGCGGGCCTGGTGCCAGGCTGCCAGTCAATACCGGTAAACGCCAGAGGGAGAGCGCTGGCATTACCGATTTATTTCACACAACGGAATTTTGGAAAACCAATCACTGAAAGATGGTATGGGGTATGCGTATTGGGCATTCTCAAGCAATACGCAGCGGCGGCTACACAGTATTCTTGACAGGCTCCCCCTCTGGGCGAGCCGGTTTCTCAACGGCTCGCTTTGTTTAGCTCCTCTTCCTTTTGGATACGTCTATACACTTCCTCACGGTGTACAGGCAGGGATTTGGGGGCCGCGATACCCACTCTGACCTGATTGCCTGAAATACCCAATACGGTGACGGAAACATTTTTTCCAATTCTGAGGTTCTCGCCTGGCCGGCGTTTTACAACCAACATAAACCTTTCCTTCCGGATCGCAAATCCTGGAGTGATTTTTTGTGATGGGAATAGCTGGAAAATAACGACGGGAGGCAATGCAGGGTGGCGCACGGGAACGGTAGGCCGTAAAGCAGAACCGGCGGACGCAACGCTCCCAGGGCCTGGGCAACCGCCCCAAGCGCCTGAAGGGGGCCCACTTTATTGAAGACGAGCGGGCTTCTAGCGTATTATCCATAGAGCCATTTTGATATCTATGTTATCAATTTGGTTAGCTGGCCTTTGGTGTTTCCGGCACCTTGGGCCAGCGCCTTTTACTTACGCTTAGGTCACGTACCGTTCTCCTGTGGAAGGGAAGGGGTTTGGGAAAATGCCTGGGTATTTCGATGCTATTGGGCCATTGGCGCAGAGCGGCTGGCCCAATTACTACCCATCACGCAGATAAATATTTATCGATCTTACGCCGCTCTTGCAGGAAAGAAAACGCAATACCATCCAATAAGATAATTTTGGTGCCACTATTTCTATTGATATACGCACGAAAAAACGCAATGGCTTCATTAATACCACCCGTTGAATGAGTCCGCTTTATTGCCATGCACCAGAGAATATCCCGGTGTGAGTTTGCATCGACAATCGCACCCGCCCGACCGGCAAAACGGCACGTATAAGCAGCCGCACCGGGTCAACGAAGACCCCAGCCACGCTCGACGCAAGCAAGCTAGCCGCAGGCTTTGGCTTTTCGTTTGAACGCACGCTGGCCGATACCCCGCCGATTACCTCCAAGCCGATAATCAACACGGTGGAAATCAACTTTGCGTAGCGTGTCTGTTGGTGCTCACTCAGTGAAGGTCCGGCAGGGTCTGGGCTATCTAACCCCGTTTATCCTGATAACGAAGCGATGTCGAAACGGGCAAGTGGTCGCACTCTGGACTTTTATATCAGGGCGCCCCCCTTTGGATTCCCTAGGCGCAAATCTAACGGTAAGAAGTGGGCTGAACCCGCACACCGTGGGCCTGCCCGCTGGCATTCACCCCGTCACCGGGGCAGGCTTGAGACAGGTGGTCACTGGCGTTTTTTTTTGGCCGGGCGCTGCCAGCCGGAAATATTGCGCTGTCTGCCCCGTGCCACAGCCAGCTCATCCGCGCCCACTTCGCAGGTAATGGTGGAACCCGCACCCACAGTGGCACCCCTACCCACTTTCACCGGTGCCACCAGTGCGGTGTTGGAGCCGATAAAAGCGCCGTCGCCAATTTCAGTGAGGAACTTATTCACACCATCGTAGTTGCAGGTGATGGTGCCGGCACCGACATTCACCGCTTCCCCTACGGCGGCATCGCCCACATAGGAGAGGTGATTGACCTTGCTGCCGGCGCCGATGGTTGCTTTCTTGATCTCGACAAAGTTACCCACCCTGGCGCCCGCTGCCAGTTGGGTACCGGGGCGCAGGCGGGCAAAGGGGCCGATGCTGCAGGCCTCTGCAACGTCCGCCTGCTCAATCACAGAATTGGCCTCCACACGGGTACCATCTGCCAGACGGCAGTTTTTCAACAGGCAGTTGGGCCCAATCTGCACCCCCTTGCCCAGGGAGACCTTCCCCTCAAAAACGCAGTTGATGTCGATGGATACGTCGGTTCCGCATTCCAGGCTGCCGCGGATATCAATCCGTGCTGGGTCGAGCAGGGTGACCCCGGCATCCATCAGTGCCACCGCGCGGGTGTGTTGCAGGGCGCGCTCCATCTGCGCCTGCTGTGCGCGGCTGTTCACCCCCGCCACTTCCAAGGCATCGCTGGCGCGCACCCCGGTGACGGCGATCTCCTCACTGACCGCGCGGGCGATCACATCCGTGAGGTAGTATTCACCCTGGGCATTGTCGCAGGACAATTCAGGCAACCAGCGCGCCAGCAGTTCCGCCGGCGCCGCCAGTATGCCAGTATTCACTTCGCGGATACCCAGGGTGGCTGCATCGGCATCCTTCTCCTCGACAATCGCCTGTACGCGGCCCGCATCGTCGCGCACTATGCGCCCGTAGCCGGCGGGGTTGGCCATCTCTACCGACAGCAGCGCGGGGCCTTTATCCGCCGCTGACAACAACGACTGCAGGGTGCCCGCCTTGACCAGTGGCACATCGCCGTAGAGTACCAACACCGAGGCCCCCTGACGGAAATGGGGGATCGCCTGTGCCACAGCATGGCCGGTACCCAGTTGCTCGGCCTGCTGCACAAACCGCACGCCGCTGTCGGCGAAGTGCGCTTGCACCTGCTCGGCACCGTGCCCCACAACCACCGTAATGTTCACTTCTTCAAGCTGCCTGGCCGTTTCAATCACACGCCCCAGCATGGGGATACCGCCGATCGGGTGCAGTACCTTGGGTAAATCCGAACGCATGCGAGAGCCTTTGCCCGCCGCCAAAACCACAACATCGATAGTCATCTTGAATCAAAATCCCGCTAGGTCAATCGGGGCGCATTGTGGCCAGTCTGCCCCACGAACTCAAGAGTACCTCACCCCGGCGCAGCAGGTTGGCGCTCAACGCATTTCGATTGCCGCCCACCCCCTATACCGGTAGCTTACCTTCTGTAAAATCAACAGGTTGCTTACCCAAAAAGAACACACTGTACCGCCGTACCCAGACTATGGCGGGGGGATATTTATCATGACCACAATCAAGCACACCAAGCCGCGCCGGCGTTTGCTGGCTCTGGCTGCACTGGCCCTCACCCTGCCGATGGCCGCGGCCGCTGAAGCCGCTAAACAGCCACAAGAGCCGGCTGCAGAGGCTAAAGAAGCCCAGCAGGAGCCCTCCTGGGATATCAACAAGCCGGCTTACGAATTTAAGCCAATCCAGCTGGATACCCGCGAGACTACCTGGAGTAACCTGGATATCAGTCCGGATGGTCAAACCCTCCTGTTCGATATGCTGGGGGATATCTACACGGTGCCGGTTAGCGGCGGTGAGGCCATAGCCCTGACCACTGAGATCGCCTGGAATATGCAACCGCGCTTCAGCCCGGATGGCAAAACCATCGTATTTATCAGCGACCGCGATGGCGCCGACAATATCTGGCTGATGGACCGCAACGGCGAAAACCTGCGCCAGCTAACAACGGAAAAGGAAAACCTACTGCACTCACCCAACTGGAGCCCCGATGGCCAGTATCTGGTGGCGCGCAAGGGCTTTATGTCCGGGCGCAGCATCCCCGCCGGGGAAATCTGGATGTATCATTACGGTGGTGGTGACGGGCGCCAACTGAAAAAGCGCATCGGCGGTGAGATCGCGCAGAAGAATATTTCCGACCCGGCTTTCTCCCCGGATGGGCGCTACGTCTATTACGCCATCGACACCACCCCCGGCACCGTTTGGAAGTACAACAAAAACTCCACCCAGGAGATTTTTGCCATCAACCGCTACGACCTGCAGGACGGCGAAGAGGAGACCTTTATCTCCGGTCCAGGCGGCGCAGTGGCACCGGTACCCTCCCCGGATGGCAGCAAACTGGCGTTTATCCGCCGCCAGGACAACCAGACTTCCCTGTTCCTGAAAGACCTGGACACCGGCCTGGAAACCCCCGTTTACTCCGGCCTGGAGCGGGACCTGCAGGAGATCTTCGGCCCCCATGGCAACTATGTGCAATACGACTGGATGCCCGACGGCGAGTCACTGATCGTGTGGACCGGCGGTAAGTTCCTGCGTATCTCGGTACACGGCGACAGCGTTGCGCCAATTGAAACCCACGTAAAAGTCGAGAAGCAGGTGGCCGATGCGGTGCGCTTTCCGGTGGAGGTGGCTCCGGAAACCTTCGATGTAAAGATGATCCGCTGGGCACAGAAATCCCCCAGCGGCAAACAAGTGGCATTCCAGGCCCTGGGCAAAATCTATCTACAGGATATCAACAGCGGTGAGCGCCGCCGCCTGACCCGTCAGAATGACCACTTCGAGTTTTACCCCAACTGGTCCCGGGATGGCCGCGAGATCACCTATGTCACCTGGGATGACGAAAAACTCGGCCATGTGCGCGTGGTTTCCGCGCGCAATGGCCGCGGCAGGAACATCACCAGCCAGCCGGGCCTGTATGTGGAACCGACTTTCTCCCCCAGCGGTGATACCGTGGCTTACCGCCGATTTACCGGCGGTTACCTGCTCAGCCCCGAGTACGCTCTGGAGCCGGGTATCTACCTGGCAGATGCCGGTGGCGACTGGCAGCGCCGAGTAGTGAAGTCCGGTTATGAGCCCCACTTTGGTGCCACCGGTGACCGTATTTATTTCTCTGAATATGTTGGCGCCGACGGCGGTAAACGCGTGCTGAAGAGCACCAACCTGGAAGGCAAGGACGAGCGCGAGCATCTGCACGGTGCCGAAATCACTTCCTTCCGCTTGTCCCCCGACGGACAATGGGTTGCCTTTACCCAGGACTTCAAAGCCTTTGTCGCGCCCTTTATGCACACCGGCAAGTCCGAGGTGATCGGCCCCGATAGCAAGGCGGTTACAGTCACCCGGGTATCCAAACGCGCCGGCGAAAACCTGCACTGGTCCTCCGATAGCAATACTCTGGGGTGGGCCCACGGCCCCTGGCTGTTCGAGCGCGAACTGAAGGACGCCTTCAGCTTTGTCGCCGGCGCTCCGGAGGCGCTGCCGGAGCCGGTTTCCGAAGGTATCAACCTGGGCTTTAAACAACCCTTCGACAACCGTGCGGGGCTGGTCGCTCTGACCGGCGGTACCGTTGTCACCATGCGCGATGCGGAGAACACCCGCGAAATTATCGAGAATGGGGTTGTTCTGTTGCGCAGTAACCGCATTGTGGCGGTGGGCTCCGCTGCTGAGGTGGAAATTCCTGCGCAAGCGAAGCGCATCGATGTCACCGGCAAGACCGTACTGCCGGGCCTGATCGATGCCCACGCCCACGGCGCCCAGGGTCGCGAAGAGATTATCCCGCAGCAGAACTGGAACCTGTTCTCCAGCCTGGCCTTCGGGGTAACCACCATTCACGACCCCTCCAACGACAGCAGCGAGATCTTCTCCGCCGCGGAAATGCAGAAGGCCGGCCTGATTACCGGACCGCGTATCTTCTCCACCGGCACCATTCTCTACGGTGCCAAGGGCCCCGGCTACAAAGCCAAGATCCACTCACTGGAAGATGCCCGCTTCCACGTCAACCGCCTCAAGGAGATGGGCGCTATCTCGGTGAAAAGCTACAACCAGCCGCGCCGTGACCAGCGCCAGCAAGTGCTGCAGGCCGCCCGCGAGGCCGGTATCATGGTGGTACCCGAAGGTGGCGGTAAGTATCAGCACAATATGAATATGATTGTGGACGGGCACACCGGCATCGAGCACTCCCTGCCTATCGCCAATGTCTACGCCGATGTGGAACAACTGTGGGGACAGACCAGCGTTGGCTATACCCCGACCTTCGTGGTGGCCTACGGCGGCCTCTGGGGCGAGGAGTACTGGTATGACCGCACCGAGGTGTGGAAAAACCAGCGCCTGACCCGCTTTACCCCGGACTTTATCGTGAACCCGCGCTCCATCCGCCGCCCCACGGCGCCGGATGCCCACTACAACCACTTTAACGTGGCGCGCCAAGCCAAGCAGCTGCGCGACGAGGGTGTCACGGTGCATATCGGTGCCCACGGCCAGCGCGAGGGCCTGGGCGCCCACTGGGAGTTGTGGATGATGGGGCAGGGTGGCTTCACCCCCTGGGAAGCCTTCCGCGCCGGTACCATTGACGGTGCCCGCTACCTGGGTATGGATGGGGATATCGGCAGCATCGAGGCGGGCAAACTGGCGGACCTGATCGTGGTGGAGGGCAACCCCCTGGAAAACCTGCGCCTGTCTGAAAATATCGCCTACACGGTGATCAACGGCCGAGTGTTCGAGGCGGAGACCATGAATGAGCTGGGCAGAGGCGAGCGTCTGGCATTCTTCCACGAACGCCTGCCCATCAGCGCCATGCCGGCGCCCACCGCCGAAGCCATTCAAGCGAAGAGGGAGCGGCATCACTGGGTGCACTGATTGCATAAACCCCCAGGGCACCAAAAAGGCCGGCAATGAAAATTGCCGGCCTTTTTATTGGGCCAAGACACTGCCATCAGGTTTCGCTGGCCTTCTCAACCAGCGCATCGTCCAGTTCTGCGGCCCGTTTCAACGCGGGGCGCTGCTGTAACCGCGCAAAGTAGTCCACAAACGCATCCCATTTTTCCAGCGTACCGAATTGCATGCCCCAGCCAATGTGGGAACCCACATAGACATCGGCTGCGGTAAAATGCTCACCGGCGATAAAGGGGTTGGCTGTTACCGCCAGTGACAGGGTGTTCAGGGTGTTTTCATAGTTACCATACCCCAGCGTCCTCTCCTTTTCCGCCTCTGGCTTCTGCCGGAATACCGCCTTGTTACTGAGCGCCGCCTCCAACGGCCCCGCGGCAAAAAAGAACCAGCGATAGTAATTCGCTTTTTCTTCCGCTGTCCGAGGCAGAAGCTCTGCCCCGGGGAACATATCCGCCAGATAAGCACAGATGGCAGCCACCTCTGTGATCACATTGCCATTGTGGGTTATTGCCGGCACCTTGCCCATCGGGTTAATGGCCAGGTAGTGGGCAGCTTTCATGTCGGCATCATACGCCAGTACCACGGTCTTATAGGGAACGCCCACCTCTTCCAGCATCCAGCGCACGATGCGCCCGCGAGACTGGGGGTTGGTATAGAAAATCAGATCCTCACTCATTGCATTTTCCTGCAGCTCAACAATAAAGGGGAGTTTATACATCGATAAACAATCTATGCGAGGGATTTCGACGACAAAGAATCAACAAACTTTAGTATGGGAAAAAGGCTTCATATCCTATTGCCCCGACAAACTCAGCAATAGATAAAAAAGTAGCCGAAGCCACTTTATCCAATCGGGCTGGGATACAAGCGAGCAGATTTCCAGTGTTTAATGGCCGAGGACAAAACGTTACCCGTTGGATACCTTACCTATTACCCGCTTCCATTGGTGTACGATTTAATGCCCTGGTTGTTGATCAAAGATCTGTATGTCATCGACAGGATTGGATATCGCCGTCGAGGTGTGGGAAAAGCATTTCTGTCGACGCTTGCCCGGGAAGCACAGAAACCGGGAAGGAATCGTGCGTAGCCTAAACCTGACCTGATAGATAGCTACTGACGAACCGATATATCGGATCAAGCCTGAATTGCTACCTCTGATTTAGCGACCAAACTTAAGTTGAAAACAATTAAGTTGATCGCGCGTCGACATAAACTGGTTTTTACAGCGACCGAGTAATTGTTCCGGGCTATGATCAAACGCCTTGGCACTTTCAATACATTGTTTTCGTGTGCTGGTGCTCATATAAGCATCTTGACAAGCTTTGACAATAGCAAAAGGTTCATAGGTAAAGGGCTTTAACTGCTCCAGACAAGCGAAGCGACCCTGGGTAGATAAAGTGAAATCGCTACAGGTTTTCAATGCACCTTTTTCTGAGTGGGGGTAGTTATTTATCAGCTGCACACATTTTTCGCGACTACTTCTGGAGTTAAAATGCTCACCGCAGATTTTGATACGCGCTGAATAGGCCAGGGCAAGTTCTTGCTGACTCGGCACAGTGACCTCTGGCTCAGTAACTTCATATCCATTCACTTGCACATACAAATTGCGCGCCAGTACAATTTCATCTTCAATGTGAGTGCGATTGGAGAAAAGCGTGATGTGTTTTACACCTTCCACTTCAGTTTCAAAACGGAATCGGCCATTTTTCTTTTTCTTCATTCTGTGTATTTCACCCTCAATTTTTACACGAGAGCAGGACTGCATATCGTCCACAGCAAAGAAGGTGCCATTTGGCGTGCTATAGGCGTAAGCAATGCCTTTGCAATCTTGCAGGTATTTAGAGGGCCACTTGGCGCTAAGCTTGGCGGCCTGTGCGCCACAGGCTATAGCACATAGAAGAATAAATAAAAAAGCCTTGTTCACTTTGAATCCCTGAAGACATTTCTTTAATAAATTGCGTGCCATCCTGCTAGATTAAAACTGAACCCGAGCTGAACCCGATCACAAACTGGCCAGCAAGCACAGCAGCACTTATAACAGGATTTAGATATAACGCCTATCCTGAGCATGACCAAATCCCTTATAATCGAGCCCATCACGTCCGAGACAAAGAGAAAATTTGTGGCCAGGCAAGGTAACTTTTCCATTCATGCTGCCCTAGCGGCGCAGGAAAGTCTAGCCTGATCAAAGCATTAATAGAAAAACACGGCTTGATAACTCAGCTCTCAAAAAACATCATCTTCAATAATAGGGATACTGTATTGATTCGCCAGCCAGCCCAACTGCTGATTTTGCACGCTACTAATACTGTACCCAGTAGAATTTTGGTGATTTGCTGTAGGTAAGCAAGCCTGAACTTTACCCACTTTCATTACCTGCTCTAGCTGTACTGTGTCAAATCCCCCCCTTCGGTACTAGGTATCTCCATAACCTTGCGCTTAATCAGTGCCAAAATATCTCTTTTGTGTTTTTGCTACGGCATAGCCTTCAGCCTCCAAGAGCCGATAACAAGCAATAGCTATCGTCATACTTACTTGGTGACGAGTACTGGTTACCCAAAGAAAAGGGAATTTATCTTTAACATTCAAGCAACCATCGTTAATATCCGCCATGATTTGCTCAGCAAGGATTCTGTATTTTACATTGAATTCTATCTGTTACCTAAAAATATGGCGAAACTATAACTGTTACCTATAAGCCAAAGAGTCAAATATTGCACCGTTAATAAAAAGAGGCCACTTATGAAGTACTCCCCAGAGAAAAATACCAAGATACTTTCAGCGTTAACGGATCAATTTGAACAATTTTATGCCAATTTAGACGATAAAGCGGTTGCCTGTTTATCACCAACAATGAATGAACAGGACATTCCCGTTAACGGTGTTTCGTTTGAAAAGCTACATCAGCTCATTTCCGAGGAAGTTCAGCCTAACCTGTCTGCAAGTAATGGTGGCCGCTACTGGGGCTTTGTTACAGGCGGGGCTAATCCAGTAGCAACTTATGCTGACTGGCTGGTGACTACATTTAACCAAAATGTTAGCAAAGGGGGAGATTCCATTGCCACCGCTATCGAACACCAAACCCTAAAATGGATATGCCAGTTATTTGATTTGCCGTCTTCGTTGAAAGGGGTGTTTACAACGGGTGCAACGGCGGCCAATTTACTCGCCGCGGTTACTGCACGACAATATATTGGCAAGCATCAGGGTATTAATGTCGCATTAGAGGGTATGCGAAACCTGGATGTCAGCATATTTAGCGCTACCCCACACGCGAGCATGGTTAAGAGTCTGGGAATGGCTGGTTTCGGTCAAAATAGCTGGAATAAAATTGACTGCTTGGCCAATTCTGAAGCTATAGATTTAACTGCATTAGAGGCATCACTGTCCTCTTCTCAGTCACCCCATAAAATTGTTATCGCCAGCGCTGCAACCGTTACGGGCACCGACTACGACGACTTACTGGGTGTCTCAGCTTTGTGTAAACAACACAAAGCCTGGCTTCATGTTGATGCTGCTTTTGGTATTTTCGAACGACTGATACCAGACCAGGAAACACAATCCAAAGGAATTGAGTTTGCCGACAGCATCACACTGGATTGCCACAAATGGTTAAACGTGCCCTATGACTGTGGTTTATTTTTAACCCAGCATCCCGCATTGCTCAAGGAATCCTGTGAAGTTTACGCACCCTACCTGGCAGATGATGACACACACCCTGCTTTCATGACTTTGGGTATTGAAAATTCTCGGCGATTCCGAGCCTTCCCGGTATGGGCAACAATCATGTTTTATGGAAAATATGGCATCGCCACCAATATTTCAAAAAATATTGAACAGGCAAAAAAATTTGCTAACTGGATTGAAACCTCTTCCAGTTATGAACTTATTAAACCTTGCAAGCTTAATGTTGTTTTATTTAAGCCGAATCAAAATGCAATACCCTTGGATAGCAACGCGTGCATGATCGAGTTAAACAAAACCGGCAAAGTGTTTTTAACACCTGGGCAGTGGCAGGGAGAACCCATAATCAGAGCAGCACTAAGTAACTGGAATACAAGTAATGAGGATGTAGATAAGGTAATTCATACGCTGCAACTTCTTGCCGATAAAAAATATGAACTATCTGAGCCTGTGTGTTGAATCCGGCTTAGCATTCGGAAATTAAACCGTGTATTAGCCACTAACGCGTGATTGCCTCACGTTTCTACAAGCTCAAGAGGCGCTATCAAAGCACCGTAGCCTAAGAAGCACTGAGTGCCCTGAGTTATCCGGTCAGCCGTCAGAGAGCGTGCCAGCTGATGCAGGAAGCCGGAGTTAAAGTGAAATGTCGGAAGAAGTGTAAAGTCACGACAAACCACCCGTGTTTGACAACAAGTTGGACCGGCGGTTTGCCATACCTCAGCCAGGTCAGGTCCAGGCCTGATCGTGCATTCGGATCACGGCTCACAATATGCCAGCACGGGCTATCGTCGGTTGCTCAAGGCGCATGATTTTGAGGGGAGCATGAGCCGTAAAGGAGATCGTTGGGACAATGCGGTTTGTAAAGCTCCTTTGCGAAGTAAACCTGCGAATCAGGCTCTGAAGTGATGTAAAAATAACTACTGGCACTTACAAAAAAAGCAGCCGAAGCCGCTTTTTAGGTCACCTGAAAACAGGCATTCGAAAAGGTAAGCAAGCGTTTACTTGCCAGCCGCCTTGCGGATCGCCTGCAGGGTGCGCAGGCGCGCTTCGGCTTCGGCCAACTGGGCCGAGATGCGCGCGTAGTCAACTTCGGAGGGCGCTTTGTGCAAGGCGTGCTCCGCTTCCTCGCGGGCCTTCTGCGCAGCCTCTTCATCGATTTCGCGTTCGGCCACGTCGGCGAGGATGGTCACCATATTCGGTTGCACCTCGGCGTAGCCACCGCTGACGAACAATACCTCCTCTTCACCACCGGGTTTGATGATGCGCACCGGTCCGGGCTTCAGGGCAGTGAGCAACTGCGCGTGGCCATAGGAGAGCCCCAGCTCCCCCTCGATGCCACTCACAATCACCATCTGCACCAGTCCGGAGAAGAGGGACTGCTCGGCGCTGACAATGTCACAATGTACTGTCATGGCCATAGTATATGCCTATCTCGATTAGCCTTCGGCCTTGTTGGCCTTTTCCACAGCTTCGTCGATGGTTCCCACCATGTAGAAGGCCTGTTCAGGCATGTGGTCATACTCACCGCTCAGGATGCCCTGGAAACCGCGGATGGTTTCTTTCAGGGAGACGTATTTACCCGGTGCGCCGGTAAAGATTTCCGCCACGTGGAAGGGTTGGGACAAAAAGCGCTCGATCTTGCGCGCGCGCGCTACGGTCTGCTTGTCTTCCTCGGACAACTCATCCATCCCCAGGATGGCGATAATGTCCTTCAACTCCTTATAGCGCTGCAGTACGGACTGCACACCGCGGGCCACTTCGTAGTGCTCCTGGCCGATCACCTGGGGGTCCAGTTGACGGGAGGTGGAGTCCAGCGGGTCTACCGCCGGGTAGATCCCTTTGGCGGCGATATCGCGGCTCAGTACCACAGTGGAATCCAGGTGCGCGAAGGTGGTGGCCGGAGACGGGTCTGTCAAATCGTCCGCCGGTACATACACCGCCTGGATAGAAGTAATGGAGCCGGTTTTGGTGGAGGTGATACGCTCCTGCAAAACGCCCATCTCTTCTGCCAGGGTCGGCTGATATCCCACCGCAGAGGGCATACGGCCGAGCAGGGCAGAGACTTCGGTTCCGGCAAGGGTGTAACGGTAGATGTTGTCGACGAACAGCAGTACGTCCTTGCCTTCATCACGGAATTTTTCCGCCATGGTAAGGCCGGTCAGGGCTACACGCAGACGGTTGCCGGGGGGCTCATTCATCTGGCCGTATACCATCGCCACCTTGGAGTTGCCTTTGTTGTCCAGGTCGACAACGCCGGACTCCGCCATCTCGTAATAGAAGTCGTTCCCTTCGCGGGTACGCTCGCCAACGCCGGCGAATACAGACAGACCGGAGTGCTCGGTGGCGATGTTGTTGATCAGCTCCATCATGTTGACGGTTTTACCAACACCGGCACCGCCGAACAGGCCAACCTTGCCCCCCTTGGCGAACGGACAAACCAGGTCGATCACCTTGATGCCGGTTTCCAGCAGCTCGGTGGAGCTGGACTGCTCCTCGTAAGTGGGTGCCGCGCGGTGAATAGAGGCGCGCTCTTTCTCACCGATAGGGCCGCACTCGTCAATCGGGTTGCCGAGCACGTCCATGATGCGCCCGAGGGTTTCGTGGCCAACCGGCACGGAAACCGGAGCGCCGGTATTGTGCACGGCGAGACCGCGGCTGATACCTTCGGATGAACCCATGGCAATTGCGCGCACCACGCCATCGCCCAACTGCTGCTGCACTTCCATAGTGAGGTTCTTGCCCTCAACCACGAGTGCGTCGTAGACATTCGGAACGCTGTCGCGTGGGAACTCCACGTCGATGACCGCTCCGATCACTTGCACAATTTGTCCGTTACTCATTTCCGGATCCTCAGCTTTAAATTCTTTCAAGGTCGACCATTGCAGGTATCAGCAGGGGCTTAAACCGCCGCGGCGCCGCCGACAATTTCCGACAGCTCCTGGGTAATGGCCGCCTGGCGCGCCTTGTTGTAGACAAGCTGCAACTGATCGATCAGTTCGCCGGCATTGTCCGTAGCACTCTTCATCGCGATCATGCGCGCGGCCTGCTCACAGGCTTTGTTCTCTACGACCGCCTGGTATACCTGGGACTCGATATAGCGGGCCAGCAAGCCGTCCAGCAATTCCACCGGGTCCGGCTCGTAGAGGTAATCCCACGCTTGCATGAGTTGTTCGTCCTCGTCTTTCGGCAGCGGCAGCAATTGCTCAACCCGCGGCTTTTGCGACATGGTATTCACAAACTCATTGGAGACCAGGAACAGGCGATCAATATCACCTTCCGCAAAACGATCCAGCATCACCTTGACCGAGCCGATCAACTTGCTGGCCTGGGGCGCATCGCCCAGATCGCGCACCGCGGCAACAACCTTGCTGCCGATGGCGTTGAAGAAACCGGCCGCTTTGTTGCCCACAGCGCAGACTTCGACATCGACCCCTTTCTCGGACCAGGCTTGCATCTCGCGAATGGCCGCCTTGAACATATTGACATTCAGGCCACCACAGAGTCCGCGGTCTGTGGATACCAGTACAAAGCCAACCCGGCTGACCTCGCGCTCCTGCAGGTAAATATGCCGGTACTCCGCCGAGGCGTTGGCAACGTGACCAATCACCGCGCGTATGCGTCGGGCATAGGGGCGCCCCAGTGCCATGCGATCCTGAGCCCTGCGCATCTTGCTGGCCGCCACCATTTCCATTGCGGCAGTAATTTTCTGCGTGCTCTTGATACTGGCAATTTTTGTGCGTACTTCTTTTCCGCCTGCCATAGTGATTTACCTTGTTCGCTGGAAATGTGAATCTGGGGAAGGGCCGCTGTGGCCCCTCTTCCCGTGCTTTCCAGGGCGTTTACCAGCTGCTCGTGGCGACAAACTTCTCGATGGCCGCTCTGAACGCAGTATCAATTTCGTCGTTGTAGTTGCCGGTGCTGTTCACCTTCTCCATCAGTTCCGCGTGTTCGCTGTTCATGTAAGCGAGCAGGGCGGCTTCGAAGTCGAGCACCTTTGCCACTTCCACTTCTTTCAGGTAACCCTTGTCGGCGGCGTAAACGGAAACCGCCATTTCAGCAATAGACAGTGGAGAATACTGTTTCTGCTTCATCAGCTCGGTAACGCGCTCTCCGTGATCCAGCTGGGCCTTGGTGGCTTCGTCCAGATCGGAGGCAAACTGGGAGAAGGCCGCCAGTTCGCGGTACTGGGCCAGGGCGGTACGGATACCCCCGGACAACTTTTTGATCACCTTGGTCTGCGCGGCACCACCCACACGGGATACAGAGATACCTGGGTTGATGGCAGGGCGGATACCGGCGTTGAACAGATCGGTCTCGAGGAAGATCTGCCCATCGGTAATGGAAATCACATTGGTGGGTACGAACGCGGAGACATCACCGGCCTGGGTTTCAATGATCGGCAGGGCGGTCAGAGAGCCGGTCTTGCCTTTTACCTCGCCGTTGGTGAACTTCTCCACGTACTCGGCGTTGACCCGTGCAGCGCGTTCCAACAGGCGGGAGTGCAAGTAGAAAACATCACCGGGATAGGCTTCGCGGCCGGGCGGGCGCTTCAGCAGCAGGGAGATCTGGCGGTAGGCCCAGGCCTGCTTGGTGAGGTCATCGTACACGATCAGGGCGTCCTCACCACGATCGCGGAAGTATTCTCCCATGGTACAGCCGACGTAAGGCGCCAGGAATTGCATTGCAGCCGGGTCGGCGGCACCCGCGGCAACCACGATCGTGTGATCCATGGCGCCGTGTTCTTCGAGCTTGCGCACCACATTGGCAATGGAGGACTGCTTCTGGCCCACGGCAACGTAGATACACTTAACCCCGGTGCCTCTCTGGTTGATGATGGCGTCGATTGCCACCGCAGTCTTACCGATCTGGCGGTCGCCGATAATCAGCTCGCGCTGGCCGCGGCCGATCGGGATCAT
This sequence comes from uncultured Microbulbifer sp., assembly GCF_947489355.1. GTDB lineage: Bacteria > Pseudomonadota > Gammaproteobacteria > Pseudomonadales > Cellvibrionaceae > Microbulbifer. The sequence goes on along the minus strand of NZ_CANLDD010000039.1, from coordinate 21,976 downwards.
GCTATCCACCGCTTTCAGACCGGTTTGCACCGGTTGGTCCACAGACTGGCGGGCGATAACGCCGGGTGCCACCTTCTCCACCGCATCGGTGCGCTTGTTGTTCAGCGGACCCTTGCCGTCGATGGGATTGCCCAGCGCGTCTACGACACGGCCGAGCAGCTCGGGGCCGACCGGGGTTTCCAGGATACGGTCAGTGCATCGGCACTTCTGGCCCTCTGCCAGGCCCTTGTAATCACCCAGGATGACAGCACCGACGGAGTCGCGCTCCAGGTTCAGCGCCATACCGTAAACACCGCCCTCGAACTCGATCATTTCCCCGTACATCACGTCGGCCAGGCCGTGGATGCGGATGATCCCGTCGGAAACGGAAACAATGGTGCCCTCGTTCTGGGCTTCAGTGCGCACATCGAGATTTTCGATGCGGCTTTTGATGATTTCACTGATCTCAGAGGGATTCAGTTGCTGCATGCTCTGTTCCTCAAGTTCCCCGGTGACACCGGCCAGCGGGGAAAGTAATTTAGGAGTTCATCGCCTCGGCGAGCTTGGCCAGACGGCCGCGTACGGTGCCGTCGATGACTGTGTCACCGGCGCGGATGACCGCGCCGCCCAGCAGGCTCTCGTCCACCGCACAGTGCAGATGTATTTCGCGTTCAAACTTCCTGCTGAGTTTTTCGCTCAATACCTGCGTCTGCGCATCGCTGAGGGTTTTTGCAGAGACAACTTCCACCTCGAGGGTGGCTTCCGCCTGCGCCTTCAACGCTTCGAACAGATGGACAATTTCCGGCAGCAGTTGCAGCCGGTGATTCTCCGCCAGCAACCGGATGAAGTTGCTTGCGTGGGCACCGAGTTCATCTGAACAAATCGACAGAAAAGTCTCTGCCCGCTCTTCGCTGGTGAGCTGGGGATTGTCCAGCAGCTCACGCATTTTTTCGCTCTGGCTGACCGCCGCCGCGGTTTCCAGCGCAGCGCTCCAACCGCTGAGGTCGGAGGCCTGCTGCGCATAGCTGAATGCCGCTTTGGCGTAGGGCCGGGCCAGTGTGCTGAGTTCCGCCATGGGGTTCCTCGCTTACAGCTCGGCTGCCAGTTTGTCGATCAGGTCGTCTTGCGCCCGGGCATCGATATTGACCGCGAGAATCTTCTCCGCACCCAGGACAGACAGGGCTGCCACACGGCTGCGCAGTTGTTCTTTGGCACGGTTCACTTCCTGGTCGATCTCCGCCTTGGCCGCCACCTTGAGGCGCTCGCCCTCGGCCAGAGCGGCCTGCTTGGCTTCATCGACAATCTGGTTGGCGCGCTTGTTGGCACCATCGATAATCTCGCCAGCCTGATCCTTGGCTTCCTTCAGCTGCTCGGCCGCCTTGCGCTTGGCCAGTTTCAGGTCTTTTTGCGCGTGTTCGGCATCCGCGAGTCCATTCGCGATCTTCTGCTCGCGCTCTCTCATCACGCCCAAAAGCGGCGGCCAGACAAACTTCCAGCAGAACCAGATGAAAAACAGGAATACGATCGACTGGCCGATTAAAGTCAGGTTGATATTCACACCGACACCTCTTGCTCTTTAAAAGGGGTTAAGGGCAATTGGAACGGCGTAATCAAACCAGACCAGGCGCAACGGCGAAGATCAGGTACATGGCGATACCAACCCCGATCATGGGAACCGCGTCGAGCAGACCGGCCATCAGGAACATTTTGCCCTGCAGCGCCGGGGCCTGTTCCGGCTGGCGTGCAGAGCCCTCCAGTAGCTTGCCGCCCAGGGTGCCGAAACCGATTGCGGTACCCAGTGCGCCCAGACCAATCAGCAGTGCGCTTGCGATATAAACCAGACCTAATGCTTCCATTGTGTTCTCCAAATCAAAGTCAAAGAGTTGTTGTAAAGGTTGGGTAAAAGGTTCTCTGTATAAAACTTATTGGTCGTGCTCGTGCTCGTCATCGCGGTGGTGCGCCATCGCCATATACACGGTGCTCAATACCATAAATACAAACGCCTGCAGGGTGATTACCAGTACATGGAAAATGGCCCAGCCCATATGCATCAGGCCCGCACCAATAAAACCGAGTACGCCCACGCCGAAAACAAGCGCAATCAGGATAAAGATCATCTCGCCGGCATACAGGTTGCCGAACAGACGCAGGCCCAGGGAGATCGGCTTGGCAATCAGGGAAACCGCTTCAAGCAGGAAGTTCACCGGGATCAGCAGGATATCGAAGAACCATTTGCCGGTGTGGAAGGGGTGCAGGGTTAATTCCTTGATAAAGCCCAGCGCCCCCTTTTCGCGGATACTAAAGAAGATCATCAGCGCGAATACCGCCAGGGCCATGCCCAGGGTGGCATTGGGGTCTGTGGTGGGCACCACCTTAAAGAAGAGGTGCTCATTGCCGGAGACCTTGGCGGCCAGCTGTGGCAACCAGTCCACCGGTACCAGATCCATCAGGTTCATCAAAAACACCCACACAAAGATGGTCAGGGCCATGGGCGCCACCATGGTGTTGCGGTGCGGAAAGGTTTCCCGTACCAGTTTGTCGATAAACTCGGTGACAAGCTCCACAAAGCTCTGGAAGCCGGTGGGTTTGTCCACGCGCGCTTTTTTTGCCGCGCGCGCGAACAGGAAACAAAAAATCAGACCGAGGCCCACGGACCAGCCCAGGGTGTCCACATGCAGGGCCCAAAAGCCCATATCCGCGGCCTCCTGGGAGGAGTGCGCCATAGTCCAGGTAGACTCACTGACCACAGTGCCGTCGGCGCGGGTATAGCCGGCCGGCAGCTTGCCGTAGGTCATGTTCTGCAGGTGGTGTTGGATATACGCCGTCGCGGTTTGAGCTTCGCCTGCCATAGTTCCTCAACAATCGTAAAAGTAATAATTCTTTTTCTGTTCCGGCTAGCGCACCATGCGCGCCGCTAGTACCCACTGCACGATCACACAGAGGCCGTAGCTGATAAACAGCGCCGCTGCATTTAACGGTTTAACGGTGGCAAACACCGCTGCAAACCCCGCCAGGGTCAATACAAACTTGCCGGCCTGCCCGCGGTAGAAGTTCCCTACCACCCGCTGGGCCGCGCGCGCGCCGCTGTCGCGAAAGGCATGCCAGCCAAAATAAACGCCGGGCAATGCACACAGGGCACCGCCAATCAGCACAGAGCGCGCCGTCACGGGTTTGCCACTCAAGTACAATACCGCACCGGCCAGCGATACCAGCAGAAGCTGCACCGCGGCGATTCGCAATACCGGGGGTTTCGTCATAGACGGGATAAACCGACTGTTTCTGCGCTGTCCGCCCAAAATTTGGGCGAGCGAATTATAGGAGCAACCGCAGCCGCGATTCAACCGGCAAATGTCGCCAACTTATTTGATTTTCTGGCGATTTTGCCTGGAATTACACATGGAAGTGAGTACTTACAAACAAATGACCTGTACGCCAGGGCGGCGCACATTTTCCCAAGCTTCAATCCTCGGCGTAGCCCAGGTGGGCGAGGATTCCGTCCAGCTCCTCCAGAGTCGTGTATCTGAGCACCAGTCGGCCGCTGCCTTTGTCGTTGTGATTGATCGAGACCGGTACCCCCACTTTCTCCGCCAGACGCTCGCTCAGACGGCGGATATTCGCATCGGGCGGGTTTTTTTCCGACGCTGGGGCCTGCGGCTGCTGCAGGCGGCGCACCAGCGCCTCGGTCTGGCGCACGGTGAGGCTGCGCTCCACCACCTGGCGCGCGGCGGAGCGCTGAGTGGCGCCGGAGAGACCCAGCAGGGCCTTGGCATGGCCCAGCTCCAAATCGCCGCGCTCGAGAAAGGTGCGCACCTCCTCACTGAGGCTCAACAGGCGCAACAGGTTGGTAACCGCGGTGCGCGACTTGCCCACTGCATCGGCCACCTGCTGCTGGGTCAGCTTGAATTCGTCTTGCAGGCGCTTCAGTGCCACCGCCTCTTCGACCGGATTCAGGTCCTCGCGCTGAATATTCTCAATCAGCGCCATGGCGATGGCGGCCTCATCCGAGACATTGCGCAGCAGCGCGGGCACCTTTTCCAGCCCGACCAGTTGGGCGGCGCGCCAGCGGCGCTCGCCGGCAATAATTTCATAGCGCTGCACGCCGGTTGAGCGCACAACGATGGGCTGCATAATGCCCTGGGCACGGATCGAATCGGCCAGCTCCTGCAGGGATTCCTGCGGGAAATCCCGCCGCGGCTGGTAGCGTCCGCGCTGCAGGAACTCAATGGGCAGCTCTTTCAGCTCGCCGTCGGCTACCTCACTGGTGACATCGCCGGTTGCCACGGCGATCGCATCACCGGCATGGTTACTGATCAGGTGCGATAAACCCCGGCCCAGGCCCTTGCGTTTGGCGGACATAGTCGTTACCCCTTATACCACTTCGGCCATCGGGCGGCCTTTGTTGGGTGAGTGATCGCTCTGGCGGCGGGTGATTTCGCAAGCCAGGGCCAGATAGGCGATGGCGCCCTTGGAGTGGCGGTCATGCTCCAGGGCGGGCTTACCGAAACTGGGCGCCTCCGCGAGGCGCACATTGCGCGGGATGCAGGTGCGATACAGGCGCTCGCCAAAAAATTCCTGCAATTGCATGGAGACCTCACTGGTGAGACTGCTGCGCGGATCGTACATGGTGCGCAGTATCCCCTCGATCTTGAGATCCGGATTGGCTGCCTGTTGGATCTGGGTAATGGTATCGATCAGCGCCGACAACCCCTCCAGTGCGTAGTACTCACACTGCATGGGAATCAACACACCCTGGGCGGCGCAGAGGGCATTCACCGTGAGCATATTCAGCGAGGGTGGACAATCGATAATCACATGGTCATAGCGATCAACCAGGCCGCACAGGGCCTGACGCAAGCGGGATTCCCGCCCCTCCATACTGAGCAGTTCCACCTCGGCGGCAGAAAGGTCCCCGTTGCCGGGGATCAGATCAAAACCACTCGCGGTAGTGACAAGGGCCCGCTCTGCCGGCAGCCCTTGTACGAGCACGTCGTAGCCCGACACCTTCAGCTCGTTTTTGTCCACACCGCTGCCCATGGTGGCGTTGCCCTGGGGGTCCAGGTCAATCAGCAATAGCCGTCGTTTGTTGGCAACCAAAGAGGCAGCCAGGTTGACGCAGGTGGTGGTTTTGCCGACCCCTCCCTTCTGGTTGGCTACCGCAAATATCTTGCTCAAGGTTCCCGTCCTTTGTTGTTTCCGCCGACACCGGTTACCAGTGGCGTCAACGGCTGTTGGATTCCCCCGCAGGGCGTATTCAGGCCGGAGAGGGCCCCAACGGGTGTTCGCTTACTCTGTGCGGCTCAGCAGGATCAGGTGGCGCTCTGCATCACACCCGGGCACCGACAAGCGGTGTACCTGCTCGACCATAATGCCTTTTGGGAGCGCACTCAACTCATCCTCGGGCAGCCTGCCCTTCATGGCGTAAAACCGCCCCCCTGGAGCCAGTAGATGGGCACTGCAATCCACCATATCGGCCACAGAGGCAAAAGCCCTTGAAACAACACCGGCGAAGGGCTGCTCCACGCTAAACTTTTCCACCCGTTCATTGACCACCTGCACATTGTGCAGCGGCAGACTGTTTATTACCTGAAACAGAAAGCGGGTTTTCTTGCCATTGCTGTCGAGCAGCGTGATCGAGCGCGCGGGATACACAATAGCGAGTGGAATGCCGGGCAGGCCGCCGCCGCTGCCCACATCAATCAGGGACCCCGCGCCACAGAGGTTCACGACACTGAGGCTGTCGATAATATGGCGCTCCAGCATCTGCGCCGGATCGCGAATCGCCGACAGATTGTAGGTGCTGTTCCAGCGGGCAAAGAGTGCGAGATACTGAAGCAGTTGGTCCTGCTGTTGGTCGCTCAGTGTCACTGACATCTGCGCCGCAGCCTGGAGCAGGCGCGGGCGAAATTGTTCCATTTGCCGATAAATAGGTATTCCCCCAGTATTCCTGCGAATTCTTTCGCCACAGGGTCCGCGCCCCCTGTGGATAAGGGCTCAGACGGCCCTGTTGCGGGTGAGCAGCCCGCGTTTTTTTAGCTGGATCAGCAGCAGTGAGATGGACGCGGGGGTAACCCCCGGTATCCGCGAGGCCCGCGCCAGCGTATCCGGGCGGGTCTCACCGAGCTTTTGCCTGACCTCCATGGAGAGGCCTGAAATAGCGCTGTAGTCGAAATCCTGCGGAATGGGTGTCTCTTCATAGGCCTGCAAGCGCTCAATTTCTGCGCGCTGGCGATCGATATAACCGGCGTATTTGGCCGAAATTTCCACCTGCTCTGCAACCCGCTCATCCGCCACCGGTACACCTTTCAGGCTGGCCACATCCATATAGCCCAGTTCCGGGCGGCGCATCAGTTCCATCAAACTGTACTCGCGTGCCAGGGGCCGGGGCAGCTTGGTTTCTACCGCCGCGGCTTGCAGGGTCTTTGGATGCACCCAGGTGTCTTGAAGGCGCTGGGTTTCGCGGGCAATGGCCTCGCGCTTGTCGCAAAACGCGCGCCAGCGCGATTCCCCCACCAGGCCCAACGCGCGGCCTTTCTCGGTCAGGCGCAGATCGGCATTGTCCTCGCGCAACAACAGGCGATATTCGGCGCGACTGGTAAACATGCGGTAGGGCTCTTTGGTGCCGCTGGTGATCAGGTCATCCACCAGCACGCCCAGGTAGGCCTCGTCCCGGCGCGGCGACCAAACTTCGCGCTCCTGGGCCTGCAGGGCGGCATTGGCGCCGGCTAACAGCCCCTGGGCGGCGGCCTCTTCGTAGCCAGTGGTGCCGTTGATCTGGCCGGCGAAGTAAAGCCCCCGAAGCCGTTTGCTCTGCAGGGACGGCAGCAGATCGCGGGGATCGAAGAAATCGTATTCGATGGCGTAGCCCGGGCGGGTGATATGCGCTGTCTCAAACCCTTTGATGGAGTGCACCAGATCGACTTGCACATCGAAGGGCAGACTGGTGGAAATACCGTTGGGGTACAGTTCGTTGGTGGTCAGCCCCTCCGGCTCGATAAACACCTGGTGGCTGTCCCTGTCGGCGAAGCGATGCACCTTGTCCTCGATTGACGGGCAATAGCGCGGGCCTACGCCCTCGATTGCGCCGGAGTACATGGGCGAACGGTCCAAACCGCCCTGGATAATTTCATGGGTACGGGCATTGGTATGGGTAATCCAGCAGCAGACCTGGCGCGGGTGCTCATCGCGGCTGCCCAGATAGGACATCACCGGGGTGGGACTGTCTCCCCACTGCGCCTCCAGCGCACTGAAATCCACAGAGCGCGCATCAATCCGGGGCGGGGTGCCGGTTTTTAGACGCTCGACACGAAAGGGCAGCTCGCGCAGGCGTGCCGCCAAAGCGAGGGAGGGTGGGTCACCGGCGCGACCACCGCGATGGTTGTCCTGACCGATATGGATGCGCCCGCCCAGGAAGGTGCCGGCCGTCAGGACCACGGTTTTTGCGCGCAAGCGTATACCGGCGCTGGTGACAATACCCGCCACCTGTTCCCCTTCGACAATCAGGTCATCGGCAGCCTGCTGGAAAATCTCCAGGTTTTCCTGACACTCCAGTATTGATCGAATCGCAGCACGGTACAGGGCCCGGTCCGCCTGCGCACGGGTGGCGCGCACGGCCGGACCCTTGCGCGCATTGAGGACCCGGAACTGAATTCCCCCCAAGTCAGTGGCCCGGGCCATGGCGCCGCCGAGGGCATCCACCTCCTTGACCAGATGACTCTTGCCGATGCCGCCAATAGCGGGGTTGCAGGACATTTGTCCGAGGGTCTCGATATTGTGGGTCAAGAGGAGGGTGGAAGCCCCCATGCGCGCAGCCGCGAGGGAAGCCTCGGTACCGGCGTGGCCTCCGCCGATCACGATCACGTCATAGGTTTTAGGGAAATCCATACTGGCTCTTGCTGCTCACGGTTACAACCTGGGGCGCACATTTTATAGACAGTTCGTCCCCCCAGCAATTCGTGGCCGGCAGATTGCCGTCAATGTCATTCCCTCTGATCGAGGACGGAAACCCGGTGGGGCTGGATCAGTACCTGAATCCCTCGCTGTATTCTGTGTAACAGGCCCAGGTTGTTGCGCACATAGCTGTAGTGTCCGTCTATCCGGATTCAGAACCAATCCTGTAAATGGGACCGTCTCAATGGGGCGGGGCGAAAGTATTTCTCTGGGTAAGCCAGTATCTTAATTAATAAAAGTGAATATATCTCTTAAAGAGAGTATTTAGATATTGTTGTTATTATTGGGTTCGCCACAATCCGGTATAACTTCAGAAAAACATTATAAATCAATAGGGTAAGCGGCATAAAACATAGCCAATAACCCCTTGGTGGAAGGGGGGGTAACCGGGGTAGAGCACTGTGGAAACCCGGGATAACTTTTCGCTGCCCGAGCCACAGGCAATTTTATCCTCAATTGATTGCGGTGTTTTCCAGGTACTTACTCCCTTTATTGTCCACAGTGATGTTTTCCTGGCGAAAGACTGTGGGTATTTGTGCGCATAATATGGCGATAACCCGTGGGCATTTTTCGGGAAGGGATAACTCTGTGTATAGAGCAGCAAAATTCTTGTGTATTCTCCGTGGAGAACACAGTGTCTGTTTTATCCCCAGGAAATGCCTGTTGTAATCAACAGGTTTGTGCAGGGGAAGTTTTCAAGGCGCTGTAAATAGAGTGTCAAGTGGGAGGACGAACCATTAAAAAGGGCAGAAAACCGCAAAAGAGTTGCCTAAATGGGGGCAGGTCTGGGAGAAGTCTGTGCACAACCGGTGTAAAAATTGTGTTGAAAGGGCAATAGGCCGGGGTAGGGAAATGGTAGAGATGTGCGGTGGTAAAAAAGACGGTGTGTGTTGCTATTTTCCGATACAGAAGCTGCCAAAAATCTTGCCCAGCAGTGCATCGGCGCTGACAACGCCGGTGATCTCACCAAGTACCTGCTGAGCCTGGCGCAGGTCTTCGGCGAGCAGTTCGCCGGCGCCGCTACTGTGCAACTGCAAAGCGCCCTGTTGGATAAACTCCTGCGCCCGGGCCAGGGCTTCCAGGTGGCGTCTGCGCGCGCTGAAGCAGCCCTCAGCCGCGCCACTAAAGCCAATACTCTGCTTCAGGTGTTCCTTGAGGGCATCCAGTCCCGCGCCGGTCTTGGCGCTGACCGCCAAAACCGGTATGCCTTCGGTCCGGGACTGTAATCCGGCGGTGTAATCGGTGAGGTCAATTTTATTCAATACCAGGGTGAGCTTGTCGGGTTCCGCAAGTTGCCTGGTAAAGGCCGGCCAGGCATCGAGTGGATTCAGGGAGTGCAGCTGCGCGGCATCCATGACCAATAAAACACGGTCGGCCTGGTGAACCTCTTTCCAGGCGCGCTCTATCCCGATCTGTTCCACCCTGTCCGGGGCGTCGCGCATTCCGGCGGTATCGGCAAATTGCACCGGCATGCCATCGATGTGGATATGTTCGCGCAGAATATCCCGGGTGGTGCCGGCGATATCGGTGACGATGGCGGTATCGCGTCCGGCCAGGGCGTTGAGCAGGCTGGATTTGCCGGCATTGGGGGGCCCGGCAATGGCAACATGCATGCCCTCGCGCATAATGGCGCCCTGGCGCGCCTGGGCCGCCACGTCTGTTAATTGCGCCAGCAGTGTCTCAATATCTGCAGCCACCTTGCCGTCGGTGAGAAAGTCGATTTCCTCCTCGGGGAAATCGATGGCCGCCTCCACATAGATGCGCAGTTGGGTGAGGCTTTCCACCAGATCTGCCACCTTTGAGGAGAAGGCACCCTGTAGGGATTGCAGGGCATTGCGCGCCGCCTGGGCACTGCCCGCTTCGATCAGGTCGGCGATGGCCTCTGCCTGGGTCAGGTCGATTTTGTCATTGATGAAGGCGCGCTCGGAGAATTCGCCGGGGCGCGCTTGGCGCGCTCCGAGTGCAATGGCGGCCTTCAGGAGCTGGTCGAGGATGACCGGGCCGCCGTGGCCCTGCAGTTCCACCACATCCTCTCCGGTAAAGGAGTTGGGGCCGGGGAAATACAGGGCGATGCCCTGGTCGATCAGTTGCTCCCCGTGGAAAAAGCTTCGGTAATGGGCGTGGCGCGGTTCGAGCGGGCGATCACCGCAGATTTGCCCGGCAATTTGTCGGGCAAGCCTGCCCGACAGGCGGATCACGCCGATACCACCGCGCCCGGGCGCGGTGGCAACGGCGGCGATGGTGTCTCGGTTAAGGCTTTGCTGCATCATCGGCTGAGTTTAACTGATGGCAAGGGCACTGGGCCGAATCCGCGGCTCTCATCGAGTAAGTGTGCACTCACACCAAGCTCAAATCTTGCCGGTATCCACCTGCTTGTTGATATACCAGGTCTGCGTGATGGTGATCAGGTTGTTGGCGATCCAGTAGAGTACCAGCCCTGCCGGAAACCACAGGAAGAAGATGGTCATCATCACCGGCATCAGCTGCATAATGCGCGCCTGGGTGGGATCGGCGGGGGCCGGGTTCAGTTTCTGCATAAACCACATGGAGGCTCCCATCAATACCGGCAGGATAAAGTAAGGGTCCTTTGCCGACAGGTCGTGAATCCAGAAAATCCAGGGGGCATGACGCAGTTCTACGGTTTCAGTCAGCATCCAATAGAGGGCGATAAACACCGGCATCTGCAGCAGGATCGGCAGGCAGCCGCCCATGGGATTGATCTTCTCGCGGCGGTAGAGTTTCATGGTCTCCTCCGCCAGCTTCTGTCGATTTTCCTTGTACTGCTCCTGCAGCTTTTTCATCTGTGGGGCGAATTTGCGCATGCGCGCCATGGACTTGGTACCCGCCGCAGACAGGGGTAGCAACAGGGTTTTAATAAAGATGGTGAGCAGGATGATCGCCCAGCCCCAGTTGCTGACAATATGCGCCTGGATAAAGTGCAGTACCTGGAACAGCGGTTTGGCAATCCACCAGAGCCAGCCGTAGTCCACGGTTAGCTCTAGACTGGGAGAAATCTCTTCCAGGCGGTAGACATCTTTGGGGCCGGCGTAGAAGGAAGCGCTCAGTTCCCCCTGGGTGGCGGCCGGTATCTGCACCTGTGGCGCAGTAAAGCCCATACGGAACAGCCCGTCGGACAGTTCTTTCAATTCAAAGGTGTTACGTGCATCCTGGGGTGGAATCCAGGCACTGATGAAATAGTGCTGTACCATGGCCACCCAGCCACCTTCGATGGTTTCACGGGTGGGTTTCTCAGCGATTTCCTCGAAATCCTGCTTGAAATAATTCTTCTCAGTGGTGCGTAAAGCCGCACCAAGGAAGGGAGACATACCGAAGCCCATATCTGTAGGGGGCTCACTGCTGTCGCGTTTGATCTGGCCGAACATGGCCGCGGACCAGGGGGTGTTGCTGGTGTTGTCCACCAGGTAGGCGACCTGGATCAGGTAGTCGCCGCGCTTGAAAGTAAAGCGCTTGGTGATATTGGCCCCCTCCTGATGCAGGGTCAGGTCGACAATCAGGGCCTCTTGCCCCTCGGCCAGGGCGTATTGGGTTTTTTCGATTTTGAACAATGGCCGGCCCGTTGCGCTGTCGGTACCGTTCTGGCCGATAAGGCCACTCTGCGCGATATAGGTATGGTAACGGGTCTGGTTGAGCAGGATCAGCGGTTGATCCGGGGTATCCAGCTTCTGTTCGAACTGGCGCAGGGCCACTTTAACGATATCGCCACCGCGGGGATTGATAAGCAGGTCGAAAACGTCGGTGGTGACCTGAATCAGTTTACGCTCAGTGTCATCTGTGTCGGTTGCGGCCTGTGCCAATGCCTGGGACTGCAGCTGGGGTACATCGCTCTCCCCGCTGCCGCTTTGATTCTCTGGAAGCGTGTTGTCGGCCTGCCCGGGGCTATGCACAATGGTCTCGCGGTCTACCGCAGGGGTATGCTGCTCTTTAAACGTATTCCACTGGAAAGCCAGGGCCAGGAGAACAGCAGCAATTCCCCCCATCAGCGTATAGCGTTGCCAATCCATTTTGTTACCTAAACAGAGTTATTGTGTCTGGGGGGGACCGGGTCCAACCCACCGGGGTGCCAGGGGTGGCATTTTATAAGGCGCCGCACGGTTAAATAACCCCCTATTGTGGCTCCATGCGTTGCAATGGCCTCCTCGGAATACCGGGAACAGGTGGGGTAGAAACGGCATTGGTTTCCGACCCAGGGGCTGGCTAGGTAGCGGTATGCATGTATTAGCTTGATAAGCACCCATTTCATGGCTTTTGTTTTGCCTGGTGGGCGCGCTTGGCCAGTTTGCGCCAGAGCTTGTTGAGCAGTTTTGTCAGAGCGGCCTTGTCCAGGTCTCCGACCCCGGGGCGAGCCAATACCACGGTATCCAGCGGCGGCAGCTGGTGTTGCTGCAGGCGGAAAGTCTCCCGGCTAATACGCTTAATCTGATTGCGGTCGGTGGCGTTGCGCACATGCTTCTTGGCGATCACCAGGCCGAGACGCGGGTGTCCCAGTGTATTGGGGCGGGCGAGAATTAACAGGTGCGGATGTGCTGAGCGCACAAGATTGTCATTGAATACGCTGCGGTACTGCGCAGCATTGAGCAGGCGCAGCGCCTTGGCAAATCCGAAGTCGCTGCGCATCTGCTGCATAGGGGGATCTCTGGACTAAAGAGAAGCGGTCTTATGCAGACAGGACTTTGCGGCCTTTGGCGCGGCGGCGGGCGAGAATTTTGCGGCCATTTTTTGTTGCCATGCGCGCGCGGAAACCATGCGTGCGTTTGCGCTTCACGTTGCTGGGTTGAAATGTGCGTTTCATAGTCTTACTACCTGAGACTTTGTGTTCGAAATTTCTCGGGACTTTTTCCGGGAGTTCGACCCGGTACCCGCGACAGAAGAGCCGGCGCTACGCGCTGCGAAGGTCGCGGATTGTATAGAAAGCCAGCAGTGAAAGCAACGCGATGGCCGCGAATTAATTGCTGGTGTTTTTTCACTCTCCACAACAAGTCATTGAGGTAATTGGAGTATCTCATAATGCCCACTGATTGACCCCAAGATACACACAGGCTCTTGTGGATAAGTTTGTCGGGGTTGGAATCTGTTTGCTCATTTGTTGTGCAACTAACTGATTGTACGGGCTTTTTCCACGCGGGTTTTTTCACGCTGGCGGTCTTTCTTGTGGATAACCCAGCGACGAAAAGATATACTGCATCGATCTTGTTTGACGGCAACGGGCACTTTCTGCCCCGGCCTTGCCGTCTTCCCTTGGTCTTATCGTATTGGGGTTTTTGGGGGTTTTCTTGACTGAATCCGTTTGGAAGCAGTGCGCGGGCTGCTTACAGGACGAGCTGCCATCGCAACAGTTCAACACCTGGATCAGGCCACTGCGCGTCAACCCCGGGTGCGTGGAGGGCGAGTTGCGCCTGATTGCTCCGAATCGATTTGTTCTGGATTGGGTTGGCGATAAATTCCTGAGCCGTATCCGGGAACTGGTGTATCAGCTCTCCCCCGCTCAACCGCTGCAGGTGGCCCTGGAAATCACAGCCCGACGCCCAGCCCGCTTTCAGCGCACCCGGGTTGCGCCAGAGGCGGAGGCGGCCCCGATACAGACGTCGCTCGAAATGCCTGGGTCAGTGCCAGTAGCCCGGGTTTCTGAGACTTCCACAGGGATGGCTGCAGCCCCGCCTGAGAGGTTGACGACCAGAGCGTCTTACCAGCCGCCCCAGGAGGGCTTTGGAAGCCGTGATGGAAGTGCCCCGTACCCGGTGGTAAAGGCCGAGGAGGCGGTTGGAGAAAAGGCGCTGGCCGACCCGCCCCCCCCGGCCAGGACCAATCTGGCGTGTTCAGCGCCCTCAAATCCGCCCGCGCGACAGGTGGAAGGGGTGGGGGGCATCAGGAGCGGCAGTTCCCTCAATCGCAACTTTACTTTCAAGTCCTTTGTGGAGGGCAAGTCCAATCAACTTGGGCTGGCTGCAGCCCAGCAAATATCCGAAAATCCTGGTGGCGCCTATAACCCCCTCTTTATCTACGGCGGTGTGGGCCTGGGCAAGACGCACCTGATGCATTCGGTGGGCAACGCGCTGTTGGAGCGCAATGCAAACGCCAAAGTCGTCTATCTGCACTCTGAGCGCTTTGTGGCAGATATGGTGAAAGCGTTGCAGCTCAATGCAATCAGCGATTTCAAACGCTACTATCGCTCGGTAGATGCCCTGCTGATTGACGATATCCAGTTCTTTGCCAAGAAAGAGCGCTCCCAGGAGGAGTTTTTTCACACGTTTAACGCGCTGCTGGAGGGTGGACAGCAGATTATCCTCACCTGCGACCGCTACCCCAAGGAGATCGATGGCCTTGAGGAGCGGCTTAAATCCCGCTTCGGTTGGGGACTTACGGTGGCGGTGGAGCCGCCGGAACTGGAAACCCGGGTTGCCATATTAATGAAGAAGGCGGAGCAGTTCGGTGTGGAACTGCCCCACGACTCTGCCTTCTTTATTGCCCAGCGTATCCGCTCCAATGTGCGCGAACTCGAAGGCGCACTGCGACGTGTGATCGCCAACGCCCAGTTTACCGGACGGCCTATCGATGATGGACTGGTGCGCGAGGCGCTCAAAGACTTGCTCGCCCTGCAAGACCGACTGGTCAGTGTGGATAATATTCAGCGGGTTGTGGCCGAGTATTACAAGATCAAGGTGTCGGACCTGCTCTCCAAACGGCGCAGCCGATCCGTGGCGCGACCGCGTCAGGTCGCCATGTCCCTTGCCAAGGAGTTGACTAATCACAGCCTTCCGGAGATCGGTGATGCGTTTGGCGGGCGGGATCATACAACGGTTTTACACGCCTGCCGCAAGATTCGCGAGCTGCAGGGCTCCGACGCGGATATCTGCGAGGATGTTAAATTGCTGACAAGGTCCCTGACCACTTAATTGAATAACTGACAAAACAAGGCGAAATTACCGATGAAATTCTCTGTGAGCCGGGACGCCCTACTCAAGCCGTTACAACTGGTAGCCGGGGTTGTTGAAAAGCGTCAGACCCTGCCGGTCCTGGCCAATGTATTAATGCAATTGAGTGATCGGGAGCTCTCCCTGACCGGCACCGATCTAGAGGTGGAAATTGTCGGTCGCCTGGCGGTTGGGGAGGTGGAACTGGAAGGCGAGGTTACAGTGCCCGCGCGCAAGCTGCTGGATATCTGTCGCTCTCTCCCGGATGGCGCAGAGCTGCATCTTGAATGTGACGGTGAGCGTCTGGTACTGCGCAGCGGGCGCAGCCGTTTTCAATTATCCACACTGCCTGCGGCGGATTTTCCCAACCAGAAGGAAACCAGTGCCCAGACCCAGTTTGAGATTTCCCAGGGAGAGATCCGCCGGCTGATTGAAGCCACCGGCTTCGCCATGGCTCAGCAGGATGTGCGCTACTACCTGAACGGATTGTTGCTGGAGTGTCGTCCGCAGCAACTGCGCGCCGTGGCCACCGATGGCCACCGACTGGCGCTGTGTGACCGGGACGCACCTGGGCTGAATGTCTCTGCGCCGATTCAGGCGATTGTGCCGCGCAAGGGGGTGCTGGAGCTGGGCCGTCTGCTGGAAGACAGCGAGGTGCCGGCGCAGGTAGTCCTGGGGAACAACCATATCCGCGTGGCCTGTGGCCAGTTCACCTTTACCTCCAAGCTGGTGGATGGCAAATTTCCGGATTATGAGCGCGTGCTGCCCCGGGATACCGGCAATGTGGTTTTCGCCAATCGCCAGGAGCTGCGGCAGGCTTTCTCCCGCGCAGCCATCCTGTCCAACGAGAAGTACCGCGGTGTTCGCCTGCAGTTGGCGGAGAGCCTGTTGCAAATTGTGGCGAATAATCCGGAGCAGGAGGAGGCGGAAGAGCAGATAGAGGTAGACTACGTGGGAGAACCTTTGGAGATAGGCTTTAATGTGTCCTACCTGCTGGATGCAACCAGTGCCATCCACAGTGATCAGATACGGATCAGCCTGGCGGATGCCAACAGCAGTGCACTGCTACAGCAACCGGAGGAGGGTGACGCCCTCTATGTGATTATGCCGATGCGTTTGTAGTGGGAGCACCAGTGTCGTTTGTCCTGACAATATTGAACCCGCTGCAATGATTGATACCGCGGTTCTTGTGCTTGGCGGCCTCCTGCCCGGGGTATGCCCAGTTTCCCCTGTGGGAAGGTGCCAATGGCGCTGACCCGCCTTCTGGTGTCCGGTTTCCGCAATATCCGCCATGCCGAACTGGTGCTGGAACCGAAGGTAAACCTGTTTTGCGGCCCCAATGGCGGCGGTAAGACCTCTTTGCTGGAGGCGGTGCATATGCTCGCCACCGGCCGCTCTTTTCGCTCCCGCCAGCATCGCTCTGTCATTCAGCACAGCAGCCGGGGGCTCACAGTCTTCACTCAGTTGGAAACAGGCTACAGCCTGGGGGTTGAACGCCTCAGCGACGGCAGTGGTCGGGCAAGAATCAACCAGAGGCCCGCCGAGTCCAGCTCCCAACTGGCCAGCTGCCTCCCCCTGCAGCTGATTAACAGTAACAGTTTTGCCGTTCTGGATGGTGGGCCGGGCGTGCGCCGCCGCCTTCTGGATTGGACAGTGTTCCACGTGGAACCTATTTTTGCCCGGGAGTGGAAAAACTATCAAATCGCGCTGCGACAGCGAAACGCGCTGTTACGTCGTGGTAAAATCGCTGTGGATGCCATTACTGCCTGGGAAAAGCAACTGGCACAGAGTGGTGAGCGGGTAAATACCCTGCGTCAGGGACACTTCGGTGAATTTCAGTCCGCGGTGTCGGCACTCTTATCGGAGCTGCCCGGAGGGCTGCCAGGATCTGTTGAAATCGGTTTTCGGCGCGGCTGGCGCAAGGAGACCGATCTGCACACAGCCCTGCAGGAGTCTCGCGAGGGGGATTTTTCCCTGGGCCATACACGCATTGGTCCGCACAGGGCGGATATACGATTCACCCTGGCCGGAGAAGCTGTGCAGCATATTTTATCCCGTGGTCAACAGAAGATGCTGGTCTGTGCGGTGCGTACAGCCATGGCGGAGCTGGTCAGTCGCCACCGGGCGCAGCCTGTATTCCTGGTGGATGACCTGCCGGCAGAGCTGGATGAAACCAACCAGCAGGTATTTGCCCGCTGGGTCAGCCGTTGCGCCAGCCAGGTTCTTGTTACCGGAATTGAAGAGGGCGCGACGAGCCGGCCATGGCAACAGCTCGATCCCCCCTGGAATTGTCCGAAAGTGTTCCACGTGGAACATGGGAATATCAGTGCCGAACCATCGGCCGCACTATAAGTTGAATGGAGCGAATCAATGTCAGAGCAGCAAAGCTATGACTCTAGCAGTATCAAGGTACTCAAAGGCCTGGATGCGGTGCGCAAGCGCCCCGGTATGTATATCGGCGATACCGATGACGGCACAGGCCTGCATCACATGGTATTCGAGGTGGTCGATAACTCCATCGACGAAGCGCTGGCTGGCCATTGTGATGAGATCCGCATAACCATTCACCCGGATGAATCCGTCTCGGTAGCCGATAATGGCCGCGGTATCCCCACGGAAATCCATTCGGAAGAGGGGGTTTCCGCTGCAGAAGTCATTATGACCGTGCTGCACGCCGGCGGAAAGTTTGATGACAACACCTACAAGGTCTCCGGCGGTCTGCATGGTGTGGGCGTCTCGGTGGTGAACGCCTTATCGGAAGAGCTGAAGCTGACCATCCGCCGCGCCGGTAGGATTTACGAGCAGACTTACCACGAAGGTGCGCCCCAGGCGCCGCTGGCAGTGGTAGGGGAAACGGATGTCACCGGTACCACTGTGCATTTTAAACCCTCCGCAAAGACCTTCAGCAACATCGAGTTCCACTTCGATGTATTGGCCAAGCGTCTGCGGGAGCTGTCTTTCTTGAACTCTGGTGTGCGCATCGTATTGAAGGACGAGCGCAGTGGCAAAGAGGAAGTCTACGAGTATGAGGGTGGTCTGAGTGCCTTTGTGGGGTTTCTCAACCAGAACAAGACGCCGATCAATAAAGTCTTGCATTTCATTAGCCAGCGGGAGGACGGCATCGCCGTGGAAGTGGCCCTGCAATGGAATGACAGCTTCCAGGAAAGTATTTTCTGCTACACCAACAATATTCCCCAGCGCGACGGTGGGACCCACCTGGCGGGCTTCCGTACCGCCCTCACCCGCGGTCTGAACAGCTATATCGAAAGGGAAGGCCTGGGCAAGAAGGACAAGGTGAACACCACCGGCGATGACGCCCGCGAAGGTCTCACCGCGATTATTTCTGTGAAAGTGCCGGACCCCAAATTTTCTTCCCAGACCAAAGACAAACTGGTTTCCTCCGAAGTGAAGCCCGCAGTCGAGCAGGAGATGGGAAAGCATTTTAGCGACTACCTGCTGGAGAACCCGCAGGAAGCCAAGTCTGTTGTCACCAAGATGATCGATGCCGCCAAGGCCCGCGAAGCGGCGCGCAAGGCCCGCGAGATGACCCGCCGCAAGGGTGCCCTGGATATTGCCGGTCTGCCCGGCAAGCTGGCCGATTGCCAGCAAAAGGACCCTGCGCTATCAGAAATTTACCTGGTGGAGGGAGACTCCGCCGGCGGTTCCGCCAAACAGGGCCGCGATCGCCGAACCCAGGCGATCCTGCCACTCAAGGGCAAGATCCTCAACGTGGAAAAAGCGCGTTTCGACAAGATGCTCTCCAGTGCCGAGGTGGGTACCCTGATCACCGCGTTAGGCTGTGGTATCGGTAAAAGTGAATTCAACCCGGACAAGCTGCGCTACCACAGCATTATTATCATGACCGATGCGGATGTGGATGGTGCGCATATTCGTACACTGCTGCTCACCTTCTTCTTCCGCCAGATGCCGGAACTGATCGAGCGCGGGCATATCTATATCGCCCAGCCGCCCCTGTATAAGATTTCCAAAGGCAAGCAGGAGCAGTACCTGAAGGATGAGGCGGCTTTAACCCAGTTCCTCACCAACGCCGCCCTGGAAGGTGCCACGCTGTACGTTAACCCGCAAGCGCCCGGCTTGTCTGGCCAGTCTCTGGAGGGCCTGGTGGGTGAATACCGCAGTGTACAGGCTACAATCGAGCGCCTGTCGCGTCTCTACCCGGAAGAAGTACTGCGCAACATGATTTATCTGCCCAAGCTCTCCCAGGAACAACTGCAGTCCCAGGAAGCCATGGCCCACTGGTGCAATCAGCTACAGGCAAAGCTCGCCGATGAAGAAAGCGGCGGTAGCCGCCGGCACGAAGTGAGCGTGCACGAGAATACCGAACGCGGCTTGTTCCTGCCCCATATCCACGTGGTGGCCCACGGCGTTGGAGATGACTACCAGGTCAACCATGAGTTCTTCGACTCTGGGGAGTACGCTTCCCTCTGTGCCCTGGGTGAGAAAATGGTGGGTCTGCTAGAAGAGGGCGCCTTTATTCAGCGCAACGAAAAACAGCATGCGGTGGACAGCTTTCCGGAAGTGATGGACTGGCTGATGAATGAGAGCCGCCGTGGCTATGGTATCCAGCGCTATAAGGGGCTGGGGGAAATGAACCCGGAACAGCTGTGGGACACCACCATGGACCCGGAGAGCCGCCGTATGCTGCAGGTAACCGTGGAAGACGCCATCGCCGCCGACCAGATCTTTACCACCCTGATGGGCGACCAGGTGGAGCCGCGCCGGGAGTTTATCGAGAGTAATGCTCTGGCGGTAGAGAATTTGGATGTATAGTGCTGTTTGAATGTGGGATCCCATAATTCGTAAACTGGGAAGTATCTAAGTTTGCGTGAGCATACAAAAGTGGTATTGCATAATAATAACCATGAAAAGATAGTGGGTATTATCAAATAAAATAACTAACTCTAATGGAATATGGCTTAGATGAATGATGGAGTATTTAGGGTGTCTGCGTTACCGAAGAAGAGAATTTCTAAAAGCACGATGTCTATGTTCTTACGAACAGGATGTGATCGTGAACTGTATCTCTCACTATTTACTGGTAAAAAAGAAATAATAGAAACGACAGGCATTCCCGTCCCGCTTAAGTCTAGGCCCGGTATACAAATAATCACGAAGTCAGGCCAAGACTTTGAGCGTGAGCAAAATGAAATGCTCATTAGAGAATTGCCCGGACATGTTATTTTCGATTCTTCCTTTACTCCCATCGATTTGGAAAAGTCACTTTGTCAGGCGGTTACACCGTCCCTTATTATTCAACCTGCGATTGAGCCGGAAGACTTTCGGCAATCGGTGCTGACGAACCTTGGCGTTAACCTCATAGATCAGCAGAACATACCGCATTTAAGTGGTATGAGGCCTGATATTATCTATGTTGCTTTACCGAAGTCAGGCGATTGGGAAGTGCTTACTAACGGTTCCCGTAAAGCTATTGGTGACGATGACAATCGCAAGGCACTTTTTGTTGTCGATTTAAAGAATGTCCAAGAAGGAAATGCAAGTTATTCGGCGGAAGTATGTTTATATACGTTCTTTTTATCGACATGGATTCATGAGAACGGTTTGTCTGGTAAGTATTATGTTTCTCAAACGAGTTATCTATGGAACAATGCTGAGTTACTCAATTTTAAAGAATCATTGAAATCGAAAACGGTTAAAACCTACCCTGAAAAAATTCTAGCTTTAGTTTCTGACTGGGAGCCGGTTAATTATTTACTTTACATTCCTAGTGTCATCAAGTTTTTCAAAGAAGATGTATTGCGAGTAATTAACGCTGGAGATACATCAGGCTGGGCAAGCGTACCTTATCATGTCTCTCCTCGTTGTAATTCATGCGATTGGCTGGGAGTAGAAAAATGGTTAAATCCGACTGATAAAGAGATTTTTAAGAGAAATCCAAATAACTATTGTTCTAAAGCAGCAGAGACTTCCAACCATTTGTGTCGTGTCGCAGGACTTAGTCGTGGAGCTGGGAAAATATTATCTGAGTACGGAGTAAATTCAGTTCCTGATTTAACCGCTGTTCAAACGACTGCACCAGCAGCCCTCGGACAGCACGCCTTTTTAAAAAGAGAAAGAAACTCTATTTCAATAAAAGCTCAATCTCTACTTTCTAGGACTACATCAACCGATACATGTGCTGTTGTTGCAGGCTTAGCGCAGGACGTGAATCTTGAAATCGATATAGCTGTCAACTTTGATTCTTCTTCAGGTTATCTTACAGGGATTGGATTGCGTGCGAATTTGCTTTTCCCTTATGATGTACGTGTAGACCCGGAGAGATTAGCCTATGCTGACTTTGTTGTGCCAAAAGATAATTTGTCAGCTGAGTGGGGTGCAATTCAAAATTTTATCGAAACCTTTGTGAGGGTTGTTGAACGTGCCAATGCTCGTTTCGGAGAGCTAAGTATTATTGATAAAAACAGACGGAAAGTAAATCCTCGAACACAGATATATTTTTGGGAGCAGAGGCAGTATGGCGAACTTTGTAAGGCATTTGGTCGTCATTTGGGATCAGTATTAAACCTCCCTGATAATAAACAATGTAGTTTGGCTTGGTTATTTCCGCCTAATGAACTAGTCGAAACTGAAGCGGGAGAAATTAGCCCAGCGATAATCTTTGTCCAAGAGATTATACAGCGGATGGTTCATGCCCCTGTTCCCTACGTATACACCTTATTAGGGGTGGCCGATGAGTATCATTTACCGGCTTTGCCACCTTTAGAGTTTGATAGTTACTATAGGGAACCTCTAGGAAATGGTATACCGCGAGAGCGAATCTTTGAAATATGGAAATCCAGTTCAGGAGTGTTTCTGCGTGGTAGCAGGACTGTGATGGTTCATAAAGCGATTGCCGACTACGGAAAAACACTCAGAGCTCAGGCATATTCTATAGCAACTATTGTTGCAAGGTTACGTTCTGACTTTAAAAGCAGGTTAAAAGGCAAGGCTAAAGTATTACCTCTAAAAACTATGGGCAGTAAAAGGGGCATTGCTGATGATTCAATGCTGTGGAACCAATGGGATCTAGTCCAAAAGGGAGACCCCCCGGCTTTGCCGGGGAGGCACGCATAGTTTGACAGATCCGGAAGTCCCATAGTAAC
>NZ_CANLDD010000038.1 GCF_947489355.1 uncultured Microbulbifer sp. | reverse complement strand
GTCCCGGTGTCCCGGTGTCCCGGTGTCCCGGTGTCCCGGTGTCCCGGTGTCCCGGTGTCCCGGTGTCCCGGTGTCCCGGTGTCCCACAGGAAGCCAGCGATGGCATGCACAAAATTATTATGCAGACAGCATAAATTGGCCAACACTATCTGTCAACCAATTTTACTAATGACCAATTCATTAATTCAAAAAATTTTTATATTATGGAAAATATCTCTCGATTTGAATAAATAACGAACAGTGGTAAGTCCAAAAAATGCAATAAACTTGAAAATTGGTTGACTATATATTGGGCGAGTGAGAGTTTGTACTGGTTTGAGTACGGATCGGAAGCTGTAAACGACAACTGGTCTTTGAACTGGTTAAAAGTTAGTGCTCTTCATAATGTAAAAAGCGACGCCAGGATGCGACGCCTGTTAATATCAACAAACGCAGACTTCCTTGGGGGTTTCAATGCGTAAGAATAATAACGACGCGAAAGATGTAATGGCGATCGAGAGAAGATTCAATAAGCCGCTTCTAGTAAGCGCAGTGGCCGCGGCGGCCTGTATGAGCGTTGCACATGCGCAGGAGGCCGGTGGTCCGGCAACGGTGCAGGAATTGGAAGAGGTTACAGTCACCGGCACGCGCGCCACGATTCAAACCACCATCGATATCAAGCGCAATTCCATCACTATTGTTGACGGCCTTTCCGCCAATGAAATAGGTGAATTGCCAGCGCTGTCCATCGGTGAAGCGCTGGAATCCGTTACCGGTGCCTCTTCTCACCGAGAAAACGGTGGTGCTACTGAAATCTCAATCCGCGGACTTGGGCCCTACCTGAGCGCCTCTACCTTCAACGGCCGCGAAGCCACTAATGGCAGTGGTGATCGCTCGGTAAACTTTTCCCAGTTTCCTTCGGAGCTGATGAATAAAGTCGCTATTTACAAAACGCAGGATGCGAGTTTGGTGGAAGGTGGCGTGGCCGGCTTGATTGCGTTGGAAACCCTGAAACCACTGGAGTATGGCAAGCGGCGTATCCAGATAGATACCAAGGCCAACTACAACCCGGATCAGTCCAATATCGACGACCCCATGGCGGGAAATCTGGGCTTCCGTGGCACTGCCAGTTATGTAGATCAGTTCGAATTCGACAACGGCATGGCATTCGGCGTTTCTCTGGGTTATCAGAAAAGTGATATCTCACAGCCGGAAGCTGAGATACGCTCCTCCAGCCCCAGCGGCTCATCTCTTTATGCCTGCCTGAATGATCCAGATATTGCCAGTGGCTTTTATCGAGAGAAGCCTGATGACTGTAACAAGTCCGGTGGCACCTTTGATACCGAGGTAAATCCCGAGACAGGCAACGCCTACAGTGACGACAGTGCTTTTGCATTCGCGCCAAGTTCCAACGGGTATCGCCAGAATGACACGTCTGACAAGCGCGATTCCGTTTTTGTGGCACTGCAGTTCCAACCCAGTGAAAAAATGGATATCAACTTCGATCTGCAACAGTCTGCGCGTGTGCAGTCAGAGCAACGTCACGACTTGAACTTCGCCAACATGCGGCGCGTTACTCCGGGTCTAACCGCTGAGTCTCTGATCGTTTCAGAAAACGGTGCGGTATCGGAGTGGGCTGGTGAAACCGCCATCGAGTCCAATAGCGAAGTCTATTCCCGTACCGAGGACTATCTCGGTTACGGTCTGAATGTTGCTTACGATTTTACTGAGAATCTGACCGTATCTGCTGACGTTTCATTCTCAGAAACCACCCGGGAAGAACTTCAGGTTTCCGTGCGGACACAGTCGGATAAACAGAATATTGCCGGTGAAGAGACCCAGGGAGGCTATCGGCCGCTGGTCAGCTGGACTAAGGATTCCGGTATTCTACAGTACACGGTCAACGACTTTGATGTAACCGACCACACTCTGTTTTCCGATGCCTACCGCGTGCGTATCGATAATGATGTGGATCGTCGCAATACGATAAACGCTTTTCGCACCGATTTTGACTGGAAACTGGATAGCGGTTTTGTGACAAGCCTGCAAGGCGGCCTGCGGTTTTCCGAGCTGGAATATCTGGATCTGGGGGCGGACCGCGAAGAATACAGCCTCAGCCGCGGTTCCGAAGCGGGTGCTGCAACTATCGCCGACATCAACAAAGCATGTGCCATCCCCTTCCCCGAAAGGGATTTCCTCGATGGCCTGAGAGATGGCAATCTGGTAACCAACATCGATTCCGCCACTGGTACAGCCACTACCGGTACCGGTAACAGCTGGGCGACTTTCGACACCATGTGTGTGACGAACATGATTCTCTCCGCGAATGGCGCCGAATTTTCTTATCCCGAGCTGAAAGATAGAAACACAGACGTCACCGATGTGGCCGAGACCACCACGGCTGGCTATGTCATGGCAAACTTCGAAAGCTCGCTGCTGGGCAAAGCGGTCTACGGAAACTTCGGTGTGCGTGTGGTAAAAACTGATGTCGAGTCAGTTGCTTACCGTGCCCCCTATGAAATCCTAACCCACGACAGCGGAGCCCTGTCCCTGCAACCAATAGAAGATGCTGATCCTGAGCGCGTGACATCCGGTGGTGATTACACCGAAGTTTTGCCGAGTTTTAATCTCGTCGCGGATGTGAGCGAATCGGTATTGCTGCGCGGTGCGGTTTATCGCGGCCTCTCCCGCCCGGATCCCAGTGACCTGGGTTATAAACGCACCTTTAAAACCACTTCTTCCAAAGAGGTTACCAATATTGATGAGCTGATTGAGGATGTCAGCGGCAGCGGTAACCCGAACATGAAGCCGTTGACTTCCTGGAACTTCGATGCCGCCATTGAATGGTATCCCAACGAGGATACCCTGCTTGCGTTCGGCATTTATCACAAAAAATTCCAGGGCGGCTTCGAGCAGGCACGTACCACCGAGAGCTTTGTTGTCGATGGCCAGACCGTTGAAGCGGACTTTACTACTACCCGCGCCAACGAAGACACCAACGACCTGAACGGTATCGAGATTACCGGTGCACACCGCTTCTCATACTTGCCAGGATATCTGAGTGGCCTGGGTATAAAAGCCAGCTACAATCACGCAGATTCCGACTTCAAGTTCGAAGACAGCCGGTACGGCAGTGTAACCATACTGGCCGACGATGGCTCAGTACATAGTCAGACTCAGGGCATTATTGCGCCGGGCAACGTCCCGGGTTTCTCCGAAAATGTATTTTCTGGTCAGCTGTACTATCAGATCGGCAATCTCGACACCAGTATCATCTACAAGTATCGCAGTGAGTATTTCCAGCCGTATACCAGCAATGGCACACGCTTGCGCTACGTGGGTGACGTTGGTGTGTGGGAAGCGCGGGCCTCATATCGCGTCAACGAGAATCTGAAGCTGAGCCTGGAAGCCATCAACCTGTTTGATGAACCGAAAAAGCAGTACTTCTTCACCAATGATAACCTGGGCGAAGTTAATAGTTACGGCCCGCGCGTATTCCTGGGGCTTAAAGCGAAGTTCTAAGGCGCTTCAATCTGGTCCGCTTGATCAATAGCCTCTTCTCGGCTGGCGGGATCCCACCCGCCGGCAACCAATTTTGCCCGCAAAATGCGGGCTTTTTTTTGTGCTTGCAACTGGCGCAAAGACAGCATGAATAATCCCGTGTAAACAGGATACCAAAAACCATCCGTGCACCGATATCTGACAATTTGGCAGCCATCTTTTAAGTCATTTGCCTGACAGACGAGCATCAGAGGTCCGAGGCTCCTCCGAGACGATCGATGGAAAAACGCTTGCGACGTTCGGACACTTCCCTTCGCACCACTTCCACCGCCTTGGCTTCGGAGGCGTCGTGCAGCGCATTCAGAGAGCGATTGAAGTGCAGGCGCATGGTACGACGTGCGGCATTGGCATCGCGGTTTTCCAGTGCCTGCAAAATGGCCTTGTGTTCTGCAAGGCGTTTTTGTCCGTCTTTTTTACACACGGACTTGTGCACTGCCTGAACGTCTGGCGAGTGCTTTTGAATATCCCAAAGTTTGTCGATGGTGCTCATTAGCACGCGGTTATTCGTTGCACGAGAGATTACTTCGTGAAATTTGCGGTCCGCGCGCTCGGAAGTCAGATTGCCCTCCTCATTTTCCCGCACCATATCCCGGTAGGCATTGCGCAGATCTTCCAACTGCGCTTCGGTAATCATGGTAGCGGCCAGTGCCGCGGTTTCCCCTTCCACCAATACCCGCGCTTCGGTCAATTCAAACGGGCTGAAATCCATGCTGTCCGTAAATATGCCGACTGGCTCGATAACATAGACACCGGAACCGGTGCGCACCGTGACACGCCCCATCACTTCAAGGGCAATGATGGCCTCGCGAACACTGGGGCGACTGACAGCGAACATTTGTGACAGCTCGCGCTCGGAGGGCAGTCGCACCCCTGGTGGATAATCGCCGCTGTCGAGCAGCACAAGCATTTTTTCCACCACCTGTTGATAGATGCGACGGCCATTGGTAACAAAGTCAGTTTTCATGGAAAAAAACCCGTAACAAAAGGGAAAGCTCCGGATATTTGGGCAAGTGAACACTCGCATAGGCAGGCGTATCGCGCGTGTACGAGCCGATTACTGCTGGCTAGATGTTACCACGATTGGTCATACAGGCAAGCCTGATTGGCATGATGGCTAATGGTGATAGCTTTGTTGGGTGTTCAACCAAAGGGAGCCAAGCTACCCACCCTATCGCCTTGTACGCCCCAAACCGTGTTGGCTCGGGGCATTGGTGGGCAGTTTTTCAGTATTCTGAAATTTCATTCAACGACTAGTTCAATGAGTGTCTGCACAATGTCGAGCGTCGCGGAAAAACCGCTATTTCAGGGCTGCCTGGCCTGCTGTTGGGCTCACGCCCCGAAATTCAAAAAAGCTCAGGATTTGACCCGAGCTCTTTGTTTCACAAAGGAAGGCTTCTCCCTCAGGCCCCCGCGGTGATCTCAGGCACGGTAGCCTCTGCGGCACCCGGGACCTCTGAGCCCAGTGGCTTGAGCATTACCAACAGCAGCGGCAGCAAAGTGAGAGAGCCGAGCAGTGCTGCAGACATGGCCAGTGCGGTCAGCAGGCCGAAATAAATGGACGGCACAAACTTCGACAACGCCAGGATCGAGAAGCCGGCAATAATGGTGATCGCCGTGTAGAACATGGCGCGGCCAATGGTCGCATGGCTGCGGTGCATGGTGGCCAGGTAGTTGCCGTCTTTGGCGAACTCCGCGCGGAAGCGGTACAGATAGTGAATCGCATGATCCACCCCGATGCCGACCGTAATCGCAGCGATGGTAATGGTCATCATATCCAGCGGTATTCCGGCCAGCCCCATACCGCCCAGTACCACACAGGCTGCCAGCATATTTGGTACCAGCGCGATAATGGCCAGGGACAGGGAGCGGAACAGCACCAGGAACATCAGCAGGATACCCACAAACACCGCTCCCAGGGTGAGGATTTGCGACTTGAACAGGCTCTGCAGCATATTGTTGTAGAGCACCAGCAAGCCGGTCAGATGGATATTTTGCGGGGCTATGCCCATTTCGTTGTGGGCGTAGTCGTAGATGCGGTGGATCAATTCCCCGCGGCGCAGGCCGGGGTCAGTTTCCATGACCCGCAGGGTGATGCGCGCCTGGCTGTCCTCCTCGGAAAGATAGGGGCTGATCAGTACACTGCGAATTTCCGCTGGCAGGCTGTTATTCGCCACCGCCAGTTCGAAATCATTGAGCGGGCCGCCTTTCAAATCGCGGGCCACCTTGTACGCAGTTGCCAGGGACTGCACCTTGCCGACTTCCGGCTGCGCCTCCAGATAGTCGTGTAGCTGCTCCAGCTCGGCAAGACCGGCCACCGTAAACCAGTAACTCAGCTCCTGGGATTCTCCCGCACTGCCGAAGGGATCGTCTGAGGCAAAAGGATCTTCCGCAGCGAGGACGTCTTCGCCTGCGGTCTCGCCGAAAGGATCTTCCTCCCCCTCAAAGGCCGCCTTATCCCCCTCGGGTTTATCGAGAATGATATCCAGGGTGACGGTTCCGCCCAGGCGACGGTCGATCACCAGCATGCCCTGGTAGATCTCGGTGGCATCATCGAAGTAATCGATGAAGCGGTTTTCCACCTTCAACTGGGACACACCCACTGCACCGACCACGAAAGCCAGAAGAGAAACGCCCAATACAATAAATCTGTGTCCCTCGGCAAAACGGGAAAAGCGCAGGGTAAAGGCGTGGGAGTTGTCCGCGCCCACCTTGCCCTCACGCTTGGGCAGAATCATCAGGAAGCAGGGGATAATCAGGAAAGACAGCACCAGCGCCAGGGTAACACCCGTGGTCATCATCCAGCCAAAATCGATCACCGGGCGAATGCCGCTCACCACCAGGGATACAAAAGCCACGATCGTCGTCAGCGCAGTGTACAGGCACGGCTTGGCCATAAAGCGCACAGTCTGCAGCACCAGTTCCTCACGGCTCCAGTGGGGTTGCTGGGCAATATATTCGCGGTAGCGCACCGCCAGGTGGATGGTGATGGCAAGAGTGATTATCAGCAGCAACGCGACAAAATTGGCAGAGATTACCGTGAGGCGCCAGTCGAGCCAGCTGAGCAGGCCCAGCATCACCACCGCGGTGGTCACACAGGTGAGCAGCGGCAGCAGCACCCAGCGCGGCTGACGAAAGATCAGCAGCAGGGTGAGGATAATAAAGGCGAGGATACCCACACCGAACACCACCAGATCGCTCTTGATA
The DNA here is from genome assembly GCF_947489355.1 of uncultured Microbulbifer sp. Lineage (GTDB taxonomy): Bacteria > Pseudomonadota > Gammaproteobacteria > Pseudomonadales > Cellvibrionaceae > Microbulbifer. Next base: position 37,064 of record NZ_CANLDD010000038.1, on the reverse strand, counting down.
AACGCGATCATATCCGCGGTGATCATGGTTACACCGCCGAGGAACAATTCCGCCTGCCCCTTGTAATCGGCCAGAATCCCGCGCACTGTCTCCACTCGCTGACGAGCTTCCAGTTCCTGCTCGGTACGGTGCTTCAGGTAAACCGCACTCACCTCTTGCAGCCGCGCGGACTCCTCTGCATCCAGGCCTTCCCTGTTGCGTTTGCGGCGCAGAGCGTCGCGTTCGCGCACCAGTTCGATACCGCGCTTGTCCAGTTTCAGATTGGCGAGCAGTGCGGTGGTCTGGCCGTCGGGGCTCAGGATCAATTCGCGATAAATGGGGCTGGAGAGAAACTCCTGGCGGGCCAGATCCCTGTCGGTGTCGGGATTGGACAGGGTACGAATATCGTCGCTGAGATCGGTCAAAGACAGTTTGGGACTATAAAGTAGCGGCACATCCAGAATGGTCTGCACACTGGTAACGCCATCCACCCCGCCCAGCGCGTCGCGCAGTCTGCTCAGGGTGACCAGGGACGCATCGCTAAACAGGTCGCCATCCTTATAACGGTAGGTCACCACCAGGAAGTCACCGCTGGCGTAACGCGCGGAAATCTCGCGAAAATAATCCAGGGACTGGTCCGCTTCCAGCGTAAGGGAATCCGCGGAGGCATCCAGTTTAAAGCGGGGCAGGCCCATCGCCGCCAGCAGACTCAACAGGCCGACGACCACTAATACAATCAATGGCCGCTTGGTCACCAGGTATTCGTAACAGGTCTTGAAAGCTGACAGCATAAATTTCCGCTTGTATTCAATATCAGTGAACCACAGTACCGCGTACGCTTTGATCACTCTCAGAGTGCTTACTAGGACAAATTTTTTGATCACACCGTTTTATTGGAAATAAATTCAGGGTGTATCACTATGTCCCAGCGCACGGTCTGGAAACAGCAGATCCCGCACACACCGCTTGAGCGCCTTTGCACTGGGAAAGCCGCCATCGCGTTTGCGCTCCCAGATCAAATTTTCGCCAATCCGGATTTCAAATACTCCCCCAGTTCCGGGTTGCAATGCAACCTGCTGAAGGTCATCGGCAAAGGTATAGAGCAATTCCTGGGCCATCCAGGTGGCGCGCAACATCCAGTTGCACTGCACACAGTAATGAATCGTGATGCTCGGTTTCACGGCAATGGCCTCTTTTAGCGACCTATTCGCCCCAGTTCGGTAATAATTTCTGCTCCACGCCCAACTGGTCAAGCAGGCGTGCCACGACGAAGTCGACAATATCCTCAACTGCGCGCGGTCTCTGGTAAAAACCGGGGCTGGCGGGCAGGATCATCGCGCCCATCCGGGTGAGCTTGAGCATATTTTCCAGGTGAATCTCCGAGTAAGGCGCCTCGCGCGGGACCAGGATCAGCTGGCGGCGCTCCTTCAGGGCCACATCCGCGGCGCGCTCGATCAGGTTGTTGGAAGCACCACAGGCAACCGCCGAAAGGGTACCGCCACTGGCCGGACAAATCACCATACTGGCCGGGGCACCAGTGCCGGATGCCACCGGAGAAAACCAGTCGCGCCCGCCAAACAGGGTTAGTTGCCCCGCCTTCGCGCCAAAATAATCGGCGAGAAAACCCTGCAGCGCTGCACCATCGCCTTCGGGGAGTTTCAGGTCAGTTTCGGTATTGATCACCACCCGCGCCGCTTCGGACACCAGCAGCCAGACGCGCACTCTGGCTGCGAGCAGGCACTGCAGCAGGCGCAGACCGTACTGCGCCCCTGAAGCCCCGGTCATGGCCAGAGTGACAGTTTTGTCAAAAGTAGGCTGTTGCAATATCGTGACCCTGATTTACCCTGAGACAGAACTCCCCGAACCCGTTTCCGTGCCGGTAACATTCCTCAGACTGAGCGATGGTATTTCTGTTCCAAAGCACCGATAAGGCGCTGGTGAATACCACCGAAACCACCATTGCTCATCACCACAATATGGCTGCCCTTATCGGCGAGTTTGAGGGCCGATTCGACACCGGTCTCGATACTATCGAAAATCCCGGCAGGCACCGAAGAGTGGCGGGTCACCGCATCCAATGACCAGTCCATTCCCCGGGGTTGGTACCAGAGCACCATATCCGCACCGCTGCAGGCATTCGCCAGTTTGTCCTGGTGCACCCCCATACGCATGGTGTTGGAGCGCAGCTCGATCAGGGCGATGATCCTGTCCCCTCCCACTTTGGCCCGCAGCCCATTGAGGGTGGATTGGATCGCCGTCGGGTGATGGGCAAAATCGTCATACACACGGATTCCGGCCACTTCGCCCAGACACTCCATACGGCGCTTGACTCCCTGGAAACGCCCCAGCGCGGCACTACTCAACTCCGGCACCACCCCCACATGGCGGGCGGCCGCCATGGCGGCGAGGCCGTTGCGCACATTGTGTAATCCGGTGCAATCCCACTCCAACCGCGCCACCTCGGCCCCCTCAAACTGTACGGTGAAACTGCTGCCATCCGCAGCGATATCCACCGCGCGCCAGTCACCCAGGCTAAGACCCTCCTGACCCTCAATGCCAAAGTGCTGAATTTCACTCCAACAGCCCTGCGCCAGCACCTGTTGTACATTTTCCTCGGCGGCGGCAACAATCAGGCCATTGGCCGGCACCGTGCGCACCAGATGGTGGAACTGACGCTGTATCGCCGCCAGGCTGTCAAAGATATCCGCGTGGTCGAATTCCAGGTTGTTGATAATGACCGTGCGCGGGCGGTAGTGCACAAACTTGGAGCGCTTGTCGAAGAAGGCGGTATCGTATTCATCCGCCTCCACGACAAAAAAAGGAGATTCCCCCAGCCGTGCCGACACACCGAAATTACTTGGCACACCGCCGATCAGGAAACCCGGCTGCATATCCGCCACTTCCAGAATCCAGGCCAGCATGCCCGCGGTGGTGGTCTTGCCATGGGTACCGGACACCGCCAACACCCAGCGCCCGCCGAGGCAGTGATCACACAGCCACTGGGCTCCGGAGGTATAGGGCAGTCCCCGCTCCAACACCGCTTCCACCGCGGGATTCCCGCGGGACAGGGCATTGCCTATGATCACCAGGTCGGGCGCCGGCTCCAGTTGCGCTGGATCGTACCCCTCATTGATCTGGATACCCGCCTGCTGTAATTGAGTGCTCATCGGCGGGTAGATATTGGCATCGCTGCCTGTCACCCGGTGCCCCTCAGCCACGGCCAACTGGGCCAGGCTTCCCATAAAGGTGCCGCAAATACCTAGAATGTGGATATGCATGGCGGAAACCTGTACTCCCGATAGTTGCGGCGCAAGCTTAACACGACAAAACAGGCCAGTAATTGCCAAATACTCCGCTCGCCATGCATTCTACGCGCTATTCCATTAGACTCCGCTCCCGCACTGGTCGGCCCCACCATCTTTTAGCGGGTAGAAATTTTTCGGCAATGGCCGACAGCCGGCACAAGTCCCGGCAATCCCCGCCCGCCACGGCAACGAAAGCAGGTGTACGCCGGACAGCCAAACAGAAGCCTTTCCCAAGACCGCGATAGATACAGGATAACCATGTCGAAAAAAAATGCCTTTTATGCACAATCCGGTGGTGTGACCGCTGTGATCAACGCGTCTGCCTGCGGTGTCATCGAAGCCGCGCGTGAAAACCAGGACAAGATTGGCAATGTCTACGCGGGGCTAAACGGCATCCTCGGCGCACTGCGCGAGGAACTGATCGACGTGGGCCGGGAGCGTGCGGAGGATATTGCCGCACTGCGATACACCCCTTCCGGCGCTTTTGGTTCCTGCCGTTACAAACTGAAGAGCCTGGAGGAAAATCGTGCAGAATACGAGCGTCTGATAGAAGTATTCAAAGCGCACGATATCGGTTACTTCTTCTATAACGGCGGCGGTGATTCCGCGGACACCTGCCTGAAAGTGTCCCAATTGTCCGAGACCATGGGCTACCCCATCCAGGCCATCCATATTCCCAAGACCGTAGACAACGACCTTCCCCTGACCGACAACTGCCCCGGCTTCGGCTCTGTGGCCAAATACGTGGCGGTATCCACCCAGGAGGCCGCCATGGATGTGGCCTCCATGTGCGCCACCTCCACGAAAGTCTTTATTCTAGAGGTGATGGGCCGCCACGCGGGCTGGATTGCCGCCGCCGGCGCCCTGGCCCAGGAGCAGGAAGGCGATGCACCCCACATTATCCTGTTCCCGGAAGTGGCCTTCGATAGAGAAAGGTTCCTCGCCAAGGTGCAGGCAACCGTGGACGAGAAAGGCTACTGCGTCATCGTCGCCTCCGAAGGCGTCCAGAACAAAGACGGCACTTTCCTCGCTGATGCCGGCGCCACCGATGCCTTTGGCCACAAGCAGCTCGGCGGCGTAGCGCCGACGCTTGCCGCTATGATCAAGAGCGACTTGGGCCTGAAATACCACTGGGCCCTGGCCGACTACCTGCAGCGCGCTGCGCGCCATATCGCCTCCGCCACCGATGTGGAGCAAGCCTATGCCGTCGGCCGCGCTGCTGTGCAAATGGCAGTTGCTGGCAAAAATGCCATTATGCCGGCCATTATTCGCGCCGAAGGCAGCGAGTACCGCTGGTCTGTCGGGGAGGCACCCTTGTCCGAAGTGGCCAATGTGGAAAAATTCATGCCAAATACGTTTATCAGCGAAGACGGGTTCGGCATTACCCAACAGGGGCGCGACTATCTGTTGCCGCTGATCCAGGGCGAAGACTACCCCCCCTATAAAAACGGAGTCCCCCGGTATGCCAGGTTGAGGAAACATCTGGTAGAAAAAAAACTGGCTGCGAATTTCAAAGCCTGATTTAACAATTGTGAAGTCCAAAGCCTCATTAAACCGGGGGCTTTGGGCACATTGCCTTACAATTTCGCATCCGACCAGACTGCAAACTCATTGCCGCAGGGATCGGTAAAGTGAAAGCGCCTGCCGCCGGGAAAAGAGAAAATAGGTTTTACCACTTTAGCACCGCAGCCCTCCACCTTTCTCAGGGTCTCTTCCAGATGGGTACTGTAAATCACCACCAGCGCACCACCGCTCGCGGTTGAGCTGTGCAAGTTGGCCTGAAAGAAACCCCCATCCAGTCCGGCAGCGGTAAAAGCCGTATATTCGGGACCGTAATCGGTAAATACCCAACCGAAAGCCTCAGCGAAAAATGCCTTGGTTTTTTCCAGGTCGCACGCCGGGAATTCGACATAATTGATTTTTTCGTGTTCGCTCACCCAAACACCTCCTTAATCCGTTAATCACTCGCGGGGCACAGCCTCTCAAGCAACAGGCCCTAAATGCTAAAACCCACTGAGCACCGACCGGCGCCCCGGTAAATTCCATCCAATATACCGGGTATTCCCGGTCTTCAGCTCAGAAGCAGAGCGCACCCCGACAGGATTCTCCTTTGCGGCCTTGACATTGATCATCCGATTCGCAAGCGCTCTTGGGAATATCCGAAGTACTCAGACGACCCCCGAGTGCCTTATGAAGCCTGGCTCCAGAAACCCTGTACCTTTCAAGAGACTGATCCATAAATGGCGCCAGAATTACAATGGACAACAACGCATCTCCACATCGGGCTATCTGACACCCGCCGGGTTTTCCGCAACGATTAGGAAGCATAAATAAGGAACAGTCACAAGAACATGACCAATATCACGGTTGGATTATACTATCGGGTCGGAAGCAAAGAATAGCCTCCTCTCGGGGCACGCCGTGAACACCTCCCTGTACGCCCGTAATCGGCGCCCATGCCTCATACGGTCCCGAGATAAGGATATTCTTCCCTTCGGCCTTGTTAGTAAATGAGGTAGGCCAGATTTTTAGAATAAACTCTTCGCCATTTACGTCTGTGAAAAATTAAATACGTTTAGTTTATTACCATCCAGATCCCTAAAATAGGCCGCATAAAAACCAGGCATTGCTCTAGGCCCAGGTTCACCTTCACAGGTAGCCCCGAGCGCAATGGCTTTCTGGTAAACCAGATCTACTTTTCCCGGACTATCAGCATTCAGGGCCACCATCACACCATTACCTGCAGTTGCAGGCTTGCCATCGTGGGGATTTAAAACCGACAGACTTGCCACACCATATTCTGGCCCCCAAGCCACAAATTCAGGGGTTTCAATAACTCTCTTTGCACCCAATTCCGCTAAAAGATTGTCATAAAAATCAACAGCTTTATTGAAATCATTTGTGCCAAAAGTGATATATCCAATCATCGAAATTTCTCCAAAATTAGAGTTTTCAGCACCTTTGCTTTATTCAACACAGTAAAAGCACCGACTAGCAAACGCTATCATGGGGTAAACAGAGATGCAAAGCACCGGGGAGGATCATACTCACTGTTAATTCGATAATACTTTTAGTAAATTCCCATTGAGCTATGCACTGGATTTTTTGTGTCCGAAATATTTTCGAAACTCGCCCAAGTTTATTTCTCTGCACCTGCTACCAAGCCTTTCACTTCAATAAGTTGCGCAACGGTGGATACCGCACCGCGCTCGTCTTTCACCTTCAAACGCACCAGATAGAAACCCGGTGCATGGAAATGGTGGCTGGGGTTTTGTTGCGTACTGCTCGAACCGTCACCGAAGCGCCACAACCAGCGCACCAGGACACCGTCCGGGTCACTGCTGGTATCGGCGAAAGAGATTGTGTTGCCCTCGGTTTCCCACCTGAATCCCGCCTTGGGCGCCAGGTTAATGGCATCCAGCGCCAGCTCCACAATCACAGGATCGTGGTCCGATGCGCGAAAGGGCCCAGGAGAATACAGACTCTCCAGCTGCAGGTCACTCTTATACTCCGTATTGTAATCCAGTACCCGCGGTTCATCGGCATTGATAGACCAAACCACTGCAGCGGTTACCAGCGGTGCCAGGGCCGCATTGGCGAGGGCGTAGTCGAGATACCCGGACTGGCCATCGTACACATACGAATAAGCCTTACCCTTGCCATACCTCTGCAGCAGATCCGTGTAACCGGCATTCTTCAGGGTGGTGATCGGGTTTTCCCGTGCATAACTGTTGAGGTCACCCAGTACCAATACGCGATCAACGCCGCTGCCGGTTGGATCGCCGTCTATCCAGCGTACCAATGCCTTTGCTGCCTGGGTGCGCAGGGTGTTCCAACAGCCCTGGCCATCGCCCTGGTCATCATTGAAACTGTCATCCCCAGGACAGCGGCCCTTGGACTTGAAATGATTCGCAACAATAATAAGACGCTCCCCGGAGGAAAGCTCGACAAAGGGTTGCAGCAGTGGCGGACGATTGCCAGCGTCAAACGGGTAATCCTCTATTGTCGCCGCACTGCCCAGCGGCATCACCCGGTCGCTGCGATAAATCATACCCACACTGATGTCGTCATCACCGAGCCGGATGAGACCCGGATCGATAAACTGGTAGCGCTGATGCCCACTTGCGTTGTTGAGCCCCCTAATCAGATCCTGGATCGCACTGTCCCTGTCGTAACCATCGTTTTCCAGCTCCATCAAGCCCACAATATCCGCTTCCATTCGCAGGATCGCGGCAATAATTTTATCCCGCTGGCGCTGGAACTCCCTCGGGGTATCCGCACCGCGCTCGGTGGGGAAGCCACCTCCAATGCCATCGCCATTGAAATAATTCAACAGGTTAAAACTGGCGATACGCAAACTGCCCTGGCCGGGCAGAATGGGCGTTTTATCGCGCCCATTCGCCGGGGTGAATTGCGGCACTTCAACCGGGTGTACACGGTAGGCCCCAAACCCATAGGCCATGACGCCACTGAGCCGTTGCAGGGTATCACCACTGCGCAGCGTGTTGTCAGCGCTAAGGCCCGGCGCCGGGTAGGGCAGCACCTCGGGGTTCTGCACGGCGGCGCCGTCATCCAGCACAATCCGGTTCAACTGGTTGGCCGCCGCCTGTGCCGCGGCCGCTGCACCCGGTGCATTGTTGTGGGTGGGAATATATAGGCGATCTTTGGAGAGAATCACCTCGCCATAACGGCCCAGGTTGTAGTGGCCGCTCACTGTCAGGGTCTGGGGGAATGTCACCAGCATCCCTTCAAGCTGCTCCTGCGCCTGGATGGAGCCAAACGGCAACTGTACGCCCTCAGCGGTTACCTTATACCCACCGCCACAAATAGTGACGCCATAAACTTGCGTGAGCTCGGTAAAGCCATAGAACTCATCAACGATACCCCCCACACGCACCAAATCACCTGCCTGCACCGCCACGGCGAAGGCATTGTCGTAGATAAACAGACCCTCAGAGGTGTTGCTTAGCCCGTCCTGATCGCTGTCCTCTTCCTGCAGGAAGAAGCCGGCAAGACCGGTAATGGGGTCCTGGAAATCCCCTGTAACCACCGCTTCAATCTCGTGGCGCTCACCCTGCAGGACACTGGCAAAGCCGGGGCCCTGTACCTGGCTGATCAATGTGGCGGCTTCGCCGCAGACACTCAGGACAGGACCGGCAATGTCGCGCTCATCCGTATTTTGCCAATCCGGCTTTTCAGAATAAGCCGGGGCGGTGCCAACCCGATCCAGCGACAAGTCACTGGGGCCGGTATCCCCGTAGATTGCCAGGGCCCTGCCACCGTCATTGAGCGCGGATAGCTGCGCAGGGGCCTCCTGAGCCGACAGCAGCGCACCCACCAGGGCCGCTGCCGGAACCAAGTCCAGTGTCTGCATCGCCTTTTCCTGTTGACACAAATGGAGTAAACGGCGCAAACAATTGCAGGGAATTCCTTAATCCTGATGACAAAACCGTGAATTTTCGGTTTCACCGCTACCGTACCTCGACAAAAGCACGCCTAGCTAACCCGGCGACCCACAAGCGATCCCATAACCTTGTGGATTGACACTGCGGGAATACTGCCAAAACGCCATCGCACCGCTTGTCTTTCACCGGCTGACTAGCACCCACAGCACTGCCCAAGATCAGGACCCTTTTGGCGCAATTTTAATCTTTTCGGATATACTCTCTTACAGCCCGCGCTGATCCCGATACCCCGGTCTAAGTGGCATTTCTCAAAAACTGCCAGCAGCGCTTGGAGCCAGTGGCTTCCCCGCAAGGCCGACGCTCACGGTTCGGGCACCAAGCGCCCAGCCGGGCATCCGGAAAGCGGGTCGGGGGCATGACTAAAAATACATATAAAACAAAGCGTTATATTGCAATCAGTCACTTTTTCCAGAGGTGCCGACCACGGCCCTGCCTCCTCCCCCTCGGGGGAGGATGTGATGGGTTGTCGCGAAGCCTAGGATGCGACTCATCACCATAACGATAATTCCGGGAGAAGATGATGCGTCTATCCAACAAAAGCTCAGGGGGTTTTCGGCCCACGTTGCTGTCCATCGCCATTGCGGCTACCGCCAGTATGCCCCTGACAGCGCTCGCAGCGGACGAGGAGGCCGCTAGCGCAACCATTGAAGAGGTCACTGTGACCGGTTTCCGCAAGAGTGTGATGGATTCCATCGGCACCAAGCGCGATGCCAAGGCTGTGGTGGAAGCCATCTCTGCCGAAGATATCGGCAAGCTGCCCGATTCCTCCATTGCAGAAGCCATTGCCCGCCTGCCCGGCCTCGCGGCCCAGCGCCTGGACGGCCGCGCCAGCCGCGTGTCCATCCGCGGCTTTGGTGAAAACGAGAGTGCCACCACCTTTAACGGTCGCGAGCAGGTCTCCATAGGTGACAATCGCGGTGTCGAATTCGATCTCTACCCGTCCGAGATCATGAGCGGTGTGACCGTCTACAAGACACCCCAGGCCAGCATCGAAGCCGAGGGTATTGCCGGGGTGATTGACCTGCAGACCGTCAAGCCCTTATCACGCAACGAACGCGTGATTCAGCTCAATGGCCAGTTCGAAATGACCGGCTTCGACAAACTGAACCCGGATGGCGAGGACCAGGGCCAGCGCGCCACCTTCTCCTATATCGACCAGTTTGCCGACGACCGCATCGGCGTGGCCTTCGCTTACAACACCATGCGTTCTCCCAATCAGGAAGAGCGCTGGAATGCCTGGGGTTATCCTGAAATTTTCGTTGATGACCAGGGTAATTATCATAACTGGCCGGGTGACGAGGATAATCGGAACAGTGATGGCTCTCCCTGGGAATCCACGGGCGGCAGTATGCTGGGTGGCGCCAAGCCCTTTGTACGCTCCTCGGTACTGGAACGCGACAGCGCAATGCTGGTGGTGGAGGTTCAGGCAAACGAAAAGCTGCATACCACTTTTGATGCTCTGTATGTCGATTTTTCCGATGAAAAAATCCTGCGCGGAATTGAGGTACCGTTCGCTTGGGGACAGGGCTCCTTTATCCCAGGCGAATTGGATGTAAATTCGGGCTTCTTCACCAACGGTGTTACCGAAGGCCAACGCGTGGTGGTGCGCAATGATATGGAAATCCGGGATGCCAAGCTGAGCGCCTTCGGCTTCAACGCCCAATACGATCTTAACGATGCGCTGCAGCTGGAGTTTGACGCTAGCCATTCCAATGTGGCGCGGGATATCTGGAGCTTCGAAAGCTATGCGGGTACCGGCCGCGGCGACAGTGAGGGTGTAGCCGACAATCTGGGCTATGCCTTTAACTCCGGCAATACTGGCGCCACGTTTAACCACGGACTCGACTACAGCGACTTTGGCTTGATCAAGCTGGGCGGCCCTTTGAGCTGGGGAGCGAGTACCGCGCTGAATAACAAGTATGGCCTCGAAGACGGGGATCAATATTTCAACGCCGCCCAAGACGGCTTTATTAACGCTCCGGAAATTGATGACGAGCTAACTTCACTAAAGCTGGCCGCCACGCAGATGGTGGAAGCCGGTATCGTCAATGAAATCCGCTATGGGGTTTCCTACCGCGAGCGTGAGAAAATCAAGCGGTCCCAAGGCTTCTATATGACGTTGCGGGATTTCCCGCAGGTGCTGGAAGTACCGGAGCAATACCGCCTGGGTACGGTTTCTTTGGACTTTATCGGTATGGGCGACATGATCGCCTACGATTCCGCTGGCCTGCTGGCGGATGGCTACTATGAACTGACCGACGAAGCCCTGACCGGTATCCAGCATCTGACCAAGTCCTACAATATCAACGAACAGGTCACCGCCGCCTTTGTCCAGGCGGATTTCGATACCGAAATCGCAGGTATGCCACTGACCGGTAACATTGGTATGCGCTATGTCTACACAGAACAGCAATCCAAAGGATTTTCCGGACAAGTGGTAAATGAGTTGGTTGAGGCGGTGCCAATTGATGTAGACCATGACTATAGCCACTGGTTGCCGAGCCTGAATCTGGCGCTGGCGCTTGATGATCAGCAAACCCTGCGCTTTGGTGCGGCCAAGACCATCTCCCGTGCGCGCATGGACGAGATGAATTCCTCTGTCCATATCGAAACTCTCACAACACAAGATGATAATGGCAATTTCTTCAAGATCGTCGGCGGTAACCCGTACCTGGAGCCGAAAGAGGCACTGGGTGTGGATCTTTCCTACGATAACTACTTTAGTGATGAAGGCTACTTCTCTGTGGCGGTGTTCTGGAAAGACATCGACAACTGGCATTTTGATGACAATTATGAAGTTGATTTGTTCGAAACCATCGGGCTAGGTGCAGAACTGGTGCCAGAGGGTATAGAGTCCACAGCCACCCGTTCCAGCAAGGTCAATGGTGGTGGCGGATCACTGGCCGGTCTTGAGCTGTCTGTGGCTTTGCCGTTTAATATTTTTGCCAAGAGTCTGGATGGCTTTGGTGTGCTCGCCAGCCACACTAGCCTCAAGTCCAACTTTGAGGACTTAAACGGCAATGACTACCAGTTGCCAGGTCTGTCCGAGAGTATTCAGACCATGACCGCTTACTATGAAAACTACGGCTTTTCCGCCCGTGTGAGTATGCGCAAACGCGACGACTTCAAGGGTGAGGTCTACGGTATCGGCTTCGATAGCCAACAAGTGGACGTGGTGGGCGAAACCCTCGTCGATGCACAAATCGGTTACGATTTTGCCGAGGCCGGTATCGGTGCTCTGGAAGGTCTGTCAGTATTCCTGCAGGGGCAGAACCTGACCAATGAGCCCTTCACTACCCTGAGTGGCGACAACCCACTGCAGGTACGCGACTACCAGAACTACGGCAGAATCTATCTGCTGGGCTTCAGTTACGCGCTTTAGATCTCCAGTTGCTCTCACAGGTATTGGGCCCTTGTGATCCTGTATTGCAAGGGCTTTTTTTTTTGCGCTTTTTATCGGGAGTAGCCATTGAACGACGACACTATCCGCAAGCTCGTCATTCTCGGAGGGGGCACCGCCGGCTGGATGACCGCGGCCCTGGCGGCCAGGGTGCTGGGTAAGGTGATCGATATCACACTGGTGGAATCGGAAAAGATCGGTACCGTCGGCGTCGGTGAAGCCACCATCCCGCCAATCAGCCACTTTAACCAGGCCCTGGGGTTGGATGAGCAGGCATTTCTGAAGGCCACCAAGGCCACCATCAAACTGGGCATCCAGTTTGAAAACTGGCTGCAACAGGGCAGCCGTTATATGCACGCCTTTGGCACTATCGGCAAACATTTGCCGTTTTGTGATTTCCACCACCTCTGGCTAAGAAGCCGTCACGATGGCGACACCTCGAGCCTGTGGGAGTACTCCCTGAATTACCAGGCTGCCATGCGCAATAAATTCGCCCCTTTGGCACAGATTGCAGGCACCAATCTGCCCGGCTTGTCCTACGCCTATCATTTCGACGCGGCACTCTATGCCCAATTCCTGCGCCGATACAGTGAGGACAATGGCGTAAAGCGTATCGAGGGCACGGTACGGGAGGTAAAAGTTCAAGCAGACAGCGGCTTTATTGACCGCCTACTGTTGGAGAGCGGCCAGACGGTTGGCGGCGACCTGTTTATCGACTGCACCGGCCTCTCTGCCCTGCTGATAGAAAAAACCCTGAACACAGGGTTTGAGGACTGGTCTCACTGGTTGCCCTGCGACCGGGCCATGGCCGTGCCCAGCGTTGCGGAAAAACCCATAGTGCTCTATACCCGCGCCATCGCCCACAAGGCCGGCTGGCAGTGGCGCATCCCCCTGCGACACCGTACCGGTAACGGCATGGTGTATTCCAGCCGCTACTGGAGCGATGCGCAGGCCCGCGATACGCTGATGCAGAACCTGGGTACTGAAGCCCTGTCGGAGCCCAAGATCATCCGCTTCCAAACCGGGCGCAGACGCGCGCAGTGGAACAAAAACGTGATCAGTATCGGCCTGTCGAGTGGCTTTCTGGAGCCTCTTGAATCCACCAGTATCCACCTGATCCAGTCCGCGGCCACCCGCCTGATCAAAACCTTTCCCCACCGCGGCATCAGACCCTGCGAGGTGGCGGAATTCAATCGCCAGTCGCAGGTGGAAATAGAGCGCATCCGCGATTTTATCATCCTGCATTACAAAGCCAACCAACGCCGCGACAGCCCATTCTGGCAAGCCTGTGAAAGCATGCAAATCCCTTCCGGCCTGAGCGACAAGATCGCCCTGTTCCGCACCACCGGCAAGCTATTCCGGGATACCAATGACCTGTTTGCGGAAGAGGCCTGGCAGCAGGTTATGATCGGGCAGGGCCTTCTGCCCGGAGATCACCATATCATCGCGAGCGCCCTGTCACAGCCACAACTGCAGGATCTGATGGCAAACCTGAAAACGCTGATCAACGGCACTGTAAACCGCCTGCCCAGCCATGAGCAGTTTTTGCCCGATGATAGGGAATGAGGCGCTTTGGAAATACACCAGCTACAAATACCTTACGGGCGGCAAAGGTCTATTCCCCGGCCCCCTCTCGGCACTCTCCGCGCACTTCACCGCCGTATTTGGAAACTGTGCGCTCTATTTCAAAATACCCCTGCTTGCAGAAGCCCACTTCGGCAAGTTTTCGCGCCAAAGCCTGCTCAAAATAGGCGATATCGCGGCGGCTGGCACTTGCGTCAATACCCACAGGCGCGCGTTGCATGCGCCGTTGGGCGTTGGAGTTCTTCAGCACCGGTGCAGGGAATGACTCGTTTTCTCTCTCCAGGGTAAAAATAAAGCGCTTGGCACCATTGGCTGCAACTTCAGTGTGCAAGGATTCCTTCATTCCAGGCATGGGCCCGTCGCTGGCACAGGCGGCCACAAGCAGTGGGAATAGCCAAAAACTCCGCAGCCGCGGCGGAAAAAGTATACCGATACATTTTTTATAAACAGCCAAAATACGCCCCCTGGTCTCTATTTATTCTCAATGTGCAGTGAAAAACCACCCCGGTGATCCCATCCGCCAGCTTACCCGCCGGCTATTTGAATACCACCGTTTTATTGCCGTGGATAAACACCCGCTCCTGCAACACCATGAGCAGGGCCCGGGACAATACCAGCTTTTCCACATCGCGGCCGGCCTCCGCCATGGACGCGGCGGAGTGAGCATGGTCCACATGAATCACGTCCTGCTCAATGATCGGCCCCTCATCCAGGTCTTCGGTAATAAAGTGCGCGGTGGCACCGATAATTTTTACCCCGCGCTCATAGGCCTGCTGGTAGGGCCTGGCACCGATAAAAGCGGGCAGGAAGGAGTGGTGGATATTGATCATTCGCCCACTGTAGCGGGCCACAAAATCGGGGGTGAGTATTCGCATATACTTGGCGAGTATCAGGTAATCCGGTCTGTACTCGTCCACCAGCGCTGCCACCTGCTGTTCGTGCTCGCTGCGCGTCAGTCCGTTGACCGGCACACAGTGAAAGGGAATATCAAACTTCTGTACCAGCCCGGCAAGATCCGGATGATTGCCAATCACCGCAGCGATTTCCACATCCATTGCGCCGGAGTAGCACTGCATCAGAATATCCCCCAGGCAGTGAGGCTCGCGGGTGACCATCAGCACCAGGCGCTTGCGCCCGGCGGATACCAGGCGCCGCTCCGCCCCCTGGGGCAGGGCCATATCCAGGTCTTCCAGGAAGGTGGACTCATTGAAGATGCCCTCCAGAACCGTGCGCATAAAGAAGCGGCCCTGCTGCCGGTCCACAAATTCATGGTTTCTGATGATATTGAGCTGGTGCTTGTAGCAGATATTGGTAATCTTCGCGATCAAGCCCTTGTCATCGGGGCAGTCGGTCAGCAGTATCTTCTTTTCCATGGTCAAATTTCAGGCCAACTATCCAGAGCCCAGACTATACACTATGCCGATTGACCAATTCAGCGATCCACTCCGGGGAGAACATGGATAAAAACCTTTACGCCGAGCATATGGCCACCCTGTGCCACCGCTACGATACCATACTGGAGGCCTGCGGCTTTGAGACCCTCAATGTGTTCAGCGGCGCCCCCAGGCTGCAGTTTCTGGATGACAACCCCTACCCCTTCAAGCCCAATCCCCACTTCAAGGCCCTGGTCCCGATCACAGACAATCCACACAGCTGGGTAATCTACCAGCGCGGGCGCAAGCCGAAGCTGCTGTTCTACCGTCCGGTAGACTTCTGGCACTTTGTCCCGCCCGCTCCCCAGGCTTTCTGGAGTGGGTTTTATGATATCGAGCTGCTGGGCAAGCCCGCCGATGCCAAGGCATTCCTTCGTGCGGATAACGCAGCCTTTATTGGTGAAGGCGACAGCCTGCAGGGCTGGCAGCTCGGCAGTGACAACCCGGCGCTGCTGATCAACCGCCTGCACTGGGCGCGCGCCTACAAGACCCCATACGAGATCGCCTGTCTGCGCGAGGCCAACCGCATCGCCCTTGCCGGCCACCGGGCCGCGGAGCAGGCTTACCGCAACGGTGCCAGCGAATTTGAAATTAACCAGGCCTACCTGGGTGCCACGGGCCAGGGCGAGCACCGCATGCCTTATGGCAATATCGTTGCCCTGAATGCGCACGCAGCAATTTTGCATTACAACCACCTCTCTACTGAGCGCCTGCCGAAGTCGGAACTGAGGACTTTCTTGATCGATGCCGGTGCAGACTGCAACGGTTACTGCTCAGATATCACCCGTACGTATACCTACGCCGACAACGCCTTCGCGCAGCTGGTGACAGCCATGGAGGAAAAGCAACTGGAACTGGTGGATGGGCTCAAACCCGGTCTGCCCTACCCGGCTCTGCACGCCCAGTGCCACCTGAAGGTCGGCGAGCTGCTGGCCCGGTTTGGGGTGATCAAGACCTCGGCGGAAGGCGCAGTGGAGTCGGGCCTGACCCGGCCGTTTATGCCCCACGGCCTGGGCCACTTCCTCGGCCTGCAGGTCCACGACGTAGGCGGCCACCAGAGTGGCCCCGATGGCGGTACCACGCCCCCACCGGCGGAGTACCCTTTCCTACGCACCAGTCGCACCATTGAGGAAAACCAGGTATTTACCATTGAGCCTGGGCTCTACTTTATCGACAGCCTGCTGGAGGAGTTAAAGGCTTCACCCCTTGCCACTGAAGTGCATTGGGAAAAGGTGGAGGATTTCCGCCCCTATGGCGGTGTGCGTATTGAGGACAATATTGTGGTGCGCGCTGCGGGTAATGAGAATCTCTCCCGCGAGGACTCTGCCCCATCCTGATTGGGCACAGTGACTGAAGCCATTATAACGCCCACAATTAACCGGCTTGGCGCCAAACAGGAAGCGGGAGCAATTTGGTTACCAACTGCACCCGCCCCGCTTCAATCTCCCGATATGAACACAAGTTCAACGTCTCCAAACCGAAAGTTACAATAAAAACCCAATAATCGGCGGCAGCCCCCACGGAGAGAAGATCCCCTCTCCATACTTCAGAAAATAGCGGCAATCGCAGCCATTGCCAGTTTTTTACTCAGGCCAGTTCGGCACGCACTGCGCGCGCCGCCGCCACCATATTGAGCAGGGATGACCCCACCTCGGCCCAGCTGCGGGTTTTCAGGCCGCAATCCGGATTGACCCAGAGCCGTTCCACCGGTACCACCTGGGCAATTTTCTTCAGGCGCTCCACCAGCTCTTCCCGCTCGGGCACATTGGGGGAGTGAATATCGTAAATCCCCGGTCCGATCTCATTGGGATATCCGCCAGTCTTGTCGGCAAAAGCGCTGAGTAGGCGTAGGTCGGAACGTGCGGACTCGATGGTTATCACATCCGCATCCAGGGACACAATCGCGTCCATAATTGCATTGAAGTTGCTGTAGCACATATGGGTATGGATTTGGGTTTCCGGCTTTACCGCGCTACAGGTATAGCGGAAGCAGCCCACCGCCCAGGCGAAGTAATCTGCGTGCTCGGCCTCTCTCAGCGGCACGCCCTCACGCAGGGCCGGCTCATCGATCTGGATAATGCCGATACCCGCTGCCTCCAGGTCCAGCACCTCCTCACGCAGTGCCTTGGCAATCTGCAGGCAGCTCTCGCTGCGGTGGATATCCTCCCGCGGGAAAGACCAGTTGAGTATTGTAACGGGGCCGGTGAGCATACCCTTCACCGGCTTGCTGGTGAGGCTCTGCGCATAGCGGCTCCACGTTACGGTCATGGCCTGCGGGCGGGAGATATCACCGAAGATAATCGGCGGTTTCACACAGCGGGAGCCGTAGCTCTGTACCCAGCCGTTGCCGGTGTGTACAAATCCAGCCAGTTGTTCGCCGAAATACTCCACCATATCGTTGCGCTCGGCTTCACCATGCACCAACACGTCCAGGCCGAGAATTTCCTGGCGACGAATGGCTTCGGCAATTTCCGCGCGCAGGTGTTCCAGGTAGTCTTCCTCGCTGATCTCTCCGTTGCGATATTGCCGGCGCACCTTGCGCAACAGATCGGTCTGCGGGAAGGAACCGATGGTGGTGGTGGGCAGCAAGGGCAGTTGCCAACGTTTTGCCTGTACCGATGCCCGCTCCAGGTAGCACTGTTCCCGCCAGGTATCCCGCAGTTTTTCTGCAACTGAGTGGGTGCTCTCCCCCTGTTCTGTTCCAGCCTCAGCTACAGCGGCCTCTTCTTGCAGCAACTGTTGCAACTGCGCGAGCTCGGCCAGTTTCTGGCGGCTGTAGGCCAGTTTTTGTTTTTGCGCCTGCGGCAGGGCTGTTTCGGTCTCCAGGTCTACCGGACTGTGCAGCAGGGAACAGCTGGCGGAGAGCCACAGGCAATCCCCCAACTGCTCGGCCAGGGGTTTCAGGGTACGCTGCCACTGGTCCAGGTCCGCACGCCATACGTTGCGCCCGTTGAGCACGCCGGCAGACAGTACTTGCTCCGCACCGACAAGCGCCACTGCCCTATCCAATTCTTCAGGCGCGCGCACGCAATCGATATGCACGCCATCCACCGGCAGCGAAAAGGCCAGGGGCAGGTTTTCCCGCAGTGGGGAAAAGTAGCTTGTCAGCAGTAATTTCGGACTGCCTGCAGCGGCGCTGATCTCCTGGTAAGCGCCGCTGAACGCTGAGCACCACTCGGCAGGCAAATCGAGCCCCAAAATTGGCTCATCCAGCTGCACCCACGCAATACCCAGCTCGCCAAGCTGGGCCAGCAGTTGCGTGTAACTGGGCAGGAGGCTGGGAAGCAGATCCAGGGCATTGTCGACACCCCGCCCCAGCCACAGGTAAGTCAAGGGACCGATGACCACCGGCTTCGCCCTGTGCCCCTGGGCCTGGGCATCACGCACCTCTGCCAGTAACCACCCACTATCCAAGCAAAACGCCTGCTCCGCATCAAATTCCGGCACCAAGTAGTGGTAATTGGTATCGAACCATTTGGTCATGGCACTGGCGGCGACTGGCTGCCCGGAGGGCGCGCGACCCCGCGCCAGGCGAAAATACTGGTCCAGCTTGTTTTCCGCTGCGCCATCGACGAACCGGTCGGCAACCACACCGAACATCAACGAGTGGTTGAGCACTTGGTCGTACCAGGCAAAATCCCCAACTGCCACAAAGTCCAGACCGGCATCACTCTGCGCCTGCCAGTTGGCGCGGCGGATATCAGTGCCCACCTGCAGCAATTGCTGCTGGGAAATATCCCCACGCCAATAAGCCTCCTGGGCTTTTTTCAGCTCGCGATCGGCCCCGATCCGGGGGTAGCCGAGAATATGTGTCTGCGCCATCTCTGTATCTCCAAGTCCATGTCTGTGCGTGGAACAACGCCACATTGGCACCCTCGCCCGCAGCCTTGTCACCGGTGCCAGTGCCAGCCACACCCTCTGCGAGCATCCGGACTTGATTGTGTCAATACAATGTTATTCAATCAATTTCATATTTTTTGCAATAAACATGAATAAATCCAAAGATGATTAAACTGCGCCAATTACGCGCCCTAAGTGCCTTGAGAGATACCGGCAGCCTGGTGCGGGCCGCCGAGCGCCTGCACCTGACCCAGTCGGCCCTATCCCACTTATTCCGGGAGATGGAGGAGCGCCACGACCAGACGCTGTTTGTACGCAAGTCTCGCCCGCTACGCTTTACCAGTGCCGGGCTGCGCCTGTTACAACTGGCCGACGCGATACTGCCACAGGTGGCCTTGGCCCAGCGGGACCTGGCGCGGCTGGCATCCGGCCAGTCGGGCCGTTTGAATATCGCCATTGAGTGCCACAGCTGCTACCAGTGGCTGATGCCGACCCTGAACACCTATCGGGACGGCTGGCCCGAAGTGGAACTGGACCTGTGCAGCGGCTTTCACTTTGCCCCTCTGCCGGCACTGGTACGGAGCGACCTGGACCTGGTGGTTACCGCCAATCCGGATAGGGCACTGAAAGGAATCCACTACCAGCCCCTATTCAGCTTCGAGATGTGCCTGGCACTGAGCCGTAATCACCGGTTGTTGGAGAGTGGTAAACGGCGCTGGGTCGCGCCTGAGGAGCTGGCTGGGGAGGTGCAGATCACCTACCCCGTGGAGCGGGAGCGGCTGGATATCTTCCAGCGCTTCCTCGACCCCGCCGGGGTGGAGCCTGCAGAGGTGCGTACGGCGGAGCTGACGGTTATGATGATGCAGCTGGTGGCGAGCGCGCGCGGTGTCTGTGCCCTACCCGACTGGGCTTTGCACGAATACCTGCAAAAAGGCTTTATTGCCCAATTGCGTCTGGGCGAGAAGGGTCTCTGGAGTACCCTTTACGCCGCTGTGCGGGCGGATATGCTGGATCAGGCCTACATTGCCGACTTTCTGCAGACCGCACGGGATGTTTCTTTTGCCCATTTAAATGGCATCCGCGCAGCCACCTGATCCAACAATTCCCAGCCGACCCAGCCGGATTATCACAGAGCCATAAGAGGAGCCGGTATAGTCATCCACCGGCATGGAAAACCCGAAACCGGCACCGCTTTTTACAGGCAGTACGCATTCCCTGGCGTTATCCCCTGTATCAGCAGTGGGGCCTGATCGCAACGCCCGGCAGCCTATTTCTCCCTGGCGCGCTTGGGTTTGCGCCCCCCTTTGGGCTGACCGCCGGACTTTGCGCTCGCATCACCGAGACGGGAAAGCTTCATGGGCTTTCCCGCTACCCGCACTTTCTTCAAGTGCTGCAATACCTCTTTGGGCATGCCCTCCGGGAGATCGACCGTGGTGTAGTCCGGGTAAATCTCAATACGGCCGATGTATGAACTGTCCAGCTCAACCTCGTTGGCGATTGCACCCACAATGCCGCCCGGACGCACGCCCTGCTCGCGGCCGATTTCGATACGGAAACGCTCCATGCCCTCATCCGGGGGCAGCATCTTGCGATCCTTTTCATAGCCATCCTTCTTGCGGCGGCGACCTTCAAACTCCCCGCCCCCCTCATGCCGCTCCTTGCGGGGCTTGGGCGCTTGTTCCTTGATCAGCAGGGGCTGGTCACCCTGAGCCATAGACGCCAGTGCTGCGGCAACATCCAGCGGGTCCACCTCGTTCTGTGCCAGGTACTCCTCCATCAACTGGCGGTAGGGGGCGAGGTCCGTCTGGCCTTCCAGGGTTGTGGTGATACGCTCGCGGAAGCGCTGCATGCGGGCACTGTTGACCACTTCGGCGCTGGGCAACGCCAACCTCTCAATTGGTTTCTTGGTCGCCTTCTCGATAATCCGCAGCATACGGCGCTCGCGCGGTGCCACAAACAGGATGGCATCACCCTCGCGACCGGCGCGGCCGGTACGGCCAATACGGTGGATATAGGCTTCGGTATCGTAGGGAATGTCATAGTTGATTACATGGCTGATGCGCCTCACATCCAGTCCGCGCGCCGCCACATCCGTGGCCACAACGATATCGAATTTGCCCTTTTTCAGCTTGTCGATCACCGCCTCGCGCAGGTTCTGTGCCATATCCCCGTTCAGTGCCGCACTGGCAAAGCCCCGCGCGGCCAGCTTGTCCGCCAGCTCCACGGTGCTGTTCTTGGTGCGCACAAAGATAATGGTGGCATCCACCGGTTCCGCTTCCAGGATGCGGGTCAGTGCATCCAGCTTGTGCAGGCCGCCCACCGGCCAGTAGCGCTGACGAATAGTCTCCGCGGTTTCGGTCTTGACGCGGATCTTGACCTCAACCGGGTCCTGTAGGTGCTCCCGTGCGATGCGGGCAATTTCCCTGGGCATGGTGGCGGAGAACAACGCAATCTGGCGCGCTTCAGGAATCTGCTCCAGCACCCACTGTACATCGTCGATAAAGCCCATGCGCAGCATCTCATCGGCTTCATCCAGCACCAGGGCGCGCAGGTTGGACAGATTCAGGGAGCCGCGGCGCATATGGTCCATCACCCGGCCGGGTGTACCCACCACCAGTTGCACACCCCGTTTCAACTGCTGCAGCTGCCCGCGGTAATCGGCGCCACCGTAGATGGGCGCCACATGGAAGCCTTTCAAATTAGCAGCGTAAGACTGGCAGGCCTCGGCCACCTGGATAGCCAGTTCGCGGGTCGGTGCCAATATCAGCACTTGGGGGTGGCGATCCTTCAGGTTCAACTGGGAGAGCAGTGGCAGCGCAAAGGCCGCCGTTTTACCAGTGCCGGTTTGCGCCTGGCCCAGCACATCGCGCCCCTCCAGCAGGGAGGGAATAGTCTGCGCCTGAATCGGTGACGGCGTTTCGTAGCCGAGCTTTTCAATGGCATTGAGGATTTCAGGCGGAAGGCCCAGCTGGCTAAAGCCAACCGGTTGAGGAATATCGGTCATTTCGGGAGTCACTTGAGGCCAAAGTTCCTGTCGTGGAACTGGGGCGCAGGATAAAAGGTCGGGCAGTCTAACAGGTTAAACCGCAAAGAACAGCCTGTTTTTTGATCAAAACTTGCCCCCTGGTACAGAACCCGGAGCAAGTGCCTTGCTAGCCAAAAGTGCGGGGTTTTCGAGGGGGTATTACCTTGAGGCTAAGTAAAGCACCCCCGTTCAGCCTGTGTTTGTACTGCCAACTTCAAACGGCGTATCTTTAGATCTACTGTTCACGATCTGCTGCAAGCACTCGCCAACCTCTTCAATGGTCGCATTGATTCCCTTGAAAAAGCTGCCATCCAATTGGGTTTGCTCGTACAAATAGGTGTGGAAACGCTGGAATAGCTTGTAATCAACGGTAGCAGGGGCCTTCCAAAAACTGGAAAGTGAACCCTGGTGCGTCAAGCCCCGCATATCGTAGAGCGCGCGCCCCAATACCTTGGTTGGAACCCTGTGCAGAAGCGCTGAAATGCCCACGGTACTATTGATGGTCACAACTCCCCTGGCGTGATCCAGCAGGGTGGGTAGATGTAGGTCATGGCAATAAATGACTCGGTCAGAGAGCTTGTAGCGCGCCCCCAAGGCATCAACCAGCTCCTGGTAGTGACAAAAACCGCGATCCATCGGGTGGTGCTTGAGCACAAGTACCGTATTTGCCGGGGCATGCCGGGCAAAGGATTCCAATACTGCATCGATTGCGTTTTCCATAGAGAGCAGGTCCGAGTGCTCGCGCAGTTGGAAATCATCACGGGTTTGCAAAGGAAACAGGAAAAACTTTCGGCTGAAGTCCGTCGTCAATTTAGAGGTTAAGAAACGCTGGGTAGTCCGGTAAAGCCCCTTTCGGAAAAAGCTCCTGATCCAACAGGCCCCTTCTGCTTTCCAATCGCGGCTTCGATGATGCTGATAGTGTGGATACCTGGACTTGGCAAAGCGCATTGCCAGGTAATAACCTATGGCAAAACAGGCCCGTTGAGAGAAAGTCCTCCCTACGGGTGCCCCGGGTTGACGCCCGCAGCCCTGGTAACGGTCAATGGTTTCACGGGACCAGTCTGTAGGGGAAAAGGCGTTTACACCGCCCCACTCAAAAGTCACAAAATCCGGGCGTAGATAACCCTCTTCAAAAACACCAAAAGGTATATCCAGAGACTCGCAGACTGCTCGGGCCATGGCGTGCAAGGGCCGGCAGTCACCATAGACAAATACCGCTTTTGCACCATGCTTCAGTAAATAGCGACGAAAAAATAGAGGCCAGTCGTGTTCACAACCGCTGAAGTCGACCTGGGAATCTGCCCAGCCAAAAAAACGATCACCGCCGTTAAAATTGATCTTGTGGGTAATGACACCCCGCTGGGACAGCCGCTTTGCCAACTCGGCAAAGAATGGGCCATGGGGCCCCTGTAAAAACACTGCCACAGACATGAATTCCCCTACCCAAGAAAAACCACAACATACAACAATCTGCCACAGTACAAATAGTCAATACCAGCGGCCAGGCAAATCCCCCTTCAAGTTATAGTTGGGTAGATTTTGCCTGTTTTTGCCACTCTCAAACTACTGCTAGTTTGAGAGTGCTTCAAAAACGAGCCGCGTATTGCAACATTAACGGTCGTAAATGTCTATATACAGGGTAATTATTTCCATTTCGGCCTTTCCCAAGCATTCTATATGTCGGCCAATGATAAATCCTCCTCCCTGTGTGCCTGCAATCAAGGAATCCCTTCACAAATAATAGATTTTCCAGGTTAATCAAAGTGCGCGGATTGATTCTTATTTACTACCTAGGCGGCTGCAAAGGATACAGTCGCCTCTTGGAAAAATGACTTCACCAGCCTTTTATTCTTCTTGATGCTCTGCAAATCTTTGTCGGCGCGAATCATTACGACTCACCTTCTTTTAGCGGCTTCTTTGAAGTCCCAAAGTTTCTCATGTGGTCCCACACCAGCTCATCTGGGTTCAGGTCTGGCGGGCGCATATGGGGGCAAGAATACGATCTCAAGCCTTCCATCTTGTGATTCGACATAGTCAAGAACAACGGTGTCCGGCTGAAAAGGAGTTTAACGCGATAAAATTCCAGCACTGACACGTATATTTGGCCCCCTAGGGGTGCGTGCAAAAGATATTTGAATTTTTTCAGTCGGCGCGCAGTACCGCTCAGGGCACCAGTTTCGCTGCGATACAGCAGGACAGAAAATAAATAAAAAAACACGAAAAGCACTTGACATGGCTATCCAGGTACGCGGCGCAATCCCTGTATGCGTATTGATCGATATACAGGAATTTCCATGTCCCATCGCTGCGAAAAATTACACAACGAACTGATGAGCGAAACCGTTTTTTCCGAATTCTTCTCCCCGGCATCCAGCGCGCTTAACAGGGTGCGCTATGCTGCGGGCCGCTTCAAGTCACTTCCAATGGAAGACTTCTGCGCATTTGGCTGCCTGCGCCACCTGCAGGGCATCCAGACTTTGCGCGAACAGATACAGCTGTTGTTCCATTTGACGGAGGCCGCACAAATGCCCGTGGCGCGTTCAACCTACTCCGATGCCTTGAGCTCCGAGTACCGGCTGGAGATCCTGATACAAATGGTGACGCAGCTGTTCAGGCAGGCCCGCGCCGTTCTTCCCGACCGGCTGGCGGAGATCCCTGGATTGGGCGAGCGCTCGATCTACGCGGTAGACGGCAGCTACCAGCACGAGAGTGCCCATTATCATCGCTGCGCCCCCAAGCATGGTGGTGAGGACAACCCCAAAGGCCACATGATGTTGGCGTTCTACGATGTCAGAATTGGGGCACCAGCGTCCGTTCAGATTGAAACGCGCAACTTCCACGAAATGCGGGTCTTCAAGGACTACGGGCAAGAGCCAGACAGCTTGCTCAAAGAACGTCGAGCGCTATGGGTCGTGGACCGTGCCTATGTAGACATGCCCTTCTGGGATGCCCAGTACAAGGGTTATCGCCAAACCGTGATCACACGCATGAAAGACAACCTGTTGGTCGAGGATCGGAAGCCGCGGGATGTTTCCGAGCACAAGATCAACGAAGGAATTTTGGCGGACGAAGAAGTGGTGCTCAAGGCCAGCAGTGCCCGGTGGCGCCTGATTCACTATCAGGCGCCGGATGGAAACTGTTTCAAGTTTCTCACCAACGAGATGGAACTGGAGCCCGGCGTCGTCGCATTCCTGTATCTGCGCCGCTGGGACGAGGAAAAGTGCTTCGATACCTGGAAGAACAGTTTTGCGAGCAAGAAGGCCTGGAGCAAGAGCGTAACCGGGATCAGCGCACAGGCTTGGCTGGCGATCATGACCTCGCTATTGCTGCTCATGTTTGCTCACCACCACCAGGACCGCTGGCAGATAGGGGATGAAAAGAGCTTGATGAAGCAGTCGGATCGCATCGACCAGAAATACATCAAGGAGGGGCAGCGCATTCCCTGGCATACCTTCCTCTACCGCTCTGTATCCAAAATCAGCCAGCAAGTAATCCGATTCCTAAAATACTGTTTTTGGAAGAAAGCCTCCCGGAAGCTCTATAAACGCCAGCTGATGCCAATGCTTCTGAGGTATATGTGATTTTAACCGGACACCCTTAAGTCAAGAACATTCTTCGATTTGTGCACTGGGTGACCATCTACAATGAGGATCACCGGACGCCTTTGGCTTCTCTGGAAATCTTTGAAGCACTCCACACACTTATCTGCGGTGAATTTTCCGCTGTAAATGTGGTACCAAAATCCACCTTTATTTGATAACGCAGAGATCGCATTAATCGATTGCCATTGCCCGCTGGTTTTTACTATCGGAGTCTTCCCTCTTTCTCCCCACATCCTTTGCAGCGGGTCATCAGACCGGATGCTTGCCTCAACCAACCAGAATATCTCTGCGCCGGTTTTTTTCGCATATTCCTTAACCTTGGGATAGCCATCCTTCACCCACTTTTTAACTGCCTCTTCATCCCGCTCGTAGGCTCTGCGTAGCGGCTTTTGTGGAGTTAAACCCAACCGATGCAGAAGCTCACCGACGCTGGTTACACTAAGCTCAATACCAAATTTCTCTCGGACCAGATCTGATACGATTTGGCGTGTCCACAACCCAAAGTCAAAACCGTATTGCCTCGGATCACCACCAATGCCCCACCGTTTGACTTCTTGCTCCTCGGTAGGAGACAACTTTCTGCCACGCCCAGGCCTTGCTTTGGGAGCCAAAGCGTTGATGCCTTTTTCCCGTGCAGTTTTCAACCATGAGAAAATGGTTCTACCACCCAGCCCTAAGCTACGAGTAACCTCCGCCGCCGACTCGCCATCAAACACCCGCTGCACGGCTATTTTTCGTATGAGATGCTGTTCTTCTGTGCTAAGTTTTCTGGCGTCATATTTCATGCGCGCCATGATATCATGATGTATTGATTATTTCCGCCCCGATAGTGATTTCGCATTTGGAGTCATGTAATGCCGTTTTGTCAATTAGTGCATTCTATTTCTTATGGGACTGAAGCCGGTCTGTGTTCCGTGTGAATCTCCCCAAATAATTATTTTGCTCTCCACTGGCAATTTTTCGTTTGTCCAATCTTTGTAACGCTTTTCCCCAACCCCATTCAAACAACCTTCCCGTGTATTTTGGACAGGGGGTAAACAGTGGGTTAAAGGGATTATCTCGTGCCTGCATCCAGATTGTCATTCGGTTGGATTTCGCACTGGCCTCACCACGGCGATGGAACCCATACACATTGGCTATTAAGAGCGTATTGGCAGGCACGCACAATTTCTCAGCCGACAGGCCCATCTCTGCAAGCGCAGTATCATTGACGCGAAATGATCCATCCCAATATCTTCCCTTGTCACGAAGCACTCCTTTTTGACATGCCTTTAGGCTCTGTCTGTATTCCCATTTTAAGCGCCGCCATGAAAGACGATGAGAGCCCGGCACATAAATATAGGGCCCGTTTTGGTCGTCAGTGCCGTCAATATACAACCAGGCCTTCACGCATGGGTGGAATGTATCCGCGTGCATATCCCTCTGTGGGTCCGGCCGGGGCGCTACATTGGCGTGATTGCACAGGTTTTCTATGAAAAAAAAGGGAGGACGATTTTTAGAAGAGCTATACCGCATCAATCTATCAAGATATGAGTTGCGTACCAACTGACAAAATTCCGGCGCCTGTTGTCTGCTAGAGTAGTCCATAAAAGCACGCTGCGTCAGCGTCGTCCCCTCGACAATTTCACGTATCACCCCCTTATAGTTTTTGAGTGCGATAGAGAGTTTGGAGAACTGCTCCTCCGGCAGAAAATCCTTCTTTAGGATGAATCCATTTTCAAGAAAATCTTTTCTATCTTCCTTAGATACCAATGGGGACAAGAGCAGAATGCGCAGCCTAAACAGAAAGTGAGCCAGTATGACTCTGGCCACATGCAGACCGCAGCGGTTGAGCCAGTAATTTCCTATAATTGGATTGTTTTTAAAGCTTTTCCCCCAACTTAAAAATTCAAAAATCCATTTTGGCAATTTCCAGGCCAAATCCATGACTTTACGAATTTGCATAAACCCTACACTCCGGGATTGATATTTCAGGAAAAACTACAATAACATTGTGATAAAAATCTAAATGACAAATCTACCATAAAGCAGTTTTATGTAGAATCTCGCTGCTCTTCATTGCCAGAACCAAAAAAAATTTGTCACTATTTGAAAAGATATCGATTCCTATACCAGCGATAGATCTCCTGAATAAAACCAGTTGAACCTGTTGTCTTTTTGTTTTTATCCAGCAAAGCTACCGCTGTCTCCGCATCGATATATTCTCCCGAAGAAGGATCTACATAAAGTGGATAGAGAATCAGAGTCCCGGCCACTAATTCATCCAGAGTCAGCTTTCGGCCTCTTCTGGCTTTGAAGGAGTCAAGTTCAATACCCGCCGACGTATCGCGGGTAAGAAGCTTATCGTCTGTTAGGCCCCAGCCTGCATAAAAAGGCAGCCCATAGGTCACTACTTTCAAACCGCGCAATAAAGCCTCGAATCCGGTCAAAGAACTCATTGTATGTACTTCATTTACATGTTTCAGCAATGCAGAAATCTCGATATTTCGAATCAAACGATCATAGACTGCATCTGAGCCAGGTTGCAGAGTCCCCAAACGGGCCCCGGCTTCTACATCCGGATGAGGCTTGTAGAGTATATACGCATCGGGATTTTCAGATCTGACCCTATTCAAGAGAGATTGATTGCTTTTTATACTCGGCGATCCACAAGCAATCGATGCATCGCTTTCAACCTGCCCTGGCACCAAGATTACCTTACGTTCAACAGGAAACCTTAACTCCCCCGGCTTTTCGCAAGAGCCGATATTATATTTACTCACCCCTTTTGCCAAAATATTTTTTCTTAAATTCTGTGCACGATTAATCAAAGATTGAGAAAAGTTTGTTTCTTTTAATATCCCTTCCAAATCACTGGGGTAACGGGCATCAAAATAGATTCCCTTAGAATCAAATACCAACGATATTGGGACAGTGAGATCCACTCCCAGACCCGAAGAACGTAGGAATCCATCCTCAGCCTGCCAGAGTTTCAATCCTAATTTTTCACTATAAGTGCGCAATTTTTCCGTAACACGGCCAGCCCACACTAGAGCATTCCCCCCTGCACTAACCTTATGCACTTGCTTATAGTCATATATAAACCGTATCTTTCCCCTCCGCCCCAGATAATTAGGGATAAACCGCCGCTTCCAGGGCGAGAAACCTATCCCTACCCACCGCCCACTCAAGCGAGAGAGCATACGTTTTTGCTCTGCGATCAAATGGACAGTATCTTCAAACTCACAGGGATAACCTGTATAAGGATTGATATAGCGGCAATAACGGAAATAGGTTGCACAAAAAACCTGTGTCAAGGAGCGTGAGACATTTCGGCGCTTCAAACTTTGACGGTCTTTGGTTAAACCCCAACCCGCATAAAAGGGTATCCCAAAGCAGTGAACCTCCTTCCCGGCAATCAATGCATCAAAACCCAGTTGGCTAGTGACGACATAGACTTTTTCTATATCCTCAAATAACGCCCAGGGTGAAATATCTTCTGCAATCACCCGGCAGCCATTCTGTTGAGCCTGACCGAGCAAGTATCCCTTTTTTTTACCTACTATAACATCCGGGTGTATCTTTACACAAATTTCTGCATCCGGATTTTCTCTGATTGCCGAATCCAACATTGTATAAAACTGTTGCCTTGAGCCATATCCAGCCTGTACAGAAACATCATTATATGTTTGATCTACCACCAGTACGCGCTTCTGGTTGCCGACCCAGCTTATGGGCAAATCTGCAGAGCTATTATACTTTGACAGGCGGTAATACTTGAGAAGCTCTACTCCTCTATTGGCTCGCTTAATATCCTCTTGACTAAAATCGGATTTTTTAATAAGACTTTCCAGGTCACTGGTTTGAGTAGCATCATAATAAATTCCTGTATAATCCACTACAAGGCTATGGGGTAATGAACCTTCAACGCCAAGCCCCAAAGAACGTAAAAATCCATCTTCAATACAGATATAAGGCAAATGATATTTATTGGCAATTTTCCGAGCTTTAATCGCAGTATCTTTGAGCCCCCAACCAAGCATGTGGGTTATCTCATCACCAGGGCAAAATGGAATATAGCGACACTGTGCCCTGAGAAATTGATTCAAATTCCTCAAACGACGCAAGCGTAGGGAGCAATAGCCAACTACAGACACTGGCGTACCTCCTCTAATATACGCTGACGAAACCTCTGATCGTCCGCCAAGCGTAATATGGCTTCTGTCCACGCCTCTGGTTTCATTGGTAATATCAAGCCGCTTTCCTCATATCTGGCCATTGTGGCATAAACAGACCCTTCTGTGTATATTCCTACGGCACCCGCCTGGGTAATATCAAAAAATTTGGTGTGCGATCTTGCTCGATTGAAGGGGGTATCAAGCAGTGGCGTCAAACCAATATAGTTCAACCGGATTTCTGTATCATTGATAAACAGGTGCGCCACTTCACAGGGTGAAGCACTTGCACACTACGAACCTTTCGAAAAAGGTGATTTACATGTGTATCATCGATGATTTCAAAATTTAAATTCGAGTTATGTTTGAGCACTTTCTGAATTATCGGAACCGACCAACGAATTTTTCTAATATGAGCTACTGAACCGTGATAAAAAAGTTAAAGTTTCACTTCCATCCATATCTACAGGTTGAGCTTGCAGTAATCCGGGTGACCAATGCTGATATTTTTGATATAAGCATGGTGTTGAAACCAAAAGATGCGCCCCTCCTATAAACTTAAAAAACGCTGCCATAACCAGCTGTAACGCAGAATCTTCAACTGATATCGAATTGACAAGCCAGCAAAAGTAAGCCACTCAAATCAATTATCGTCGATAAACAAGTGAACCAAAGAAAACTTACTAAGGTTTTCTTGAACCAGAGCCCGCCACTTCCGGGAAATATAGCGTACAGACATAAGCCCCACAGCCATTAGCAGATCAGAAAAGGACGGGCGTTGCATCCCAGCCCGGTTCTTGCGTAAATAGGGAAGAACATAGCTCCCCCTCCACGATCAGCCAGTAGCTGTAAAACCCAAATCAGACTCTAAAACCATCAATTATCAAAAGACAATATGGTCGGCAGCAACATCAAAAGAGTCAATAGGTAAGCAATCGAAAGGGACCACCCTACACGCAGGAAATCCCGCTAGTGGCATCCCCCAGGTTTTGTACTATCAGGCTAACCTGATAGTCAGAGGGGGTTAAAAAGCCTGCACTAGACTCGGAGGGCACTGCCATTACAAAGGGCATCCAGTCCACCCCAGAGTTAACAGCTCAACCCCAAACCAGGGCGAAAGCTAGGGCTGTAGCGATATTGTTTATCATCAGTTCGGCCATTGGTCCCCTGCCGGCAGGCAGGCAGATTTCGCAGGCCCCGACCAGCGCGTTCGCTAAGCCGCTGCCGGCGATTGCTTTCGCCAGTATCAAGGCACTGGCGATAATCAACCATATCTAGAAGGGGAAGCACCGCTACGACCTCGGTGGGTGATACGATACCCACGCCAATTATACCACCAAACAGCATCATCAGACTCTTTAGCAACGAGAAATATCCAAATACCTGCGACCACTACTGAGGCAAAACCCAGGCCCAGCAGTCAGTTGTCCCGCCGGGGCCGCCCCGTCGTACTTCGGTATTACTGATCACATAGAAGCTCTTGCCGGTATTCAAGTGGCGCCGGAAGTCCGACCCCATCGCGAGTAGTAGTGCATCCCCAGTCCGCAACTTACCTTACAGCCGCTCACCGCCGCAGCGCATGAGGACCGCTGCTGAGTCGAAACGCGTGTGAAAATTACAGTCCTTTCAGCACAGGCCGAGGACACTTTAACTCGGCGCAATCACCACTTCGGTGAGGTTCAGGTCCAGCTTCTCATCCCTCAGCGCAAACAGGCGCAGGCCCTCAATACCCTGCAAATGCCCAAGGTCACTCACGTCACAACTGAAAATCAGCTTGTCCTCGCAGCGGAGTACCTCCGACGACTCCACCGAGCTGATCACTTGGTCTCCCGCGCACTATTTCGATCAGGTAAAGAGTCTTTAGCCAGCGTCGGCGGTTCTGATCGACAATCTTGCCATCCAGCGGTGAATTGGCCACCAGCTCTGCTTCCAACAGATACTCAATCCCCGGCTTTTTCGTTAACGCCCCTCCGACAGCAAACAATCGCATAGGAACGTAAGCAATCTTATCAGAACATAGTTGAGGATTCTACTAGAGGTATTCAAGATCGCTAGTCATCAAAGCTCAAAAAACCTTCGCAAATCGACAAATATGGTGATGTGCAGAGTTTTTTGGCTCCGCTCCTAATTATTACACTGCTCCGGCCATGCCAACTCTCTCAATTTGAATATTTTAACAGGCTATTGTAATAGGCTCATGTATATGCTGGCTTTGGTACAATGCTCGGGTCGATACCCCACAATGAGATAGTGTATGCGCGGTGCAGATATTACACAGAAAGCTTTGTTCACCACGGTTCACCTGGAAGAATTTGTCCCGAAATCCCACCCGCTGAGAAAGATTCGCCAGGAATTTAATTTGGCATTGCTGCGTATCGATTGGTTGCTCGACTGCGCCTATGCACCGAACGGCAAGGAGTCCATTCCTCCGGAGCGATTACTGCGAGCCCTATTGCTACAGGTTTTATTCAGTGTGCGTAGTGAACGCCAGTTGATGGAACAGATGCACTACAACCTATTATTCTGCTGGTTCGTTGGCCTCAGTATTGATGACAAGGTGTGGAATCATTCCACTTTCAGCAAGAACCGTGACCGTCTGCTTGCCCACGACATTATTCCCACCCTGTTCGAAGAAGTGGTGCAGATAACTCGGCAGAAGCAACTGTTGTCGAAAGAGCATTTCAGCGCCGACAGCACCTTGGTTCAAGCGTGGGCCTCGCACAAAAGTTTTCGTCGCAAGCAGGGCAGCGGCAGCAACAGCGGGTGGGACTTCCACAGGGAAAAGCGCAGCAATGAAACGCACGAATCGCGCACCGATCCAAAGGCTCGGCTGTACAATAAATCCAAAGGTGCTGAAGCCAAGCTGGCCTATTTGGATCACACCACCATGGAAAACCGTAATGGCCTGATCGTACAGGCGGCGGTAACGCAAGCCAATGGCTGTGCTGAGCGGGAAGCAGATGCTGACGGAGCTGCCGGGCTCGCGTCGCAAAACCGTTGGCGCAAACAAGGGCTACGACACTCGGGGATTCGTAGCCGCCTGTCGTGGTGCCAATGTAACTCCGCATGTGGCCCAAAATACCAAGCGCCGCGGTGGCTCCGCTATTGACGGACGTACCACTCGGCACAGCGGGTATCAAGCGAGCATGAAGGCACGCAAGCGAATTGAGGAAGGTTTCGGTTGGGGCAAAACCATTGGCCTGATTCGCCAAGTAAAAGTCCGCGGGTTAGCGCGAGCCAAGGAGGTATTTACCCTCACCTTTATTGGCTGGAATCTAACCCGAATAAGCAATTTACAAGGAGGATCCGCTTTTTAATGGACGAAGAAGCAGCAAAAATAGCGTTAAGGGGGCGGCTATTCAGCCCAAAGATGATCAAAAATCCATCAAAATAGAAAAAGGTAACTATTCAGCATGTTCCTGCTGATACTGGAACTTTTCGAGTATGAAGTTTGACCAGCTTCCATTGAAGAGCGGGGCCAAGGCCTCACTGGGTTCAACATTGTTTTTCTGGCAGGTTATCAGATAGGAGCGAACAAGACAGGAAGCTCTGGCGCCATCTTTTGAGCGGAAGCAACCGGAGATCTTTTGCTTGACCTTGGTCATGCGAAGGTCCCGCTCACCCTGGTTGCTGGTAAACGGTACTTCGGCATTCTCCATAAAACGTTGCACTTCGTCTTCGTAATCAAGAAGACGCTCCAGCAAATTGAGTGATTTGCTGCGTTTGACCCGGCGACGCGCGATTCCGTCCGGTTCCGGTGCCGGGCATTCAGTTTGTCCCCGACCAATGATCTTTCGGTAACGGGTTCGCCAATGTTTGGCTCCGCCTGGTGGCAGAGCACCACCTGCCTGATCAACGGCTTCGCGCAGCTCTAACAGCAGCTTGTGCATGTTTTTCGCCCAGCGTTGTCAGTCTTCTTCGTGCGCATAGGTCAGTTCGCGCAGATGGTGGGCATTGCACAGCGCGTGGGTGCAATGATAGGTGTAGTAAGACTTCCAGTGATCGTAGATCAGTGTACCCGCGAAGTTTGGCAGTACACCCATGGCATTCATTACCTCAGTCCCGCGCTTAGAAGACAGACCAAACAGGGTACACTCAGTACCGGACAGGACATGCAGTTAATGGCGTTTGCTATCGATATTGAGGCTGGTTTTATCGGCATGGAGCAGTGTTTCGGATAGCAACCACTCCTGGGCCAGATCTTCAAGGGGCTCCAAGTGTGCACAAGCCTCGCGATTGAAGTTGACCAAGCTGCCTGCACCGAGAGGAATCCCGTACTGGTCGGTAAACATGGACTGCACGCGTTCGTAGGGGAGCAGTTGAAACATGGACAGGTAGACGACGTGCGCCTTGAGCGAATCGCCGTACTGCATTGGTCGTGTCACACCTACCGGGAAATCGGCGGCATAGCGCTGGCCCTGTTCATCCTCCAGAACCTGGGCGCGGTATTCGGTGAGTGACGCTGAATATTCAGATCGATGACCTGGCGGTGCTCATAACCAGCTTCGCGCCACTGCCCGTGGGGCAAGGTGTGCCGGTCCAGCTTGATGAATTGGACCTCATCGGGCTCTGCGACCTTCAGGGTGGGGCCGTTGCGGTCGGGTTAGCCGCAGGCCTTGCGTTTGTGAGTGGACCTTTTCTCGCGTGTGCGATTTTGACCTTGAGAGGGTGGAATACTACTGTTTCGGCTGTTCATACCAGCCTTGGCCATCAGCAACTTGATGTCGACCTGCCTCACTGCCATGCACAACTGATTGATGAGTTTAAAGTGGGCGAATTATCTCACGAAGCCCATGCTGGTGCAAAATTTTCCTCTGGAAAAGAGTGTTGGTAATTCGCCTATTCAACAAGCCCTGGCGACGAAATGGCTGGGGGTGCTGAATAGTTACGAAGAGAATTGTCGAAAGTCCCGAGTTAGAGTCGAGCACGTATTTGGATCAATGGAAAATGAGCAGCGCGGTATGCTCGTGCGGACTATTGAGATTTGGCGCGCTGCGGTTAAGGTTGGCATGAGAATTTGGTGTACAATATGCATGCGTCGATTTGTAAGCTTGCAGGGCCGACTTGCGCCCGCTGCATAAGGAATAAGGAGAAAGCTTCCTCAGAACAGGCCGAAATAGCTCTGAAACCCATCAAATATCGGTTTTTTGTGACCTTCAATGAAATTATGGTCGAGAAAAAAAGAGAGTCACCGATGGCACTGAATTTTGCAGTTTTATGTGAATTTATAGAGGTGTCCTTTTGTGAGATGAAAAAGATTGTTTACAATCTGAAGTTATTAATGAAGATTTAAAGCCTTATATTTCGGGCAGTAAAAATGTTGCATAATAAAGCATTCTCATATTTTTTTAGTGTTTTGAGGGCTAAGGAACCTCTGAATAATTCCCCAAGTATCGGATAGAATCGTACTACTCCTCAAGGCTACTCAAAATCATGCATCAAGCCACCTTCGCCGAAGCCGAATACCGCAGCAAGCGCCGTCAAACCCGGCGCGAGGAATTTCTGGCAAAGATGGATGCGCTCATTCCCTGGCAGCGCCTGCGCGACCGTAGTGAGCCCTTCAACCACAACAACGACCGCGGCCCGCGGGCGTATTCTCTGGATGTCATGCTGCGCATCCACTGCATGCGGCTGTTTTACAACCTCAGCGACCCGGCAATGGAAGATGCGCTCTACGAAATAGAATCCATGCGCAATTTCGCCGGGCTGCGCTTGGCGGGCAGAATTCCGGATGAAACCACCATCCTTAACTTCCGCCGCCTGCTGGAAAAGAACGACCTTGGGCGCAAACTTTTCGAAGAGATCAACAGCTACTTGCGGGACAAAGGCATGATGTTGCGCGAGGGCACCATCGTCGATGCCACCATTATTTCTGCACCCAGCTCGACAAAAAACCAAGCCAAAGAACGCGATCCGGAAATGCACCAAACAAAAAAAGGCAACACCTGGCACTTCGGAATAAAAGCGCACATTGGTACCGACGACGCGCTCGGACTTATCCACAGCCTCGAAACCACGGCCGCCAATGCGCACGACGTGACAGCGACAGAACAACTGCTGCATGGCGAGGAAAGGGGTGATTCCGGCTATACCGATGCCGAGAAGCGTGAGGAATTAAAAGATAAGGAGGTTGAGTGGCATATCGCCATGAAACCGAGCAAGCTGAAGACGCTGCCGGGCAAAGAGGAGCTGAAGGCGGCGGAAAAAATCAAGGCGCAGATCCGGGCTAAAGTGGAGCACCCGTTCCGCTATATCAAATGCATCTTTGGCTACCGCAAAGTGCGCTACCGGGGACTGGAGAAAAATACCCAACGCCTGTGCTTGTTGGCGAGCTTCACCAATTTATTGATTGGGAAAAAATATCTGCCCGCATAGGGCAGTGCGCCCAAAATCCATGAAAAGCGGATTTTGGGTGGGAAAACGGGGGTTATTTGCTGTGAAAACGTGAATTTTGACTGATCTTTGATCAACTTCTCCCGTTTTGGTGTAGGAGTGCGGGAGGAGGGTGAATTAATCAGAGGTTCCCTAAATTACGAACTTCCCTCGATTCTTTGGTTTGCTTCATTTTCAAGTAAATGAGCCTATCAAGATAGTAAAGTGTCATTTTGTGTTGTTACTGAAATACAACAAAATAAAGTTTATATGCTGAAAGTTGATCAGGAAATCAAATGAAAAAAGTTTTGATGCGAGCTGGTAAAAATCCATTCACCACTATTGGTTATGAAGATGTACTACAAAAAAACATACTTGGAACAAATAGTGGTAATTTAATTTTCGCTCATGCGGCACACAAAACGATGCGTACAGATAAGGTTCATATCACTCACGCTGGATATACTGCAAATTTATTAAAGGCAGATGAAATAAACGAAAAATATGATTACTTTGTTTTGCCATTTGCTAATGCGTTTAGAAAAAGCTTTGAAGGAAATTTAAAAAATTACACCAAATTAATTAAAAAGCTTAAAATTCCTGTAATCGTAGTTGGAGTGGGTGCTCAAACAGATCTTAACTACAATATGGAGTCTATGAGCTCTATTGACGAATCTGTTAAAGAGTTTGTTAGAGTTGTACTTGATAGATCAACATCAATAGGTGTCAGAGGTGAGTTAACAGCAGCATACTTAAATAAACTTGGCTTTAAAGATGTAGATGTAATTGGCTGTCCATCATTATTTTTACATGGCCAGGATTTTAAAACGCGGATTCAACCTTGAAGCGCATACCATTTATGCGGCTTGTGCCGCCAAGTAATTATCCATTAAATCTTCTGGTGT
>NZ_CANLDD010000037.1 GCF_947489355.1 uncultured Microbulbifer sp. | reverse complement strand
CGCCCAGTCGCGAAGCCAATACCGCTTGAACCTCCGGTGACTAAAATGCGCTTATCTTTAAATTTCATTCAATACCCCATTGAATCTATTGTGCAGGGAATAGCCTGCACTGTCTCATTTTATCCATCATACGCATCGGTAAGTCCTTACGAACCAAGATCCAAGCATGCACAGCTTCAAAAACAACACTGACCAAATTGTGTCGACAGGCAATATTTGAGCTCACGTACAAAGCAACACCGTTATAGACGCCAAAATACAAGAATTCCGATGGATGTGATTTCCAACTGTTTATGTCTGCATAAGTATAGATGTCGGAAACAAGATGTCTTGGCGATTGAAGCTATACACTGAAAGCACATAAACCAGTCAGATATTAGTGCGAATGCAAGATCAATGAAGTTTATCCCAAACAATAGCCCTGCTTTTTATCCTGAAATGTCAGAGGAGCACTTTTCTCTCTTATATATCAAATTACAGCCAAGAACAAGATTAAGGCGACGCATACGAAAGCGGCAGATTGGCCTTCATAACAACTTAGGCTTCGGTTTGTGATAGGAATACAGATTCCCAAGAAAGTAATATGGCATTCTTTATATCTGAAAAAATACACTTGCAGATTAAACCTTGAAATGCATACTATTTATGCGGCCTGTGCCGCCAAGTAATTATCCATTAAGCCTTTCTGTATTTCAAAGTCTAATGTTTTTCTTGACCAATGATTTAAATCGCATACCACTGCATCAACCTGTCTCTGAATTATCTTTTTAAAGTTCACACTCTTAGGCCAATATTGGCGCACAAGCCATTCATATTCTCGCTCTAACCACGTTCCCAGGAGTGGTAGCATGCGCGAAATAAACCTGCGCTCCAAGCTCCTTAGTAATTTTTTCGTGATAGACAAGCTCTTTACCATTGTCCACCGTGATCGCATGCAATACTGCCGCATACGGCTTCAGCAGAGCTATAGTGGCCTCTGCCACCGCCTCTGCACTTTTGCTCTCCACCTGTGTAAATAAGGTAAACTGCGTGACGCGCTCTACAAGAGTCACCAGAGCGCCGCTATGTTCCCTGTCAATGACGGTATCAATTTCCCAGTCGCCAACCCGACTCTTCGCATCTACCTCCACCGGGCGCTCATCGATAGTTATACGATTCCTGATTTGGCCGCGATTGGTTTTACCATTACTTCGCTTGTGATACTTTTTACCGTGCCGCCGGAGGCTCATGAACAGTTCGCCACCCGTCGCCTTGTCGGCCCACAGATGTTGATAGATGCGCTCATGGCTCAACAGTATCAAGTGCACCTTGGGCAGCCAGCCTGAGATTTGCTCCGGGCTCCATTTTTCAGTAAGCTTTTCCTCGACCAGGCTAATCAGCTCTGGTGTCAGTTTTGTTACCTTTCTGACCTCTTCACGACGCAAAAGCGCAAACCTCCGGGCTTGCTTTTGCCGATATCCGCGCTGACTACTATTTCGCGCTGACTCCCTTGATATCGTGGATTGACTCACGCCTATAGCCGCCGCAATCTCTGCTTTTGGAAACCCGCTTTTCTTAAATGCCTCAATCTGGCATCTTTGCTCACAGGTCAGATGCTTGTAGCGTCACATTGCATATCTCTTGCCGGAGAAAAAGCACGAAGCCTACGGGCAACTAGCTGATTTGTCTAGCTCCATTAAAATATGCACTTACAAGTTGAATCTGGGATAAAATAATTTCAGCCAGAAAAATACTCCCTCTTTATTTATATTTTAGATACATTACAATAGAGATGCTACTAATAGTTCGGTGACAATATGAAGGCAGTAAAATACCTAGAATTTAG
Organism: uncultured Microbulbifer sp.; assembly: GCF_947489355.1. Taxonomy (GTDB): domain Bacteria; phylum Pseudomonadota; class Gammaproteobacteria; order Pseudomonadales; family Cellvibrionaceae; genus Microbulbifer. Next base: position 42,345 of record NZ_CANLDD010000037.1, on the reverse strand, counting down.
TGAAGTCGACCCAAGTGATTTTTTATCAGTACTCAATCGCGAAAGGGTAAGAAAACACTTGATTGATCATGCACTGTTTACAACTGAGACCTTGAAGCTTTGGATGGATTCCAAAATAGAGATAGATAGCACCGCTGGCTGCAAAGTTAGGGCAATTATTCTTGAAGGCACCTTGGCGGGCTGGTGTGCCATTCAACTGGAAGGTGACAAATACGCAATTGCAATGGTAATTGATGATCAATTCTGGGGGTTAGGTAAGACAGTGTTTCAGGATGTAATGGGATGGGCAAAAGAACTGGGGCATAAAGAGATCTTTATACATTTCCTACATACCCGCCCTGGCTACAAATTCTTGGACAAGCTTGCAGAAAATGTACGAAAAACTGAGCTGTATGACAATAACTTTACTGCGTATCAACTGGAAGTGAAATAGCTCACCAAAATATTCCAGAATAAGATATGCACTTATAACTTTAACCCAGGAATTTAAATAATCGGCCAAGAAAAATATTAAGCTTTGAAACACCAAAAAATTTAATGGATAGTTCATGTGAATACTATGGAGGGTTTCTGGCCTTTGTTGCGATCTTGGTAACGCCCCCATTGAGGGATATCACAAGAGAGACTTCCTCTGTATCTGAGTCTCTTTGAGTATCTGCACAATATCAAACTCAGAGCAAAGGCTGCTATTTCAGGATTGCTTAACTTACTGCTGAGCTAACTCCCTGGAATCCATAAAGATCCACAAATTTTTACTATCTACCCAAAATAACGCTCTTCCCTTACCCGCTGGATTATCACCTGTAAAGTGTCTGGAGACCCAAAAGGCATTGCCAATACTCACAGGTTAAACCGACCTGAGGACGGCGGCACTATTCTCCATTGCTCCAATAATCCGTACCGCTGGTTTCTCTGAATATAGTTCCGGCACGGGCGGGAAGATCCCCCTACTCTCCGATAAGGGAAGTAAACAAACTTGGTACGATCGTATAAATGAATACGTCATATACAGCAAGCTGGAGCGATCTTCCCACTACAATGACGCAAAAAAACTACGCTGTCGGGAGGATCAATCCTTCTTTTTAGCAAATTTTTTTATGAATAAGTGTCTCATCCGCTTGACTCTATAGTCCGTGCCTCTCGTACATCCATACATAACGGGAACATTGTAAGTACGAGAGTTATCTGTAGGAAAAAGAGTTATCTGTAGGAAAATAGAAAGGGTACCAGCACGCCAAAGGTCTATCCTGTAAATGAAAATTACGCCAAATACTATTGGGTATCTGAAAGCATTTGGACATCACGGAACTGAGTGTACCTATTAGTAATCATTGACCTGTACTCAAGGTCAACGGCTGGCTGGCAACCTGATCAGAGAATGTACTCCGCACTGGATATACAAGGGTTGAGAGTACTTACGTACCTGCCTCCAAATTAGAATCACTTATCCATTAATAGATTTATTCTTTGCGGCCCTGCCCAAAAGGATCATCGGTATTATAAAGTTGAAATGTGTTGATTACTTCGTGTAACTGCCAGACACCGGAAATTGCTGAATATCTGGGCACTCAGACAGGAGTTGCAATATTGATGGTAACAAGCCGTCAAGGACTGCTCAGGTACTGACCTAAGGGGAGATCTGCCGAACTGATTTTATAGAACAGAAATTTCTAGCCCAGCCAAACGGATGGCAGGCCGCATATTTTGGCGCACCACAGCAACATCATGCCATAGACTGCTCGCCTCTCTTAAGATGTTGCCTGATCAAATTGTCAATAACGGCAGCTTTAAACCACCACTACAGGAAACTCCAGTATTTTTTCTTCTTCCTGCCTCATCATCCAAGCGTACTCACCTTTCCACTGGGTAGCCTGGATTGCCGGATTAAAAAACAACAGCCAGATCACTCAACAGGTGAATGCGATACAGAGGCGACTATTTTCCTGCGGCAAGCACTGTGTCAAAAGAGAAATAAAAAAAGCAAAACCAAACGGTCATTGACAAACAGGATAAAGACCTGCTGGTCATTATAAATTTTTCTTCATAATTGGTTAACTGTATCCGCCTAAACACCTTTCTTAACGGAAAAAATTACAAATATTTTTTTGTAAAAGAAATAATTGTGGCACTTATTTCATCATTGTAGTAGTGACAATCGTTTATTAAATTCTCGATTGAGGTTATCCTGACACGGTCATTTTCGAGAGGGGAACTGATAAAAATGCAATCGGCATATAGAGCACAAAGTTATTGTTGCAATTTTTGCATACTTGCCTTGACTTTTGAATGCCACCTGGGCTAGGCATGGCAGCCACTCAAGGAAATATACTTCTCCCATACTTTATCTGTATTTAATCAGGCTGCACGATTAGAAGCTAAAAATGCAGAGCAAAATAAAAAAGGGAGATTGCTTCAAAACGCAATTTAGAATAAATTTACTTACCTGGTGACTTAAAGTTGGCACTACTCAATACATTGAATTCTTTTTTTCCTGGAATACTAATCGCTCAATAAATTTAATACCAGAGCTGCAATCTACTTTATTCCGATAAAATTTAGTGAAAAACCAAGCAGCCGCGTAAGACTGCGCTCACATTTCATCCCAGAGAACCAGCTTTTGAAAGTCATATTCGAGCATAGGGCTAGTGTTATCCCTAAATACAAATGGAATTAATTTGTTCAAGATCAACCATCGACTTCTAGAAAGAAAAAACTACCAGGTTATTTTTGTGGTTAAGGGCTCTGTTTTCTTGCAGTCTGACACCCCCATTTTAACTCGACTCACTCATCCGGTTTTTATATGATTAACTACTGCGAAAGAGTTATTTCCACATGGATGAATGAGTACGGCTCAGGTCTGCGGCGCTATTTCGCACCACGGGTAAACAATGCCGATATTGACGATCTGGTACAGGAAGTTTTCTTCCAACTGCACTTGCAGGTAAGGCAACAGGACACGGAGATCCACAACCCGCAAAGCTACATCTTCACTGTTGCCAGAAATCTGTTGATTAGCCGAAGCCGGCATCAGAAATCCAAATCCCGTACCTTCCAAGATGCACTTGAATATGAATTCGAGATTCCCGACGTTATTTCTCCCGAGCGGGCCGTTATCGGTATGCAGGAGTACCGTCGTGTAGTCAAGGCGATTGTCGGCCTACCGCCACGGGCACGGGCCGCTTTTCAGTTTCATCGGTTCGAGGATATGACGTATCAGGATATTGCCGAACAGATGAATATTTCCAAGGAGTCTGTAAAGGAGCTTATTCACCGCGCACTGGTGCGGATAAGACAGGTTATGGAGGACGAAACATGACATTGCAAACCCATTCCGATCACAAAACACAGCGTGCGGCCGCCACCTACTGGTTCAACGAGCTGCGTTCAGGCGATATGAACGAACAAGAACAGTATTGGTTCACCCAGTGGCTTTGCCAGACACGGGAAAATTGTTTGGCCTACCGGCAAATGGAGTGCGACTGGGCATGTTTCGATGCAATTGCCGAAGATGCGGCAATCCTGGCGGCGAGGGAGGAGGATCGCAATACTTTTTTGGGCAATGGGGTGAGCTGCGTCACGCTGTTTGCAGCGACAACCGGCCAAGCCCTGCTCTCTGCCGGTCTGGCGGGTGGCTAATCGCCAGTATAGCCTCAGCACCCCCGAATAAGTTCACCAAACAATTCCCTGACTTTGATCTTGGCATCGTTTAGTGCACTACGACCCTTGCCGGTAATGGTGTAAACGCGTCTCGGGCTGCGCCCACCACTCTCTCGGCTGGAAATCAGATAGCCTTTTCTTTCCAGCCCATGCAGCATCGGGTAAAGGGTGCCGGCACTAATATCGTAGCCATGCCGCTGTAACTCCTCCATGATTCCAAGCCCAAATACAGGCTCTATGGCTGCATGATACAGAATGTGCAGGCGGATCAGGCCACCGTAGAGATCCTTGTCTGTCATTTTTGCTTCTTTGTCATTTTTTGTCCCCAGGCAGCCTCATATGGCCACCCTGGGAAGGTTGCTGGTACAAAAGCCTGCAAGCTCTACCCCCCAAAGGGCTCGCGCCGGCATCCACTGGTACCGCGTTCAACTGGATGCCCGTTAGGCTACCGGTAGCCGGACCTTACCGGAAGCATCGGGAATAGTCATGGGACCCTCTGCTTATGCTTACTTCCGGGCAGAATCCACAAGCGTGACGGCACCCTGTCTTTTCCAGGCTTTTCGAGAGGCCTTTCACAGCTTGTAACTGGAGTCCAAAGCGACAATTTGCGATTGAACCAATATGGGGAGTTTGGTATTTTATCGAAATTCGATATTGTTGTGGAGAAATGCCTGATGAAAGCGGGAATCCTTATAAAAACCTGGATCGGCAGCATTTTTCTGATGGCCGCCGTGGGGATTGGCGTAGCCCAGCCGGGAAAAGAAAAGCAGGCTACGACCCATTGGCTGACAGATGCAGAAAGCAATTCGACTCGTTTCACCAAACTGCAGCGCTATCTGCGGGGATTTGACCAGCCGATGTGGGAGGTGGGTGAGCGCTTTGAATCCATCTATGAAGCATTGAGGCGCGATAACTTTGCCCTTGCCAGCTACCATTGGAGCAAAATTCGTACCACCATACAAAATGGGTATCTGAAGCGCCCGGCACGCAAGGCCAATGCGGATGCTATATTACTCGGCAGCACTTGGGAAACCGTGGACCGGGACTTTCAATCAAAAGATCCAGCCAGGGCCTGGACGGGGTTTGCCAGGGCGAGGGCCGCCTGTTTGGCTTGCCATGTGGCGGAATCCGTCCCTTTTATGAATAATCAGCCGGTTTTCGAGCTGTACGCACCTTCGCGGAAGGAGACACAGTGAACTCTGTTTTTTTCGGTGGGCATGAGGCCAGGGCTTGCGCCAGTGCCACCATCTTTATTCGGCTGGCGGTGGGCCTCGCAGTGTTCTTCCCAGAAGGCCTGCAAAAGCTGCTATTCGCCGATATTCTCGGGGCCGGACGCTTTACGGGAATCGGCATTCCGCTGCCTGGGTTTTTCGGCCCCTTTGTGGGTGTGGTTGAAATCCTGTGCGGCTTGATGATCATTTTCGGCATTGCCACGCGTTTAGCGACGATCCCGCTGATGATCACCATGTGTGTTGCGCTGCTTTCCACCAAGCTGCCTATTCTACTGGGACACGACTGGTGGATCTTTCACGTATCCGAAATGGGCCGCTACGGTTTCTGGAGTGCTCAGCACGAAGCCAGGGCGGATATGGTGATGCTGCTAAGCCTCATGTTTCTCTTTATCACGGGTGCCGGACGCTGGTCGTTCGATCACTGGCTGTGGGCCCGTCAAAACGCGCGCCTGGGAGCTTCTTCAACCAACAGTTAACGCACATCCAGTGCACGGCGGGCGCCCAACTGCAAACCTTTTTCTCAACACCGCTAGCTCTACCCCGGCACCACCGGCAGTGGGTGGGCTGGCGAGGCCCTTGAAAACCAGCAGCGCCACAAACCGGCAACAACATTTCAGATTCCAGACTCCCTTCTTGACTGCCGGGTGATTTAACAATCTCTGCCAAGCAATCGCATAATTTCACAGATTTCATTTTTAGATAGTTTTAGCCCACTACTTATTGGCTGATCGATTACTGGGTGGTTTTCATTTTAGTCATTGACAACTAAGTGGGTTACAAAATAGCGGAGGTGGCCATTATGGGCAAGGGTGTCTGGGTCTAAGCGCACTTTCCTGAGCTGTGCGTCAATAGCAATTTTAAGGAACACGGATTCAACCATGAATTTGATATCCAGGCTTCTGGTGGAAACAACATGGCACAAACTGGCAGGAGGCCTGGATTCAACTTTTACCCACCGCGTAGCACCTGGAATGAGTCAGGCGGACCAGACTGCCTGCCTTTCCAATTGTACCATCCGACGTACCGATTCTCGCCCAAGGTACTGTATGACACCGTTTCCCAGAACCCATGGGTCAAAGCAACTGACGCTAAGCACAATTTGTCACGCTCTCCAATCCACGCATTCAGGTTATCGCTGAGGGTGTGCCGCCAGGTTTTACCTGACCACAAAAAACAGTATCCGCTGGCTAAATCAGCCTAAATGCCACAAAAGTTTCTCGGATCACGATGCAGAGACGCATTCTTAGGAAGGGTTGCAAGCCCAGCTTTAACTTTGGTTCACGGTGAGTGTGATTTTTGACTAATGCGTCAAATAAAAAACCCCACCCTACAAGGACATAGCCATTGTGCATTTGGTATGGACAATAGGGCAATTGAAATTAACAATTATCATGAAATTATATATATAATAGAAAGCCAAGATATACAGGGAACTGGCCTATTAAATAATGGTCTGTTGTCACTCATGGAATATCAATCAGGAGAATAGTCACCAGAATGCTCTCTATTTCACAGACCCTCTACCCTGAGGCATTGGGAGTATGTCAAGGTGACGCCATTGAGGGCACCCTATACACGGGAACATTGATGCAGCACCCGCGCAGTAGTGAGGACCCATTTTGAAAGCTTCGAGTGCAATTCGCAATTTCGTAGAACACCCCCTAACCAATTTATGTGTTGGCCTGTTGCTCTTTGGTAGCGGCTTTGCTGAGGCCTATGAAAGCCTGCATAGTGACCTTACAAACATGAACTTCGGCGCCCACCACGGGCTGATGCTGTTTGGCACATTAAACGTACTTGCAAGCATCCCGGATATCATAGAGGGGGTTGGCTCCGGGGCGAATTACCTTGAGCATCGAGCCAAGCGGCATCAACCGTCAGATAAAGACAATCAAGAAGCTGCGTAACGGCACCCCGCCCTCTTGGGCGGGCTTCTCACTTTTCAGACAACGACCAGCGGTTTCCGGATTTACGCTTTCCTCCACCAATAAACGAACACTTCCTCCGCCTTCAGTTACACTATACCCTGCCGCTTAACATTGATCGCCGAATCAATATCTAGATTTTAGATGACACGGTCTATTCGAAAAAATATACCCTAGAGAGGGTTATTTTCGGGTAGGGGATGTGCAGATATTTATTGACGTCGGAAAGGGGCGCCGAACCGCTAGCGCAATTTGTCTCCCTTTTCGACCGGCCGCAGCAACTCTGTCAATGGAATCCAAATGGCATCAGATCGCCTTAACTGGTTTTTTACGATTGCCGCCAATATCGGCGTTATACTCGGTCTGGGTTTTCTGATACTTGAAATCCGCCAGAGCACTCTTGCGACACAAGCAACACTGAATCTTAATCTGGTTACCTACGGGCGAGAAAACGCTGAACTGCTGGCTTCTAGCGATGAACTGGCCGATATCGTCTTTCGCGGGGAGCAGGACCCAACCTCCCTCTCTCCTTTGGAACTAGAGAGATTCCTTATCTTCACGACATGGCGGATGACGGCATGGGAGACCGCATTTTTGAATTATGATACCGGTGTTGTGGCCGACCGTTATTGGATAAGCTTCAATACCTGGTACTCAAGATTAGTAAAAAGCAAGCCTGGGTACCTATACTGGTGGCTGGCATCTCGTCATGGTTTTGACCTCTATTTTCGCGAGCATGTGGATCAGGTACTCGGGCTCGAATCGGATAGTACTACCAGGCGGCAACAATAGTTTATCATTTGCGATGGCTATTGTTTTGGGTAGTTTGTGCGCGAACTTTATAAAGCCTGCAGAAGCGTTTGCGCTCGATACACGCTGCGGCTTATCTGTGTTTGGGTACCGTAAAGAGATGGGTTAAGATTTTGAACACTGCCAATTTATCCGTAACTCAGGCACGGGAAATTACTGCCCCCGACTTAGATGTTGATCTACCATCCATAATCTGTCCTGCCCCCAAACAACCAGGGAGTCAATGATCATAGCTGGCACGCCCCAGAGCCCGTACTCGTAGATCTCCTGACGGTTCATCTCGGCAAAATCACGCCAGTTTTCACTCATTAATGCACTTTCACAGCTTGGCCAATCAAGTGCTAATTCATGACACAATGACCGCAGGTTTTTCAGATTGGAAATATCAATTGCTTTTGACCAGCTTGCTTTGGTCATGGCGAGCACATACTCACGCTCCTTACCCATATTTTTGGCAACATAAAAAAGAGCCAGGGCATTTTCTACACCTTTGCCCAGGGGATCGGAAATATAGCCGAAGGGGATATCATGACGGTTAGCTTCACGCTTGGCATCTAGCAAAATATATAATCGCTTGGAGGTGGGGACCGATAATCCTCTCATCACCATAGGCAGTATGGGTTTAAGTTCCAATTCACATTGGTAGTGATCTGCCAGGGCAAACAATCTGGTTAATAAGATATATGAATAGGGGCTTCGAAAAGAGAAATAACAGCTAAGGACTTTACCTTTTCCAGAGTCCGCTGTCCCTGTAAAATTGTTTTGATCAGGACTTGGAAATAAAAGTTCTCCATCGGTTAATCGTCGTTCCAGGTAATGAAGCCTATCGATCCCCCAGTATTTTTCACCAGCATACTCAATCATAGCGGTTAGGTAGTGGCCACGTTTTATCATAACCGTGTTATTGTCAGTGAGCTGTTGTTGTAATATCGGGATATTTGCACTTTGAATACCGGGAATGGCTGTATGTGCTACCCACAAGGATTTAAAAATCGCGGCAATGGCTTTCCATGGATGAGAGCCTTGTGCCGCCTCACACAATACCAGGCTTGCCTTCTCGGAGAGGCTGCTACGCTTTACCGGCGGCTCCAGATTATAGGCGCGCGCTAAACGCTGGCAATCCTCTAAGGCATAATCAGCCAGTAATTGGCGTTCTGGATAACAGCTATCTTCTAGGTGAGTAACAATAATTGGACGGAGTTCACAAGCGTATTTCTCACAAAACTGGGGAAGTACCTGGCTCAACAAATAGGAATATGGATCATCGGCACGAAGATAGCAATCACCATGACCCTGCTTGCGGCGCTTTAGCAATTTTTTTTCAGCCCGCCGATAGATCTTTGCTCTTCTTTTGTCACTGGTATACCAGCGAGCAAACATCGAGATTAAACGTTTCTTTACAGTCAACACTAGGCCCTAACGTAGTTTACAATCAATTTAAAAGCCAATATTCCCAGCGAGTCTGCCAATGCTAACCCAGAGTGGGGAGCCAGGGATACTGCGTCGCCCCCTTGCCGCTCCCAACCCTTTTTTGCCATATCCGGCAACATCAATCAATAACAAACCAACTAAAGTTTTGGGTTAGATGCAACAATATTACCAATCGCACACTTGTGCTTTATCAGGCTTTTACTCTGCATCCATTAAAAACAAGAAATTTCTGAGCAGTTAGCTGCAACTACCCTAACTTACAGAATACTTCAGGCATGAGTATTAAGACATGAACAGCCTCATATCATCGATAGGATATCCAGCTGTTTGCTTTTAGAGTCAACGGTAGAAAACAGCCCTATATTCGATTAAATTCAATTAATGAGACATTCTAAAAGATAAATGAGATTATGTAAATCGTGCGGATATCGGATAAACAATAAATGTGGCGATGATGTGACAATATAAGGGCAATTCAGGCCCTGCCTGTCTTCTGCCGCCACTCCCGCCCATTCATTCCTGCGCCCTATCCCCCCATCCACTTTCATTGATGATCCCAACAAGTATGACCGCCAGGATCAGGGGCCTTCCATGCAACATCTGGCACAGGCCAGGAGCTGTATTGCCAAGTCAACTTTTACGGTGTTTTTCCCTTTTTAGTCGGTACATTTTGGCTATTGCATCGAGAAACTAAAATCACTTTCCCTGCTCGATTGTAAAAAGTTCTTCAAAGCGATATAAGGTACAAAGTGATCTAGGTAGTGCCGGGAAATCAACCACGAAAGGTTTCTGAAACCGGAACCGGCGGTAGGCAATGGTCAACTTTGTAAGAGAGAGCAATAGCAACCCGTCAAACAAACTATATCTGATTTAACAATGACCTATAGGAGGTTTTACACAATCGCCAGGATGACGGGATACAGCTATGTAGCAAAACCTTATGTGGTGTATTTCTTTGAACAGGTACAACCTGAAATTCAGCGTCAATACAAAAGATGGATTCATGGAGGGCTTCACTGATGCCAACTGGACGACAATTACTCAATCAGCTGGAAGTAGATTCACCCGTTTTTGGCGTTGCCTACTCAATCATTAGTTGGTCCGGCCTTGCCAAAGGCGTTTCCATTTCTCCATCCGGCATTACCAAACTTTTAGGGAAACTGGTGGAAGATGGCCATGCAACCACTTTTATGATTGAGAATGGCAACATCACCATGACAGGGATGAGTGATGAAGGCTGGGTTTTTTATGGGGGCCCAATAGGCAGGACCAACTGGGCCAGAAACACCCAGAATGCAAACACGGACGTTTATTACACAAAATGCACTGCAGAGGATGTAATAAAATACAAACAAATACAAGATGAACTGGAAAATGCCGACAACACCCAGTACCACGAAGTCTGGCCCAATATCCCCGGCAGAACGCGATACGAGAACTGTATAAGCTCAAGCCATATGATTGTGCACAAAATGGGCTTTGGCACCGCTCTGGCCACCCAGGGGGTATGGATACCTTCAATCAGTAACTGGGCAACCTGGACGGCCACAAAGATGTCCGCCTGGAAGCACAAGCGGTTTGCACATGTAAATACACATATGCCTTAAACCTCTGCATACGAGTGGGTTTTCTCCATATACAGCTAATGCCCGGCAATCTGTCTGGTTGCCGGGCCAGTTTGGCACGGAAGCTTGCCACCATAGCCCCCTGAGCTACAAATAACCCCGTGCAAGCGAGGCAGTATTTTCAAGAGCAAACCCGGCAGGCCCTGCACCTGCAGCTCCATTCGGTCATTGTGTGAGAAAAACAGGTATGCCCCGATTTGCTTTACTCTCCCGACTTCTCTCTACCCCAACCTTCCCTCAGCGTCTATAAACAGCACTCTTTTACAAATTTCCAGACAAGGAAATTTCCCTGAATACTATTGCTTTAACCAGAGGGGAATCCTTAAGATAGAGCGCTGGCTATAAATTGACTTTCCTGCCGAAAGCCTCCTGCCCGGCAATCCAATATTTGCAAAGTAAAGAAAACTGCCCGATGCTCAGCTATACACTGGTTAAACAGGTCCATATCACTACTGCAGTGATCAGTCTCTTTCTATTTCTCCTGAGAGTAGGGTTGGATTTCGGCAAAAAAAACCACTGGCGGCAAACGCCATTACGCCTGGCGCCCCATATCAATGATACTTTATTGCTGTCGGCAGCCATTACCCTGGCGATTCTCGGGAATTGGAATCCGGTTCTATACCACTGGCTTGCAGCGAAATTGGTGTTGGTATTAGGCTATATCGTTGCAGGCTTCATGGCCCTGCGTCCAACGCTTTCCCGGCGTACCCGTATCATGGCCGCCCTGTTGGCGCTCGCGCAGATAGCGTTCATCTTCTACCTGGCAATCATTAAACCGGTACTTTGGTAGGTTTTCTCAGCTGTATACACCCGGCAATCAAATAGAAATCCATAGGCTACTGATTGCCCTCCCATAAAATATGGCGCAACTGGTTGCTTCGGTGCGTATTTTGGAGAATGGAGAGACAAAATGTGCACCGGGAAGGGCTTAACCCGGCTGCCTAACAAGACGGAAATGCAGCCGGGGCAAGGCGCCCCGACTTAATACTGCGCTTACAAAAGTGCTTAATTGAGCTTCTCTTTAATCCGCGCCGCTTTACCAGTCAGGCTGCGCAGGTAGTACAGTTTGGCCTGGCGCACATCACCACGGCGTTTTACCTTAATGCTGTCAACCAGTGGACTATGGGTCTGGAAAGTACGCTCTACACCAACACCGTGGGAGATTTTACGCACGGTGAATGAGGAGTTCAGGCCGCGATTACGCTTACCGATCACCACCCCCTCAAACGCCTGCAAGCGCTCGCGGTTCCCCTCTTTTACTTTTACCTGAACGATAACGGTATCACCGGGTGCGAAAGGAGGCACCTCGCTCTTTAGCTGCTCTTGCTCCAATTGCTGGATAATTTTGTTGGTCATTTGGATTGCTCCCAAACAGGGTTTGTGTAGCTTCTCAGCTAGTTTACCGAACTACTCCCGCCTCCCGGCGAATCCGGCATCAAGTTTTCAGGAATTTCGCTCCCGCCGGATTTCTGCCAGCAATTGCTTCTGTTCCTCACTCAGCTCCAACCCCTCCAGAAGATCGGGTCGGCGCTGTTGTGTGCGTGCCAGGGCCTGCTTGAGGCGCCAGCGGCGTATTTTCTCATGGTTGCCCGAAAGCAACACTTCAGGCACCACTTCCCCCCGGTACACTTCGGGCCGGGTGTAGTGGGGACAATCCAGCAGGCCTGTGGAAAAAGAATCTTCAACCACCGACTGAGTGTGCCCGAGGGCACCGGGTATCAAGCGGATGATTGCATCCATCATTACCATAGCAGCCAGCTCACCGCCACTGAGGACATAGTCACCAATAGACCATTCCTCGTCGATCAGGGACTCTATGATACGCTCATCCACCCCTTCATAGCGCCCCGCCAGCAGTACCAGATTTCCGGCAATCGAAAGCGCTTCGATTCCACCCTGGTTCAGCTGCTGTCCCTGCGGAGAAAGATAGATACTCCGTACAGGCTCACCCTCCGCTCCGGTCCAGGCACGTGCAGCCTCCAGAGCCCGGTATAGGGGTTCAGCCAACATCACCATTCCGGGACCACCACCATAGGGGCGGTCATCCACGGTACAGTGCCTGTCACTGGTGAAATCCCGGGGGTTCCAGCAACGCACCTCCAGCAGGCCCGCTTTCACAGCCCGTCCGCTGACACCATACTCGGTCAGTGCGGCAAACATTTCCGGGAAAATGCTTACCAGAGCGATTTTCTTCATTATCGCTCCAATCTTTAAAAATCCGGGTCCCAGTCGACGGTGACCACACCGGCCTGCAGGTCTATATCTAGGATAAACTGGCCTGGCAGATAGGGAATTAAACGCTCGCGCCTGTCCGTACCGCCACGTACTACCAACACATCGTTGGCACCCGTTTCCATCATATGCGCGACTCTACCAAAGTCATGCACTGCACCCTGAAAGTGGCTGATTACCCGCAAGCCCTCGAGTTGGTGCCAGTAATACTCGCCCCGTTCGAGTGTGGGCATAAAATCACGCACAACCGCTATTTCGCGCTGACAGATCTCCGTCGCCTTATCGCGATCGTCTATGCCTTTGATATGTACAACCAAACCCTTACCGTGGCATCTGCCAGCATCTATTTCAAGGGTTTCCCAGCCTTTCGGCCCGCGCAATCTCCAACTGGGGAACTGCAGGATGCTGTCCATCGGCTCTGTATAGGAGTGTACCTTTACCCAACCGCGCACACCATAAGCCATCGTTATGCGCCCAACAGTGACCAAATCTTCGGAATTATTCCCCTCTTCTGTCACAAGCGCACTACCACGGGCCAATCAGGCAGATTCTTTCAGCAGCTTGCTGACACGATCAGAAACCTGCGCACCTCGACCCAGCCAGAAGTCCACGCGTTCGCGGTCAATCCGCAGACGCTCTTCCTGGCCACGAGCAACCGGGTTGAAGAAGCCAACACGCTCTATAAAACGACCGTCGCGAGCATTGCGACTGTCGGTAACTGTCAGGTGATAAAACGGGCGCTTTTTAGCACCACCACGAGCCAAGCGAATGGTTACCATGTAACTTTCCTGTAGGTTCAAGACTGGGTGACCGCACTCTTCGGCCACCGAAATAACTTTGCCGGCAGCGCACCGGACTGAAAGGCGGCGTATTCTAATGCAGCACCAGGAATTTGTATAGCGCTGTATCAGCCCCCACCCAGCGGCCTGGGGCGCTACTTTTTCTTAAGCCCAGGCGGTAAGCCACCGGGCATACCACCCATTCCTCCCATACCGCCAGGCATACCCCCGCCCATACCGGGCAAGCCGCTCATGCCACGCATCATCTTACCCATACCACCCCCCTTGAGCTTCTTCATCATCTTGCCCATCTGTTTGTGCTGCTTGAGCAGGCGGTTCAGGTCCTGCAGGTGGGTTCCGGATCCGGCAACGATTCGGCGCTTGCGGGAACCATTGAGGAGTTCGGGACTGCGGCGTTCAGCCGGGGTCATGGAGGAGATAAGCGCATCCATACGCTTGAACTCTTTGCCCATATCCGCCTGCTGTGCGGCCTGGGCCAAACCGCCCATACCCGGCATCTTTTCCAGCAGGGAACCAAAGCCACCCATATTTTGCATCTGCTGCAGCTGGTCGCGCAGGTCTTCCAGGTCGAAACCTTTGCCCCTCTGCACCTTCCTGACCAGCTTTTCAGCCTTGCCCTTATCAATCTTCTGTTCTGCTTCTTCAATCAGAGACAGGATATCCCCCATACCGAGAATACGGGAGGCAATACGGTCCGGATGAAAGGTCTCCAGCGCATCGGTCTTTTCACCGACACCGATAAACTTGATGGGCTTGCCGGTCACCTGACGCACAGACAACGCTGCACCACCGCGGGCATCACCATCGGCCTTGGTCAGGATGATACCGGTTAGCGATAGGGCCATATCGAAGGCGCTGGCGGTATTCACAGCATCCTGACCGATCATGGCATCAATCACGAACAGGGTTTCAGCCGGGTTCAACGCGTGGTGCAACTCGCGGATCTCGTCCATCAGCTGGGCATCAATATGCAGGCGCCCCGCAGTATCGACAATCAATACATCGGCAAACTGTTTGCGCGCGGCCTCAACCGCCCCCCTGGCGATATCCAGAGGTTTTTGCTCCGGGGTAGAGGGATGGAACTGTGACCCCACCTCACTCGCCAGGGTTTCCAGTTGTTTGATGGCAGCCGGGCGATATACGTCAGCGCTCACCACCATCACTTTCTTCTTCTCCCGCTCCTGCAGGTACCTGGCCAGTTTGGCAACACTGGTGGTCTTACCGGCCCCTTGCAGGCCGGCCATAAGGATAACCGCGGGGGGCTGGACAGCCAGCTTGAGGGGCTCTGCAGCTGCCCCCATGACCTTTACCAACTCATCCTGAACAATCTTGACGAACTGTTGGCCCGGATTCAGGGCCTTGCTCACTTTCTGCCCCACCGCTGCGGTGCGCACCTGCTGCACAAAGGCCTTTACAACCGGCAGGGCGACATCCGCCTCAAGCAGTGCCTTTCGCACTTCGCGCAGGGTATCGCGGACATTGTCATCGGTCAGGCGCGCCTTGCCGGTGACTTTCTTTAGAGCCGCTGATAAGCGGTCACTCAGGTTATCGAACATAAATTCGCCTCGATTTCTCCGGTTGCGGATTGGACCCCGGTGCGCAGGGCCGCGGAACCATTCACAACACCCTGTCTGAGGCGCGGCAGTATAGCCCAGGTACCCGCGCAGCCGAAATAACACCAAACCTTCCCTGTTCAAGCGGGCTGTGACACACTTCCAGTCAGTTGCAATCATGATACGGATCGAATCAATGGCGGCTTACGCCCACTGGACAGCCATCGCACTCTACCTGGCCACTACCGCTGTTGCGGCGACAGCCCTTGCCCACAAGCGCCAACCAGACAACAGACTGCTTCTGGCACTACTTGCCGCAGCGTTGACAGCTCATGCGATCTCCCTGGTGCATACCCTGTTTTCTCCCCTGGGCTATCGCTTCGACCTGCTGGCGATGCTGTCACTGGTTACCTGGGTGGTTAACCTGCTGCTGTTAATGCTTGCGGCAAAGCGACCCCTGACTCTGCTGATTTTGATTTTTGCCCCAATAGGGGCAATCACAGAATTCGCCGCCTCGCATACCTGGGGCACAGTCACCCCACACGGCCAGCTCTCCAAGGGTATTGCAGTCCATGCACTGCTCTCAATACCCGCCTACTCACTGCTAACCCTGGCGACACTGCAGGCTATCTATCTCTACTATATGAACCAACAACTGCACAAACACCGACCGGTGGGGGCCGCCCGCTTACTACCCCCTTTACAGAGCATGGAGTCGCTGCTTTTCGGTCTTATCACTTTAGGCCAGTTACTTTTGACCGCTTCTCTGGTGACAGGCTTTGTCTTTGTAGGCAACCTGTTCGAGCAGGGACCCATGCACAAAACCCTACTCTCCATCATCGCCTGGGTGCTCTACAGTATTCTGCTCTGGGGACACTGGCAGTGGGGCTGGCGCGGCAACACGGCTGTACGCTGGACCCTGTGTGCCTTCGCCACCCTGATGCTGGCCTACTTTGGCAGCAAACTGGTTACGGAGGTGATTCTCCAGCGCGGGTAGCGGGAGAAAAGAAAAATGACCCGAATACTTGCAGAGGTCGGCATTCTGTTCCAATATCTCCGCTTCGAATCAAAAAGAGTTCTCCCTTGAACGAGATCCATCCGGGCCTGCTGTTCAGCCTGCTGGCCCTGCTGGTCGTCATATCAGCTTTTTTTTCCAGTTCCGAAACCAGCATGATGGCGCTGAACCGCTATCGCCTGCGGCACCAGGCCAAAAGTGGGCATCGCGGAGCCAAACGCGTCATGGAGTTGCTTGCGCGACCCGACAAGCTGATCGGAGTAATTCTGATCGGTAACAATCTGGTCAATATTCTCGCCTCTGTCATTGCCGGCGCAGTGTTTACCAAACTCTACGGGGATGCTGGAGTGTTTTATGCCACCGCAGCACTCACTATCGTGATCCTGATTTTTGCCGAAGTAACACCAAAAACCATTGCCGCTTTACACCCTGAAAAAGTCGCTTTTCCTGCCTCATGGATTTTGCAACCGCTGCTGTGGCTACTCACTCCACTGGTATTGTTAGTCGGCAGTATTTCCAATGGTTTGGCGCGCCTGGTGGGCGTCGAGACCACTGCAGGGGGCGAATCAGAGCACCTGGCCCCGGAGGAACTCAGGACTGTGGTTTTTGAGTCCGGTGCCCGGCTTCCCAGCAAACACAAAGGGATGCTCCTCAACGTACTGGATCTGGATCAGGCCACCGTCGAAGACATTATGATTCCCCGCAACGAAGTCATGGGTGTGGATTTGGAGCACACTGCCGAGCAGATACTCCAGCAGCTGGCTGAGAGCAGCTATACCCGTCTGCCGGTCTTCACAGGCGATATCAACCAGGTGACTGGCATCCTGCATCTGCGCCGCGCCGCACAGATATTGCGCGATGGCCCGGAAAATTTCACCGCTGAACGCTTCAAGTCCTTTACCGATGAACCCTACTTCGTACCCGAAGCCACACCACTGCCCACACTGTTGATGAATTTCCAGAAAACCAAACGCCGTATGGGGCTGGTGGTGGACGAGTACGGCGAAGTGATGGGCATTGTTACCCTGGAGGACCTGTTGGAGGAAATCGTCGGTGATTTCACCGCAAGTCCGGTGCCCAGCGATGACCAAGAGATCATCGCCGCCGGGGATGGCTGGTATAGGATAGAGGGCGGCACATCCATTCGCGATATCAATCGCACCCTGGGTTGGCACCTGCCAACCGATGGCCCCAAAACCTTTAACGGTCTGGCCATGGAACACCTGGAAAGCATCCCCGATGGTAACATCAGTCTCTATATCCTGAATTACCTGGTGGAGATTGAGGAAGTTTCCAACACCATGATCACTCGCGCACGCGTTAAGAAAATCAATGCCTAGGGCGAGGCCCAACAACCAACCACTAAGCCAAATCCATCAACACTTGTTTTACCGGGGCAAAGCTCGCCCTGTGTACAGGGCTGGGACCAAGCTGCTGCAATGCCTGCAGGTGCACTTTGGTTGGGTAACCTTTGTGTCGGGCCAATCCATATCCTGGATATTTTTTATCAAGCTCCACCAGCTCCCGGTCCCGCGTCACTTTTGCCAGAATAGAAGACGCTGCAATGGCTGCAACCCGGTTATCCCCCTTCACCACCGTATCACACGGATAAGACCAGTCCGGCTTTTTATTGCCGTCCACCAAAACATATTCCGGCTGTACAAACAGCTGTTCCACAGCGCGACACATGGCCAGTAAACTGGCCTGTAGAATATTGATTCGGTCGATCTCCTGCACCGTGGCACGGGCGATAGAATAACTCAATGCACACGCACAAATCTGGTCGTAAAGTAACTCACGCTTTTTTTCACTCAATTTTTTTGAGTCGGCGAGACCTTCAACGGGGTTGGCCGGATCGAGAATGACCGCTGCCGCAACGACATCGCCAGCCAGGGGGCCGCGCCCCACCTCATCGACACCGGCAAGCAAAACGCCCTGATAAGTACAAATGTAAGGGGGAAGCGCTTTCTTAGGACACATCCATCTCTATCCACTTTGCTCCAATAGGTTGCAAACAGCGTCCGCCGCACGCTCGGAGGCATTGCAGCGCAACTCTTGGTGGAGTTCATTAAACTCCCGTTGCAGTTGATCCCCCAGCAGGGGGTCCTCAAAGTAGCGCATCAACGCAGCCCCAAGGTTTTCCGGAGTGGCATTGCTTTGCAATATTTCCGGTACCAACTCCTTCTGCGCCAGCAGGTTGGGCAACGACACCCAGGGGGTATGTAACATTCGGGAAATAATAGCGTAGGAAACTCTGCCCAATTTGTAAGCCACCACCATCGGTTTTTTCAACAGCATCGTTTCCAAAGTGGCAGTCCCAGAGGCGATCAGTACACAGTCGGCAACGGTAAGCGCCGTTTGAGCGTGGCCTTCCAGCACAGTTACCGGAAGCTCGGTAAAACCCTGTAACTGCCGGTTGATCTCTGAGAGGCGCAGCCTGTTGGCGGCGGGCAGGACAAACTTGATATCCGGATTACGCTGGTGACACCAGCGGGCAGTCTGCAAGAACAGTGACCCAAGTAAGCGCACTTCCCCTGCACGACTGCCTGGGAGCAGAGCGATGACTCTATCGCTATCCGCAAAGCCCAGTTCCCGGCGCTTTGCAGAGCCATTGACCTGCAGTGGAATATCATCGGCAAGGGGATGTCCAACGAAGGTTACCGGCACTTGGTTTTCCCGGTAAAATTTGGCCTCAAAGGGCAGTAATGTCAGCATGTGGTTCACTGCGCGGGCAATCTTTTTGACCCTTCCCCGCCGCCAGGCCCACACTGAGGGACTGACATAGTGCACGGTTTTGATCCCCTCGGTTTTGAGGGATTCCTCCAGAGACAAATTGAAATCCGGCGCGTCGATGCCGATAAAGAGATCCGGCGGATTTTTGATAAAATACTGACAAAGGGAGCGGCGGATCTTTAATAATTCTGGCAGGCGCTTCAAGGGCTCTACCAGCCCCATCACCGACAGACGCTCCATGGCATACAGGGAGTTTGCGCCCAGAGCCAGCATACGCGGGCCAGCGATACCTTCAAATGCCACCTCGGGCAGGCGCTTTTGCAATGCAGCCATTAGACTTGCGCCCAGAATATCCCCCGAGGCCTCACCAACAACCACACCAATGCGAAACGGCTTATTCTTTTCTGACACGCCTTAAAATCCCTCTGGATGAAAGCCCGCCCCACGAGACCAGGCGCAATTCACTCAAAGACCAAACCGGGAAGCCACGAAGTTGACAGTCCCTGTGTAAATCCCGCGAGGTTAGCGGACGATACCGCGGGTGGAAAATTCTAATGAATCAATCCACGGCTGAATGACAGCAGATTGTTCGCGCAGCTCCACCAACGCCTGCAAAGCCTCCTGTTGCGTCAGCCCGCGTCTATACACAATTTTATAGGCCTTGCCGATCAACGCGGTTTCCTCTCGGGAGAATCCGCGGCGACGCAATCCTTCCACGTTAATGGTTTTTGCTTCAGCCGGGTTTCCGGCAACCATCACATAAGCCGGTACATCTTTACCAACCGCAGCCCCCATACCAAGAAAGGCGTGCTCGCCGATGTTACAGTATTGATGTACCAAGCTATACCCACTGAGAATGGCCCAATCCCGCACGACTACGTGGCCGGCGAGGGCCACATTGTTGACCAGGATGGTATTGTTGCAGATTAGGCTGTCGTGACCGACATGGGCGTAGGCCATGATCAGATTACCGTTGCCGATGGTCGTCTCTCCGCGGTCCTGCACTGTGCCACGGTGAATGGTTACCCCTTCCCGGATAACATTATTATCTCCAACCACCAGCGTGGTCTGCTCTCCCCGGTACTTCTTATCGGGGGTATCCTGACCAACCGAAGCGAACTGGTAAATACGGTTGTTCTTTCCCAGACTGCTCGGCCCACTCAGAACCACGTGCGAGGCAATATCACAACCATCCCCTATTTCCACTCCAGCTCCGACAATAGAGTAGGCGCCGATACTCACCCCAGAACCAATGACTGCCGTTGGGTCGACAATCGCTGTGGGGTGGATAGTTGTCTGCATTCTGGAACCTACTCCTCAGGTAGTGGACACTGCGGATACCATAAACTTAATGCCAATAGAGAAACCAGAAAGTGCACAATTGGCAATTCTCATGCAGGAGGTGAAACGGCTACACTTTTTTCACTGCGCACAGGATCTCAGCAGAAGCTGCCAGCGCATCACCGACACTGGCCTTACAGGAGAACTTCCAGATATTGCGGCGTACAGAGACTGACACAGATTCAAGATCCAGTCGGTCACCGGGAATCACCTGGCGCTTGAAGCGCACCTTATCGACACCACCAAAGAGGTACAGGTAACCATCCTCAGGCTTCTTGCCAGAGCTTTTGAAGCCAAGAATCCCTGAAACCTGTGCCATGGCTTCAATAATCATAACCCCGGGGAAGATTGGCATCTGCGGAAAATGTCCGTTGAAAACCTCTTCATTTACCGAAATGTTCTTATAACCCTTGATACACTTCCCTGTTTCGAATTCCACAACGCGGTCCACCAGCAAAAAAGGATAGCGGTGTGGCAGGTACTCGCGAATTTCGCATACATCCATCATTCCAAATGCCCCCAGAAACCACTTCGGGGCGATAAACGCCCCGAAAACAATAAAGCCAAGTTTGATCCACTCAATACCAGCCGGTTCAGTCCTCCCGGCCGGTGTGGCGGGACAACGCTTTCAGCTGTTTTTCTAGGTCCTTCAACCTGCGCGCCATTTTGTCCAGCCGCCCAAAACGCACCGCGTTGCGGCGCCAGGTAGGGCTATCAGAAAAAGGCAGGGCACCAGAATAACTGCCTGGGCTGTCAATGGACTTGGTCACAAACGTATCGGCAGTCACGGTGCAGCCATCGGCGATCGTCACATGCCCTGCGATACGCGAGCACCCAGCCAGAGCGCAGTGCCGCCCAATGACTGCACTGCCGGCAATCCCGGAACAAGCAGCAATGGCTGAATAGTCACCAATCTTCACATTGTGCGCGATTTGAACCAGATTGTCGATCTTAACCCCTCTGCCAATAACGGTATCGCCCAGGGCCCCGCGATCAACACAGGTATTGGCTCCTATTTCGACGTCATCGCCAATATTCACGCCGCCGAGCTGATAGATCTTGATCCATTCCTGCTGGTGATACGCAAAGCCGAAACCATCAGCTCCGATCACCGCCTGGCTATGAATAATACAATCTCTGCCAAGGCTGCAACGGTGATGCACAACGGCACCGGCGTGCAAACAACTGCCCGCACCTATGATAGCCCCCTCCCCCACAAAGCAGTTGGCCCCCAGAGAGGCATTGGGGCCAATTTTGGCATGCTTTTCTACTACAACGCCGGCGGCCACACTGGCACTGGAGGAAATTTCAGCATCGGGGTGAACCACTGCCGAGGGATGAATACCGGCCTCCCCCTGCGGCGCTGTGTTAAACAGGGCGCTCGCACGGGCAAAAGCGAGATAGGGATCTTCGACACAGAGCACCGAAACCGGGCATTCATCGGCAAATTCCTCAGTGACCAACACCGCACCGGCACCCGTATTTTTAAGGAAGCGGCGATAGGGGGAACTGGCCAGGAAAGTCAGATCACTGGCTTCGGCATCCTGCAATGTACTGAGAGCGGAAATTTCGTATCGGGAGTCTACACCGGGTGCCAGACGCAGGTCAGCACCCAGCACTCGCGCAAGCCGGGCCAGGGACAAATTGTCACTCATGGGGGCTAGGGTTTACTTTTCTGCATTCATACGCTTTACGACTGCCTCAGTGAGGTCAACCTGGGGACTGGCAAAAAACGCTGTACTGGCATCCAAAACCAAATCCAGCTTTTGCTCTTTGATAATCGCTTCCAGCGCGATCTTGGCCTTGGGTCCCAAAGAAGCTTGTATTTCCTGGCCCACCTGGGCTTCTATCGCACGCAGCTTTTTAACCGTGGTCTCGAAATCGGAGCGCTTGAAATTGGCCTTGCGCTGATACTCAGTCTTCTGCTCGTCGGACCAGGTCACACTGTTTTTCTGGGCATCCTCTGCCATTTTCTGCAGCTCGGAGCGAATCGACTCCGCGCTGCTTTGTAGTTTGGAATATTCGGCGCTGGTTTTTAAGGAATTCACTTTGGACTTGGCTACATCTGTGCTCATGATGGCAGCCTGCAGGTTTAATATCCCAATCTTGGTCTGCGCCAATGCGGCGCCGGACAAGGTCAACCCAACCAGCAGAACCGCGATAGTTTTTACATTTTTAAGCACTTTTGTTTCTCCAATCAATGTTATTTTCACGGCGCTCGATTTGCACCAAAGATGCCTTTTCCTGTGAGACTGTGAGGTTAGAAGCTGTTGCCCAGGGTAAACTGGAAGACCTCCTCATCATCATCCTCATTTTTCTTCAGTGGTTTGGCCAAACTGAAGGTAAGCGGGCCAAAGCCGGTAATCCAGGTCAGACCCAAACCTGCGGAAACATTCATTTTACCAAAATCCACATCGTAACAGTTTATCTGGGTATCACCACAACTGGTGTCGAATACATTGCCCGCGTCGATAAAGAAAGCCGACTGCAAAGACCGCTGATCCTTGATAAATGGCAATGGGAAAATCACCTCTGCGCTACCTTCAATCAAGATATTGCCGCCAAAGGGGTCGGGACTAGAATCGAGTGGTGTAGTCACTAATTGACCATTATTGTCGACCAAATAACATTCCTCGGTAATTTCCCCACCCGCAGTTGCACAAGGGAAAACACTTGGATTCCTCGCCGAGTCTAAAGCAAAGGTCGCAGCCGGAGTTTCCCTGGGCCCCAAGGAATTGCGCTCAAACCCGCGAACCGACCCGAATCCTCCGGCATAAAAATTCTTAAAGAACGGCAATTCGTCGAGGCCCCCATAACCATCACCGTAGCCCAAACGGGTGCGCAAGCGCAAAGTCAGACTTCTGGTCAATGGGCGGAAATACTGGCCGGTATAAATAAACTTGTAATATTCAAGATCACTGCCAGGCACGGTAAATTCCACGGAAAAATTCTGAGAGGCCCCGCGTGTGGCCAGAATCCCGCGATTCAGTGTAGAGCGTGCATAGGAAGCTGTCAGGCTCAGGTTATCAAAAGCGTCGCCGTAACGATCAATAAATCCATCAGAACTGAATAATGTATCACTTTCTGGCATCGCCAAGTCCAGAGTTATATCCTCCTCAGCAGCATCAAGAATATCCTGAATCTCATCACGGGTTATTGTCCTATCCACTCCTGCGATTGAGGACGGACTGGATTGAATTTCCTGCCCTGAAGTAGAGTTTGTAAAAAGCTCAAGGTGGCTAAACCCAATATTCAAGCCGACACGGGATACTTCAGACAATGGATAACCAAAATTGACACCACCACCGTAAGTGGTGGTATTAAAATCAGAGAGACCTCCCTGGGAAGCTGTAATTTCTCGATAGAAAACATTGAAACCGCGACTGACACCATCCGGTGTAAAGTATGGGTCCACGTAGGAAAAGTTCACTGCGGTCTGGTATTCAGAATAATTCAATCCAATGCCAACCGACTTGCCCGTGCCCATCCAGTTGTTTTCCTGGATATTGGCCCCCAGCACAAGGCCGCTGGTCTCGGCATAACCGAGGGTTCCGCCAATAGAGCCTGAGGGTTGCTCCTCGACCGTGTACTCCACATCAATCTGGTCCGAGGTTCCCGGAACTTCGCTAGTTTCAACCTCAACCTCCTTAAAGAAGCCGAGCCGTTCGAGACGGACTTTCGATTGCTCGATACGTGCAGACGAGGCCGAAGCCGATTCCATCTGGCGCATTTCCCGGCGCAATACTTCATCCGAAGTGCGGGTATTGCCGCGAAAATTGATACGGCGCACATAGGCGCGCTTGCCCGGGTTGATAAAGAAGGTCACCTTAACTGTTTTTTCTTCTCTATTCGGCTCGGGAATGCCGTTGACCTCGGCAAAGGTATACCCTTCATTGCCCAGGCGCTTGGTAATATAATCAGAAGTGGTGGTCATCAGTACCTGGGAGAAGGTCTGGCCCTCGCGCACAAGCAATAACCGCTGGATTTCCTCTTCCGGCACAATCGGGTCACCGGCCAGATCCACCTCACTGACAGTGTAAACATCGCCCTCAATCACATTCACGGTAATAAATACACTGCGCTTGTCCGGGCTCAGAGAGACCTGGGTGGAGTCGATCTGGAAGTCGAGATAGCCGCGATCAAGATAATAAGACTCCAGACGCTCCAGGTCGCCAGTGAGTTTCTCGCGGGAATATTTGTCGTCACTGCGCAGCCAGGACAACCAACCTGTGGTCTGTAGTTCAAAAAACTCCGCCAGCTCCTCATCGGAGAAGGCGCGATTGCCGACGACATTGATATGCTTGATTGCCGCGACCGAGCCCTCATCCACAATAATCTTGAGTTCTACTTGGTTTCGCGGCAACTCCTTCACTTCGGTTTGTACACTGGCACCGTAACGCCCCTGTGCCACATACTGCCGCTGCAACTCCTGGGCCAGCCCTTCCAGAGTGGCGCGCTTAAAGATCTGACCTTCGGCAAGGCCATTTTCCTGCATGCCTTTCAGCAGGTCTTCCGTTGAGATGGCCTTGTTACCGGTAATTTCGATCTTGGAAATTGCCGGGCGCTCCCGCAGTGTGACAACCAGGACGCCATTTTCACGGCCAATTTGAATGTCTTCAAAGTAACCGGTGCGAAAAAGTGCTCGGGTCGCACCCTGAATATCCAGAGCCTCAATCTCATCGCCCACTCGAACCGGGAGCGCAGAGAAGACTGTACCGGCCGAAACGCGCTGCAAGCCTTCCACGCGGATATCGTTGACCACGAACGACTGCGCTATCGCACTCAATGGCAATATCAGGCCGAGGGAGGCCGCTTTGAGGAAATCTTTCATCTACTAATTCCGAGTCTTTTTATTCGCACACCAGGGGCGAAAGCACCCTGAGAGCACCCGCTTTCCGGACCATTTCCTTTTGCACTCTGTGGGCGGTAACAATCCAACAGATCACAAGCGCAAAATGTCATTGTATAAAGCCAATCCCATGATGCAGAGGACCAGTGCCATGCCCACTTGCATCCCAATCACCTGAACCCGCTCTGACACAGGTGAGCCCTTGATCGCCTCAATACCATAGTAGAGGAGATGGCCGCCATCGAGTACCGGTATAGGGAGCAGATTGAGTACACCGAGCGTGATACTGAGCAGCGCCAGCAGGGACAGGAAGGACTGCCAGCCCGCCTCTGCAGAAGTACCCGCCACTTTAGCAATGGTAATAGGACCACTCAAGTTTTTGGTTGAAATTTGACCAAATATCAACTTCTTCAGGCTATTCAAGGTAAACAGGGTTTTATCCCAGGTTTCCTGCAACCCTTTGTGGAAAGCCCCACCAATGCCGTAGTGAAAAACCCGTACTCGGTCCTTCGGCCAGGGTTTTGAAAATGGCTGCACACCTATCTGACCGCCAAGTTCACCACTGTCAAGGGTAACCTCTGTGGGCGTCACCGGCAGGGTCAGTCGCTCACCCTGTCGCTCCACTTCAACCTGGATTGGGACTCCGGCATGGGCACGCACATACCCACTCCAGGCATCCCAGTCAGAAAATGCCTGGCCATCGGTCCCTACAACCTGATCACCGGCGCGAAGACCAGCGGCACTGGCAGCGCTGCCCTCGACAACGCGATAAAGCGTCATACTGGCTGGTGGCGTCCAGAGTTCCAGTCCCACCCCGACCAATGGGTCTGGCACCTCCTGCTCCGACAGCCAGCGGTCAATGTCTGCCGCTGCATGGTACTCAAGGTTTGAATCTGGGTAGCGCACAGAGAACTCTAGGGCACCACTGTCCCCGAGGCGATTGGCCAGACGCCAGTTCAGCGCCTGCCGGGTTGGGGTTGCCTCACCATCCACAGCGATGATTTCCTGGCCGGGCTCAAGCCCCGCAGCCTCGGCAATACTACCCGGCTTCACAGCGTGCACTATAGGCACAGGGCCGGCAACCCCGCCCATAAACACCACCCAAAATAAAACAACCGCCAGGAGGAAGTTGGCTACCGGCCCGGCCGCAGCAATGGCAATGCGCGCCCAAACGCTCTTGCGGTTAAAGGCTTGCTCCACCTGGTTGGCAGCAACAGGTCCCTCCCGCTCATCCAACATCTTGACGTAGCCACCAAGGGGGATAGCCGAGAGTGTAAATTCCGTACCGTGGCGATCATAGCGTGAGATAAGGCGGCGGCCAAAACCGACCGAAAAACGCAGCACTTTAACCCCAAAGAGGCGTGCTACAAGGAAGTGCCCAAACTCGTGGAAAGATACCAGTACACCGAGAGCCACCAGGGCCCAGATTACCGTCTGAATCAGGTCCATATGCAATTACAGTTTCTTTTCATGCGCAAACCCCGCCATTATACGCCCTATCCTATGACTAGAGAGCCCCTATTACCTGTCGGGCCAATTCTCGCGCATTGAGATCAGTTGCTTCGACTGTATCCAGCCCGGTCAGTTCAACGACTGGAGCACGATTCATGACTTTCTCTATAGCAGTTGGAATGCTGGTAAACGCCAGCCGCCCCTGTAAAAAGGCCTCAACCGCCACTTCATTAGCCGCATTCAGGACTGTGGGCGCACTGCCC
Organism: uncultured Microbulbifer sp.; assembly: GCF_947489355.1. Classification (GTDB taxonomy): domain Bacteria; phylum Pseudomonadota; class Gammaproteobacteria; order Pseudomonadales; family Cellvibrionaceae; genus Microbulbifer. The sequence continues at coordinate 15,427 of NZ_CANLDD010000037.1, read as the reverse complement.
GCTGCATCAATCGCCTCTCTGGCCAAACGCAGACACGGGAAGCGGTGAAAGTCCGGCGCCTGAAAGTCGAGGCGCTCCAGGGCTATCAGATCAAGGGCGGAAACACCTGCATCAATGCGCTGCGGAAAAGCCAGCGCATGGGCAATTGGGGTACGCATATCCGGATTCCCCATCTGCGCCAGCAGCGACCCGTCCCGGTACTGCACCATAGAGTGCACAATACTCTGCGGATGCACCACTACCTCAATCTGTTCGGGGCGCGCACTGAACAGAAAACAGGCCTCAATAAATTCCAGCCCCTTATTCATCATGGTGGCGGAGTCTACGGAAATCTTCCGCCCCATGGACCAGTTTGGGTGCGCACAGGCCTCATCCGGTGTTACCCCGTGCAGATCCTCTCTGGCACGGGTTCGAAAAGGACCGCCGGAGCCGGTGAGCAGTATCTTTTCAACACCCGAGTTTTCCAGGCTCTCACAGGGGTACGGCAGACACTGAAAGATGGCATTATGCTCACTATCAATAGGCAGCAATTGTGCGCCATTGGCCCGCAGCGCGCGCAGGAACACCGGCCCGGCCATCACCAGTGCCTCTTTATTTGCCAACAGCACTTTTTTGCCAGACTCCACCGCCGCGAGGGTTGGACGCAATCCGGCGGCACCGATGATCGCCGCCATCACGGTGTCCACCGCGGTGTCTGCAGCCACCTTGCACAGCCCTTCCACGCCCGATAAAACTTCGGTGGCAACCTCACCGGTCAACAGAGCCCGCAATTCCTGTGCGCGCCGCTCGCCGGTGACCACGGCGAAGCGGGGGCTGAAGCGCCTGCACTGCTGGGCCAGCTCGGCCACCCGGTTGTGGGCTGTCAAGGCGTAAATCGAATACTGTTGCGGGTGGCGCGCGAGTACATCGAGCGTACTGACCCCAACTGAGCCTGTAGAGCCGAGCACAGTCACGGTTTGCGGAGATGTATTTTGCATGGATTTTCGTTGTACCTCCGGGCCAATAGGACTCCCGCCACACCAACACTCCCGGCTCAGCCCCATTGGCGGGAGCGCGGAGAGACACTTGTTAAAAATTTATAGGCACCGGCTAAAGATATTTGTGCAGCTCACTGGCCAGTGCGGCCATGGTAAACACCGGCAAAGCCGCACAAAGGCTGTCTATCCTGTCCATAACCCCACCGTGGCCAGGCAATATTCGGCTGCTGTCCTTGATGCCCCGGTGACGCTTAAACATACTCTCCAGCAAATCGCCAATAACCGAGGCGAGCGCCGTTACCAACACCCCGAAAGTAAAGAGAAGGGTGTTCTTCAGGGGAAGCTGAAACAGGAAAGAGGTTGCAAGCGCAAGGATCAGGCAGGCACCCAACCCCCCGAAAAAACCCTCCCACGACTTGCCGGGACTCACCTCTCGGGCCAGTTTGCGCCTGCCGAACTTACGCCCGACAAAGTAGGCCCCCACATCCGCTGCCACAACAATGGCCACAACGTAAAGCACCAGCCAAGCTCCATGATCCAGCCCGCGCAGGATCACCAGGGACAACCAACTGGGCACCAATACAACCAGACCAACCAGACCGCGAACCCAGCGGTTTCCCCACAGCATGGCACTGGCCGGATAACTCTGTACCCATAAAAAAGCCAGCGCCCACCAGCCACAGGCAACCGCCAGTATTTGACGTCCGCGGTCAATATCCGGAGAGCTGAAATCCATTGAGAATACATACTGGGCAGTTGCTATTAAGGCGCCGCCCAGAGAGGTGAGAAAAACGAAGCGCAGGGCGCGGTTGAGGTTGGAAAGGTTGGCCCACTCCCAGCCACCCAGCAAAATCACAGCGACAAACACCAGCGAATACCACTGCATGGGCAACAGAAACAGAACCCCGGAAAACAGTGCCAGCAAGACCAACGCAGTAATTATTCTTTGTTTTAGCACCGCAAACCCCTTATCTCTGCACCTGTACTCTGCCTGCATATACTGCGCCGATCAAGAGCACCCTATAAAGTATCCCCGAAAACTTTATGCCGGCAAAAAACGACTGCGCTTCCAGCCGGTATCAATCAGGCCAGCACAGCACTACCACCCGCCGCAGCTCGCCCACCAAAGCGTCGATCACGCTGTTTAAACGTTGCGATTGCCTCATCCAGGGCAGCCTCGTCAAAATCAGGCCACAATATATTGGTAAAAAAGAATTCACTGTAAGCAGCTTGCCACAAAATAAAGTTGCTGATGCGCTGCTCCCCACTGGATCTGATTAGCAGATCTACAGGTGGCAAATCGGCGAGTTGCATATGGCCTTCCACTGCCTCCTCACCAATGGACTCTACTGTGCGCTTGCCATCCACGGCCTCTTCTGCAAGCCTGCGCGCAGCCTGGGCAATATCCCATCGCCCGCCGTAATCCGCCGCGATCACCAAGTCCCCCTGCCCCCCCTCGCGGGTGATGCCCTCCGCCTCGGCAATGGCGCGCTGAAGACGCAGAGAAAAGCGGTCCCGCCGCCCGATCACCCTCAGGCGCACACCTTCGTCGCACATACGCCGGGCCTCCTTGCGCAAATAGGAGTGGAACAGGCGCATCAACAGCGCCACCTCTTTAGGCGGCCGCTGCCAGTTCTCACTGGAAAAAGCGAACAGCGTCAGCGCTTTTACATCACGACTTCTGCACGCGGACAACAGGTCACGGATGCGCTCAACCCCTGCTTTGTGACCTGCCGAAGGAGAGAGACCACGGCGTGCGGCCCAGCGCCCGTTGCCATCCATAATGATGGCGATATGCCTGGGTCCGGAATCAGTCACATCGGTACCACCGAAGGCCATTAAATTTCCATCAGATCTTTTTCTTTGGCCACAAGTGCCTGATCGACACCTGCAACAAACTGATCGGTAATCTTCTGGATCTCATCGCCAGTGCGGCGCTCGTCATCCTCTGAAATCTCCTTATCCTTGACCAAAGTCTTCACCACAGTCAATGCGTCGCGGCGGATATTGCGAATGGAAACACGTGCGGTTTCTGCCTCGCCCTTGGCCTGGCGAATAAAATTCTTGCGGGTTTCCTCGGTCAGCGCAGGCATGGGGATACGAATAACCGCGCCTGCAGTGCTGGGGTTCAATCCCAGATCGGACTTCATAATCGCCTTTTCAATATCCGGCACCAGGCTCTTTTCCCAGGGCGTTACCGACAGGGTACGTGCATCTTCAACGATGATATTGGCCACCTGGGACAGCGGCGTATCGGTGCCGTAATAAGAGACATGGATACTATCGAGAATACTTGGGTGCGCGCGACCGGTACGGATCTTATTGAAATTGCCGGCCAGTGCGTCGAGCGCTTTACCCATTCGGGCCTTGGCATCCTGCTTGATATCTTCAATCATGATTTCAGCTCCTCTTCAATTAGCGTGCCTTCCTCACCGCCAACCACGATATTGAGCAGCGCACCGGCTTTATCCATACGAAAAACCCGCACGGGCATGTTGTGCTCACGGCAAAGACAAATTGCGGTTAAATCCATCACACCCAGCTTTTTATTCAACACTTCATCGTAGGTCAGTTGATCGTAACGAGCTGCAGAAGGATCGAGCACCGGGTCGGCCGAGTAGACACCATCCACCTTGGTCGCCTTAAGCACCAACTCCGCCTCAATCTCGATCCCGCGCAAACACGCTGCGGAGTCTGTGGTAAAAAAGGGATTACCGGTGCCAGCAGCAAAAATCAGCACCTCGCCCCGCTCCAGATAACGAATTGCTGCGCGGCGGTCATAATGGTCAACAATACCGCTCATTTGAATTGAGGACATGACTCGTGAGGTGATATCAGACCTCTCCAGAGCGTCGCGCAGGGCCAGAGCGTTCATCACCGTGGCCAACATTCCCATATGGTCGCCCGTCACGCGGTCGAGGCCAGCGGCACTTAGCGCGGCGCCACGGAACAGATTGCCACCCCCGACAACCAAGCCAACCTGCACGCCAATACCCACCAGTTGGCCAATCTCCAGGGCCATTTTATCCAGCACCTTGGGACTGATGCCAAAGCCCTGATCACCCATCAGCTCTTCGCCGCTGAGTTTTAAGAGAATTCTCTTATATTTGCGATCCTTAATACCGGGCATGCGTCGGTCCTCTCCTGGGTACCTGTTTAGTGGCCAAGCATTGGCGTCGAAAATTACACTATAGCTGTTATTTGCACAGGGAGATGTGCCACTGCAGCCACAGAGAGCCAAGCACAAACACCCCACCTGTGCGCAGGCACCATTGGCGCCCTCATTACACGATCAGGAAGTGGACTTAACCTGCGCGGCAACTTCCGCTGCGAAGTCTACCTCTTCTTTCTCGATACCTTCACCCACTTCGAAACGTACGAAGGAAACCACATCGGCACCGGCCTCTTTCACCAGCTTACCGATACTCACATCCGGGTTTTTAACAAACGGCTGTTCAACCAGGCTGTTCTCTTTCAGGAACTTCTTGATTCGACCACCCATCATCTTCTCAACGATTTCCGCCGGCTTGCCATCCATGTCGGGCTGTGCCTTGATGATGTCCTTCTCTTTTTCAAGTACATCCGCCGGCATATCCTCCGGCTTGTTCACCTGCGGGTTGACCGCGGTCACGTGCATGGCAACGTCTTTCGCCAACTCAGCAGTGCTGCCAGTGAGGGCCACCAGGGCGGCGATACGGTTGTTAGAGTGCACGTAAGCGCCGACTACCGGGGCTTCCACCAGTTGGATACGACGCACACCGATGTTCTCGCCAATCTTCTGTACCAGGGCTTCGCGAGCAGCCTCCAGCTCACCTTCCATCAGCGCAGCAACATCCCGCTGGCGCTCAGAGAAGGCTTTGTCGACCACCTTTGCAACAAACGCCTGAAAATTATTGTCACGGGCAACGAAGTCGGTTTCCGAGTTCACCTCAACCAGCACGCCGAAGCTGCCGTCTTCGGCAACCTTTCCGGCAACAACGCCATCTGCAGCAGTGCGCCCCGCCTTCTTCGCCGCCTTCAGACCGGAGGCTTTGCGCAGATTCTCAATCGCTTTCTCGATATCGCCATCCGCTGCAGTGAGTGCCTTTTTACACTCCATCATCGGGAGACCGGTGCGCTCGCGTAATTCTTTTACCATAGACGCGGTAATCGCCATGATTAAATCCTCGGGGTTCTATAACTAATAATTAGAAAAAAGGGGCCGTAACCCGGGCCCCTTTTTAAGTTCGCAGTGTAACGCTATTGGGCTACACCATGGCATCCTGCAAATTACTCTGCAGCCGCTTCATCATCATTGGCTTCAACGTACTCGTCTTTCTTGGCCCCCGCACTGCCGGTCTCGGCCGCACCTGCGAGTACTGCGTCAGCAACCGCTGTGGTGTAAAGCTTGATAGCGCGGATCGCATCGTCGTTGCCGGGAATCACGTAGTCAACGCCAGAGGGGTCACTATTGGTATCGACAACGCCGATGACCGGAATACCCAGCTTGTTCGCCTCCTGGATAGCGATACGCTCGTGCTCAACATCGATAACAAAGACCACGTCAGGCAGGCCACCCATATCCTTGATACCACCTATCGAGCGCTCCAACTTCTCCATGGTGCGGGTGCGCATCAAAGCTTCCTTTTTGGTCAGCTTTTCAAAAGTGCCGTCCCGGGATTGGTTTTCCAGATCGCGAAAACGCTTGATGGAAGCGCGGATCGTTTTGTAGTTGGTGAGCATTCCACCCAGCCAGCGGTTGCTGACGTAGGGCTGGCCACAGCGTTCGGCCTGCTCTTTGACAGATTTCTGCGCGGCGCGCTTGGTGCCTACGAACAGAATCTTTTTTTTCTGGGCAGCCATCCCCTTGATCACTTGCAGGGCTTCATTGAAAGCCGGCACAGTGTGCTCCAGGTTGATGATGTGAATTTTGTTGCGGGCGCCAAAGATGAATTGACCCATCTTCGGATTCCAATAGCGGGTCTGGTGACCAAAATGGACACCAGCCTGCAACATGTCGCGCATGCTTACTTGCGGCATAATAAACCTTTTAATGTACGGGTTAAACTTCCACACATCCCATGCATCAACCCCTCTCGAGGCACCCAGACACATGTGCCGATGCGTGTGCGGCATTTTTCGCCCCCAAAGCACCAAGCATCGGGAGCGGCGCGCTTTATACCACAATCCCCAACCCGAGTGAAGTTAGGCCGGCAATTTCACGCATGTAAAAAGCCAATCCCGACGCAATCGGGACTGGCAAACGATGCCCCGCCAACGGCAATCCGCTACAATGGCGCCTTGTGTGGGCTCCCCCCCCTAACCCAGAGACAAAGGAAACGCATGACCTCAACCATCAAGACCCCGGAACAGATCGCCAAGATGCGCACTGCAGGTCGCCTCGCTGCAGAGGTCCTGGAAATGATTGGCGAGTATGTCGTCCCCGGAGTCACTACGGAAGAACTGGACCAGCGCTGCCACGACCACATAGTCAATGTACAAAAAGCGATTCCCGCCTGCCTCGGCTACCGCGGCTTCCCCAAATCCATCTGCACTTCGGTCAACGAAGTGGTCTGCCACGGTATACCATCCAACAGCAAGACCCTGAAAAAGGGCGACATCATTAATATCGACGTCACCGTCATCAAGGATGGCTGGTACGGCGACACCAGCAAAATGTTCTTTGCCGGCAAACCCGCGGCACATGCCGAGCGCCTGGTGCGCATCACCCAGGAGGGCCTGTACAAGGCCATCGAGATGGTGCGCCCAGGCACGACCCTCGGCGACATAGGCCACGTTATACAACGACACGCAGAAAAAAATTACTACTCCGTAGTGCGTGATTTCTGTGGCCATGGTATCGGCGACACCTTCCACGAAGAACCTCAAATATTGCACTACGGGCAGCCGGGCACCGGGGAGGCACTGAGGGAGGGCATGACCTTTACGATCGAGCCAATGATCAACGCCGGCAAAGCCGCTACCCGTGTCCTCAGTGACGGTTGGACCGCCATCACCAAGGACCGTCGCCTGTCTGCGCAGTGGGAACACACCATGGCAGTCACCAGCAACGGGGTTGAGGTACTGACTGCACGTAGCGAAGAGCATTTTTAGCCCCAGGACTGTACATCGCCCAACACTCAGCTTCGGTTAATCATGATGCAAAGACCCGCTGCGGCACTCCCGTAACAGAACACAGCCAAACGGACCTATCCATGCAGCCGGCCAGCCCCCCCTACTTCGAGCGCCCCCTGTTTTTCTTCGACCAGGCCCGCTTTCGCAGGGATCTCGCCACTGGCAACAAGCCGCCCTTACAGGTTTTCAAGGACGCCGTCAGCGCGGCAGAGCGCCAGATGGCGGAACGATTCCGCGAAGGGGAGGACGTAAGTACCCTGGTACATGAGCGCGCACTGTTTGTGGACTGCCTACTGCACTACGCCTGGCACCAACACCTCTGGAAGCCCGGTATCGGACTGCTCGCCGTCGGGGGCTACGGCCGGGGTGAACTGCACCCACACTCGGACATCGACCTGCTGATACTCAGCGACGGCAGCCTCGATGCCGATAGTGTGGACAATATCGAGCAGTTCGTGACTTTTCTCTGGGATCTGGGCCTGGATATCGGTCACTCGGTGCGCAGGGTAAAGGAGTGCCTGGCGTTGGCCGCGCAGGATATTACCGTTGCCACCAACCTCACCGAGTCCCGCACCATTGTCGGGGACGAGAAGCCCGGAAAGCAGCTGGCAATAGACATCGACCGCAGCAAGCCCTGGCCCGCAGAAGCATTTTTCCTCGCCAAGCTCGCCGAGCAGGAAGCGCGCCACAACCGCCAGCAGGCGACGGAAAATATCCTGGAACCCAACATCAAAAACGCCCCCGGCGGGCTGCGGGATATCCAGACCATCACCTGGGTTGCCAAGTACTTCTTCCCCGTGCGCACCCTGAAGCAACTACAGGGCAGGCTGTTAACCGAGGAGGAATTTGTCATTCTCCGCTCCGGCGAAACCTTCCTGTGGCGTCTGCGTTACGGCTTGCATCTGCTTGCCGGGCGTGCTGAGGAACGCCTGCTGTTCGATTATCAAAGAGCACTGGCAAAACAATTTGGCTACCTAGACACGGACTCACAGCTGGCAGTAGAGCAGTTTATGCACAATTACTACCGTATTGTCATGTCACTGCGTGAACTCAACGATGTACTCCTGCAGTATCTCAGCGAGGTAATCCTGCAGCGCGGCAGGGCGCACACTATCACCCCGATAAATGCGCGCTTCCAACTGTACGACGATGCCATTGAGGTTACCCGCCCGCAGGTTTTTAGCGAGCACCCCTCGGCGCTGCTGGAAATCTTCGTGCTGATGGCTCAAAACCCAAAGATCACTGGCGTACGCGCCGCCACCATCCGCCTGATACGGGCACACCGCCTCTTGATCAACGAAGACTTTCGTGCCAACCCGGCCAATAGCGCGTTGTTTATGCAGTTGCTGCGCGCACCGCGCGGCCTCTCCAGCCAGCTCACACGCATGACCCGCTACGGCATTCTGGGGCGCTACCTGCCGGAGTTCGGGCGGGTCACCGGACAGATGCAACACGATCTCTTCCACATCTATACCGTGGATGCGCACACCCTGCAGGTTGTGCGCAATATGCGCAGCTTCCGCAGCCCCGAGGCGCAGGAGCGGTTTCCCATTGCCGCGGAGATACTCGGGCGCATGCGCCATCCGGAGCTGCTGTATATCGCCGGTCTCTACCACGATATCGCCAAAGGCCGCGGTGGCGACCACTCAAAACTCGGCGTGGTGGATGCCGGTAATTTCTGCCAGCGCCACCAGCTGCCCGCGCGGGACCAGCGCCTGGTCTGCTGGCTTGTGGAAAAGCACCTGCTGATGAGCCAGGTATCCCAAAAGCAGGACATCAGCGACCCGGAAGTGGTGCACGCCTTCGCCCGCGAAGTGGGCGACCGCGAGCACCTGGATTACCTCTACGCTTTGACAGTGGCAGATATTAATGCCACCAATCCGGAGCTCTGGAATAGCTGGCGCGCCAGTCTTTTGCGCCAGCTCTATCAGACCACTCAGCACGCCCTGCGCCGGGGGCTAGAGAACCCCATTGATCGCGAGGAGATTATTGCCGAAACCCGCAGCCAGGCCCTGGAGAAGCTGAGCGCTCTGGGACTGTCCAAGGCTGCGGTGGAGAGTATTTGGGCGCAGATGGGCGAGGACTACTTCGTGCGCGAGAGCGCTGACAACATTAGCTGGCACACCGCCGCGATCCACGAGCTGCACGGTAGTGCCCCGCTGGAGCGGATTGATACCCTGGTATTAACCCGCAATTCCGGCCCCGGCGAGCACGACGGCGCCACCCAGGTCTTTGTGTACACGCCCGACAAAGCCAACGTGTTTGCCGCCGTAGTAACCGGTCTCGATTTGCTCAATCTGAGCGTGCACGATGCGCGCCTGTATAACTCCGCCTCGGGCTACACCCTCGACACCTTTTACGTACTGGATGAATCCGGCCAACCCCTGCTGGACGAACCGCAGCGGCTGCAGCAGATTCGCGATACGCTGCAGCGGGAACTGGTCTTGGTGGAGGACTACTCCAAGGTCATCAAGCGGCGCACATCCCGGCGCCTGAAAATGTTTGAACTGGAGAGTCGAGCGCACCTGTCCAGCGAGCCCGGTGACCACTACAGCACCCTGGAGATAACCAGTGCAGACAGGCCCGGCCTACTCGCGCGTATCGCGCGTATTTTTATTGCCCACGGCCTGCGCCTGCACAACGCCAGAATATCCACCCTGGGGGAGCGCGTGGAGGATGTCTTCCATATTACCGATGCCGAGGGCCGGCCTCTCTGTGGAACAGAGGCCAATCGCGCACTGGAGGAGGCCATCTGTCGGGAGCTGGACGACTACCGGGCGCCACAGCAGCCCTAATTGAAACCGCGGACAACACTGCCATGAACCCCAATCTGGATCGGCTGCAGCCCTATCCCTTCAGCAAACTCCGGTCTTTGAAAGCGGGACTGAAGCCGGCGGATAAACCACATATCGCCCTCGCTATGGGCGAACCAAAACACACACCGCCGGCATTTGTCTGCGACGAACTCATCAAGCATCTGGACAAGCTCCCGCAATATCCTCCTACCAGGGGCATAGCGCCTCTGAGGGCGGCCATTGCCAATTGGCTGCGGGCGCGATTTCAGCTTGCAAACGTCTGCGCCGAAACCCAGGTATTGCCGCTCAGCGGTACCCGCGAAGGGTTGTTTGCCTTCGTCCAAGCCATGGTGTCAACGGGCAGCAAAGTATTGATGCCCAATCCCTTCTACCAGATCTATGAAGGGGGCGCACTGCTCGCCGGTGCCAAACCACACCTTGTCAACTGCCAGGCCGCAAATGGCTTCAAAGCGGATTTCGCCGCGGTTTCCGCGGCGGTGTGGCACCAGTGCGATCTTGTCTATCTCTGCTCGCCGGGCAACCCCACCGGCGCCCTGCTGGAGGCTGCGGATTTTCATCAGCTGATCCAGTTGGCGGACCGCTACGATTTCACCATTGCCGCAGACGAGTGCTACTCGGAACTCTACTTCGACGAAGAGGCACCCCCAGTGGGCCTCCTGCAGGCTTGCGAGGATATCGGCCGCAGCGACTTCCGCCGCTGCGTGGTTTTTCACAGTCTGTCGAAGCGCTCCAACTTACCGGGGTTGCGCTCAGGGTTTGTTGCAGGCGATGCACAACTGCTGGAAAAATTCTCACTCTATCGCACCTATCACGGCTGCGCCATGCCACTCTACGCGCAGTACGCTTCCGTCGCCGCCTGGCGGGATGAACAGCACGTGCGGCAAAATCGCGCGCTCTATCGGGAGAAATTTACCACTGTACTCGATATCCTCAATGGTTGCCTCGACGTAGAGCGGCCCCAGGCCGGCTTTTATCTGTGGCCCTTTGTCGGCGATGGCGAACACTTTGCCAAAACCCTGTTTCGACAACAGAATATCACCGTACTCCCGGGAGCCTATCTGGCCCGCGACAGCGAAGGTGTGAATCCCGGCAGCAGCTATGTGCGCATTGCACTGGTGGCAACACTGCAGGAATGTGTGGAGGCCGCTCAGCGCATTCGAACCTTCTGCCGTTAAGGCACCCCCGGCAAAGAAATACCATAACAGGAGCCCAACCCAGGCGTAGCGAAGCATGGCAGTAAGAAATCTACTCAAGCGAGAGCGGGTAGCCTATATCCAGCAGCAATTGGAGGCACTCTATCCGGAAACCCCCGTCCCTCTCGACCACAAAGACCCCTATACCCTGCTGGTTGCAGTGCTGCTGTCCGCCCAGTGTACCGACGAACGCGTCAACCAGGTCACTCCCGCGCTCTGGAAGCTGGCGGATAACCCCCGGGACATGGCCCTGGTTGCCGTGGAAAAAATCCAGGCGGTTATCCGTCCCTGCGGGTTGTCACCGCAGAAATCCAAGGCGATCAGCAAACTGTCACAAATTCTGGTCAATGAATACCACAGCGCCGTACCGGAAAATATGGCTGCACTGGAAACCCTCCCCGGCGTCGGCCACAAAACCGCCAGCGTGGTGATGTCACAGGCTTTCGGCCACCCGGCCTTCCCGGTTGACACCCATATTCATCGTCTGGCCCAGCGCTGGGGGCTCACCAGCGGCAGGAATGTCATCCAGACCGAAAAGGATCTGAAACGGCTTTTCCCCAAAGAAAGGTGGAATAAATTGCATTTGCAGATTATTTTCTACGGCCGGGAATTCTGCTCCGCGCGGGGCTGTGACGGTACCCAGTGCGAGATCTGCACCACCTGTTACCCCATGCGCAAAAACCCAAAAAAAACCAAAAAGGCGTGACTGTGATTACTCTCTACGGCATTAAAAACTGCGACACCGTAAAGAAAGCCCGCAAGTGGCTTGAGAAAAATGGGATCGATTACCACTTTCACGATTTCCGTGAAGACGGCATGCAAGCTGTGCCCCTCAAGCGCTGGCTGCGGGAGTTCGGCTGGCAGGAGATGCTGAACCGCCGATCCACCAGTTGGCGGGCTCTCAGCGACGAACAGAAACACTCTATGGACAATGATACGGCACTGGTACTCGCCAGCGAGACACCCACCCTTATCAGACGCCCAGTGACCAGTACCGCAAACAACACCCGCTTCGGTTTTAAAGAAGCGGAATTCGCCCAGCTCACCGGCCAGTCCAACTAGGGGAGAACATTGATGGACAACACCTACAGTATCGGGTTTGGTATCGGTACCTGCAATAGCAAGGGCGACTGGCTGGAAGTCTTCTACCCCAAGCCGCTGTTTAAGCCCAGCACCGCCGTTGCCGCTGCGGTGAAAGAAACCCTGCACATTAACGGCGGCAACCACAGCCTCCCTCTGAGCGCCACCCATCTGCCCATCCTCGCAGACAAGCTACAGCGCGCCGGCGCCGCCGAGCAGGGAAAAATTCTCCAGCGGTTCGCCACCACCGGGCGTCCTCTCGCCGTTGTTGTGCTCTGCAGTGATGCGCCACCGCAATCGGTACCCGAGGCCTACCTGAAATTACACCTACTCTCCCACCGCCTGGTGAAACCCCACGAGACCAATCTGGAGGGCATCTTTGCCAGACTGGTCAATGTCGCCTGGACGAACCAGGGCGCGATTGATCTGGCAGAGCTACCCCAGCGCCAGTTGGAGGCAAGACTTAAGGGCGAATATCTGGCGGTGTCCTGTGTGGATAAATTCCCCAGGATGGCCGATTACGTGGTACCCGCCGGGGTCCGCATCGCCCATACCGCACGGGTGCGCCTCGGCGCCTATCTGGGCGCAGGTACCACCATCATGCATGAGGGTTTTGTCAACTTTAACGCCGGTACCCAGGGCCCCAATATGATCGAAGGGCGTATCTCCGCCGGGGTCTTTGTCCACAAGGGCTCAGACCTCGGTGGCGGCAGTTCCACTATGGGCACCCTGTCCGGTGGCGGGAATATCGTAATTTCCGTGGGCGAAAACTGCCTGCTCGGTGCCAACGCCGGCATCGGTATTCCCCTGGGAGATCGCTGCACTGTGGAGGCCGGCCTCTACATCACCGCCGGCACCAAAGTTGCCCTGATGGATGACAACGGCCTGTTGGTAGAGTACATCAAAGCGCGCGAACTGGCCGGCAAGCCCGACCTGCTCTTTCGCAGGAATTCCACCAACGGCGCGGTGGAGTGCTTGACCAACCAAAGCGCCATCGAGCTGAATGCCGCCCTGCACAGCAACTAGCCCGGTTAAGCGCAGGGCCGGTGCCACTGCAACCTGTGCTTTCGACTACACAGCGACCACAAAAGACAAAAAATCGATACAGGAATGCCCTCGTGACCCCAACCCTGGAACTCGCCGTTGACCTGATTCGCCGCCGCTCCATCACCCCTGAAGATGCCGGTTGTATGGACCTGATGATCCAGCGCCTGGAAAACATCGGCTTTCAAACGGTCAGGCTGCGCCGCGGTGATACCGACAATGTCTGGATAGTTCGCAACGGGCAAGGTGCGGGCCCGCTGCTCGCTTTCGCCGGCCATACCGATGTGGTGCCAACCGGCCCTGAGGAACACTGGTGCAGCCCGCCCTTCGAACCGCAGATACGGGACGGCTTCCTGTATGGCCGCGGCGCCGCCGACATGAAAGGCTCCCTTGCCGCCATGGTCGTGGCCTGTGAAGCGTTTGTGGCAGAGCATCCTGAGCACTACGGACGCATCGCTTTTCTGGTCACCAGCGACGAGGAAGGACCGGCAATCGACGGCACCGTCAAAGTGATCGAATGGCTACAGGAGAGGGGAGAACAGATCGACTGCTGTATTGTCGGGGAACCTTCCAGCAGCGAGCATCTCGGTGATGTCATCAAAAACGGTCGGCGTGGCTCGTTGGGCCTGGCACTGAAGGTGTTCGGTGTACAGGGCCACGTGGCCTACCCCCACCTGGCCAAAAACCCCATCCATGCACTGGCCCCAGCACTGGCCGAACTGACCACCGAACAGTGGGATCAAGGCAACCAATTTTTCCCCGCCACCACTTTTCAGGTGTCCAATATCAATGGGGGCACAGGAGCCAGTAATGTCATCCCCGCAGAGGTGCATCTTCTGTGCAATTGGCGCTTTTCAACTGAATCCTCCGCAGAGGAACTGGAACTGCGCGCGCGTCATATTTTGGACAGGCACAATCTACTCTATGAGGCAGACTTCAATCTTTCCGGGTCTCCCTTCCTCACCGCAGAGGGGCCCCTGGTTCACGCAGTGCAGGAGGCAATTCTCAAGATCACGGGAAAAGAGACAACGCTATCCACCGCCGGAGGTACCTCGGACGGCCGCTTTATCGCGCCAACAGGCGCACAGGTGGTGGAACTGGGCCCGGTGAATGCCACTATCCACCAGATCGACGAGTGCGTGAAAACCCAACACCTGGACCAGCTCAAGGATATCTACCGGGAAATATTACGGCAGCTGCTGGCCCGCCAATAAGCGGGTCTCGAGGCGCTACGCAGGCAGGATAATGCGCGCCAATGGTTCCTACAATCCGGCCATGCAGGATTCCCAAAGGGCAACTTACTAAAAACACCGGTCAACCCGGGGCTCTCCCTCCCACGCGCCCGTGGTATGCTCAGCCTGACAATAAAAAGGGGAATCTATAAACGGGATACCAATTGAGGTGGCACTCTCCCGGTATAACGCCACCAGTTCTTTATTTCGTATTAAAAAGAACATGCTTATCCCCGCAGCGTCATAACAAATAGGGATATGCTGCGCCTGCCGCAACATATCTGGTTGTTGAACGAGCCCGGCCAGCTCTACTTTCCAATAAGTTCATAAGAGGTCAGACATAAATAAATTACGCACTAATATATCTCATATTTGCATCTCGAAAAAATCCTTAAATAGTTTCTGGGATTTTTTGTAACTGAGATATAAATCCTGTGATTATCCACTTAAATTGATCTGGCCAGCTATTGTTTTTTCGAGTTATGGCAATCAGCCTATGTGGCATGAAGCTTTAATCAAGGCATAGAGCGCAGAAACCCGACCTAAAAAATAGCACCAACGCTTTGCAAGGCAAGCGCTTAGTGTGTACGAAAATAGGCTTCATACGCAGCCTTAGCCGCTTCATCTTGATCACCCTGATAAAATTGGACGAATCCCTTATCGAACGAATTCAAGAATATCCAGCCCTCTTTAACCTTGAACCAGCAATCTCCGGATGTTGAATATACATTTGGAAATGTACCCCAACCACTGTTTGAAACAAAAAATTCCGAAAAATTATTAATCGTAAATTTTTCTGTATCAAACCTAGGGGCTTCATAGATTGAAATAGCCCCACCTCTAAGATTGGATTCATCCATCACTTTAAATCGCGGATTCAACCTTGAAGCGCACACCATTTATGCGGCTTGTGCCGCCAAGTAATTATCCATTAAATCTTCTGGTGTTTCAAAGCCTAATGTTTTCCTTGG
>NZ_CANLDD010000036.1 GCF_947489355.1 uncultured Microbulbifer sp. | reverse complement strand
CTACGTTGTTTACTCATTGAACACCTCTGTCTCAGGCGGCGACTTTACCACCTAAATTGGTGTCCGGGATTAGTAGATCACTACAGTTCCTGTGTTGTGTATAGTGCCCTCATTTCCAACTGGTGCTGATTCCGAATCATCCTAGGCCGGGAATTGCGCTAACTCTCACGAGATACTGACTGGCCTTATCGCTGCCCTGGGTTCGGGTGAAGGTCGGGCCCTCAATAGCCTGCGACCTGACCGTCCTTGCGGCTCTCAGAGGCACCCCAATAAACGCCCTGCTCTTCATCGCGCAGAATTGCCTGATAGCCGCCATAGGGGCCACTTTCAAAGCGCAACTGGTGCCCCATCTGTACCAGCCTGCGGCGCGTTTCCAGAGGGAATCCATCTTCGAGACTCAGGTATCCCCCATCAAGCATCGTCTCGTCTGTAGGCTGGCTGGAGCCACTGTGGAGGATACGCGGCGCATCTCCCGCTTCTTGCACGTTGAGGCCAAAGTCAATCATATTGATCATGATCTGGGCGTGCATCTGCGGCTGTGTGGGCCCACCCATCACACCAAAACTCATCAACGGTTTACCACCTTTGGTCACAAAGGCCGGAATGATTGTGTGAAAAGGTCGTTTACCGGGCTGATACTGGTTGTAGTGCCCCTCCTTGAGACTGAACATTTCACCACGATCCTGAAGAATAAACCCAAGCTCCCCCGGTGTCATACCAGAACCCATGCCACGATAGTTGCTCTGAATCAACGACACCATGTTACCATCGCCATCAGCAACAGTGAGATAGATGGTATCGCCGTGTCTCAGGGCAAGATTGCCGGCATCATATCGTTTGGAAGCGCTCTCAAAATCGATAAGCTTGCGTCGTTCGGAGGCATATTCCTTGGAGATTAGCTGTTTCACGGGCAGACGATTGAACCCAGGGTCAGCGTAATATTTAGCCCTATCCTCGAATGCCAGCTTCTTGGCTTCTGCAAACAGGTGCAGATAGTCCGCGCTGTTTCTGCCCATGGCAGCCAAATCATACCCTTCCAGGATATTCAAGATCTGCAATGCCGCTATACCCTGACCATTGGGCGGCAACTCCCACAGATCGTACCCACGGTAATTGGTGGAGACCGGCTCAACCCACTCTGAGCGATGGGCTGACATGTCTTCATAGGTGAGAAATCCGCCCTGATTTTTAATATAGGCGGCAATTTCCCGAGCAATATCGCCTTTATAGAAAGCATCCCGACCACCTGTTGCGATACGGCGATAAGTCTTTGCCAGGCGGGGATTGCGAAACACTTCACCCTCTTGTGGCGCTCTGCCATTGGGCATAAATGTTTCGCGAAAACCGGGATAATCCTGCAGCCGCGGCACGGACCTGTTCCAGTAGTATGCGACCAACTGGGTTACAGGGAAGCCCTGCTCTGCGTAGTCGATTGCAGGTGCCAGAATATCGTCCATCGGCAAGCGTCCAAACTTTTTGTGGAGCTGAAACCAACCCTCAACGGCTCCAGGAACCGAAACCGGCAAGGGGCCATGAGAAGGGATCTTGCCGTGGCCATTATTGGCAAAATATTCAAATGGGAGAGATTTTGGTGATCGACCGCTGGCGTTGAGCCCGTAGAGTTTTTTATCCTTCGCACTCCACACCATTGCGAACAAATCGCCCCCGATGCCACAACCAGTAGGCTCCATTAGCCCCTGAGCCGCATTGGCGGCAATGGCTGCGTCCACTGCGCTGCCTCCGCGCTTGAGGATATCCAATGCTATCTGCGTCGCGAGGGGTTGGCTGGTGGCCGCCATTCCCCGGCTAGCCAATACGGGTGAACGACTGGCGAAGCCCTCCCCGTTTACCCGGTCGAACGCAACGGCAACCCAGGCACTGCCCAGTAGCGGGCTCAGGTATAGCACGATAAGAACTTTGTGAAATATTTGTCTCATGGAATAGATTCCTCTTCTTTTATACTGATGTAACAGAAGCGGGGTATTTATACCAGCTTCTCTTTTAACTATTCGACGAAAATTCTGTATTGTGAGGTTTGGTAGAGTTACCTTAATTAGGGCTAGGTCCTCTCCCCCGTGCTTTGCTAAAATTTTGTTTTATTTTGAATTAACAATAAATTGATAACGACTTTATAAGTGTATTCTTTTTCGGTGTTCCATCTGATGAACAAATACAAACAGGCTTGCGGAATAAAAGTACAGCCTTTCTAGTGTGTTTCGGTGCCCTTCTGCCAGGCTCAGCAACCTGGATTTTACATACCGCATCCACAACCAGCAGGGCGGGGTCTGCTGGTTGAAAAAAATGTGTCAGACCAGACCCAAACATCCAATTTGGTCAGCGCTGCTGTACACCTATCAAGGGCTCTGGGGATTATGCCCTCCATATATTGAAAAACCCCTTGAACCTCTTCAGCGGTATTGATCGCCTTATAAGTTTTCACACCGATAACTTTGCCACTGATTGGGAAATTTTGCCTCTATAAGCCTGGCCACCTTCGGATAGGCACAAACAGGCCGGGTTCGGACCACCTCGCCACTGTCATCCATTTGCTTGGCCACCAAATACTCCGGAGCTTTATTTTCTTCAACCCATTTTTGCAGCGTCACAAGCGGATCAAATACATCGGGCGCATTGGCATTTTTTTCCCAGCAGTGCCCCATACCCGGCACCATAAACAGTCGCGCATCACGTTTTAACGCAGAAAAGCTGCCGGCGCTTTTTGCTGCCTTTTTGTAATACTCAATGATTGGGTCAGGGATAATCAGTGGATCAGCCAGCCCCTGATACATCAGCAGTTTGGCATGGTTCTTGTTGAGACCAGAGAGATCCGTATCCACTGCATCGGTCAGTGCAGGCACCGGGGACCTGGCAATCAATACCTGCATGGCGTCGGTGGTGATAGCGCTATCGGGATCTGGCGCGTTGACACTGTGCATGAGCAGCTTGCGGTAGCTGTTGGCTGCCAACAGGCCCCAACTGGGCCTTGTCTCAGAACCAAACAGCCAGATGTCCCCGTAGTGTTCAGCACCATAGCGCAAAACGGGATAGACAGTTTCCCCATCCCTGTTTTTTACTCCGCTGTACAGTGTATTCAACATACGGGCTTCTGTAGAGGCCAGGCACTGATTGTTCGGCTTACCTTTTAAATCACACTGCATCGACCTGAAATCAATGCGACAGGCGCCGGGGTTTGATATCACCCCGTCGATCTGGCCATCACTGCCATCGCATTTTTGCATGACTTCGCGTTGCAGAAATGGAACCTTTTCCTTGGACAGTACGTATTCGCCCTCGTTTTTTACCAATTTGGCGAGCCAATTACCCCAAAGCCCGGCATTGCCGCTCAGATCAAAAATGCTGCCACCCGCAGCGATACCGTCAAACAGGTCCGGGTAGCGTTGAGCGGCCATCATGCCGAGGCGACCGCCATTGGAGCATCCGGAGAAATATTTATAGCGTGGACTTTGCTGGTAAAATGCAGTCGCTATGGCCGTTCCGGCAGTCGCAACCACCGGCAACACTTTATGTGCGTAAAGTTCCAGGGCATCCGGATCACCAACACTAAAGCCCGCGTCCCAGCTCTCACCACTGTGACCACCATCCTGACTGATGGCCGCATAGCCGAGTTTCAAAGCTTCGTTAATTGCGTTGGAGTGGCCTTTCTTATCTGGTAATAACTGACCGCAAAAGCCGCCACATCCGGCCATCATAAAACGACCATTCCACTTTTCCGGAAGGCGCATTTCAAAGCCCACCCGCCCATCAATTTTTCCGCGAACCCGGCAGTAGCGTGGCAAACCCACGCTATCTTGCCAGGCTGGATAATCGCGCAGGCGCACATTTTCGGGCAGTGCCAGGCTCTCTCCGCACAGTTTCAATTCCGGAGCTTCTCCAGCCCCGGCATTCATTCCAAACAGCAACAAAAAGAAAGCAATTAACAAGAAAGCACTATCCACTACTTTTTTCATGTACGTATCCTCAAGTCGAACACCAAAACCATGAAGCAAACAGGTCTTGCCCATCCCCCCACTGTTACCCGACACTATCGATTCAAATACTCTGCCTGCGGACATTCCAACAACAGGCATGTGCGTGGACGGACCCTGTATAGGTGTACCCTTTTATTTATAGCGGTATTTCGAGCAGGTAGGCACCGCTGCTCACTAAGAAACTGCGTGACCCATCGGAACCTTGAATTTCGCTCCTCTCGTAATCCACCCAGCCGAGCTTGCGGATGCCATCACACCAACTCCGTTCAGATTTTCTTCGCTTATCACAACTGTGCAAATTATCAGAGATCTTCTGGGCAATTTGCCGGATTGGATTAACAGCGCTCTATCAGGAGTGCAGTACCGGTTCCCGCAGCCCCACTGGCAGCCACTATTCCCAACTGTAGACCGCGGCGCTCCAGTTCATCCAACAAGGTCCCAGCCATCACTGCACCGGTGGCGCCCATGGGGTGCCCCAAAGCAATCACACCGCCATTCACATTTAACTTGTCCTGGTCAATCTCAAGATCGCGACGGCATTTGATCACAGTCGCCGCAAAGGCCTCATGCAATTCAAAAAGATCCACATCGGCAGCGGTGAGGCCCTGTTGCTGCATCAATGTGTCAACCGCCCTGGCACAGCCGGTGTTTACGGTCATAAGGTCATCGCAAAGGCTGACTGCCCCGCGGATTCTGGCTCGCCTCGGCAGTCCCATATCCCTACCCAACTGCGCATCCCCTATCCACAAAAGCGCTGCACCGTCAGCCATGGCTGGGGAATTGCCAGCGGTGTGGATATGACGGATAGCGCTGAGCCCCTCCACACCCTGCAGTTGCAGGGCGTCCACCCCACTCGCACCCAGTTCGGCAAAAGCTGCTGGCAGCTGCGCCAGAGATTCCAGTGTGGTGCCATCACGGATGCACTCATCGGTCTTTACCACAATGCCCTTGGCCGCATTGGTAATGGGCACGATGGAGCTAAACCAACCAGCATCCCTGGCCCGCGCCGCTCGCTGTTGGCTCTGCAGTGCAATGGCATCAGCCTCCTGCCGGGATACTGCGTACAGTGAGGCAACCAGGTCGGCACCCGAGCCCATCATCAGCATACGACACCGGGCTGCCAGGGCGGCATCGCTAAAAACGGAAGCGCGATCCGACAACATGGGGATGCGTGACATCATCTCCACCCCTCCAGCCAATATCGAAGATGCCTGGCCAGCACCGACCTTGAGAGCGGCGAAGTTAATGGCATCAAGGCCGGAGGAGCAAAAACGGTTGAGTGTGATACCCGGCACCTGTTCAGGCCAGCCGGCATAGAGCAGTGACGTTTTGGCAATGTTGGCGGCCTGTTCACCAGCCTGAGTGACACAGCCCAGGATCACATCCTGGACTCTCGCCTTATCCAGCCCTGTGCGGGACTCCAGCGCTTCATAGAGATGCTTCATCAATTCCAGAGATGTCAACTCGTGCAGTCCGCCCGATGCTTTGGCACGTCCCCGTGGGCTGCGAATGGCATCGTAGATATAGGCTGAATTCATGTATCTACTCCCACGATAAAACTGGCACAAGTGGTGGCACTGCCACCCAGATTAAAGGTACCCATATTCTTCGCTCCCGCTATTTGATAGTCCCCGGCCTGGCCGGTGACCTGCCGGTGGCAGTCCAGCACCATGCGCACACCGGTGGCGCCCACTGGGTGCCCCAACCCAATCAGGCCACCACTGGCATTGATCGGCAGATCGCCATCCGCGGCAATGCGGCCCTCCTCGATTGCTTTCCAACTTTCGCCCGGCGCCGTCAGGCCGCAGTGATCAATCACCATATACTCGGTGATGGAAAAGCAATCGTGTACCTCCAGGCCATCCAAGTCTGTGATGTCTCCCAGTTTGGCACGGGTCAGGGCATCGCTGAGCAGCTGTTGGATATGGGGAAATAACAGCGGATTGCCGTCACTGTGGTGCAACTTGGCTTCCAGCTCAATGGCGGCTGAGCGGTGCCCCCAGCCCTTGATACGGGGGATATCCCGCAGACTGAGGTTGTGCTGCCGAGCATAAGCCTTGGCGGCCCGTTCACTGGCTACAAAAACACAAGCCGCACCATCGGTAATTTGTCCGCAGTCGGATTTGCGTATACGCCCTTCGATAATGGGATTGTGGATGTTACTGTCGGTAAAGAACTCGGGTTCAAACTGCCAGTTGCGCGATTGCGCGCGGGGATTTTTCCTCGCATTGGCAAAATTCAGCTTGGTAATTGCCCGCAGGTAGGTGGTATCGATGCCGTGGCGGCGCTCATATTCATCGATAATACGGCTGAACATAAAGGGCCAGGGGTAGTCGCAGTGCTGCGCTTCTACCCCCTTCCAGGTGGCTGCACCCAAATAATCGGCACCGGTTTTCCCCGGCACGTTGCGCATATATTCCAGCCCCAGCACACAGGCCAGATCGCAATCGCCACAGCGAATATCCCGGATGGCCCCCAGCAGGGCCATGGAGCCAGAAGCACAGGCAGCTTCATGGCGTGTGGTGGGCACACCGTTTAACTTCGGAAATGCCTGGGCAAAGAATCCACCCAGCAGCCCCTGCCCGGCAAACAGGTCGCCGGCAAAATTCCCCACATGCCCGACCTCAATCTGATCGGGATCAAGCCCTGTGGCTGCCAACCCCTGCTCCAGGCAGGAGCGAAACATTGCGTAGATATCCAGGCCTTCGCGGGCCCAGTTTCGGGCAAAATCGCTCTGGCTGCCACCCAGTATATAGACACTTGCCGACATGGTTATTTTTCCTCTGCCCCGGTTTGCGCGCAGGCCCCGGCCGCAATGCGTTCACCGACCCACTGTTGCAAAACAAAGCGCTGCACCTTACCCAGGGGATTCCTGGGCAGTTGCTCAAACAATTCCAAACGCTCTGGCAACTTGATCCTGGCGACACCCTTGCCACACAAATAATCGACCAGTTTGTCGAGTTTCGGTGCACTGATATCATCGCTGGGCACCACACAGGCACAGATACGTTCACCCAGGTCAGCATCGGCATAGGAGCAGACTGCGACATCACTGGTGCCGGGCAACCCCTCCAGCAGAACATCGATCTCAGAGGGGGATATTTTCATACCACCGCGGTTGATGATGTCTTTGCAGCGCCCGGCAATGCGATAAAAGCGGTTTCCCTCTCCACAGATTTCCACCAGATCCCCGCTCAGGAAATAGCCATCTTCGGTAAACACCTCCAGTGCATCTGCCCCCCAATAACCATCAAAGACTGTGGGTCCCTTAACCGCCAATTCTCCGACTACGCCCGCTTGCGTGATCTCCTCGCCGGTATTTGGGTCGACAACTTTGGTCCAGATGCTCTTGCTGGCTCGGGATTGCCAGGTAAGACCAGCTGCGCCGAAACGTGGAAACATATAGGCTCGCACCGAGGGCTCAGGCACATCCACGGGTCTCGACACCAAACTGATGCCCTCGTTGGAGCCGTAGTAATTCACCACACCAATACCGTAATCGCCCTCAAATTTTTCTATCATCCAGGGTGATAGCGGTGCGGATCCGGAACCAATGGCACGCAAGGTCGAAAAATCGAATTGTCCCCACAGAGATTCATTTTTTGCCAGGCGGGTGAGCAATGAGGGCGGCGCAAGCGTAAAGCTGACCCGCTCATTCTGCAGCTGCTGCAGAAAAATCTCCGGCTCAAAGGGCTGATGTAAAACCAGTGTGCAGCCTGATAAGGCAAAGGGATATAGAAAAGCGCTCACTGAGGCCATATTGACCAGTGGAAAGGGATTTAACAGTACATCACCGGGTCGGTAGTCTCCTGCTTCAATACAATTGAGTGCCACGTTAAGCCACATATTGTGCGAGCGCGGCACCCCTTTGGGCATGCCTGTGGTGCCCGAAGTCCAGCAAAGGGTAAAAATATGATTGGCATCCCACGGATTAGCAGCTTCATGTCTTTGCAGATGCCGGCGTGCCTGGGTATCATCTCCATAGTTTATGTGCAAATTTTCATCCAGCACCAGTACCGATAGGCGGCTGCCCAGAAATTCTGCCATCAGGCTGCCAAATGGCTTACCTTTTAAGGTCTTCATGGCAATGTAGGCGCGGGCATCGAGCGCTTTGGCAATATGATTCAGCTCGTGCTGTCCGTACTGCACCGGTATCGGGGAAATAATGGCACCGATACGGCTAATAGCCAGGTAGCAGATGACCAGTTCCACGATATTGGGTAATTGCACGATAACGCGATCTTCAAAGCCCACACCCTGCGCCAGCAAATGGTGGGCAAGATTGGCACTGGCTCTTTGCAGCTCGGCAAAGGTCAGACGCTGTGGTTCAGAGCCCACCAGTTGATGTCGACTGGGTTGATCCACCAACGCCAGCAAATCCGGTTGTCTGGCTGCTCTTTCCAGTAACAAATCGTGCAGCTTGACCCCCTGCCAAAATCCCCTGTCTTCATATTCCTCTATTTTTTGTCGGGAAGATGTAATCATGATTTTTCCTTTATACTGAAAAGTGAAACTGCCCTGCTTCTATGGGGACATTGCCACCTGATATTCGGTCGTCAATTGTTCTACCACTTGGGCAATGGACTGTATTTGAGTAATGGCGCCCACACCTTGCCCAGCGGACCAGATATCTCGCCAGCGTTTTACATCACCCGCTGCCTTTAAAAAATCGATTTCCGCTGCGTCGGGCATGTTGTCGGGATCATAACCCCCACGAACCAAACTGTTTCGCAACCAATTGGCTTTAACCCCGGTAATTGCGTCGCTGGTAACAATATCGGCTCCAGAAGCACCCACCAGCATCTGTTTATACGCTCTCTGGGCAAGGCTTTCGTGGGTGGGTATAAAGCGTGTCCCCATATAGACGTAATCCGCCCCCAACACTTGGGCCGCACGCACTGCGCGTCCGTTGCCAATGGCGCCGGAGAGAATAATCTCACCATCGAAAAACCCACGCACCTCTTCCACAAAGGCAAAGGGTGAAATATGCCCGGTATGGCCACCTGCGCCAGTGCACACCAGCGCCAAGCCATCCACGCCGGATGCCGCAGCCTTGCGGGCCAGTTCGAGTGACACCACATCGGCATACACTTTGCCGCCATAACGGTGTACCCGATCCACCGCCTCCCGGGGGCTGCCCAGTGCCGTAATCACAAGGGGAACCCGGTACTCTGCCGCCAGCGCCAGTTCCTCGTGGCGGCGGCTATTACTGCGGTGCATAACCAGATTGATAGCCCAGGGGATTGCCAGGGATTTTGCGGTCAGCGCTTCGGTAATACGGCGCAACCAGCCATTGAGGTCCTGCAGGGTCCTGGCATTGGGCGCGGGAAAGGAACCGACGATACCCGCTTCACAACTTGCCAGTACCATTTCCGGCCCGGACACTAAAAACATGGGTGCCTGAATAATGGGCAATGTTAGTTTTTCTGACTCGCTTTCTTTTAATATTGAGTCGGGCCCACTCCTATCACTCATTTTACAACAACCCCCAGGCTATCTCTCGGCACAAATACAGGCCCGTGACAACAGGCTTTTGTTATTAGACTTAATTGATAAAGATCCTATATCAAAAGAATGCGTTCAAACAAGCATCCACACAAGAAACTTCTATATAAAAAATATAAATAACAAACCATTCATGATTTTTATCGAGCCTTTTGGCATCTCAAAAAGCACTCAAAATCCAGCTTGCGCTAATAGACTTATGGTTATAAACTGCAGAAATGGCCACTAAGTAATTAAGCCCATACCTGTATCAGGTGAATATATAAGAGGCCCTGTATGCCGATGCAATCCCCTAAAAACGCACTCTTCCCAACTACCGTCAATTGTCTTGGTGAATTTTCACAACTGGAAGATACCCCGCAGTGGATTTACGAGTTGGACAATCCCTATTTGCACGGTGTCTATGCGCCTACGAATAATATCAATACTCACGCTACGAATTTGGAAATAGAGGGAGAAATCCCAGCCGATATGTACGGCGCCTATCTGCGCAACGGCCCCAATCCCCGCCAAAAGCCCTCTTCCCTATACCATCCATTTGATGGAGACGGCCTGGTGCAGGGACTCTACTTCAACAATGGTCAGGTCACCTACCGCAGCAGCCAGATACAAACGGCAGCGCTACTACGCGAACAGAACGAGTGCCAGGCTGTCTGGCCCGGCGTGATGGGAACTTTTGATTTCACCCTGCCGGACTTTCCTATCAAGGACACCGCCAACACGGATATCATCTGGCACAATGGCCGCCTGATCACCCTGTGGTATAACGCCGGCATTCCCTACACGCTGGATCCCATTACCCTGGAAAATCTGGGACCGTTGCAATCACCCAGCAAGCTGACCCGCAAAATGTCGGCGCATTCGCGTGTTGACTGGGAAACCGGGGAAATGTTTTTCTTTGATTTCGGCGACACGCCACCCTATATGAATTACGGTGTTCTCGGAGCCGATGGCAGACTTAAGCACGAGTGCCCCATTGACCTACCCGCCCCGCGTTTGCCCCACGAGATTACCTTTACCAGTAATCACGCCATATTGCACGACCACCCACTGTTTCACGATATTCATATCCTTCGGCAGCACGGGCGGCGAATCATCCGTTTTCACCGTGACATGCCCACCCGTTTCGGGCTGATTCCACGGCTGGGCAGCCAAGTCACCTGGTTGGAATGTGAACCCTGTTATGTACTACACACCTCCAATGCCTGGGAAGAGGGCGACTGGGTGGTTATAGATGGCTGTCGCTCAACCAATCCCATGCCCGACGCCGATCCCGAGGAGGGCACGCTCTCCCATATGCTTGCCTATATGCGCCTGGAAGCCAATAACTACCGCTGGCGCCTTAACCTGCGCACAGGAGAAGTGAGAGAGGGGCCGATCGATGACTTAAATTCGGAATTCAACAAGAGCAATCAACTGTTTCACGGCGTAAAAACCCGCTATGCCTACCATCAAAAAATCCCTCTGCGGCGCGATGGCGGGCACACCTTACGCTTTACCGGATTAATCAAGTACGACAATGAAACCGGTAGGCGTCAGGAGTGGGATTACGGTCCTGGGGTGTTTGGCAGCGAAACCCCCTTTGTCCCCAAAAAGGGCGCTGACCGCAGCAGTGCCGAAGACGATGGCTACCTCACCACCTTTGTCACGGACACCCGGAGCTGGCGTTCCAGTTGTTTGATTTTTGATGCCCGGGATATTACTTCCGGTCCACTGGCGACCGTCAGGCTGCCCCATAGAATACCTTACGGTTTTCACGGCTGGTGGGCGCGCGGAGAGGATATTTACCGTTAACCCCACTGGTCTTAAGGACGGGATTGGGAATAGACAAGCGAGCGAAGCAGATGATGATCAATAGTCCTCACTATACGCTTTTCGCCTCACAGCATCTATCGGCTGTCCCGTGCTCAAGCCTCGATCAGCGCTTGTGCCATAGGGCACGACCTATCGTCCAAAACCGGCAAGGGGCTCAGGCTGAAAACAATTACAAGCCCGCAGGCCTTCCCCTTTTTTAAACTCATTAACTATTGTCACCTTGAACCGAAATTTGTATTGATCAGCGCATACAAAGATAGCTTAAAAAATATCACCCCTTTCACCATACAGGATTTGTTTGGCGAGAGTGGATTTGAGTGCTACGGCTATACCACCACATAATAAAAACTATGGAGAATAAAGATGAACACCAGAATCGGAAAAATTCCACTGTCACTGCTGGCCAGTGCCATCGTTACAGTCACCGGCACCGGCGAGGCGAGTGCTGGGAGTATTGAAGAAATCGTTGTCACCGCTGAAAAGAGATCTGCCAGTATCCAGGATGTCCCTCTGGCAGTCTCTGCCATTAGTGGTGACGATATTGGTAGCGGAAAAATTGCAGATGTCAATGACGTCACCCTAAAAACTCCGAATGTCAATTTCACCCAGTTTAATTTGGGCGAACCGCGCTTATACGTGCGCGGTATCGGCAACAGTTCTGACTCCGCGGCCAGTGATCCGGCAGTGGGGGTTTTTATTGACGATATCTATATTGGTCGCACCGGCGGCAGCGGCTTCGATCTAATCGATTTGCAACGCATAGAGGTGCTCAAAGGGCCCCAGGGCACTCTATATGGGAAAAACACCAATGGCGGCGCCATTAATATAATCACCAGGCGCCCAACCTATGAAAATTCCATGGAATTCAGTTTTACCACCGGCAATCAGGGATTGTACCAAGCCCAGGCACTGCTCAACGGTGGTATTACTGACACTGTGGCAGGCAGGGTCGGTATTGCGCGCAAGCAGCGCGATGGCTTTGAGGATAATGTACTCCGCCCCACCGATGTCATTGTCGACAGCGCTCTGAACAACAGCCCGATTATCGGCAATTCCTCGCTCTCCAGTGGCGGTCGTCTGGGAGACCGGGACAACGTCGTTATGCGGGCTCAGCTGCTGTTCGACCTCAGCGAGGAAACCGAACTGCTGTTGGGAGCGGACTACTCAAAAGACCAATCCAACGGAAGTTGCAATCATTTGCAGAATATTTCCGCTGGCGGGCCCACTGCGCCATTGTGGCAAAATGCCATCGACGGGATATCGCCCCGATATACCCGCGACAAGCGCACCTGCGCCACTCAGTATGATGTTTCCCAGCAACGGGAAGCCCGGGGCGTGAGCGCCCGTTTTGAGCACAACCTGGCCTGGGCCGACCTAATGTCCATTACCGCCTGGCGTGCCAGCGATATCGCGACACTGGACGATCTGACTGGTATTCCCCTGACGGATATCACCGTGCCCTACTCCACGCCGGAAAATGTCATCAATGGTGTCGAGGAGCATGCCGCACAGTTTTCACAGGAATTTCGCCTGAGCGGTGGTAATGACAACATCGATTGGATCACCGGGGTCTTTTATATGCACGAAGACGTCGACCGCGATGAGGAATTCTATACGCGCTACAACGTCGCACTACAATCGTTGGGCCTCGCCGCCGAAGGCGATGTGCTGTTTCAGCAAGATAATACCACCACTACCACTGCACTCTATGGCCAGGCAGACTGGAATATCAATGACAACTGGATGCTCACCTACGGTTTGCGCTGGAGCCGGGACAAAAAGGAAATTAGGCAGGATGCACGGGATTTACTGGGCACCGGTTTTCCCACCGGTGTGCCGCTGATCCTGCCGGCATTTGCGCAAGCGGTGCAGGGCGCGCAGGACTGGGATCAAATTACGCAAAGGGCCTCTATCAATTACCGTTTTGGTGAGGACGCCCTGATGTATTTGACTTACTCCGAAGGCTTCAAAAGCGGTGCCTTTCCCTCCCAGGCAAATACCGCTGCCAACGCCGTAAAAACTGTGGACCCGGAACTGGTAAAAAACGTCGAAGCGGGATTGAAATCCTCCTGGTTTGACAACCGACTGCTGTTCAATGTTGCCTATTACGATTCCAGGTACGATGATATGCAGATCTTTGAACTGACCCCCACCCTGCTGCTGGTGCTAAACAATGCCCAGGCCACCTCCCGCGGCGTTGAAACCACACTCGATTTTGCCGCCACAGACCGGCTGGCATTTCGCGCAGCCTACAGCAGTGGCAGAGCCCGTTTTGATGAATATGTCACCCCCGGCGGCGACGACCGCTCCGGAAACTGGCTGCCCTGGGCACCGGACAAGTCCGGCGCGCTGGATATGGACTACACCTTGCCGTTAGCCTCCGGGGGCATGCTGGCTGTGAACCTAAACTATGCCTGGAAGGGGGAATCCTTTGCCACATCGTCCAATGCAGATATTACCCATCTGGATGCCTACGGTATTTGGGGCGCTTCCATTGCCTGGACCAGCAGCGATGATTCACTGTCGCTGCGCGCCTGGGGCAAGAATCTGGGTGACGAAGACCAGACCGTATCACTGGTCGTTGATCCCACAGGGATTACCTCGGAAAAATACATGGACCCGAGAACTTACGGTATCACCGTGTCCAAAACTTTTTTCTAGTAGATAAAAGTTCATAAAACCGGGCACATACTACCGCCGTTGGGTGACATGTGCCTGAAACCGGGCCGGCTGACAAAAACCGACAGGGCCTAACCGATTTCTACTTCACCCGCTTTGGGTACGGCATTGCAGGTTTGACAGATCACATCGGTGGCCAGCTCCTGGCCGCAGGGCTTGTGTACCAGAGTCAGGGGGTGTTTGACCTTTGGCAACCACTCCAATACCCACTGTCGCAACGCCATGGTAAGCGGGTACAGGGCTTTGCCCTTCGGGGTCAGATGATACTCGTAACGGGGAGGATTGTTCTGGTATGCACAGCGAGCAAAGATATCCGCCCCAACCAGCAGTTTGAGGCGGTCAGCGAGAATATTGGTGGCCGCGCCCAGTTGCTGATGAAAGTCGTCGTAGCGCCGCAGGCCCACAAAGGCCATGGCCATCAGCAGAAGAGTCCAGCGGTCGCCGATAATATCCACCACATGACCCAGCAGCTGGGGCTGTCCTGCAGTGCGGCTGCGGCGGCTGCCACCCAAGCCGGTTAATTTTTTCACGGCCCTGCCCTCGGGTAGGGTTTTAACCACTCTTTCAACGTCGTCATAGCGCAGTTTTACCCTGCAATGACGACATATCGCGAGCGGATGGAGGCTGTGACCTCTGCCGACCTTGTGACGAAGCGTGACGGGTAAATCAGAGGACTTAATTCCACTCCACTGGGTTTCCCACTGCCACACCAGCAGCGCCCAGGGATAGAGGGCCAGGCCCTTGCCCGTGAGCCTGTACTCATGGCGCAGTGGTGCTGCCTGGTAGGGGTTCCTGTACAAAACGCCCTGCTGAACCAAGGTTTCCAGGCGCTTTGACAGGGTGCCGCGCGAAGCACCGGTCCTGGAACGAAAGGCTTCAAAACGATGCTGACCGAGAAAGATCTCGCGCAGAACGAGAATGGTCCATCGATCTCCCAGTAGATTAAGCCCCCGGGCCACAGGGTTGGATAATATCTGATGAGCTGCTTGCATGGCGGGCATGCTACTTGAAAGTCCAGTTCTGATAAACAGTAACTTTGAGGGCACACTTGCATTCAGTGTGATTCGCCTGTTAGTCTAATAACAAAAGTTACTTTGCTCAATAGAATCTGGCTGCCAGTACAGAAACGTGCAGCCAATAAAAATATTAGTTTCTGGAAAAAGTCATGGCCACTTGGTTTCAACAACACCGCGACAAATTCAACCGCGCCCTGGACGCGTGTAAATATCGCTACGCTTGGAGTGCCTATCCCGAAAGTCCCAGCAGCAAAATTCACGGCACCCATGCCGCAGCTGCGGGCAGGGCCCGCTTTGAGTCCCTGCTCAATAACGACTACCCCCTGACACTGCCCGGTGAGGTGAGCCGCATCGGCGCCGAGGTGTCCCCCTATACCGGCGCACCACTGGGCATTGGCTATCCCAAGGTGGATATCGATACCATCATGAACGCCGCCCAGGCCGCTATCCCCCCCTGGCGGGACAGTGACGTGGAGACCCGGGTCGGGGTGTGCCTGGAGATTCTGGAGCGCTGCGCCGGGCAATTGTTTGAAAACGCCCACGCCACCATGCACACCGCCGGGCAGAGTTTTATCATGGCCTTTGCCGGCAGTGGCGCCAACGCCCTGGATCGCGGGCTGGAAGCGCTGGCCTATGCCTATAAAGCCATGGTCGACGTGCCTACCAGCGCTGACTGGCAACGGCGTTTTGGCAAGGACAGCAGTGCCAGGCTGACAAAACACTACAAACTTTTACCCCGCGGCCCCAGCGTTAATGTCTGCTGCGCCACCTTCCCCCTGTGGAACGGCTATCCGGCGCTATGCGCCAGCCTCGCCACGGGCAACCCGGTGATCTTCAAACCCCACCCCAATGCCATTCTCCCCGTGGCTTTGGTGGTGAGCGTGTGCCGTGAGGTGCTCGCCGAAGCGGGCTTCAGCCCCGACCTGGTTTCCCTGGTGGCGGATACCCGCGAGCAACCGGCCACCACCACACTGCTGCAGCACCCGGCCACGGCAATTATCGACTTCACCGGCAGCCCCCACTTTGGCCAGTGGATTGAAGCGCACTGCCGCCATGCCCAGGTCTACACCGAGACCGCCGGCTGCAACGCGGTGGTAATGGAGTCCTGCCACGATATGGCGGCCATGTGCCGGGCCGTGGCCCACTCTTTGTGCCAGGCCTCGGCGCAGATGTGTACCAGTGTGCAGAATATCCATATCCCCGCCCAGGGTATTGTCGCCGGTGGCCGGCGCATCGGCTTCGAGCAACTGGCAGGTGCTCTGGTGGCAGCGGTGGAGGAACATCTCGCCGAACCGCGACAGGCCGCACTGCTGTGCGGCGCACTGGTCAACGACGATATTTGCACAACCCTGGAGAAGGCGCGGGCACTGGGGGTCCAGCATGGGCAGATACTGCGCCACAGCAACCCCTATACACACCCCGAATACCCTTCAGCCCGTACCGCTACGCCGCTGATGATCGCCCTCGATCAGAGCCAGCAGGCCCTGTACAGCAGGGAATTTTTTGGCCCTGTTTCTTTTTTAATCAAGGGGCCCAGCGCCGAGCGCTGCCTGGCCAGTGCTACCGACAACGCCAAACGCTATGGCGCCATTGCCTCCCACGTCTACTCTATCAACGAAGCCTTTTTACACGCCGCACAGGACGCCTTCAATCACGCCGGCGCTTCGGTCGCCTGTAACCTGACCGGCATGCCGATCAACTTCGCCGCTGCCTACAGCGACTACCATGTCACCGGCCTGAACCCGGCGGGCAGCGCCTGTCTGACCGACCTGGCCTTTGTAGCCAGCCGCTTTCGCATTGTGCAGCGCAAAACCCTGTACGCTGCATCCGAGGCTTAGCCCGCAATGACCAATGTATTTGTGATCGGCATCGGCATGACCGAGCTGGGTAAAACCGTACAGCGCAGTGTGAAAGACATGACCGAAGTGGCTGTGTCCCTGGCACTGCGGGACGCCAGCCTGGAGCGCCGCGCCATACAGGCGGCCTGGTTTTCCAACAGCCGCCAGGGATTGCTGGAGGGGCAAAATGGCATTCGCGGTCAGTGCGCACTGCGGCCATTGGGGTTTCAGGGCATCGCCATTGCCAATGTGGAAAACGCCTGTGCCTCGGGCGCTACCGCGGTACTGCAGGCCGCGGCCCATATCGAGGCGGGTTTTTGTGATGTGGCGCTGGTGGTGGGTGCCGAAAAGATGTTTTTCCCCCAGCGCCGGGAGGCCATGTTCAAGGCCTTTAACGGGGGTACGGATATCTATCGCCTGGAGGAGTTTCAACAGCAGTGCCGCCGGCAATGTCGGGAGCTTATTCCTCCGAAGCAGCAGCGCGAGACTGAAACCACCGATCACAGCTTTTTTATGGAAAGCTACGCCGCTCAGGCCCGGCTGCATATGCAGCGCTTTGGCACCACCCAACGGCAACTGGCCATGGCCGCAGCAAAAAACCATCGACACTCGCGTTTTAACCCCCTGGCCCAATACCGCCACAGCTTGAGCGTGGAGCAGGTATTACAGCAGCGCAGTATCGTCTGGCCCTTCACCCTGCCCATGTGCGCCCCCATCTCCGACGGCGCCGCCGCTGCGGTGCTGTGCTCGGCCTCAGTGCTCAAGCGGCTGGGCGGGCGCAAGCGCGCGGTTCGCATTCGCGCTATACACCTGGCCAGTGGCAGCAATCGCCCGGCGAGAGACTTCGAGCATCACATTGGCCGCCTGGCTGCACTGCAGGCCTATGCCCAGGCGCAGATTGAGCCGCGCGATATCGATGTGGCGGAAGTGCACGACGCCACCGCCTATACGGAGATTCAACAACTGGAAAATTTGGGCCTGTGTCCGCTGGGGGAAGGCGGCCCCTTTACCGAGAGTGGGGACACCGCCCTGGGCGGTTCAATGCCGGTCAACCCCTCGGGCGGATTGGTATCCAAGGGACACCCGGTTGGCGCCACAGGTATCATCCAGTTATACGAACTGGTACACCAATTGCGCGGCGAAGCCGGACCCCGGCAGGTGGTCAACCCCCGAATCGCTGTGGCTGAAAATGGTGGCGGCTTCTATGAAACCGAGGAGGCCGCCACCGTGGTCACCGTACTGGAGCGTGCCACAACATGAGTTTGAGCACCGCACTCCCCCTGCCCATTGAGCACCTCTACCGCGGCTGCGCCCGCAACCCCGACGGCATTGCGGCTCAGGACCCCGAAGTGCTTATCCGCTATCGCGAACTATTAATCCGTGTCGAGGCACTGGCGCTGGCCCTGCTGGACAGGCTGGCACCGGGCAGCCACGTCGGTCTGTGCGCGGGCAACCACATCGACCACCTGGTGGCACACCTGGCCATTATCGCTGCCAGGCTGGTGTGGATTCCCATCAACCCCAGCAACGGCCCCCGGCTCAATGCCGCGCTAATTGCCAGCAGTGATATGCAGCTGCTGCTGGTGGATAGCCACAATCGAACAGCCATTGCCGACAGTGCCGTCGAGCAGCTGGCCCTGGACGCGCAAACCGGTCAGGATTGTCGCAACCTGATCGCCCGCTACCGGGGCCGGCCCTTTGCACGGCAACTCCCTGACCCCGCTGCCACCATGGCCATCAAGTTTACCGGCGGCACCACAGGCCAGCCCAAGGGTGTACTGCAAAGCCACGCCAATGTCGCAGCAGTGATCGCCAATATGCAGGCGGTGTACCGGTTTCGCCAGGAGGACACGAACCTGGCCGTAGCGCCGCTAAGTCACGGCGGCTCTCACTACATACTGCCACTACTCAGCGTTGGTGCGCGCCATATCCTCCTGCCCAGTGCCGATACCGACGCCATGGTGGAGGCCCTGGCACACCAGGGCGCCAGCGTCAGTTTTATGCCGCCCACACTCATCTACAAGCTGTTGCAGCGGCTGGAAACCATGCCGCACCGGTTTAGCCATCTGCGCCAGCTCACCTACAGCGCCGCACCCATGCCACCGGAGCGTATCGCCCAGTGTCTCGAGCGGCTGGGGCCCTGCCTGTCCACCGTCTACGGCCAGACTGAGGCCCCAATGACCATCACTGCACTCAGCACCCGGGAAATGTGCCGCGAGGAACTGCGCGGCTCCGTGGGCCGGGCCTGTGTTCACAGCGAGGTGGCCATTGTCGATACCGACGGGCGAGCCCTCTCCGTAGGCCAGACCGGTGAGATCGCGGTGCGCGGCGCTCTGGTGAGCCCCGGCTACTACCGAGCTACCGGGGCCACCAGTGCCACTTTTCGCGATGGTTGGCTACGAACGGGCGATCTGGGGTATCTCGATGCCAACGGCTACCTGTTTTTGCAGGGGCGCAGGGTGGAATTGATTATCTCCGGTGGCTTCAATATCTACCCCGCCGAAGTAGAAAACGCCCTGGTCGGCCTAGCCGGTATTGACGAGGCAGTCGCCTTCGGTGTGGCGGATAACTACTGGGGCCAGCGCCTGGAAGCCGCTG
This sequence comes from uncultured Microbulbifer sp., assembly GCF_947489355.1. Lineage (GTDB taxonomy): Bacteria > Pseudomonadota > Gammaproteobacteria > Pseudomonadales > Cellvibrionaceae > Microbulbifer. The sequence goes on along the minus strand of NZ_CANLDD010000036.1, from coordinate 25,819 downwards.
TCTGCCTGGCTCCCGGCACAACCCTGCAGGCCGATACCATACGTACACTGGCAAAACCGCTGCTGGGCCCGGTAAAAACCCCCAAGGCCATCCATATTCTGCCCGCCCTGCCCCGCAACCCGGTGGGCAAGGTGGTGCGAAGAGAGGTGCAGGCTCTGGTATATCCCCGCTGAGCGCGATGGCATGTGACAGAGGTCATGTTTATTCGCAACAAATATCCAAAATAGGGCTCACACTATGGTCGATATCGGCACTAGCGGTATGAAGCGCATGGCGCAGTTTGCAAAAACACAACCGCGCCCCGGTATGGCGGGCAATCTGGATTACCAGATTGAATCTATCATCGAAGGCCGGGTGGTTTACCACTACACACCCAAGCAACGGCACCAGAACCTGATTGGCTCATTGCACGGAGGGATTCTCGCAGCGCTTTTGGACAGCGCCATGGGCGCCGCTGTGATGACCAGGCTGGGCCCCGGCGAAAATCACAGCATGGTCGACCTGACGGTAAAATTTATTGGCGCGGTTCGAGATGAAGAACCATTAATCATCGAGGCACAGGTGGATCATTGCGGCAAACGCCTGTTCGCCACCAGTGGCAGCATCCGCACGGCAAAGGGCCGATTGATTGCGCGTGCCCTGGCAAATGCGGTGCGACTGTAATTACCGCGCGCCCGGACTCTGGCGCTTTATCACCAACAGGCATTTTATCACTGTATTATTATACAGCTTCAGTCGCTATCTTCTTGGTGAAAAGCACTGAGTATGGCAAGGCGCTCCACTAGAGTCATCTCTAACGGACCTGTATACAATCCGATACTGGCGCGCAGGAAAAAATTAAACAAACCAATACCCCTTGCACAGAGGCTTTCCGAGGCGCCGGGACAGACTGCCCAGGCTCCAGTGCAAGGGCAGTCTGCTATACAGTTAGCGCAACAAATGATGACCGGAGTTTACATAGAGCACATGTTCAAACACCCCGGCCATCGTGAAAGGCAGTCAGCACCCATCTCAAAGCCGAATCTTATTGCGATTCTTCTCAAGGGTTGCTGTGCCAATCCCTTTGACATCCAGCAGCTGTTCCACCGACGTAAATGGGCCGTGCTTTTCCCGGTACTCGACGATCAACTGTGCTTTCTCTGTTCCCACGCCTTCCAGCTTTTCTGCCAGCTCAGTAACGGAAGCACTGTTGACGTTGATTTCAAAAACCACCGGTTCAGCGGTTTCTGACCCCGTATCATTTGCAGTGATTGCCGGTGACAGGCTAAGCGAGAAAACGAGAACAAGCAGGGCATGGGTTAATACGCGGATATTTTTCATGATAGGCTCCCAGTGAAAGTATTTTTATTTCACATTGGGACTGCTCTTACTCCCCCAAGCCGCAGCATAATACCAACACACTGAGCAAAATCCGCTTACCATCAATTACACTGCATCACACCGGTCAAGGCAGGCAATCCTTATTGATCCGCAATCTCAGCCAATATATCCCGCAGTGACCTCAAAGGATCACTGGTTGCTGTAATCGGCCGCCCGACTACCAGAAAGTCGGCGCCCTGAGCCCGGGCATCGGACGGCGTGAGTGTGCGTCGCTGGTCTCCGCTATTGCTCCAGTTCGGGCGGATACCGGGGGTCACCAGCATAAATTCTGGCCCACAGGTCTCGCGCAGGACCCGAGCTTCACGCGCCGAGCACACCACACCATCGAGACCGCAACTTTTAGCGCTGGCGGCGAGAGACAGCACCTGCGCTTTCAGAGGTCTGGAAACCCCCGTTGCCGCCAGTTCCTCCGCAGTGGTGCTGGTCAATACGGTTACCCCGATCAGCAATGGCTTTTTTTCACCAAATTCCCTCAGAGCCTGCATTGCTGCGCTCATCATTCGCTCACCACCACTGGTGTGTACGTTGACCATCCAGACACCGAGACGTGCAGCAGCCTTTACCGCTGCGGCAACGGTATTGGGGATATCGTGAAACTTCAGGTCCAGAAAAACCTCAAAACCGCGCCCAACCAGGGTACGGACCAGATCGGGGCCCGCTGCGGTAAATAATTCCTTGCCAACTTTCACCCGGCAAAGCGCGGGGTCCAGCTGGCTGGCCAACGCCAGAGCCTTGTCGGCATGGTCGTAATCCAGTGCAACAATAATCGGGGAAGAAACCTGAGCCTGCAAAGAAATACCTCATGAAAATTGCTTTTATCCAATGGCCAACGACAGGATGGGCCTGAGCGCCTTCGCTGTCTGCTACTATTACTCGCCCTCAATTCCCTTAACGGAGCGAACAGAATCCCAGTGTTTGCAACTGGGACAGAGCCAGTGCAACTGATTGCCGGAAAAACCACAGTTGCTGCAGCGATAGTGGGGGCGGCTGGCAATCAATTGATCTATCAGTGTCTTGAGTAAGGACAGATTCTCACGCGCCCTGCCCTGTGCTGTTCCGATATACAGATCGAGAAAACGCCCCAGCCCCCGCAGAGATGGGCGCAGTGCCAATTGCTCACCCATAAAAGCAGCAGCGGCTGCTTCACTATCCTGCTGTTGGATGCGTTCTGTAAGCGCAATGAGAACACTGTTGGAGGGATGCTCACTCAAGAGAGACTCCAGGTAGCGATCCAGCCCCTTTCCGTCCCCCAACTCACCGTAGCAGGTAATCAAAAGCTCCAGTATTTCTGGAATATAATCCGGGTTCTGCTTGGGAATGCGCTGTAGCGCTTTAATGGCGTCTCGGGGTTTGCCAAGCAAATATTCCAGGCGCGCCCACAGCAGACAGGCCCGTATTGATCCGCGATCATATCCCAGGGCTGCGTCGAGGTGTTTGCGCGCGCTGAGATAATCCTTAGCGGTAATCGCCTCCTCCGCCAGTTCACAGCAAAAGTGGGCCTGTACCGACGCCCAGTCGGGTGACAAGCGCTTGAAGCGGCGGCCATGGAGCAAATTGACAGCGTGAATAGCCTTGGCCCATTCGCGTTCATCCCGATACACCTCGACAAGGTGTTCAAGGCTTGTGGCACGCAGTTCCTGGGCCGTCTCCACCAATTCTTGCAGCAGGCGCTCAGCCCGATCGAGCCAGCCTGCAGCAATATAGTCACAGGCCAGTTCAAACTGCGCTTTTTGCTGACTCTGTCGGGCCAGACTGGGGCGTGCCAGGAGATTCTGATGTACCCGTATCGCCTGGTCGTACTCCCCCCGCCGGCGCAGCAGGCTGCCCAGTGCCAAGTGGGTTTCAAAGGTTGTGGGGCTGACTTCGAGGGAATCGATAAACTTGTCGATGGTGTCGTCGTGGCGCTCACTCAGAAGATAATTGAGCCCCTGGGCATAGGAGCGGGCCAGGGATTCCTCCTGTTCGCTACAGTCAGGTTTCTTCCTGGAGCTACCTCGCCCTAATACCCAGCCGATAGCGATCGCTGCCAGCAGGAAAAAGAAGTAGGTAATATCAGGCAATTCAGTCTCCAGAAACCTTTTGGTGCGCAGCGTGCAGCTCACGCTCCAGCTTCTTGAGCTGCTTGTTCAGTCCGCGTACACGGCGGCGCTGGGAATACACAGGGAGTAAACTGGCCAGGAAGCCCAACAGAACCCCCAGCAGCAAAGTGCTGATGAGCCACACCCCCACACTGCCTGAATACAGGGCATTACCTGCAATCACCGGCGCTATAACCTGGGGATTTTCCACAGCGAAATAAATGCCGAAGGCCACACACACCAGGGCCAACAGGCCATAGGCAATATGCAACAACCAGCGCAAAAATGACAAGGGAACCTCCGAGTTCCACTAAGAAGGCTTTATCGACCAACACCTTGGGCTTTCGGAACGCACTATAGGATCACCAGCGAAAGCCGATTATCAACCCAGCCGTGCAGTGTAATCATACTTCGATCCCCGTTCCTGCATGCATACTGCGATTAACTCTGTCGCGCAGTTCTTTGCCCGGTTTAAAATGGGGCACGTATTTGCCGGATAGTGCAACCGCATCACCAGTTTTGGGGTTCCGTCCGGTGCGGGGTCCGCGGTAGTGCAGGGAAAAACTGCCAAAACCCCGTATTTCAATGCGCTCTCCCTGGGAGAGTGCGTCGGACATGGTATCCAGCAAGACCCTCACCGCCAATTCTACATCCTTTACTGGCAGCTGATCCAATCTCAACGCAATCCTTTCGATCAGTTCGGATTTGGTCATGCGCTCGGCAACCTCTGCAAGTTATTGATTATTTTGGCGTAGTCCAGCAATCATCTAATACAAAGCCGGACTGGGCAACCCCAGTCCGGCTCTCGGAGCGCACCAAATAGATTATTTGACGCACTGACTGAACAGTCAGGAAAGATTAGTCCTTATTGTTCATCTGTGCCTTGATCAAGTCACCGATCGTGGCTGGCTGCACCTGTTCGGACTGCTTTTTGCTGTGATCCTTGACAGCCTGCTTCTCATCATCCTGGTCCTTGGCTTTGATAGACAGGCTGATCACACGGTTCTTGCGATCCACGCTGGTGATTTTAGCCGTTATTTCATCGCCTTCTTTCAGGACATTGCGAGCATCTTCAACCTTGTCGCGGCTGATTTCGGAAGCCCGCAGAATACCTTCGACTTCATCCGCCAGGGAAATGACCGCCTGCTTGGCATCCACCTCTTTGATAGTCCCGGTGACAAAGCTCCCGCGGTCGCTGGTTGTAACGAAGTCGGAGAACGGATCGGACTCCAACTGCTTGATGCCCAGGGAGATACGCTCGCGTTCGGAATCGATACCCAGAATGACGGTCTCAATTTCGTCGCCCTTCTTGAACTTGCGAACCGCTTCCTCGCCCGCTTCGTTCCAGGAGATATCGGATAAATGAACCAGGCCGTCGATGCTGCCATCGAGACCGATAAAGATACCGAAATCGGTGATGGACTTGATCTTGCCGGAGATTTTATCGCCCTTGGCGAATTTACGTGCAAAGGCATCCCACGGATTTTCCTGGCACTGCTTGATACCCAGGGAAATGCGTCGACGCTCTTCGTCGATATCGAGAATCATCACCTCTACTTCGTCGCCCACCTGGACAACTTTGGACGGGTGGATATTCTTGTTGGTCCAATCCATTTCGGAAACATGCACCAGGCCCTCTACCCCCTCTTCCAACTCGGCAAAACAGCCGTAGTCGGTCAGGTTGGTGACAACGGCTTTCACGCGGCTGTTTTCCGGGTAGCGCTTCTTGATGGATACCCAGGGGTCTTCGCCCAGTTGCTTCAAGCCCAAAGATACACGGCTGCGCTCGCGGTCGAACTTCAAGACTTTTACCTGGATCTCATCGCCAACATTCACAATTTCGCTCGGATGCTTGATACGCTTCCAGGCCATATCGGTGATGTGCAGCAGGCCGTCGATACCGCCCAGATCTACGAACGCACCGTAGTCGGTCAGATTCTTCACAATACCCTTGATGCTCATGCCTTCCTGCAGGCTCGCCAGCAGGGCCTCGCGCTCTTCGGAAGTGGCAGCCTCCATCACCGCTCGACGGGAAACCACAACATTGTTGCGCTTGGCATCCAGCTTGATAACCTTGAATTCAAGCTCTTTCCCCTCCAGGTGCGCGGTGTCGCGAACCGGGCGGACATCGACCAGGGAGCCGGGCAGGAACGCGCGGATATTGGCAACATCAACCGTAAAGCCACCCTTAACCTTGCCACTGATAACCCCTTTGACCACCTCGTCAGCTGCGTGGGCCGCATCGAGAATTTTCCAGGCTTCAGCGCGCTTGGCTTTCTCGCGGGACAGTCGGGTCTCCCCGAAGCCGTCTTCCACTGCTTCCAGGGCAACTTGCACTTCGTCACCCACCTGCAGCTCTATTTCGCCTCTGTCATTGATGAACTGGGCAGCGGGTATAACGCCTTCAGACTTCAGGCCCGCGTGTACAGTTACCCAGTCTTTATCCACATCAATAACAACACCGGTAACAATTGCACCCGGTGCCATTTCGACGCTTTTCAGGCTCTCTTCAAATAATTCAGCAAAGCTCTCGCTCATTACATTACCTATAGTGAGGGGTTCAGCCGTTGGTAACTGTTGAGTGTAGTCAACCGCCAGCCGCGACCCCAGCCGCGCTGCCAGCACGCGGGTCGGATTACAACAACGGCCGGGCAATCCTGGCAAGACCCGGCCGTTGTCGTTAAAAAAACGGGTTGGTACTGGTTATGCGGGTTTAGGGAACCCCGGGCTGGATCCGGTCGAATACCAGCGTCAGTACCCGCTGCAGGACTGCCTCAATATCGACCCCGGTACTGTCGAGCTCAACCGCATCCTCAGCGGGAGCAAGGGGAGAGGCTTCTCGATTCATATCCAGTGTGTCACGGGCACGGATGTCCTCCAGCAGGTCGCGGAGGCTAACAGAAACCCCCTTCCCCCGCAACTGCGCCGCCCGCCTTCTGGCGCGCTCCTCGGCACCCGCGGTCAAGTAGATTTTGACTTGAGCGTCGGGGAAAACGGTAGTGCCCATATCCCGGCCATCTGCCACCAGACCTGGCAGCCGGCGAAAATTCCGCTGTCGTTGCAGCAGTGCCGCACGCACCCCGGGAATGGCAGCCACCTTGGAGGCGGCCATACTCACCCGCTCCATGCGAATATCACTGGTCACCTCGCGCCCCTCCAGGAGTACCCGCAGCCGACCATTGTCCACAACAAAGCGAACATCAAGCGCCTTTGCCACCTGCGCCAGCGCGATCTCACTGGTCAGGTCCACACCTCTGTTCAGAGCCGCCAGCGCCGCCGTGCGATAAAGGGCGCCCGAATCAAGCAGGGCGAAATTCAACCGGGCCGCCAGCAGCTTGGCAATGGTGCCCTTACCAGATCCGCTGGGCCCATCAATCGTGATTACCGGCGGCAGCTCGTTTGCATCACTCATATATTTTTTGCACAACTCAACCTCTTTATGAACGGCACAAACCAGATCTTAAACCCACCCACTCCGGGCCTGCTGGTTATGCCAGTTGCAACTGCAGGCCCGCGCTGACGGCCAGGTCGGCAAAATTCGGGAATGAGGTCGCCACGTTGGCGCAGTGCAGGATGCGGATTGTATCCTTTGCGCGCAAAGATGCCACAGCAAAGGCCATGGCAATGCGGTGGTCCCCCAAACTATCCACAGTCCCACCGCTAAATACCGTCCGCTCCCGCACACCGCGTATCACAATACCATCCGGTGTCGGCTTCGCCTCCACGCCCAGGGCTGTGAGGCCGTCCGCCATCGCCTGGATCCTGTCGCTCTCCTTGACACGCAGCTCAGCAGCACCCGTCAGCACCGTCTCACCCTCCGCGCAGGCTGCGGCAATAAACAATGCCGGGAATTCATCAATCGCGAGCGGCACCTGATCCTCAGGAATTCGGATGCCTTTCAGTGGCGAATAACGCACCCGGACATCCGCCACAGGTTCGCCACTGACCTCGCGCTTGTTGAACGGTTGGATGTCAGCGCCCATCATGCCCAGAATATTGATCACACCATGGCGGGTCGGATTGATGCCGACATGCTCCAGCACAATATCCGAGCCGGGCGAGATTGCCGCGGCCACCATAAAAAAGGCAGCGGAGGAGATATCCGCTGGCACATCGACACGGCAGGCCTTGAGACTGCCTCCCCCACAAAGCGCGGACTTGGCACCATCGCGAAGTACCTGATAAGCAAACCCCTGCAACATGCGTTCGGTATGATCGCGAGTCGGTGCAGGCTCCACAGTCGAGGTCTCGCCGTTTGCATAGAGGCCCGCAAGCAAGACTGCGGACTTGACCTGAGCACTGGCCATTGGCAGGCGATAGTCAATTCCGTGCAACCGACTGCCCCCAATGATGCGCAGAGGTGGCCGCCCTCCGGGGCCCGTTTCAATGGTCGCCCCCATCTCCCGCAGGGGATTGGCAACCCGATCCATAGGGCGCTTGGACAGGGACGTATCACCGGTCAAGGTAATATCGAGGCCCAAGCCGGCAAGGATACCTACCAGCAGGCGCATCGAGGTGCCGGAATTGCCCAGATAGAGTGGTCCCGGGGGGGCCTTCAGGCCGCGCAAACCCACACCGTGAATGGTGACCCGGCCATTGACCGGCCCCTCGATAACCACCCCCATATCGCGAAAGGCCTGCAAGGTCGCCAGGGCATCCTCCCCCTCCAGAAAACCCGCCACCTCTGTCACGCCCTCCGCCAGAGAGCCCAGCATAATGGCGCGGTGAGACATGGACTTGTCGCCGGGTACACGCAGCCTGCCACTGACACATTTCCCCGGCTGAGCGATAAAAGTCATTGCCTTTGTCTGCATAAATTCTGGATTCACTTCTTTTGTCAGCATTTTGGTTACCTGATCCCGCGCCGTTTTGGCCCGGGAAAACACGCCCATCAAGCCAGTGCTGTCACCACAGGCAATAGCTTTGCGCAGGGCCGTCAGATTGAGGCTGTAGAGATCGATCGCCTTTAAAATGGCGTCCCGGTTGGCCAGCATAATGTCCCGCCACATCACCGGATCGCTGGAAGCGATGCGGGTAAAATCGCGGAAACCCCCTGCGGCATAGCGGAAGATATTTTCATTTTCCGCGTCGTGCGCCAGAGTATCCACGAGACTGAAGGCAATCACATGGGGAAGATGACTGGTGGCTGCGAGTACTGCATCGTGCTCTTGCACAGGCATCTGTAACACTTCCGCACCCGCCACCTGCCACAATTGCACCACCCGCTGCAAGTGGCCTGCACCGGTTTCTGGCAGCGGGGTCAGAATTACCCGGTGGTTGTAATAAAGGTCATCGCGCGCAGCAGCTGCGCCACTCTGCTCAGAGCCGGCAATGGGGTGACCCGGCACCAAAAAACTGGGCACCCTGCCCCATACTTTTTCCGCCGCACGCACCACATTGCCTTTGACACTGGCGCCATCTGTCACCGTAACGCCCGCAGGCATATAGGCTTTAATTTGAGCGAACACCGATTCCACCGCCAGGGTTGGCACTGCGATAAAAACCAGGTCATTCGCTCCCAACTGTGGCAACACCTCGGCAAGACTGCTGCTGGCACTGTCAACAATACCGAGCGTTTTTGCCTGTTCACAGGTTTCCCCTGGGGCCGCAACACCGATTACCTCGCGGCATGCCCCCGCAGTTTTTAACGCCAGTGCAAAACTGCCGCCAATAAGGCCGACTCCGACGACTACGAGCCGGCCGATTCGCGCCTGATCCATCACAGCACACCGCGCGGGTAGGAACCGAGCACCTTCACGTCCGAGGCACAAATACCCACCTCCCGCAGGGCCGAAGCAATGGCCTCGGTGTCTCGATGTCCCTTGAAGTCGATAAAGAAGACGTAATTCCAGTGACCGGACTGGGACGGGCGCGTTTCCACCCGGGTGAGGTCAACCCCAAAGCGGCGGAATGGCTCCAGCAGATTGTGCAGAGCACCGGGTTCGTTTCGCATCGATACCATCAAAGAGGTCTTGTCGTCTCCGCTCGCCGGCACCTCCTGGGTTCCGATAATCAAAAAGCGCGTGGAATTATCCGGGCGATCCTCAATTTTTTCCGACAAGATTTTCAAACCGTACAACTCAGCTGCCATATCGCCTGCGATGGCTGCGGAATTCCATTCCCCCTTGACCCGCACAGCCGCATCGGCATTGCTGGACACGGCTACCCGCTCTACATTGGGATAGTGTGCATCGAGCCATTTGCGACATTGCGCCAAGCTCTGCGCATGGGAATAAATCCGCGTGATTGCTTCTGCACGGGTGACATCCGAAATCATCAGGTGATGGTGAATACGCAGCTCCACCTCACCACAGATGCATAAATTCGAGGTCATAAAATTGTCCAGGGTATGGTTAATGACCCCCTCTGTGGAGTTCTCTATGGGCACAACCCCGTAGCTGACCGCACCCGCCTCCACCTCGCGAAACACCTCGTCAATGACCGCCAGGGGGCGGCTCTGTGCGGAGTTGCCAAAATGCTTTAACGCTGCCTGCTGGGTAAAAGTCCCCTCCGGCCCCAGGTAGGCCACCTTGACCGGCTCTTCCAGGGCCAGGCAGGCAGACATAATCTCCCGGAACAGGCGCGCCATTTCCTCATCGGTTAAAGGGCCGCTATTGCGCTCCATCGCCCGGCGCAGCACCTGGGCTTCGCGCTCCGGCCGGTAGTACAGTGCATCCTCACCGGTTGCCTTTTTCAACGCGGCAACTGCCAGTGCACAGTTGGCTCTTTCACTGATCAGCCGGGCGATATCGCCATCAATGCTGTCAATACGATTGCGCAGCTCCAGCAAACGCTGGTCACCACTTTCAGTTTCCTCGGTCATCCGTTTATCTACGTTTCAGCTCACTGATCAACTACTGGGTCATTCGCCCGGGGCCGGAATGCAATAGCGTCTGCAAGCCAGCCACCGCCCTAAACCATCAAAAATACTGTAGCGCGACACCCTGTTTTTCGGACTCATAATTAGCCCTGGCGCGCTTCGAAGTCCGACAAAAATGCCACTAATACCTCCACAGCTTCAAGCGGTACGGCGTTGTATAATGACGCACGCATGCCACCAACCGAGCGATGCCCCTTCAAGCCCAGTAGTCCAGCCTCACCGGCCGCCTTGAGAAACGCCTTGTCGAGACGTTCATCGGCCAGCACAAAGGGCACATTCATACTGGAGCGGCTTCCCCTCTCCACAGGGCTGGAAAAAAACGCACTGCGATCAAGAAACTCGTACAGCAATGCGGATTTTTTGTCGGCGAGTCGCGCCATCGCCTCAACCCCCCCCTGGGCCTTGAGCCATTGAAATACCAGGCCGGACAGATACCAAGCAAAGGTCGGAGGCGTGTTATCCATGGAGCTGGCATCCGCCGCCACCTTCCAGCTCAAACTGCGCGGAATATTCTCCATTGCCCTGTTGAGCAGATCCTCGCGGACAAGGGCAACGGCAATACCCGAGGGCCCCATATTTTTCTGGGCGCCGGCATAGATCACGCCAAACTTATCCACTGGAATCGGGCGCGACAAAATACTGGATGACATATCGGCTACCAGAGGGCAATCCACCTCTGGCACATAATCAAACTCGACACCGCCGATGGTTTCATTCGGGGTATAGTGGAGATAAGCCGCCTCTGCACTCTGCTGCCAGCTGTCTTCAGCGGGGGTGTAGCTGAAATTGCGGTCTTCACTGGAAGCAACCACCGTCACTTCGCCGTATCGCCTGGCTTCCTTAATGGCTTTTGCCGCCCAATGCCCAGAGTGAATGTAATCGGCCTTTTTGGGGCCAGAGCCAAAGAGATTCCAGGGTACGGCACCAAACTGCGCTGTGGCACCGCCCTGCAGGAACAGCACTTTGTAGTTATCCGGGATAGAGAGGAGGTCGCGCAAATCTTGCTCGGCGCGCTCGGCAACTGCAATAAACTCCGCTGTGCGGTGGCTGACCTCCATCACTGAACAGCCCAGACCGCGCCAGTCTAGCAACTCCTGCTGGGCCTGATGCAGTACCGGCTCCGGCAATGGGCCGGGACCGGCGGAAAAATTAAATTTCCTCATAGTATTACTCCAGAAAGCCAAACATGGTTTCAAATATAACTAGATGCACCAACGCACAAACTGTCATTCTGGGAGATGGGCCTTTCGCTTTGGCGCCTTTTTTAGGGTGCCTGAGGCAAGAAAGGCCGCGATAAACGCAGCCTTTCACAGGGGTGTCGAGGGCGTGGGTCACGCCGGCCCTCCACGATCTTCGCTAACCTCTTCCGTCTCCTCAATACGCCCGAGTCCCACGAGTTTCTCGCCAACCTTCAAGCGTATAACCCGCACCCCCTGGGTATTGCGCCCAAGGATAGAGACTTCGTCAACCCGCGTGCGTACCAGGGTACCCTGGTCGGAGATCAACATCATCTCTTCGCCCGGATGCACCTGACAAGCCCCGATCAGGGCGCCGTTGCGCTCACTTTCAGCGATGGCAATCACGCCCTGGGTGCCACGTCCCTTGGTGGGGAAGTCCTCAATCGCTGTGCGCTTGCCGAACCCCTTCTCGGTCGCCATCATCACCGAGCCACCCTCTTGCGGAATTACCATAGCGATCACCTGCTGACCGCCCTGCATTCGGATGCCTCGCACACCCCGGGAGACACGCCCCATGGATCGGACATTGCGCTCGGAAAAACGGGCAGCCTTGCCGGCACTGGTAAACAGCACCACATCGCGCTGGCCATCGGTAATTGCCGTGGCCACCAGGCGGTCCCCGTCTTCCAGTTCGATAGCACGCAAACCGACGCTGCGCGGGCGCGCAAAGGCCGTTAACGGTGTTTTCTTCACAGTGCCGTTAGCGGTGGTGAAGAAAATGAAATGATTTTCGTCATATTCAGACACCGGCATCATGCTGCTGATGCGCTCACCCTCTTCCAGGGGCAACATATTGACTATGGGACGCCCTCGGGAGGCACGGCCGGCAGTTGGCACTTCATAGACTTTGAGCCAGTAGACCTTACCCTTGTTGGAGAAGCACAGGAGGGTATCGTGGGAGTTGGCAATCAGCAGGTGCTCGACAAAGTCCTCACTTTTCACCTGGGTCGCCGACTTACCCATACCGCCGCGGCGCTGGGCCTGGTAATCGGTCAAGGGCTGGCTCTTGGCATAGCCGCCGTGAGAGATGGTCACCACCTTGTCTTCCGGGGTGATCAGGTCTTCTACGGTCAGGTCCTGGCGGGAAGCCACGATATCGGTAAGGCGCTCATCCCCAAAATTCGTATCAAGCTGCGCCAGCTCCTCGCGGATCACCGCCATCAGGCGCTCGAAGCTAGCGAGGATATGCAGGTATTCGGCGATTTGTTTCAGCCGTTCCTGATACTCAGCCAACAGCTTATCGTGTTCCATTCCCGTCAGACGGTGCAGACGCAGCTCGAGAATAGCCTGAGTTTGCGCAGGGGACAGATAGTAGGCGCCATCCTCGCGCAAACCGAACGCTTTTGGCAGGTCGTCCGGGCGGCAGGCATTGGCACCGGCACGCGCCAGAAACTGCTGTACATTGCCTACCGCCCAACCCTTGGCCAACAGCGCCTCGCGGGCATCGGCCGGGGTTGCGGAGGACTTGATCAGCTCGATCACCGGATCGATATTGGCGATGGCAATCGCCAGTCCCTCCAGAATATGGCCGCGCTCGCGGGCCTTGCGCAACAGGTAGACTGTACGGCGTGTAACCACTTCCCTGCGATGGCGCACAAAGTGCTCCAGCAGCTCTTTCAGGTTCAGGATCTTGGGCTGACCATCTACCAGGGCAACCATATTGATGCCAAACACACTCTCCAGTTGGGTTTGTGAGTAGAGATTGTTCAGAACCACATCGCCCAGCTCGCCACGTTTCAGCTCAATCACGACACGCAGGCCGTCCTTGTCCGACTCGTCGCGCAGCTCCGAGATACCCTCGATCTTCTTTTCTTTTACCAGCTCGGCGATACGCTCAATCAGGCGGGCCTTGTTCAACTGGTAGGGAATCTCTGTGATCACAATGGTTTCGCGATTGCTCTTATCATCGCGAAGCACATCCGCTTTGGCGCGCACATAAATACGGCCGCGGCCGGTGCGGTAGGCCATCAGGATGCCGGCGCGGCCATTGATGATGGCGCCGGTGGGAAAATCCGGTCCGGGGATATACGCCATCAGGTCATCAACCGTAAGCGCCGGGTTGTCGATCAGGGCCAGACAAGCCTTGATGACTTCACTCAGGTTGTGGGGTGGGATATTCGTGGCCATTCCCACGGCGATACCGGAAGAGCCATTGACTAGCAGGTTGGGTACCCGTGAGGGTAACACTTCCGGCATCTGCTCGGAGCCATCGTAGTTATCAACGAAATTGACGGTTTCCTTGTCAAGATCCGACAGCAGCTCGTGGGCCAGCTTGTCCATACGGATTTCGGTATAACGCATGGCAGCCGGGCTGTCGCCGTCAATGGAGCCGAAGTTTCCCTGGCCGTCTACCAGGGTGTAACGCAGGGAGAAGGGTTGGGCCATGCGCACAATCGTGTCATATACCGCGGTATCCCCATGGGGATGGTACTTACCGATCACATCGCCAACGACACGTGCCGATTTCTTGTAGGATTTATTCCAGTCGTTTTTGAGTTCGCTCATTGCAAAGAGCACACGGCGGTGTACCGGCTTGAGGCCATCGCGTACATCCGGCAGTGCCCGCCCGACTATCACACTCATGGCATAGTCGAGATAAGACTGCTTGAGCTCTTCCTCGATATTAATCGGAGAGATTTCTTTGGCTAATTCGCCCATGACTTACGGCGTTCCTTGTTATAGCGCGGGCATGAGTACCTGCCCCGGATAAGCGGGCAATTCTAGCATAGTTTGACGCCGCTGGCGGGACGACCCCGGAACCCCACGGCATCACTGCCCGGTTGCTGCGCTTGTACTCTATCGCTAAAGTGACTCCCCACCTCAGCTGCCATCATATAGCCCAATGCACCAATCCGTAGACACCCTGATTCACGCACGCTGGATTATCCCGGTTATTCCAGAACAGAAAGTGTATGAACACTGCTCCCTGGCCATTGTTCAGGGGCGCATTACAGCATTGCTGCCGTCGGCAGAAGCCAAACTCCGCTTCGCGGCAAAACACGAAATTGCCCTCAACCAACACGCACTGATTCCGGGATTGATCAATACCCACAACCATGCCCCCATGGCGCTCTTGCGCGGTTTTGCCGATGACCGCCCGCTCAAGGAGTGGCTCGAACAGCACATCTGGCCGGTGGAACAGCGCTGGGTGGGCCCGGAGTTTGTGGCAGACGGCAGCCGCCAGGCCATCGCCGAAATGCTGCGTTCAGGCACTACCACCTTCTCCGACCAGTACTTTTTCCCCGAAGCTGTAGCGGTGGCTGCCCGCGAGAGCGGTATCCGCGCCCACATCGCCTTCCCGGTACTGGACGGTCCGACCCCCTGGAGCCGCCACAGCGAGGAGGCGCTACACAAGGGTCTGTCCCTGCGTGATGACTACCGCGCACACGAGCGTATCGAAGTGGTTTTTGGCCCCCATGCACCCTATACCGTCGGGGACCAGACCCTGGAAAAAATCGCGGTATACGCTGCCGAAGCACAGATCCCCGTACAAATACACCTGCACGAGACCCATCGGGAAGTGGAGCATGCCCTGGCACAATCTGGGGAGCGCCCTACCGAGAGGCTGTTGCGCCTGGGCCTGCTGGGACCGCAGACCCTCTGCGTGCATATGGTGGCAGCCAATGAGCAGGATATAGAGCTACTGAAAATGAGCGGCGCCCATGTCGCACACTGCCCATCCTCCAACCTTAAACTGGCATCGGGTTTTTGCCCCGCCAGCGAGATGCTCAAGGCGGGTATTAACGTCTCCCTAGGAACCGATGGCGCCGCCAGCAATAACCGCCAGGATTTGTTCGCAGAGGCCAACACCGCTGCACTGCTGGCAAAAGCCGTCAGTGGCAGTGCTGCGTCCCTCCCGGCGCACCAGGCACTCGCGATGGCCACAATTAACGGTGCTCGCGCTCTGGGCATCGAAACCATCGCAGGCAGCCTCGAAGTGGAGAAAAGTGCCGATATCGCGGCTATCGATCTGGGTGGTATGGAGCAGCAACCGGTACACAACCCCTTGTCCCAGCTGATTTATGCCGGTGGAGGACACAAGGTCACGGACGTTTGGGTTGCGGGCAAGCAGCTTTTAAAAGAGCGCCGGCTACAAACCCTGAACGAGACCGAGGTAATCCAGCGGGCACACCGCTGGCGTGATAGAATCGCCGGCGAGGCGCGCTAGACGCGAACGCACCGCCAGTGTCCAATGGCCGGACAGACCCGGCAACTAGCGACGGAGTTTGCAGAAAAGTTCATGAGCAATAATGTAGATCCCGCGGAAATCGCCAAGTTTGAACAGCTCGCCAGCCGCTGGTGGGATAGGGAAGGCGAATTTAAACCACTACACGAAATCAACCCCCTGCGCGCCAATTATATTGACAGGCACGCGCCAGTCGCCAACAGGAAGTTGCTGGATGTCGGCTGTGGTGGCGGCATTCTGGCGGAAGCCATGGTCCATCGGGGTGCGGAAGTCACCGCGATTGATATGGGCGAGGCGCCCCTGAACGTCGCCAGATTACATGCCCTTGAAAGCGGCATCGAAGTGGATTACCGCCAGGTAACCGCTGAGGCACTGGCTGAAGAAATGCCCGGACACTTTGATATCGTCACCTGTCTGGAGATGCTGGAGCATGTTCCCGACCCCGCCTCGGTCATTTGCGCCTGTGCAAAACTGGTCAAACCCGGCGGCCACCTTTTCTTTTCCACCATCAACCGCACCGCCAAAGGCTGGCTGTTCGCTGTTGTGGGGGCGGAATATCTCCTGCGACTACTCCCCAAAGGTACCCACGAATACGGCAAGTTTGTCCGCCCTTCGGAATTGGGCAAGTGGCTGCGCGAGGCGGGTCTGGCGCTTCGCGATATGACCGGCATGACCTATAACCCGATCACTCGAATCTATAGACTTAACGACCGCGACGTCGATGTGAACTACCTGATGTATGCCAGCAAACCTGAATAAGCAAGCCAAGCGAATGAAAGCGGTTTTATTTGATCTGGACGGCACGCTCCTCGATACGGCGCCGGACTTTATTGTTGTACTCAACCAACTGCGACAACAGGAGCAACTGCCACCCCTGCCCGACGGGATCATTCGAAGTGCGGTCTCCAACGGTTCCCGGGCATTGGTGACCCTGGGATTTGGCAAAAAGGAGGGCGACCCCGGGTTCAACAGCCTGCTGCAGCGTCTGCTGGATCTCTACCTCGCACACCTTGCCGAAAGGACCGTCCCTTTTGCCGGGATAGAGGTCCTGCTGGATACGCTTCTGGCAAACAATATTCCCTGGGGTATTGTGACCAATAAACCGGAGGCTTTTACCCTGCCACTGATGCAGGCCTTCAGCCACCTCCCACCCCCGACCGCAGTTATCTGCCCCGACCACGTCAGGAAATCCAAGCCGGACCCCGAGGCAATCTTGCTTGCCTGCGCTAAAATCGGTTGCGATCCCTCAGAAGCCATTTATATTGGCGATCACAAGCGGGATATTGTCGCCGGCCAGCGTGCAGGCATGCCCACCATCGCCTGCAACTATGGCTACATCGACGCCTCGGAAAACCCTGCCAGTTGGGGGGCGGATCACCTGATCCAATCGGCAGCTGAGATCTGGCCACTGCTGCGACAGCAGTATATTGAACCCAAGCAGTAACACCCGGCCCCAATAGCAGCGGGACAGTATCAGGATTTTTCATGTCAGAATTTTTCGGCAACTATGTCGCGCCCATCAGCCTCCTCAAAGGCAAAGTCATACTCGTCACCGGTGCCGGGGACGGTATCGGCAAAACTGCGGCCAAAACCTTTGCCGCCCATGGGGCAAGTGTCATTCTTTTGGGGCGGACCACAGCAAAGCTCGAGATGGTCTATGACGAGATCGAAGTCTCCGGGGGACCTCAGCCGGCTATTTTTCCCATGGATCTGAACGGGGCCCGTATAGAGGATTTTGACAATCTTGCCGAGGCAATCGAAGGGGAGTTTGGCCGTCTGGATGGCCTTCTGCACAACGCCAGTCTTTTAGGCCAGCGCACACCAATAGCCAACTACCATTTCTCCACCTGGCAGCAGGTGATACAAGTGAATGTCAACGCGGCATTTGGGCTCACCAAGACGCTGCTACCTCTGCTGGAGAAGTCCGAGGCGGGATCAATCATCTTCACAAGCTCAAGCGTTGGCCTGAGAGGACGGGCGTACTGGGGCGCCTATTCCGTATCAAAATTTGCCACAGAGGGATTAATGCAGGTATTGGCAGATGAGCTGGAGGGTGTATCGAATATCCGTGTAAACAGCCTCAACCCGGGCGCCACCCGTACGACAATGCGTGCGAGTGCCTACCCTGCTGAAAACCCCCAGTCGGTAGTGCCCGCCGAGGAAATCATGCCCACCTATTTGTACCTGATGGGTGATGACAGCCGGGGTCAGAGCGGCAAACACTTCAGCGCGCAAAAGCGCTGAGCCCACTACCAATCCATAAGAAACCGGGCTGAGCCCGGTTTTTTTATGCGCGCACCTTAATCATCAGCTATTTTTTGTCCGCTTTGTTATCATCACCTGCCGGACTCCGACTTGATTCGGCATCGCTCTCTCCCGGCGCCATGTGCTCGGGAACATCAGCAAAAATATCCCCTTCAAACTCCAATATCTCACTGCCATCATGCATACCCGCGTCTTCAATCCCCTGCTGCTTCTTGCCAGGCTCATTAGACTGTAATTCCTGGCCCTTCAGGAACTGGGCCGCCCATCTCTCCCCTGCCCTGGCATAGGCACCCTCTGAAACCGAAAGCTGTAATGCCTCAAAAATGAAGTAGCCTGCAATAGCAGTACAAACGACAGCAGGAGTAATCAAGCTTTTCATTTTCGCCCCCGGGTAATATGAAATTATGTTTTTTAGTTGTTCAATAAAGGATCAATTCAGGAAGAGCGGCATCCACTCCCCTTCTGGAGCTGGATTGTCACCAATCACCAAATTTCACTGGCAGTTATTTTTTCATGCGCTCTCGATCAATGGTGTGAAAGGCCGCACAATTTTATTTGTTCACTTACCACAACTCGGGCAGAATAGCGGCAATGAATGGCAAGCCAGCATAGAAAGATGAAAGCATTACTCCCGCTCCCCCTACTGGCCCTGCTAGTCCCCGATGTATCTGCCAATACCTTGAGCGAGCAACTCCAGGAGTGCTCCCACATAACGCCCGACAACAGCCGCTTGATATGCTATGACAAGCTTAGCGCTACGCTCGGACAACGCGCCGAACAGGATTTTGGCCATGAGCAGAAAAAAATCTCGCAGGCCCCGCAATCTATCGAAGCAACAATCACACATATTCAAGCAGCTGCTTACGACAAGCGGATAATCACCTTGGATAACGGTCAGATTTGGCGACAGAACGATGACAAGCGGATACACTGGAACGTCGGCGACCCAATAGTTGTAGAGCGCGGACTCCTGGGTTCTTTCTTTATGAAACCCGCGGAAGGTAGGCGCAAGATTCGCGTCAAACGATTAAAATAACCCTCTAACACCCTATTGCAGCAGAGTACCGGTAAAATCCGTTTTGAGTATTTTTTCGATATGCGCGCGCCCGCAGCTGGCCCTGTAGGTAAATGCCACCTCGTCGCGATCGCCATTCCGGAGCCAGAAATAGCCCTGTTTCATTTTGCCCAGGCCGGCACCGGATTTGCCACTTTTGCCGACGTTGATCGGCGTTTCGTCCATGGCCAGTACCCGGCTTTGCAGGATACTGATTTTTCTCATCATTGGGCCACTTGGCTTGCCAGGACTTGATCACCACCGGACATTTGTCTCCCCAATTGACCTCCAACTCGCCTAAGATGTAGTAGTTCAGACTTGATCTGACAGTTACCGGTTTTTCTGACGGTGGTCTGTCAGGTCAGGTTCAGTTCACGAACTTTTCCATCCAGATCTTTTTGCCATCTTCAAGCGTTTGTACAGGCGTACGGCCACAGCACTTCTTGCCTTGGTGGGTTCGTTCATTATTGTAATAATTGAGCCATTCGTCTAGATCCATCTGCAGATCCTCCAGCGAGCCATAAATCTTGCGTCGTAGTGACGGCTGATAAAACTCCTGCAGAATAGTCTTGTGAAATCGCTCACAGATACCATTCGTTTGTGGATGCCGGGCTTTCGTCTTCGTATGTTCAATCTCATTCACACTTAGATACAGCTGGTAATCATGCTGCTCCAGCTTGCCACAGTACTCGGTGCCACGATCAGTCAGGATACGCAGCACAGGTAGCTCATGCGAAGCGTAGAATGGCAGCACACGGTCATTCAGAAGGTCTGCTGCAGTGATTGGCGTCTTTGTTGTATACAGCTTGCAGTGTGCCACTTTTGCGTAGGTGTCAACGTAGGTCTGCTGGTAGTCCAACGCTTCGGGGTTTTGCAGTAGGGTTTCGTGGTAGTAGCTCACCACTTGGTTGAGTAGTTGCCGGGCTTCGCTGTCCCCGGACAGTAGCACTTCCATTTTCTGTACTGTGCTGCGTGTTACCGGCTGAACCGGGGCGGCTAAAGTGGGAAGGTCGTTACGCAATATCTCGACAGCGTGGCGGAAGCTGACCCCCTGCGTTTTTATCACCCAGTCGATCACGCTGCCAGCCGCACCGCAACCAAAGCAGTGATACAGGTTGGTCTTGGGACTAATGACCAGCGAGGGGGTCTTATCGTTGTGGAAGGGGCAGCTCACCACATAATCTTTACCCTGCTTTTTGGGTTGGTAGCCCTGACTCTCCACCAGTCGCAGCAGGGATATAGTTGACTTGATCTGCTTGATCACATCATCTGGCAGGCGGGCCATTTATCTTTTCCTCTGGAAACCTGTCAATATGCGTTTGTGCTAAACTGTATTTAGCATATACTCTAATTTGTAGACAGCCAACATGCAAGCGGGGTTTATAGTCATGCCTTCGTCCAAGATTGAGTTAATGGCTATGAGCTTTCCGCAGCGCCTCTCTGCATTGCGCAAAGAACGGGGTATGACACAACAGGGGTTGGCCGATGCCGTCCAGGTGCATATCACTCAGATCAACCGCTATGAAGGCGGCGATAGTCAGCCCACACTGGAGGTTATTCGCAAATTGGCCATTGCGCTGGGGGTTAGTGCAGATATGCTAATTTTTGATAAGGGGGAGCGCGACCCAGATGACAGCCTGCGCTTTCAATTTGAAGCTATCTGTCAATTTGAAGAGGAGGACAAAAAGGTCGCTCAAGCTGTATTAGAGGGCTTGATCCTAAAGCATCAAGCCAAGCAGTCTTTGCAACGCCAAGCAGCTAAAAAGAGAGAACGTGGCGCATAGAAACAATTTATTAATCGCTGGCTTCGGGCGCAATCTGAAAGCGGCGCCCGTGCTTGCCACCTATCTTACGATTTCCTCTTCCACTGATTAAGTTTTCTTGAAATTACAAATGCAAAATAAAAAATAGACACTCCAGATAAAAGTATATTAGGAACGCTATTAACAACAACTTCTTTCTTGACAAGCATAATCGGTAACGGCACAGCAAAAGCCATTATCAACAAAAAAATTACCAAACCGTATGTGCTGATTTCGGAAGCAAACCTCCTGAAAAATAAAAATAAAACCAATCTAAGCAACAATATGTATGCCACCAGTATTAAAATATCCACTCTTACCACCTTTAATCCACAGCACTGTAAATAGTGGACCCACTCGAAAATAGTTCAACTGTTAAGGCAGTATTCGTAGCCTGATTAAGGGGCCGGCTCATAATAGCCCGGAACACCTTTATACCATGCCGCATTGTACGCTGTTCCGTATGCACTTATTTTAGGGACGCTTCGCACTAAGCCGCCTACAGAAGTACCCAAATCAAGCCCAGCATTTATTAGCGTTCCGGCCTGCTCACTACCAGTAACATCGACCAAGAGCTGTTGAGAAACACTATCCGTCCCTCTAATTCCCGCCTGAAAGTTATCAGCACCTTTGGCTGCAATAACAGCTCCAGCCGCACAAGTAACACCGCCGCTACAAATTGCAAAACCTAAAAGAACTTGCCCAGCTCCACCAACAGCCTGCCCAGTTCGCAGAAGAATATTAACACCTTCTTCCCTTAAGAAGCCGACAAAGCTAGGCCCCTTTTGTGCAACAGCATGACACCGACGCAATGTCGTAGCTACAGCCCGATTTTCCCCAATGCGATCAGCAACTTAAAGAGCATTTCCCCGGTGAACGGCGCTCTTACCAACTTTTTTGCCCCGACGCGGGTAGCAGAAGTTTGTCAGTGAGATGCTGGAGACTGCTATTCAGCAGGCTGCTCACTGACACCCTCCAGCAGATGCGACAAAGCCCCGGCAGATTGCTCTACCGGGGATTTGTTTGGGGTTAAGAAATTCTGAGCATACGGCTTACGCTGTTGCCTTAGCATTTCTCAATCTGACATGTACTTTATCAGTTTTGTTTATTTTAAAAATGTCCTTGAAAACAGTTTTGCTGAATTCAAATGCCGAATCAACATCCCTATCAAAGTCCGCGAATAAAAAGGTTAGCTCCCCATCACCAGCAGAAAAATCTTCTCTAACCTTAAGCTTAAAATTCTCACAGACGCTTTTCACTCCAGAATAACAATCTTTACTCCAGTCTGCCTTAGGAAAAGCCAATTCAATCCCAAAACTTTCTTTACTTTTTACGTATTTGCTAAATTGGATAAACCGGCCTGTTTTCGAGTGCTCTATTATTAAAAAACCCCCATCAAATCCTCTTGAAAGCAAGTCAGAAATCGGCCTATGGAGTTGCTCTAACGTCCTCTTAGGTCCTTTCAATGCTTCCTTAAGAAACAAGATAGCCGTTAGCACAAACAGTACAGCGAGGACCAACCCTATAGTAAGCGTCATTAAAACCACCCCCCGATTGTGCCGATCAAATTACCAACCGCGTAACCGATATCTCCCGCCCTTCCAACAGGTGTCGCCCCAGTTACCCCTGTTGCCGATCCTTCAGCAAGCCCTTGAGAGAATCCACTTGTAAACCGTCCTATAGGTGAATAGGAAACACCTGGATTTGCTTCAGCTGATAAATACTGGCCTGTTTTTGGATCATAAGGCTGTGGCTTACCTCCCGCTCCTTTTTTAACTGGAAATTCCTTTCCAATCATTTTTTTCCAAAATTTCTTTGTAAACAGTGCCCTGAGCGCAGCAGGGTTTAGGGGTGGACCAATACCATAGAGCACGTCAACTTCTTGCCCATCAATTATTATTGTATTGCCATTCCCCTTTTGTGCAACAGCATGACACCGGCGCAATATCGTAGCTACAGCCCGATTTTCCCCAATGCGATCAGCAACTTAAAGAGCTTTTCCCCGACGAACGGGGCTCTTACCAACTTTTTTGCCCCGACGCGGGTTTTTGGAGCTGCTTGAGGGTATGATTGTGAAGTACGAAGCCCGGCGCTGGACCCAGGTCGGTTAACACAAGTCCCCACAGAGCAATCTGCGGGGACTTGCAATCATGGTGCCAGAATATAATATAACCCTGTTATTTGATCTCCCCTGCCAACTTGGATAGCCCATGCTTTCTGACAAATTGATCAAAGTTACTCTTGCTTAATCCTGTCATGATTTCACCAGTATTCTTATTCAGAACAAAATAACCAGAACCTTGGCTCATAGCATCTGCGTATTGAGCTTCCTTATCTTTTGATTGTACCCGAACACCTAAAATATAAACGTCATCATACGCATAATTCTGCACATTTGAATGCACTTTTATTTCGTTATCAAACTCTGATAATTTTTTGATAATCACATGATTATCAGAGTTGGTTCTAACAAACCTGTAATTACCTCCTAAATCCTTTGAATAATCACCACAGCCAAATAACAATAGAGGCAAGCAGAAAAAAAATAGTTTTTCTTTAAATTTATAATTCATTGCCCATAGTCCTTTTGCACCTTCCATTCATGAGTAATTGGATATGGTGTGCCAATTTCGAAATTCCCGGAAAAGGTATCAAATATATCCAGAGGGTCCTTAAATGAATCATTAATAGAAAAC
This sequence comes from uncultured Microbulbifer sp., assembly GCF_947489355.1. Taxonomy (GTDB): domain Bacteria; phylum Pseudomonadota; class Gammaproteobacteria; order Pseudomonadales; family Cellvibrionaceae; genus Microbulbifer. The sequence continues at coordinate 2,240 of NZ_CANLDD010000036.1, read as the reverse complement.
GTAAAGCTGCACGAACCAGACCGACAGCTCGCATCTAATGACAAAGCACTATTTCCAACACTGAATAAGTCAGGAACGCTAGTTACATCTGAAATTTTTATCTCACTAAAATCGGCATTATAAATGGGCTTGCTCAAAACATCAGATATAAAGCCCTCAGTTAGCGCTTTTACTGATGGTGAGCCCTCAAAATCGCCAGCTAAACCAATATCGGTTAAAGTAACTGGTTTGCCTTTCCCAAAGAAATAGTACTTCACAAAATCGCTCGTGCCCCATCTCTTTTGTGCATACATTTTTAAGGCATTTTTTACAACCTTTTTATTGCATTCCAAAACATAGATACAGAAAATATGAACAACCCAATATTGAAACCATACATATATACCACCCATAAAATGGCATTGTCAGATATTGGCTTCTTATACCCCAAATCTATGGACTCAACTTCAGGGAGGTAAAACCTTAAGATAACAGAGGCGAACAACAAAACAGAGCCGAGCAAACCAAAGATAGAAAAATAACTTCTAGATGTACACACCCAATAGATACCTCCAGATAAAATTATTAACGCCGTTAAAAAGTGTGAAATAAAGCTAATTTTTTCCAACAAATACCACATAAGTCCCTCTATTGATTTCCCTGATTCGCCCTTAACTCTGTAACAAAATCAGAAGGCCCTATCCCAAAATACCTCTCTAACAAACCTGGTGAAGGGTCCACTGTAAATGACTCTATCCTATCTGCATGAGTAGACAGTTCTCCGCTTGGAGTAACCGTTGTTTTCAAAACTGCACCATACACATTTTTGCTATTACTCGGTGCATAAAAAGAACAGCTTCCTTCACTATTTGAACAACTATACAGAGCTATTTTGCGCCCATCATCCGTATACCCTTTCCCCGGCCATTTAGGGTGATCAGAAGGAGCTGTTGCCCCTCCTGTTCCATTTGCTTTGCAGGTGACAACCCCTGCTCCACATTGCTGAGGAGGTTTACTCTGGCTCTTTTGTGCAACAGCATGACACCGGCGCAATATCGTAGCTACAGCCCGATTTTCCCCAGTGCGATCGGCAACTTAAAGAGCATTTCCCCGACGAACGGGGCTCTTACCAACTTTTTTGCCCCGACGCGGGTTTTTGGAGCTGCTTGAGGGTATGATTGTGAAGTACGAAGCCCGGCGCTGGACCCAGGTCGGTTAACACAAGCCCCCGCAGAGCAATCTACGGAGGCTTTGATACTTGTAACTAGCGGAGGCCAGGAAGAAGAAGACTATCGACTGCGATTGTGAGATTCAATAGGTTTTATAGGAACCAGCAACATTGCCAACCCCTCAAATAAACATTGAAGCGATCACGCCCACCAAGCCAAGAATAAAAAAAAGAGTTCTCTGGACATCATGGGTTCCTTTTATCAACTCATCTGTATAGGTTGGCAGCTTGATCACATCTCCTGTTAAATAGGGAACCACAAACCAATAGGCACTCGTTAATACAATAAAAAGGGCCACTAAAAAAGCCTCAGCCCCTCCATTTTCAAATCGAAAAGCTCTGAAACCTATAAAACAAGCAATAATAACAACCCAGATCGTTCTTTTTATTTGCATGAAAAACAATCCTGCTCAACAACATACTTGGAAGAATTTGAAGTAACAACTCCGGCTGCGTTAATGACGCTATCCTGCATCTTGAACGACTCCTCCATAAATCTAACCGTTGTTTTACCTGCGAGTATGCCTGTTAGGGTTATGCCTGCCTCACCAAAATCGCCATTTATCGACTGATAAATAAGTTGACCATAATCTTTATAGTCAAGAGGAGCACGCAACATCTTGTATGGAATTGACAGTCCGTCAAGAGACAGGTTTATGCCTTGCCTTAAATCTTGAGTTTCTTCGCTGCTCCACCATTGAGGGAATTCTTTTTGTATAATTTTAAACGGGTTCAATCTCCCCTTTTGCGCGCTATTCTTTTGTGCATCTAGCCTTGGTGCAGTAACAACAACCTCATCAATAATCCTTTCTCCATTAGCCGTTTTGCCGCCCCAAATGATAGACGGGCGCAGAAGTATTATTCTCCCACCGCCGAAAGAGATAGGGGGACTACCAGTAACAACTACTTCCTCTATAGGTTCTTCTCCTCCACCACCTTTACCACCATCGTCAGACTCCTTCGGCAACTGCGGATCTTCCTTGCTCGCCACAAATCCCGTGGGATCAGTAAAGCTCAGTGGATTATTCAAGAC
>NZ_CANLDD010000035.1 GCF_947489355.1 uncultured Microbulbifer sp. | reverse complement strand
TCGGTGGCGGTGCGGCCCGCCTTAACGACTATGTGGTAATGCACCACCGGGATAAGGTGCCCTTTGATCCCGATAAATTGTATCGGATTGAAGCCCGTGTTTATTTCTACAATCATAGCGACACCACCCGGACCCTCTACGCGGGTCTGGCCGGCTTCGATGCCAATGGTAATTATTGCAATGCCAGCGGAGCGAACAGCACCGGCAGCCAACACTATGTGCTTGCGCAAAACCTGAACCTGGTGGGGGAGTATTGGCAAAGGCTGGTGGCCTATGTAAAGGGCAATGCCAGCGGTAATGCCGAGTACAGTGTCGCTCGCGAAGGTAACCATATCGGCAACCCCGCCAAACTGCAGGCCAATGTGCGTTTTATGGCCCCGATGTTTCGTGGGAATTACTCCAACAAAGAGGGCTCAATGCTGATCGACTACGTCAAGATCGACGTAGTGGAAGTGCAGGACCAGCGCAACCTGCCGTTGATCCAGTCCGGTATCGCCAGCCTGCCCACCAGCTCCGCACTCTCCGCTGTGGATGCTGGTAGCACTGCCAGGATCAACATTGCCGCCCACTCGGTGCAGTTTGATTTTGGTTTGGTGAACTATAACGCCGGCAGTATTAGTGGCTTGTCGTTCAGCCGAAAATACTATGTCTATTGCGATGATCCAGGCCCCAAAGGCGGAGCCGTCACCTACAAGGCCACCACCATCTATTCCCAGCAGACCGCCGGTACCTGGCGCCGCTCGGTCGGCACCATCCGGACACCTGCCAATGGCGGTGGCGGCACCGTGCCGGACGATCCCTGGTGCGTGGCTGCCGGCACCTGGTTGACAGAAAAGCTGCAGGCGGATCACTGCAAAGCGGGAGATCTGATCGACTGCTGGGATATTGGTGACAGCGATACCCATCTGGGCGCGATTCAGGCAGTAAAACCCCAGGACGAAGTGCCTTGTGTACTGCTCACCATGGCAAGCGGTGCCCAGGTGATTTGCAGCTGTGAAACCCCGGTGACTGATCCACGCGGCACAGTGTACGAAGCCCAGCATTGCCAGGGGGTGACACTGGGTGTGCTGCATAAAGAGGAACCGCTCACCTGGGAAATCGTCGAGCGGGTCGAATGTGCCGGCCTGCGCACCGTGTACAAGATCAGCGTGGGTAATATCAGCTATGCCGCCGGTGTGGACAGAGCGCACCGGGTTATTACCCACAACGGAGCCCACAAGCCCTAATAGCTAATTAAGGAAGCAACATGATTGAATACATTCAAGCCACTGGCATCAGCAATGCCGGAGAAGGCGAACACTTTTACGAACTGACCAGCGGCATCTATGTCGGTGATATTGTGCGCATCTCGCAGGTACGCAATCCAATTGATCTGGACCAGGACGGCAGTCCCGACCAGTTTGCCTACAAGATGTTCGGTGCCTTCGTCACCACGGATAACCAGCTGCGCAGCAATGCTGCCGGCACCCCCTGGCAAACACCGGGCAAGGTGGAAACCCTGCAAGCTTCCGCTGTGGCCGAGGGCACGGAGAATGAAGAGGTCAACAAAGGGGCCTGGCGCATGGAGTGTATCCAGCGCACAGTGAACCTGCGGGTGGTGATTGGGGAGTGAAAGGGCTCCTGTATGAACGCCTGAAAGAAGTAACCAACTGGCGGCTAGTTTGAAGGATTTACGGCGACCGGAAAGAGCTGAGTTCAAAAATGAACACCGGAATAAACTGACTCAGCGCAGCCCGCTGAATCAAGCTTGCACCCACCCCATACAAATGCTCATTTCTTTGAGCAACCGCCATAATAGCTTGTAATTCCATTTCGTTGAAGTATGACGGATGAAATGATAAAAAGTGCGCCGTAACATAATCAGCGTGCCTAGATCATTAAGACTTCCCAAGCGGGAGTTGTTAGTAATCTGCAGGCGGTCGAGGGCCAGCAGGCACAAACTGATAGCCCGGTTTTATCCCTTGTGCCAGAAGATCACGCACTTACAGCACAATTACTGTTGCCTGTGCGCTCTGTGGGTTTTGTCAGTGCTGGTCATATGGGCACCAGCCTTAGTGGAGGGCAAAAGCAAAGAATTGTGATGACCTGCACCTTATATCGCGCACCTTGCATCCTGTTCATGGACGAAGCAACCAGTCATCTGGATATGGCGAATGAATCGCTGGTTAACCAACATATTCAACAACTCGCCATTACTCGGGTATTGGTTGCTCATAGACCGGAAACAGTCAAATCTACAGGGAGGTAGATAAATCTAGCTGACAATGTGTTGGCATAATATTTAACTTAATGAGACAATAAAATGAAAGAACTTACTATGAATGAGGTTGAGCAGATAAACGGAGGATGGGTTAATGTATTCTTGCCTGTCGCCGTTTCAGTTGGCTCAAGATTTCTATCAAGTCAACTCGCAAAACATGCACTCAGTAGTGGCTCTTTGGCTTATGGAACTTTTAGAGCTGCAGTAGGGGCTCATGAGAAAGTTTTTGAAATGCCTTAATGGTCAAGTCTATCATTCTTTGAAATAGTATGATATTTACAGCCAGGTTGTAGATATTCAGCCTGGTTTGTGCTATGCGCTTGAATGGTGTTTTTATGAAAACTTACAGACAGTGCCCAGAGTGTAAAAAAAATACAATCAATATAGCTGAGTTAAAAAAAGGAACATTTTGTTCATCTTGTGGTGCAGCTGTTTTAATTGGAGCTTTGCATTCTGGGTTGGTTAGCATTAGTTTGGCTCTAATGATATCAATATTAGTAGAAAGAGATTTTTTAGGGCTTGCTATCGTTGTATTGTTCATGCTTGCATTGAGAGCATTTTTCTTAGAGGAATTTGATGCCCGATTCCTGCCTATAAGTAAGATATAGATAAATTCAGGAATTGGCATATTTTTGGATTCAGTAAGCTCACAGCTGAGCAGACTCAATTTGTCATGGATCGGTTGAACAATAGACCAAGAGCAAGTAGAGGCGCCCGGTCACCAAATGTAGTGGCATAGTGAATTTGGCTACCTGATTTTGAGTGTATGATCACTCACCTATGACTGGGACGATCTTGGCAACCTTAAAAGCCGTGAGGAGCAAAGCGGTGATAAAAGCCTGCGCGAAGACTTTGTCTATGACGAATTAAACCGCCTCACCAGCGCCCAGCTGGCTGGCCGAGAAGCTCAGACCCTGCGCTACAACGCCATCGGCAATATCACCTATAAAGCCGGCGTGGGCAATTATGTGTATGGCCAGAACGGTGCTGGTCCCCAGAGGCAGTTTGCAGAAGACCCTGAGAACCTATGGCTGGTTGATGATGGCCGGAACCAGAGTAAAGGGGACAAAGGCCTTGATAAGTGGATGCCACCCTATGAGCCAGTGCAGGCCATCTATGTTAAGCGGTTTATGGCAATTGTTGAGAAGTATGGGCTGCGCTTTTCGGAGCAGGAATCTACACAGATTTTGGCGCGGGTGAAGGAATAAAAAGATAGGAATAGATTGGCTAATAGAGGCTGGGATGGCCAGAATGCCAAGGTTGATCTGTTATTTTTGGCATTATTTTTTGGCAACAACAAAAAAGGGCTTACGCCGATTGACGTAAGCCCTTGATCTATATGGCGCGCTCGGGAGGATTCGAACCTCCGACCGCCTGGTTCGTAGTCCAGCCACAAGGGGGTATAAAGGTCGCTAATGTGCCGGAAGCCCGCATGAAATCTAGTTTTCTATTACCAATAGACTCCTATAGTTTTGTTCCATGTGGACACTTTGTGGACACCTTGGTTAGTTCTTCATGTGCGCCAGGGGATTCCGTGTGACGGCATCTTCTAGGTGTTCGGGTGCCAAGTGCGCATAACGCATAGTCATCTTAATGTCAACATGGCCTAGTATCTCTTTTAGCGTCAGCAGGTTGCCGCCATTCATTACGAAATGGCTGGCGAAGGTATGCCGGAGTACATGGGTACACTGCCCTCGGGGCAGAATAATACTGCTCTTTTCCAGTCCACGGACAAAGGAACTATAACAGTCCTGAAATAGGGGGCCTGTGTGAGGGTTTTCAGCAAATATCTTGTCTTCCAGTTCCTTGGAGATTGGTACCGTTCGAGTTTTGCCGCTCTTGGTACCTGCATAGGTGATCCGGCAGTTCCGTATCTGCTCACTGCGCAGTCCTTCGGCTTCTCCCCATCGAGCACCAGTGGCGAGGCAAATATTGGCTACCTGGAGCACATGCTTAGACCGGCTCTTTGCCAGTGTCGATAGTAGCTTCTTGATTTGGTCCAGGCTGAGGAAAGACAATTGTGCCTGGTCGAACTTGAGAGGGCGTATTTTCGCCAAGGGGTTTTCTTTGCGCCAGTTCTCTAGGCGGATCAACTCGTTAAACATGGATTTGAAATAGCTCAGATCATGGTTGCAGGTGTTTTCCGTGCATGGCCGAGATTTTCGTTTTCCCCCGTTTATTCCCGGCGTTGTTTCAAGCCCGCCAGCCATGCGCTTTCTGCGGAATTCGGTGTAGAACTCAGAAGTGACCCTGTGAGCAATGGGATCACCCATCATTTGACACAAAGCTAGTAAGTAGTCTTGTCGCTCTTTACCCCCTTTTAGGGTATGTCCGTGCAATTTGTACCAGGTTCTCACCAGCTCGCTTAGCTGCCTTCTATCTCGTTGAGGCGGTGACCATTCTCCTTTGTCGGCAGCGGCAAGTTGGGAACGCTCCCAACGTACAGCTTCTGACTTGGTATCGAATGTGCGGCGTACCCGTTTGCTGTCGCGTCCCAGGGGTCGACAATTGGCCTGCCATCGGCCACTTTCAAGTTTATTTATCGCCATTGTTCGGTGGCTCTAGGAATGCTGGAGTAGATAAACCGATATCGATTCGTGCAGCTATCAGCTTGCACAGAGGTTTCTCGCTGTCCCGTACAGCCTCAATCTTGGTTAGGCCGCCATAGACCACCCACGGTAGCAGCTCCGGAATAGCCTTACCGATGGATGCAAATACTTCCTCGGTAATCCTGTGCCGACCGTACTCGATATTCTGAACCTGGTGGAACTTGAGTCCTAGTTTTTCGGCGAATTCCGACTGAGTGAATCCTAGTGTCTCACGGATGATTCTCAGCCGCCCTCCGGCACTGTCTTCCGTTGATTCCTTCACCTTTGCACTCCTCTATCGCTGTTTGCGCGCGAAATTTAGCCCATTGCACACAAAAATTACAAGAGAAAACGCTTATTTAACACATAACAGATGAATATCACGCCTTATAAATTGATTTAACGTAAATATGTGTTTAAATAATTTTCCAATAAGTTTTTAAAACGTACCATCGCAACGTCATCAAGAGTAATGGAGTGCAAAAAATGGCCGCAAAACTAGATCCACCACCCCTCAAGTCACCCGTAGCATCCATGGAACAGTTTGCTATTGATACCGGGCTAACCCTGCCAACTATCCGGCGTCAAGTGCAGAGGGGGTACTACCCCACAGTGAAGGTAGGCCGGTACAAGCTGATTAATGTAATCAAGCTGGCCCAGCGTTGTCTGGAAGAAAAGGAATGACAAGTCAAGCCACAACTAGGGTGCAGACAATGGACTACACCCAGATCAACCGGGATGTGGTGGCGGCGCTTGAGGGGGATCACTCCTTTCAGTTCAAGCGCCAGGAGAGGCACTTTCAGCAGGGGCGCTGCCCACAGTGTGGTAAGCGCTCCGCCTGGATCAGTGTTGAAAGTCCCATAGTGGTCCGCTGTAACCACAAAAATAATTGTGGCTATGAGGAGCCGGTACGGGACATATACCCGGATATCTTCGAGAACTTCTCCAAACGCTACCCGGCTACACCAGAAGATCCGAATGCCACAGCACGGGCCTATATGGGTCATGTACGCCAGTTTTCGTTAAGCAAAATTGGTGATTGGTTCGAGCAGGGAGCGCGGCTGCTACCGGGGGGCGGCTACGCCCCTACCGTGCGTTTCCATCTCGACGGTGGCTACTACTGGGAACGGATCATCAATAAAAACGATGAACGATCTCTGGGTGAGAAAGCCTTCTTTAAAACGGGGTTTCGTTACGCGGACGGTAAATCGTGGCAGCCGCCCGGCCAGGTGCTGGAAAAAAGTGATGTGGTGTATATCGTCGAAGGGATTTTCCACGCAATTGCACTGTGGCTGTGCGGGTTTAAAGTCGTTGCCGCTTTCAGCAGCAACAATCTTCCCTGGCAAGTAATCGAGGCCCACAAGCAGCAGGACATCACCTGGCGTCTGGCCTATGACAACGATCCCGCCGGGGAGCGCATGGGCCGGTACTTTGAGCAGCTGCAGGATAAGGGGGAGCAGGTGGATACCTGCCTGGTGAGGGGTTCCGAGGATTGGGACGATCTCTACCGCCTCGACAGGATCACGCCATCCTTTATTGAAGAGTGCCTGTATCGCGGGCGCTTGTTTACCGCCAAAAGCATCGAAGAAAAAGCCTACCACTGGTACTGCAGAAAACGCCGCAGCTATACGGTGTTGGAGTTTGACAACCGCCTGTACTCGGTTGAGGTGGAAGAGGCCCTGAGCCGGTATCTCAGCGAAGTGAGCGAACAGCTCAACCAGGATGACATTGAGGAGGGTGACAAGGAAAAGCCGGCAGTTAAAACCATTGAGGATGCCCTGGCCACCGAGCGTGGCCGCGAGCTGTTCGACCGCAGCCTAAACACCACCAGTATCAGCAACTGCCTGCCCAGGTTCCTCTACTGTGAAATCAATAAAGAAACCCGTGAGGTTGCCTACTATTTCAATATTGCCGTACCCCGTGGTATAGGGCTGCAGGTCGCCTTTACCGGTTCCCACCTGGAAAGTCCCAAATCCTTTAACAAGGCTCTGTTAAATCAGGCCCCCGGCTCCACTTTCGACGGCAGCGAGCACCAGTTAAAACTATTGAGAGACCGCTGGTTTGACGGTGGTGTCAAAACCGTGGAAACCATCAATTTCCTGGGCTATGAGAAACGCTGCCAAGTGTATGTCTTTCAGGACTTCGCCTTTCACAATGGTCGTAAACTGAAGCGCAACCGCCAGGGCTATTTCACTGCCGGCAAACAGCGTATCAAAACCAGCTTCAAGAGTTTTAAGCACTACCACAATACCGATTTCGCCCCCGCCTGGATCGGGGACTTTCACGCGGTGTTTTCTAACCCGGGCATGGTGGCTTTGGCATTCTGGTTGGGCTCCCTGTTTGCCGAGCAAATCCGTATAGAGCTGAAAGCCTTCCCGTTTTTGGAACTCACCGGTGAGCACGGCGCCGGTAAATCCACGGTGATCGAATTCCTATGGAAACTCTGCGGCCGCGATGATTACGAAGGGTTCGACCCCGGCAAGGCCACTTTTTCCAACCGCACACGCAACTTTGTGCAGGTCTCCAATCTGCCCCTGGTGCTGATCGAATCGGACCGCAATGACAAGGCCAAGAAGGGCGCCTTCGACTTTGAAGAGCTGAAGACCGCCTATAATGGGCGCTCACCCCGCGGTACCGGTGCGCGTAACAACAGCAACGACACCATCGAGCCACCGTTTAGAGGCTCCATTGTGATCGCTCAGAATGACACCGTAGACGGCAGTCCCGCGCTGCTCTCGCGAATTGTCCACTGCCATGCCACCAAAGACCATTTTTCACCGGCCACAAAACTGCTCGCACAACGTTTTGAACGTGTGCCCGTAGAGGAGGCCAGCGGGTTTCTACCGGCTGTGCTGCACAGAGAAAAAGCCATTCTGAAAAAAATCCTCGGTGATTACCCAACACTGGATGCGGAGTATGCCCACCGCGGCGAGATACACGACCAGCGTGTGGTCAAGAACCACGCCATGGTATCCGCCATGGTTGGTGTCCTGCCCCTGGTGTTTCCCGCGTTGAGTGAGGCCACGGTTAAAGACATCCAACACTATGTCTACCTGCGCGCGGTCAATCGCCAGGGCCGGCTCAGTGCCGATCACCCGGAAGTGCAGAAATTCTGGGAAATCTACGACTACCTCAATGTGCGCTTGGTGGATGATCCACAGGCCCCGTCCATATACACCGATCACAGCGGCAAAGTGGAGGCACAAACCCTCAACCACAGCAAAGATCCCACGAAAATTGCCGTCCATTTGATTCATTACAAACGCGAGTGCGAACTGGCCAAGGTGGATCACCCCGATATCAACAACCTGAAAAAACTGCTGCCAAACAGCCACCGCCGCAAGTTTCTCAGCTGCAAAAACGTCAAGTCCGCAATCGACGATGACCGCACCCGCTTTTGTTGGGTTTTTGGGAATCCAGACGCCAAAACGGGGGGCGCTTGAAAAACGGAGGGGGGTATCGGAAAGACTGAACCGAGCGCACCAATAGTAGTAACTGGCCGGAAAGCCACACGGGGCAAGGGTTTCAGAGAATGGGGCCAAACGCACCTGGGGTGAACCGGGAATGCACCAGGTTCAGTAAACAGGAAAAACAAAACTGAACTTTTTACTTTTAAAAAATGCTTGTAAATCAATTGGTTCAGTTTTCGGTTCAGTCTGGTGCGTTTTATAACCGCACCGGAAAACAGGCGTTAAGTGCATGAAAAATCGAGTTTTTTGTACAGCACTCAAGGGTGGGTTCGCTCAGTTCAGTCTTTCCGACACCCCCCTCCTTATCCGGGATCCGCAAGATCCCAGCAGCGAAGCCCACCGCCGCAACTGTCTGGCTTGGCATTTGCTCAGCACCCGTACCCGCGCCCAGATATTGGAGTGGCTCAGCAAACAGCCAGTCGCCCTGCGCGGGGATATGCGCGCACGCCTTAACCGGTTGCGCGAGCAATTCAAGGAACAGCGCAGGGAGAGTGCGCACCCATGAACCAGTACCGGCTGCGGCTTTTCCACTGCGTGAGCGAAATGCAGGTCTATCACGCCTGGCTCAACAACGCTGCCGTGCATCGCGCCTCCAGCTGGAGTGCGCTGGTCTGTGACGAAGTGCTTTTCGGTTGTCTCGCCCGCGAGGCCGCCTACACCCACCGCGGGCAAAGTCCGCGGGCATTTTCACCACTGGAGGGACACCCAATGGGAAATGAGATTGTTGTACTGGATTTGGCCCAGGTCCGGCAGATTCGCCTGGCGCTGGCCTTGTGCCGCGAGCGCATCGCCTGTCCTGCTACCACCACGGTGGTTCAGGAAGAGGCCATGCGCGAGCTGCGCGCCGCGCAGGCAATTTTTCTGGAGCACGAGGAGCGTGTGAGCCAACTGCAAACCCTGAACCGGGAACTGCTCGGAGGTGGTCATGTGCGCGCTTGATATCCATATCACCCTTTTTCCAGAGATGGCCGACAAGGTCCGCGCCTGGGTCCGCCGCCGCAAAGAGCTGGAGATGCTGGGAGAACTGGGCAAATTGTCCCTACGGGAGGCACAGGAACGCCGCCAGATTGACTTCCAACTGGCAAGATTTACTAGCGCGATGATGCAACTCGTAGAGCCGGTGCAGCCGACGCTGCATTAATGGAGGCACCACCATGAGCACTCAACTGTATGCGGCCATCCGCGAAGACTCCAGATACTTTTACCAGAACCCGCCTCAGCGGGCCTTGCCGTTCCCGGTGAAAATCCTCAACACCACGGATTGCTACCGCGTCAAGGGGAACGGCGATCAGTACCGCCTTGCCGACGTTTGCCTGTTTGTAAAAGCTGGTAACAGTTATCGGCCCCTGAATGGGGAGGCGGTGGGATGAAATTCTGGCGTTATGTGATTGGCCTGGCGGCACTGATTTTCTGCGGTACCTCGCTGGTGTTTTCCGTGGGCCTGTGGATCTCAATTCCCGCCGCGGGGGCTGGACAACTGGTGGCGGGATTAACCGCCTGTGCCCTGGAGCTGTGCAAGTTCGCATTCGCGCCTTTCGGATTGTGGCTGCGCGCCCAGGGGCGCCCGGTGGGCTACGCCTTGCTGCTGCTCTGGCCGTTGCTGGTGGTGATCAGTATCGCGGCCACGGTGGGGTTTTTGGCCGGCCATACAACCCAGCAGCAACAGTTGAACGTTCGCGGCAGCCTGGAATACCAAACGTTTAAACAGAAGCTCGCCAGTATTGAGCAGCAAATCACAAGCCTAAACGGTGTCATCAAAACCGACGCAAAGAACGGTTATCGGCAGCGGGCGTTGAAAACGGTTGAACGGTTGGCCGAACTGGAACAGCAGCGCAACCAAGTGCTGGCCCAGCTCAACACCCTGCGTGTGCCGGCCACAGACAGCGCCCAGGCCGCCTTTGCCAATCTTGCGGCGCTGATCCATATCAATCCCGCAACGCTGCAACAGGGCGGCCTGCTGGCTTTGGCCATTGTGACGGATGTGGTTGGTCTGGTTGCACTGCTTGCGTTTAATTGTTCAGGAATATTCAGCGCCCGAATTGAACGTTTAGCTCCCAGCGCTGAACGTTCAACCCCAACCCTTAAACGTTCATGCCAGACCGTTGAACGTTCAGGCTCAATTTCTAAACGTTCAGCTCAAACCGTTGAACGTTCAACCCCAACTTCTAAACGTTTAGCCCAGACCGCTGAACGTTCAGCAGTCACTGTTGACCAGAAAAAAACGGTTGTAGATAACGCCAAAAACAATTCTAGGCTTAACCCTCAACAGGTGGAACTCGCCGCCCGTATCCGGCTCGGTGAGTTCGGCCGGCAACCGGTGCTGCGCAAGATCAACCGAGCAGTACGCGGTGGCAATCTGGTGGTCAAGCCCGTGTTCGATTCCCTGCTGACCAGTGGTGAGTTGATACGCAAGGGGCGCGGCTACGCATTGGTAGCGATCCAGGGGAAAGGCGCGCAATTGAACGGTAGCAATCTTGAATAATTTTTCTCGCGCTTCGGCGCATTCATCCAGCAGTAACTACCAGGGCTGCAGGTATCGAGCCCATTTTTAAAAGGATCTGACTATGGAAATCCAACTAGAAAGCACCCAACCTCCCGTTACTACCCAGAAACCAGTACAGCCTGAAACCCCCGAATGGACAAAATTTGCAGGAAACGAGACTGGTGATCTTCCGGCAGGGATTGAAGCAGATACCCCAATCGCTATTCGCCTGCGCGAAGGTAAAGAACTGTTTGCGTTTGCTGGTGACTCGTTTGACCTGCCCCTCGGGGATTGGGATCACGACGACCATGAAAAAGACATCGTGGCCTACCGCCTGCTGTCCCCCAAAGACGCGCGAGAGTTTATCGGAGCCCAAGCTGTTATCAAATACGTCTCCAGACACCTGGAAGAAGACATTGATCACTGGGCACGTCTTACCCATGCTCTAAAAGCAAGATTCGACAATCCCCTGTTGGAATACATGCTGCCCAAGCTGGTTGCCGCCCTCCGTTCCCCTGAAGGCTGCGGACATAAAGCAGTCGCTGCAAACGTCACTCAATCCGAAGCCTGGGTTTTACAGCAAGCCATGCCGGCGTTTAGCGAACCATCCAAGTAAGAAAAGCCCCGAGCCGGTGAAAGGCCGGCACCTATTAAAGGGAGTAACGCACATGAGCGAAATTTTTAAATCAACAGTGCGGGCACCAGTGATCCGCTACCACGGGGGAAAATTTCGCCTCGCCCCCTGGATCGTAGGATTCTTCCCACCGCACCAGCTTTATACTGAGGCTTACGGGGGAGCGGCAGGGGTTCTGATGCGCAAGGTACGCAGCCACGGCGAGGTATACAACGACTTGGACGAAGACATAGCCAACCTCTTCCGCGTACTTCAGCAGCCCGATAGCAATGCCCGTCTGCGCGAACTGCTGGTGCTTACGCCCTACGCCAGGTCCGAGTTTGAATTGTCCTGGGAAGAGACAACGGATCCCGTAGAACGCGCCCGGCGCACTGTGATCCGCGCTCATCTCGGATTTGGCAGTGCAGGCGCCACCAAAAACAGTACCGGATTTCGCATAGACACCCGTCGTCGTTACTCTACCGCAATGCAGGTGTGGTCACGGTATCCCGACAATTTGGTGGGAGTCCTCGACCGCTTGCAGGGGGTGTTGATCGAGAACCGCCCGGCAATCGAAATACTGGAGCAGCATGACAGTAACGATTCCCTCCACTTTGTGGATCCACCATACCTGCACGAAACGAGGAAGATGGGCTATGGCGCCTGCTATCGACACGAAATGACAAGAGATGACCACAGGGAACTGCTCTCAGCTCTGTGCAACTTAGCTGGCATGGTGGTGCTGAATGGCTACGACTCGGATCTGTATCAAGAGGCATTACCAGATTGGCGTATGTACACCAAACAAGTCGCAGCGAGTGGTGGACGCGGCAGTGTAAGGCGCACGGAAGTGCTGTGGCTAAGTCCGGCCTGTGAAGCGAGACAGAAACAGCAGGGACTCGATTTAGTCGGGGGTGGTTTGTGAGATACGGCAGCGTGTGTAGTGGTATCGAAGCGACCAGCGTTGCGTAGGAACCACTCGGGTGGTCCCCTGAAAAAGCGCGTGAGCTTGAGGATAATTCCAATTACACTGGCTGAGGTAAGCGTAAGATTTTTTTTGATGGTTAAAATTTTTCAAAAATATTGAGGTCAAAGACTATTTGTTGCTTTTTCAAGAACTAGAAACTAAAAATTTGGTTGCAAATCAAAAATCATTTGGTAAATTGTTATCCGTTAGGATTTGCTTGTAAGTCAGAATAATTCTCTAACAGGAAACTGGAGAATAACGCCATGGATAACTTTTCTGTAATTTCTATTTCGGCATCTCAGGCTGAGCAGTTGGATTTGTGTCGAACAGATTTGATTGACGAAGTATCGACTGTACGGCTTGCTCTTGCCTCTCTAAATCTTGACTCTCCGAAGAAATCAAGTGCAGCATTCTTACAGCTGATTAACGAGAAACTGTATCGTATAGAACGGCGCATAGACAAGGAAATGAAACCAGTCACAGACTGGTATGTTAAGAATATCTAGTGATTTTTTACCGACTCCAACAGAGTCAGGCGGTCCTTTTCTGGCAGTGTCATGATCAAGCCCTTGAGCGCTGTGTACTGATCACTTTTGGGCGGGCTGATGGTATGGCAGAAACTGAGGTCACACACAAAGGTGTGGCCGCAGTCTTTGTTTTTGCAGGCGCAATATAACTGGGTGAGTTTGGGATCTATCCTGTTGCTACTGGTGATAACTGCTCTGGACTCACATTTAATACAGGTTATCAGCATGTCGGGAGATCTGGCCCTGTGAACTCTATCTTCCATTATATAACATTGGTCTAAAAAATATATCTTCCGAGTGCTCATTTATTGCTTAAATTCCGGCTTTGAAAATTGAATCCTGCGCCCCTGGGGTAAGTGTGCATTCAAGGCCAGAAACACATCCTGCATCGGCACCACCTCGTTTTCGTAGTAGACGCGGCTGATCTTTTCGATATCGCCGAAGCCGCCCACGTTTTCCGGCATCACACCGGCCAGTACGGGCTGGATGCGCCACATACTGATCACATCGTTGCGGCTTAAATTCTTGACCCGCTCGAATTCATCTCTCGTCGCAATATCCCCCACCGGGATAATCTGCACCGACTTTTCCCTGCCATCTGGAATATTCACAAACAGGGAGCGGAAATTGCCCGCTCCCTTGCTCTGGCGCACCTGTTCCTTGATCAGCTTTTCGTCTTCTTCACTCAGGTTTTTATCGGCTGTGTAGAAGACATAGCCCATATGGGCGCCGTTGCGGTAATACTTGCGTCGGAACAGGGTGCTGTCTTCATTCAGTAACACTGCCTGTACACCGCCGAGATACTGGGGCCTGCCATAGATCTGTTGCTTGGGGTCGTACTCCCTGAGCTGGATCACTTCCCCAAGGGCGAACAGCACCGGGTTGTCGCCGTTGGGTTGCAGCAAGCAGTAGCGGTCCGCTTCTTTGCGGCGGCGCATATTCAGTGCGGGCAGGTGCTGCAGGCGCAGTACCTGGCCAAAGGGGTTGAGAATTTTCTTGAAATAGCAGTGCCCGAATACCGCGTGATCAAAGCCGGCATTGGCCAGGTCTTCAGGCGGGAGAACGTCGCTGGCGATATACCACTTGCGCAACATATTGCGCTTAAAATAGGGAATGGTGCCGTGGTAGGCGCTGGCGCCAAGTAGTTTCATCAGCCCGCTCAGGGACACCGGCGGCACATAATAGTCGCCGTGGGGTTCCAGAAAGGTGCCCAGGTAATCGGCAAGATTATTATCCAGCACCGGCTCGGGATCGCCAAAATTGAAGACCCTGGAGCTGTTGCCGCCGTGTGCCGCTGGCTGTGCCGTCTTCGTCTTGCGGTGGTATCTGCGTTTGCGTTTGCTCATGGCAGGGATCCGGTTAAGCGGCGAAGGCCCAAGTAGACTTGCGCCGGTTGCGGTTCAGGGGTTCGTTGCTGAGCGCGTGCATCACCGCCCAGGCCACATCGGCATGGCCGGTGGTGCTGGTGCGGTTGGCGGCATAGGTGATCTGGTCCTTGCCGGTGGTGGTCTGGTGGATCTGCAAAAACGCCTGGGGAATATCCGTGTGTTCGGCGTCCCACTGGATACGCTGGCTTTCGATCACATCCTGGGTCTTGAGTACCAGGGCGGTTTTGGTTTCCAGACCGTAGTGAATGGGTGTGGCGCGGCGAAAGAAATTCTGTACCATCTCGAACACACCGTGACCGGGACCGGTGCAGTCGATACCGATAAACTGCACATTGTATTTTTCTGTCAGTTCCCGTATCCGGTTGGCCTGGTACTGCCAGGCGCGGTTGCGCAGGACAATTTTTTCCAATACCCGGAATTTGTCTCCCTCCTTGAGCGGCGGTGCCACCACCACAATGGCGGCGCCGTCGCCACTGCGGGAGGGGTCGTAACCGATCCAAACCGGGTGGTTGCCGTAGGGGCGTTCCTGTCGAATTTTAAAATCTGCCCAGACCTCATGGGTGTCCACTGCCGCGGCGAGCAGATCGTTGAGATTGAAAACCGATAGCCCGGCCTCCAGAAACCGGCACAGATATTTATTGTTAAAGGCGGCTTCGCTGCTGGCCTCATCCCGCAACTCGTCGATATCGAACAGGTTGCAGCCCTGCTCCTCGGCATCCGTTACGGTGATGATATTGCGCCATACCTTGTCCGGTCCCAGTTGCCCATACTTGAGTGTGGCATGGCTGAGGTCGAAGGCGATTTTTCCCTTGCGCTTTTTGGCGTAGCGCTCGCCGCTCCAAAATGGGTAGGCACCATGGGTTTTCATGGACGGCACCGAGAAATAGGTCCGCCGCCACTTTTTATGGGACGCCATACCCGAAACTGCATCGTCCAGACGCTGGAAATCCGGTATCCAGAACACCTCGTCAATATACAGGTGACCGTGGTAGCCCTGGGCGGTGCGGCCATTGGTGGAGACAAAGCGCAGTTCGGCACCATTGGACAGGGCGATAAAGTCCGCGCCCTTTAATTCAATCCCGAAGTATTGGCTGGCGAAGCGGAGAATGTAGGCTTTGAAAATCTCCGCCTGGCTGCGGCTGGCGGACAGGAATACCTGGTTGTCGCCACTGACAATCGCGTCCTCGAACGCCTCCCAGGCAAAATAATAGGTGGCGCCGATCTGGCGGCTTTTGAGGATAAAGCGGGTGCGCTGGTTTTTGTTGGCATGCCAGCGGTGCTGGTATTCAAAGAAGAGTTCCTTGCGGATTTCCTCCAGTTGCTCCGGTGTGATCTCGCTGATATCGTTTTTGAGTTTGCGTTTTTTGTGCTTGCCACCACTTTCACCACGATTGCCTGCGGCCTTTTCCCTGGCGCTGCGCGCTTTTTTCAGATCGATGCCGGCCAATTTGTCGAGCAGATTGCCGAGCTTTTCAATCTCTTTGTAATCCTCAGAGGATTTGTTGGGCTTTTCCGCCAGCACAATCAGGCGCCGCGCCGTGGCCTGCTCCACAGTTTCATGCTGCAGCAGGGTTTCCCACTGGCCCTTCTCGGCCCACTGGTACACCACCCGTACATTGTTCAGGTTCAGCTGTTCCACAATCTCTTTTGCGGACAGTCGGCGCAGCCACATCATTTTCGCAGCTGTCTTGATTTCTTGCGGGTAACTGGTCATGGGCGGCAGTGTACGCAATTCGCCGCTGTTACCGAGGGGGCAAAATTCCTAAAAATTCCTGGATCGCGAAATTAGGAATTTTCAGGAATCAAAGGGTTTGTTTCCCCCGTTTTCGGCCCTTAGTCTCGCGCCCATTGGCTGAATTCCAACAGACAACACACACGGGGAAACCTCGATGCCGCGAAAGCTCACAACCAACTGGGTCAAGGTGGCCACTAGCGGTCCCACCGTCGATGGCCGCGAGGTTCCCGCCCGGGATATTGTAGATATGGCCGAGGGCTATGACCCACAAGAGTACACCGCGAATATCTGGTATGAGCATATCCGTATTTTCGGCAACCTGGGCAAGGTGGTGGCGCTGAAGGCGAAGGTGGACGGCAAGGGCCGGCAGTGTCTGTTTGCCCGATTGGCACCCACCGATGAATTAATTTACCTCAACAACCACGGCCAGAAACTGTTTACCAGTATCGAGATCCAGCCGGAGTTTGCCGGCACCGGCAAAGCCTATCTGGCCGGCCTGGCCGTGACCGATTCCCCCGCCAGCCTGGGCACCACCGAACTGCAATTCAACCGCGTACAGAAGCCGGACAATTATTTTGCCAAGCCAATTGCGCTTTCCGCGCTGGAACTGGAAGACAGCCAGGGGCTGCTCAGCCGCCTGCTGCAATCGTTTGGCAGGGATGCCCACTCTGAACCCCAACCGCAAGAGAACAAGTCCATGGACGAGCAACAATTCAATATCCTGAAAACTACGCTGGAGAATTTGCAGGAACAATTTGCCCAGCTGGAAAACCGCTTTGCCGGTCAGCCCGAAGCCAGTGGCGGTGATCACCGTCAAGACAGCGACAATGCTGCAGATGACAGTGCCCCGGTGAGTAAAAAAGAATTCCAGTCCCTGCTTGCGCGGGTGGACGCCCTGGCAGAAAAGTTTGGCAAGGGGGGCGATCCCGCACAGGGTGCAGGGGAACCGGCCCCCGCAGCTGCAACCCAGGCCGAGTTTGCAACGCTGTCGCAACAAATTCAGACCCTGAGCGAAAAATTCAACAAGGCCCTCAACACCGAAACCCCCGGCACCAGAGTGCCCCAGGGAACGGTCGACGGCGGTAATCCTCGCGTGCTTTAAGTAGGCATCTCTCTTTTTTGAATTGGACATTCTTTTTTATTGTACGGAAACACAAGCCATGCAACCGAAAACCAAACAACTGTATACCGCTATGCTGATCGCCATGGCCACCACCTACGGCGTGGAGTCGGTGGCGGAATCCTTCAGTGTGGTGCCCACCATCGCCCAGGAACTGCAGGACAGGATCGTCGAGAGTGACGGCTTCCTGCAGGAAATCAATGTGGTGCCGGTGGACGAGATCAAAGGCCAGAAGGTGATCGGCTCCGCTGCCGGCCTGGTGCCCAAGCGCACCGATACCGACAACAACGACCGCCAGACCAGCGATGTGTTGTCCCTGGGCAGCAAGGACTATGAACTCTTTTCCACCGAGTTCGACACCCATATCAAGTGGGCCACCATTGACGCCTGGGCCAAGTTTCCCGATTTTCAGGAGCGCTACGGCAAATGGGTGCGCAAGGCCATTGCGCTGGCGCGTATCCGCGTGGGCTGGGTGGGCACCAGTGCCGCAGCGGCAACCATTCCCGCCGGCAATCCCAACGGCGAGGACGTGAACAAGGGCTGGCTGCAGCACCTGCGCGAGTATAACAGTGGCGCCCAGTGGTTCGACGGCTCCAGCGGCACTGCCACAGTGGGGGAAATTCGTATCGGTAAAAGCGGCGATTTTGAAAATCTGGACGCTGCCGTACACGCGGTAAAACAGATGATCAACCCCTTGCACCGCGGTGCCCAGGATCTGGTGGCGATTGTGGGCGAGGAACTGGTGGCGGAGGAAAAAGCGACCCTGTACAAGGCGCTGGGGCAAACCCCCACAGAAAAAGAACGCATCGAAAACGAAGTGGTGACGCGGGTCTACGCCGGCCTGCCGCTAAAAACCGATATCCCCTTTTTCCCGGCGCGGGGCATTTTAATCACCAGCCTCGACAATCTCTCCATTTATTACCAGAGCGACAGCTGGCGCAGGTCGGTTGCCGACAACCACAAGCGCAACCGCGTGGAGGATTTTAACTCGGTCAACGAAGGCTATGTGGTCGAGGACGAGGAAAAGGCCGCGGGGGTGGAATTCGCCAATGTGCGACTACCCAATGGTGAAGGGGGTTGGGCCTAAGCCAACAGGATGCTTGCGGCTTCGCTTTCCCTTGCGGGCGCCGGAGGTTTTTTTAACCAGGATCAATACCACAGGTTTGCACCATGCCGTTTATTACTTTGCAACACCAGGCGCGCGCCCGCGCCCGCACAGCAGCACAGGCCGCCGCTGCTGCCTCCACTGCCGTCGCTGTTGCCGCGCAGACCACAGTGCTGCAAAGCCCGGACCGCACCGTGATCGAAGCGGCTCTGCAGGCAGATCTGCAACTGTTGTCCGAGCGCGCGAACGTGCAGGAAAAAATCGCCCTCAAGCGCCAGTTGCTGCCCAAGTATCTGCCCCATATTCAGGATTACCGTGAAAGCGGTGCCCAGTACCCGAACCCACTGCTGGTGTACTGCCTTATTTGGCTTTTGGATGTGGAGGATATCGAGCAGGCACTGGAACTGGCGGCACTGGCCATTGCCCAGCAGCAACAGTTACCGGCGCGCTTCAATCGCGATCTGCCCACCTTTGTGGCGGAAACTCTGCACGACTGGGCCGAACGCCAGTACATGGCCAACCGCAGTGCCAGCCCCTATTACGAGCAGGTGTTGGAAAACGTGGAGCAGGGAATCTGGCCGGTCACGCAAATTATTGTGCTGGGCAAACTGTACAAATTGGCGGGGCTAATTTGCGATCAGCAGGAAGACTTTGCCAGAGCGGTGCATTGGTATGAAAAGGCAACGGCAGCGAATGATAAGGCGGGCGTGAAAACCCGCTTGGAATCTGCCAGGAAAAAATTGTAACGATCCCCCCACCCGCGCGGGCCAGTGGGGCGTCTGTCGCCCGGTGCGATCAGGCAAACCACTTGGCACCGCGTTTTTACAGTCAATCAGCAGTGGAAATGGAGGTCGGTTTTCAGATGGCGATCAAGCGATTTTCGATAGGCAATATTGTGCTGTTTCAGGGGGAAGCGCTGGAGGTATTGGGGCGACTGGGGAATCAGAGTGTCGGCGCAGTGATTACCGATCCACCCTATGCGAGTTCCGGCGTTTCGGCAATCACCAAGGCGCAGGCACCAAGCCAAAAATATCAAGGCATTCATGTAAAAAATAAACACCCGGAATTTAATGGGGAAAACCGCGATCAGCGCAGCTTTCACTTCTGGAGTTCCCTGTGGGCGTCCGAGTGCTACCGGATTGCCCGGGAGGGTGCGCCGATCTGTGTATTCAGTGACTGGCGTCAGCTGCCGACCACGACCGACTATCTGCAGTCCGGTGGTTTCACGTTTAACGGCATTGTGCCCTGGGATAAAACCGAATCCTGCCGCCCGGCAAGAGGGAAGTTCCGCTGCCAAGCGGAGTACATTGCCTGGGGCTTCAAGGGGCGCTGCCAGAGCGACAAGCACCCGGTGTATTTGAGCGGGGCCATCCGCGAGCGGGTAAACCCGAAAGAAAAACTGCATATGACAGCCAAACCTGTTGCGGTCATGGCGCACCTGATTCAGGTGGTGCCGTCGGGTGAAACGGTGCTCGATCCGTTTATGGGCAGTGGCTCAACCGGAGTGGCGGCGATCCACGCCGGGTTGCCTTTTATCGGTATCGAAGCAACCGTGGAGTATTTTGCGGTGGCCAAAAAGCGTCTGAGCTCCGCTTACAAAGCGCACCATAAAGGGCAATAGACAATGAGCTTCACCGGTAAGCCCGATCACTACCTGACAACCACACTGGAGAACAACGGGTTTTTTCCGGATCTGGTTTTAGGGGATCTGCAGAAAATGTACCGGGTACCGGCGGAATACGATCAGGCAAAAGTGGAGCACCTGCTGCGCCTGGCCATGATCGATGTGAATGACAGCCTGGCGCAACAGCAGGACACCTGGCAGCGGGTCGGATTGTCCACCCTGGCTGAAGTACCGGCACCGATCATCGGTGGCAAGCACGCGCTGCTGGTGCAATACCAGCGCGCCGTGTTCGCCCTGGTCACCGCCATGGCCTTTCGTCAGTTCGCGACGGTGACACGCCGGGAGGTGGGCGAGCACCAGGCCAAGGAAAGCCCGCACACCGAACAGCTGTACCGCGCGGAATCGGATCAGGCCCTGCGCCGCCTGCGCGGCATCACCACCAATATCACCGCGGAGCTGCTCTGATGGCTTTGGAAAAACTCACCGCTATTACCGCACACCTGCTGGCTGCCAATCTGGTGTCCGCGGAGCAATTGGACAGTTGGATGGAAAATGGCCAGATGGAGCCTGCCAGCAAGCACCTGGGCCAGGGCCTGCGGGTGTGCCGGCAGAGTTACGACGCGGTGATCCAGATTGAGCGCTATGCCGGTGATCCGGCGCTGCTGTTTGCCCTGGTGACCACCTGGCTGATGGAGCACGACAAGACACGCTTCGATCAAGACCTACCGGCACCGGATGTGGATGTGGACGTGATCGACGAGCGTGTTGCGGATGTGGAAATCACCATCCGCTTTGCCGAGGACGTGGATCTGGTGGAGGACGACAACGGCCCCATTGCCTACCGGGGCGCCCGCTGGGCGGTGGCAGCGGTGCCGGTGGACAGTGCGGACCAGGTGGCGGTGGGGGACAACAAATCCCTGCCCACAGATGCCCCCTATGCGCGCGACCCTTGATATCAGCGGGCACCTGACCCTGCGCCGGCAGCTGCAACTGCTGACGCTGAAGCCGGCCCAGCGCCGGCGGCTGGCGGCAACCCTGGGGCGCAAGGTGCGCGTGTACAGCCGCAAGCGGTTGCGGGCACAAAAAGATTTGCGCGGCCGCACCTGGGCACCGCGCACTAAACCCCGCAAGGGCGGCCGCAAACTGTTGCGGGGTATGAGCAAGCGCATGGGCCTGCACAGCGACCCCCGCGGTGCGGAGGTCGGCTACGGGGCCAACGTCACCGGCAAGATTGCCTACGCCCACCAGCACGGGGTGCCCGAAACCTGGAACGCCGCCAAGGCGCACAAGCTGCGCGGCAGGCCGGATTACGAGGCGCCGGCCACGCGGCGCCAGGCGCGGGCATTAAAGCGGGAGGGCTATGTGGTGCGCCGTAAAGGCGGCAAAAAGAAAAAGCCCACCATGCGCTGGATTACCGAGCAGATGACCCAGGGCCAGGCGGGCCTGATTTTGAAACAGATGCGCGAGGGCGGGCAGTCGAAAAAAAGCTGGGTGATCCCGCTGCCGGAGCGCAGTTTTCTCGGCGTCGACGGGCGCGAGATTGAGGCGCTGACCAATACGATTTTTGATGAAGCGTTACAGCGGATTCAACGGGTGTAAATCCTGTGTCTGCAGCGGATTTACACATAACGAATTTATCGACAGTACCTGTACGTACAACTAATTGATCGAGGGCAAGGCCATGGCACTGGGAAAAGTGACCGTCAACAACCTGAATCTGAGCCAGGGCAGTTTTGATGAAATTGAACGCAAGACCCTGTTTCTGGGTGTGGGTCATATCAGCACCGGCGCGGGTACGGTGATTGCGCTGAACAGCCAATCCGATCTGGACCAGTTGCTGGGCACGGAAGTTTCACAAATTAAAACCCAGGTAAGCGCGGCCCAGGCCAACGGCGGTGAAAACTGGCAAGCCTGGGCGCTGCCCATGGCGGTGGACGACGATTGGGGGGACGCGCTGGATCTGGCCCTGCACAGTGTGTCTCCGGAACTGGTGGCACTGTGTACGCCGGCGGCGTCGGCGGGCGATCTGGAAACCGCCTTTGCCAAAGCCGAGGCCGTGCGCACAGACCAGGGGCGTCGCCTGGCAATCCTCAGCGCTACCCCCGGTATCGATGATACCGAGCAAACCTGGAGCGATTACCTGGCGGCACAGGCCGCTATGGTGCAGCCCGTCAACGCCTATCGGGTGTCCGCGGTGCCCCTGTTGCACGGCAATAACCTGGGTGTGCTGGCGGGACGCTTGTGCAACCGCGCGGTGAGTATTGCCGACACGCCCATGCGCGTGGCCACAGGTCCGGTGCTGTCTTTGGGATCGGTGCCCAACGACAGTGCCGGCGTGGGCCTGGACAACGCCCTGCTGTCCAGTTTGGACGCGCTGCGGTTGTCTGTACCGCAAACCTATGCCGATTACCCCGGCACCTTCTGGGGCGACTGCAATTTGCTGGACGCGGAGGGCGGCGATTACCGCGTGATGGAAAACCTGCGCGTGGTGGACAAGGCCGCGCGGCAAATCCGTATATTGGCCATCAGCCGACTCGGCAACCGCCTGTTGAACAGCACCCCGATTTCCATTGCCTCCAACAAAACCTATTTCTCCCGGCCCCTGCGCGCCATGGCGCGCAGCACCAGAATCGGCACCAGCGAGTTTCCCGGTGAAATCAAGGCGCCGAAGGATGGCGATATAGAAATCGTTTGGCCAACACGGGATAAGGTCGAGGTATACCTACGGGTTACGCCTTACAACTCCCCGAAAGAAATTGAAGCAAATATTGCGCTGGACCTGACAAACGCCAGGTGATTTAGATTCGTCCGAGGAAGATAACAATGGCTGGGAGGGTTTTTAATCATGCTGGGACCAGTACAGAAAATGACAGCGCGGTGACCTGCCGCTACTGGGGCGAATTCATATTTTATAGCTGAAGAGAGGACTTTCTAATGAAAACCACACCGTTATTCCTGCTATTCCTGCTATTCCTGGGGTTAAAGCTATGTGGCGTCATCACTTGGTCATGGTGGTGGGTGACTGCACCGTTGTGGGGCGTATTCTTTCTGGCCTCTGTTTTTCTGATGTGTTGGCTCATCTACAAGATGTTAAAAGTCGCTCTCAAATAAGTGTGAAAAACGAGCGGGTTACGCTCAAGTGAAAAAAACAGTGGGGTATTAGCTATGTCCAAATTATCCGGCCGCGATATCGATGTCACCATCGGTAGCTACCGCGTCAATATCGATGAGGCCAGCCTGACCATAGAGGACGCCACCGCGGCGACAAAAAACCGCGGAGTGCCCGATGGGTTTATTGAGGGCGAGGTGTCGGCCACTGGTGAGATGAAATTCAACAGCGGCGAGCTTGCCACCATTCTGGATGCGGCCAAAGAGGCCGGCAGTTTTCGCGATCTGCCCACCTTTGATCTGGTTTTCAATGCGGAGTCTACCGACGAAAAACTGAATATCGAAGCCTTCGACTGCAAATTGCGCATTTCTGATCTGCTCAGCGCGAGCCAGAACAATGAGCGCTTGATGCACACCGTCACCTTTGAGGTCACCGGGCGCGAGTTTGTCAAAGTCAACGGCGTGCCCTATTTGCGCCAGGCGGAAATCGAGCGGTTGAACTAGGGGCTGAAAATGCCAGATCAATTGGACCGGGCTTCGCAGCTTGAAGAAGAGGATCGTAAGCGCTCCCTGAATACCCAGCGCAATCGTTCCGACCTCGACAAGCTGAGCCTGAAAAACTGTGAGGATTGCGACTGGCCCATACCACAAGCGCGGCAGGCTTTCGGGGGCGTAACCCGGTGTGTTGAGTGTCAGGCATTCTTTGAAGAAACAGGGGAGTGAAGGTGATGCGGGTACGATATGGAAACTTGCAAACGGCGCTGATTCGCAAAGGGTATCAGTTTTTTGATGACGGCGATTACAACTTGAACTTGATTGGTATTCGCACTGCTGACAATCAATCCAATTTCTTTAACGATCACTTTGCCGTTGCCTGGCGTTTTGATGGCGCACCCCATTGCCTGGTGTTTCCGGCCACCACTGACCCCGGCATCTTTTGGCGACAGAACCCGATGCACATCAGGGGCACTGCCATTTTGGTGCCTGGACAGTATCAAAGGCTATGGCAGCTAGGAATGCACCGGGGCCAGTATCACGCTCTGGTACAGCTGATGCCTGCGCGAGTATACCGAGACAATAACCGAGATTCGATTATCGATATTGATGCGCCTATTGATGATGGCCTCTTCGGTATCAACTGCCATAGAGCCAGCGGAACCCATGGAAGCCAGCGTGTTGATAAATGGAGCGCTGGTTGCCAAGTGTTGGCCAACCCTTTCGATTTTGCCTTATTAATTGCCTTGTGTGGCCGGGCGGCAAGAGAATGGGGAACCACTTTCACTTACACGCTACTGGAGGCGTCGGACCTATGAGTGCCACTGTACTGGCCGCTGCGGGAAAATTTGTACTCGGTGGTTTGCTGGATTTTTTTAAACACAAGCGCGAAGTCAAAGCGGAGCAGCGCCGGGGTGAACTGGCATTAAAAAAAGCCGCCAACAATGCCCGTATCGCGCGCACCCAGAGTGGTGACGATCACGCCGCGGCCATGGATCTGGAGAGCGCCGGGCAGCGGGGCTGGAAAGACGATTATTTATTGCTGCTCACCACCTTGCCGATGGTGTTGTTATTTGCCGCACCGCTGTTGGAACTGGTGATGGCCACGCACTACCAGCGCGGCGATTTACAGAGTGCCGTGCAGGCCGGGTTTACTGCCTTAAAAGCCACACCGGAATTTTACTGGTGGGGCCTGGGCGCGGTGTATATCGACACTTTCGGTTTCCGGCGCATGTTGCGTACGGCGGTGGAAACCTGGGCGGGAAACCGCATGTTCGGCAAAAGGCCACCGGCACCATGAACCTGAACGAACAGCAAATGGAAGCGCTGATGCGCAAGGCGGCTGGAGAATCGGCACGAGAGGCGATGGAAGACCTGCTGGAAAAGCTGGGTGTGGATACGGTTGACGTACATGAGACACAGAAAGACTTCGCCCATCTGAGAACACAGCGCAAGGCGTCGGAGCAAGTGACGGTCTGGACCCGGCGTATTCTACTGGGCATTTTCCTGGTTGGAATCGCCGGCATGTTGTGGGTCGGCTTTAAAGCGGCCCTCGGTATCAAAAGTTAAACCTTAAACAATGGATCAACCCTGTAGGAAGGAGAACACCATGGCTGCAAAAACCAACCACAACCAGAAAAACATCACGCTCAGTGCCAGCGATAATGAATTCACTTTTCAGGTGTGCCGGGAAGATTACAACAAGCTGATCAACCGGCTTAATCCCAACAACAAGACCGGCCCCATGCACAACTTTTTGGTGGCTACGGTGGAGGCGGCCCACAAGGACAAACTGCTGGAACTACTGGCGGCGCAACCCGGTGCCGAGGTGGCCCTGGGTAGTGCATTGATGGAGGAATACACCCCCGACCTGGATGTGTTGGTAAAAAAGTCCTAGCGCTGGCAGACGCCCTTGAACAGAACGGCTACAGCCGCCTGTGTGCCTATGCGCACAAGTGGCTGCCGGGGGCGCCTTTGCAGGAAGACACTCTGGCTACGGCGTTTTTTCTGGAGCGGGATTACTGGAAAAATTTAGAAGCGACCGTTGCCAACGGGATTGGTAGAGCCTGGAGACGCTGATGAACGCCAGACTGGAAAAACTGATGTTTCGCATTGGTCTGATCGACAGGGCCAGTGGACCGCTCGGCAAGCTGGATGCGCAGCTGCACAAGGTGACGCGACACGCGACCGCAGGTGGCGCCTTGCTGGCTGGTGCTGCCGCCGGCGGCTGGGCGCTGCAGCGGGCCATGTCCGGTTTGTTGGGGCCCGCGATTGAAATGGAACGGGCGCTGGCCGGGGTGCGCACCCTGGGCGTGGCAGCAAGTGCGTTGAAAGAGCTGGAACGGACTGCGCTGGCGTTCTCCGCCCGCTACGGCGAGAGTGCCACCGATTTTGTGGCAGCTTCCTACGACATCAAAAGCGCTATATCCAGTTTGCGGGACAATGAAATTCCGAAATTTACCCAAGTGGCGGCGGTGCTGGCCAGGGGCACCAAGGCCAATGTGGGCGATATCACCAGCTATATGGGAGGCATGTACAACATTTTCCAGAAAACCGCCGACCGTATCGGGCGTCATACATGGGCGGAGCAACTGGCGGGGCAGACGGCCCTGGCGGTGAAGGTATTCCGCACCGACGGGCAGAAAATGGCGAGGTTTTTTGAAAGCCTGGGGGCCACCGCCACCAACAAGGGCTGGAGCATGGCGGAGCAGATGGCGGTGGCCGGTATGCTGCAGGGACAGATGAGCGCTTCGGAAGGCGGCACTGCCGCAAAGGCGTTTATTTCCGGTTTGAGTAAAGCCCAGGAAAAGCTGGGGGTGAAATTCGAGACTGCCGAGGGACTATTAGCACCGGACCTACTGCTGGCGAAGATCAACAAGTTGACTCGGGGCATGAGCGCTTTGGAGCGCGGTGCATTTCTGGAAAAAAACTTCGGCGGACAGGAAGCGGTGCGGTTTGTCGAAGCGATGGGTACCGGTCTGGAGAAGCTGCCCGGTTACCTGGACCAGTTCGACCAGGTGCGTGGTATGGGGGTGGCACAGCAGATGGCGGCGGAAACCGTCGATGTGTTTCAGCAGTGGCAGGCCAGCAGCCGCGCGTTAATGACCCTACTGGGCAAGGCCATGTTGCCGGTGATTACCCCATTGGTGGCAACGCTAACCGCCGCCAACGAGAAAATGATGCTGTGGAGCGAGCGGTTCCCGCACCTGACCAAACTGATTGGCCTCGTGAGTAGTTATATTGCGGGGCTGATGGCGAGTTTACTTGCCCTCGTTGCTGTGGGGGGAATACTACGGCTCACCCTTGCCGGCCTGACGGGGGTTCAATTTTTGTGGACTGCCGTCACCAAAACCGCGGCCGGTGTCCAGTGGCTCTATAACAGTGCGCTCAAGGCCGGGCGTGTGGCGGTGCTGCTCTATCACCTGGCCTTTAAACCACAATTGTTGGCGGCCTGGGGTTTTGCCAGCAAAGGCGCCGCCGCCAGTCTGGCGCTGCTTGGCAACGGCATGCGTATTGCCGGCAAGGCCACGCTGCTGTTTTCCGCCGCGCTCTGGGCCAATCCCATTACCTGGGTGGTGATGGGGGTAGGGGCACTGATCGCCGGCCTGGTGCTGCTGGTGCGCCACTGGGATACGGTAAAAAGCGTTGCCCTGCAGTTTATTCAGGGAGTGATGGACCAGTGGGGCCGGCTGCGCAGTGTGATCGAGGACAACGCCTTTCTGCGCCTGCTGTTTGCGCCGTTGCTGGCGGGTGTGGATATGACTTCCCTGGTAATTCGCAGCCTGATGCGGCTGCCGGCGTGGTTCGGGCAATTTTCCGCCTGGCTCGGCACACAGGATTTATTCGGCGCGCCCGGGCGGGCACTGGACTGGCTGATGGGCAAGTGGGCAACCCTGCGCAGTGCCATCGAGGACAACGCTTTTCTGCGCCTGCTATTCGCGCCACTGCTGGCAGGTGTCGGTGTGGCCGGGCTGTTACTGCAGCAGCTGGAAAAAATACCGGCCTGGTTTACCGCGTTTAAATCCTGGCTGGGAACACTGAATCCCTTTTCCGCCCTCGGCGGCGGGCTGGACTGGTTGCACAACAAACTGCGCTTTTTACCGGGTTTTGGCCGCAACGGAGTGAATATCACACTCCCGCAAACGCCGGGCGGCGAGGTTGTGGATCGCAAGATGGCGGATCTGCAGCAGATCCGGGTGCAGCGCCCCGGCCCGCTGCCGGGCCTGCCGCAACAGCGACCCAGCGCGGTGCCCGCGGGGGGAATTGCCCAGCATTTTCAAACACACTCCCGCGGCGGCACCCATATCGAGAAAGTGGAGGTCTATAACCCGGCCAGCGGGCAGTCGTTTCTGGATGAACTGGAAATGGCGGCGGGCTGATGACGCAATCCCCGCAACATAAAAAATATCAGGACCTGCTGATTATCAACAACGATATCGCCCTCGACGGTGTCGGTGTGCCCCTGGGTATCAGTGACCGCGCATCGATTGCCCAGGATATCCAGCACCTGATCCGCGAGAGCGGCTGGCTTGTGGCCCTGGTGGGAGAGCGCCAGCGCGATACCTGGGCGATCAACCTGTCGCGATTGGAAAACCTGGTGGAGAGTGACACCCGCATCGAGCCCGGCAGTGCGGTGCTGACGCGGCTAGATAAGGAAACGATTTTAGTGCGCGCCACCACGCTGGAATACCAACACCTGGAGTTTACCCTGTGAGCGAGCAGCAGCTGTTTACCAAGTTGTTAACCGAGGGCGGGCTGCCCACCACCGAGGCGGCCGTGCGCGCGGAATTTGAAAAAGCCGTGCAGGCGGAAAACGTCGCCTTCACGAATCAGCGGGAGATATCGCCCTGGTGGCGCATGGTCACGATATTAGTGACCAAGCCAGTTATTTGGTTAATTAAAGCGCTCATCAATCGGGTGATGCCGCAAATGTATGTAAAGACGGCGAGTGGGGATTTTCTTGCATTGCATGCCGATGGAGTCAACCTGGTGCCGAAGGTAAAAACCAAAGCGCAGGGCCTGGTGCAGTTTACCCGTGCGGACAGCTCCGGTGCGCTTTCGGTAGCGGTGGATACCGCGGTGCAGAGCGCGAATATCAATGGCCGCGTCTACACCCTGCGCACCACCGCAGTGGCCACTTTCCCCGATGGGCAGGCAACCGTACTGGCGCCGGTAGAGGCGGAAGCGGCGGGCAGTGCCTATAACCTGGCCGCGGGTTACTACTCGGTGTTGCCGGTGCTGCTGCCAGGCATTATCGCGGTGAGCAATTTATCCGACTGGCTGACCCATCCGGGCACCGACGACGAAGAACCGGAGGCGTTGCGCAAGCGCATTCGCACTCAGTTTATGGCAGTCAACCAGTGGCATACGGACGCGGTCTACCGCGCATTGATTGCCGGTTTCGACGGGGTGGACGATGAGTATATTTTTTTTGACAGCGATGCCCCCCGTGGCCCCGGCACCGCCGACGCCTATGTGATGTTTGCCATCGGCAATCCGGACGCGGCATTTATTCAGCGTATCCAGCGCAGGATCACCGACGAGGGCAATCACGGCCACGGCGACGATCTGAAAATTTTCCCCATGCCGGAAACCCACCACACGGTTGCCGTGACGGTGTACACCCTCGATGGCCTGAGCGGGGATACGCGGACGGAGTTAGAGGCGGACGTGGCGCATTTTATCCGCGCCGCCTTCCGTGAAAACCGGGATTACCAGCCGACCCTGGTGCAACCCTGGAGCCGTTTTTCCTTTTCCCTGCTCGGCGGTGAACTGCACAGACAATTTGAATTGGTTCGTGGGGTGAATTTCAACCTGGAATATATCGTCAGCGAGATGGACCTGCCGCGCCTGCAAAGCCTGTCGGTGACGCTGTCATGATCCCGTTGAAATTGCCGTTTTGGCTGTCCGGGCCGCAGCTGTCGAAACTGCGCCGCGCCTGTCAGCACTTCTGGGAACAGGTGGAAACCTGGCTGTACTGGCCGGTGCGCCAACTGGACCCGCTGACCTGCACCCCCGGCGCGCTGGATTTGCTGGCCTGGCAGCGCGGGGTGCAGCGCTTCGACGGCGAGTCCATGGGCTTGTACCGCCTGCGGGTGCGCTATGCGTTTGTGAATGCCCGCGACGCGGGCAGCGTGGCCGGATTAAAGCGCATCTTTGAACGCCTGCTGATTGGTTATGTGGAAATTGAAGAGCGACTGCCGGACCGGGACTGGGATGTGATCAAACTGCATCTGTCGGACCAGCAAATGGCCGATAACCCGGAACTGCTACAGATTATTTTACGCAAATACGGCCGTATCTGTCGCCGCTATGAATTTGAGGTTTTAACACCGCTGCCCATTCAACTGCGCAGCGCTCACTGCGGCCACGACAACGGGTTTTTATCGGCTTCACTGTAGGGAAAGACCATGCCTGCAATTATTAATACCGGTGCGGCTTATATCGCGGCCAGGACCGGCGCCAGTGAACCGGTAGAGATTACCCGGTTTGTTCTGGCGCATATTCCCGGCCTCGACCACAGCCAGCCGGTCAGCCTGGACGAAACCCTGCCCGATGTGGGGGATATGGTTTACCAGGCACCCTACACCCAAAAGGGCTATCTCGCCCTGGACAAGGTGGTGTATTCCCTGGCGATGGATACCAGCGTGGGGGATTTTTCCTTTAACTGGCTGGGATTACAGGCCGACGACGGCACCCTGGTGGCAGTGGCCTACCTGCCCCTGACGGTAAAGGCCCGCACCGCCAACGGGGTACAGGGCAACAATATCACGCGCAATTTCCTCTTGCAGTTTGCCGATGCGCAAACCGCCACCGGCATTGCGGTGCCCGCGGAAACCTGGCAGATCGATCTGAGTGCCTGGCTCGATGCCATGGATGTGCGCGAGAGAGAGAGCAACCGGGATATATACGGGCGCGCAACCTTTTTGGGTTCGGGGTGGCAATTAATCAACGACGCCGGCACCTATCAATTACAGCCCGGTATCGGGTATGTGGAAGGAATCCGTATCGTCAATACCGGGCCAATCGCGGTTGATCCCGGCACCTTGCCGAAAGCCATCTATCTGGACGTGTCCCTGCAAAAAGGGGTGGGCCGGGTGGCCGCCGTGGTGACGGTACAGGCCGGTGCCGCTGATGACTATATTGATAGTGCCGGCGTAACGCACTACCTGGAAAAAATTTGTGATATCTCTGCGGGTGGCCAGCCGGACGACCGGCGCACCGCCTACGCTATTGATGCAGCGGGCCTGGTAGATTTCCTGCTCACCCGGTCGGATATTTACGTCCCCCAGGATCAGATTGCCACCACTGCCCAAAAGGGTATTGTGGAGCTGGCCACCAGTGAGGAAACTCAGGAAACCGCCGATAACGCCCGCGCGGTAACACCGCGAGGGCTCGGTGATATAGTGGTCAATAGCCTGGACTCCACCAGAACCCGGCACCCCCTCAGCGCGGCCCAGGGCCGTGCGCTGCAAAACAACAAGCTGGATAAAACCACCACCGCCACCACCACCCGTGCGGGCATTGTGGAGCTGGCCACCAGCGCGGAAACCCAGGCGGCCGCCGATACCGCCCGCGCAATAACCCCCAAGGGGCTCGGCGATACGGTGGTCGACAGCCTGACTTCCACCAGTACCCGGCGCCCCCTCAGCGCGGCTAAGGGCCGCGCGCTGCAAAACAGCAAGCTGGATAAAACCACCACCGCCACCACCACCCGCGCGGGTATTGTGGAGCGCGCGACCCAAAGCGAAGTGCTGGCAAAAACCGATGACACCCGCTATGTCTCCCCGAAACAGTTATGGGTCGCCCTGAATTATTTGTTACCGCCCAATGCGGTGATTTTCTGGCATGGCACCCTTGCCGCTATTCCCGAGGGCTGGGCGCTCTGTGATGGCCAGAACGGCAGGCCCAATGCCGTTAACCGGGTGTTTGTGTGTGCGGGCGGGGAATACCAGCCCGGTGATACCGGTGGCAGCGACACCAGGACCAGCGGTAGTAGCGGCAGCCACAGCCACGGTGCCTCTACCGGCAGCGCCGGCAGTCACGCCCACAGCGGGGAAACCGACAGCGCCGGCAGCCACGCCCACGGGGCCTCCACGGCCGATGCGGGTGGCCATTCGCACAACGCCTCCAGCGGCAGTGCCGGCAATCACGCGCACACGATTTCCGTTGCCAATCACACCCTGTCCACCTCCAGAATTCCGGCCCACGGGCACAGTATCAACGGTGTCAGGATGTTGCGTTTTCCCGGTTATGAATTTTCCAACTACGGACCGGACTATGACCCCAGCGATCGCGACGGATTAACCGTGACCGGCAAAAACGAAGGCGGTGGTGGTGCGCACAACCACAGTGCCAGCAGCAATACCACCGGTGCCCACAGCCACAGTGTGAGTGTCGCCAGCGTGGGCCACCACACGCACAGCGTGACGGTGAATAGCAGCGGAGCCCATAGCCACGATTTTTCTACCGCGAGTGCGGGCGGGCACAGCCACAGTGTGTCCATTAATTCAAGCGGCAGTCACAGCCACTCGGTGGACGTGCGCCAGCGTTACTTTGCCGCGGCGGCGATTATTCGCGTGGCATAGGAGAAAAACCGATGCGTGTATCCATTATCAACGGCGATGCGGGCGACGATACGGTGGTGATCGACGGTCGCGCCTTTGCCTTCGATCTGACCGGTTTGATCGACGAGCGTATCTGGGCGGTGCAATGGGGCCACGAAGACGGGCGAGCCAGCGGGGAAATCGAGTACCGCGACGGCCGCCACGAACCCATCGATACCCTGACCCCCTTTCAGCCGATTATTGAGCGCTGGCACGCGGAAAGGGACCGGGAGACACGGGAGGCAGCGCAACAGCAGGCGTTTTTCCACAGCCGCCAATTCGCCATCGATGTGATTAACAACACCGCCGGCAAGGCGCGCCAACGTGCCAGCACCATTGGTTATGGCATGACAGACGAATACAGCCGTGTGCAGGCCCAGGCGCAGCGCTATGCGGAGACGGGGTTTTCCGGCGCTGTGCCCCCGGTGGTGCGCACCCACGCGGAAGTGCATGGGGTAAGTCCGCAACAGGCGGCGGAGCAGATTCTGGCCGCCGCCGAACGCTGGGCACAGCGGCTGGATACCATTCGCGATCTGCGCCTGCGCGGCAACGCCGCCGTGGCTGCCCTGGCCGAGGGCGAAAATTATATGGACACCGCCAAACCATTTATTCAGCAACTGAAAGCGCTGTAAGGCGCGGGAGGCATTTGCCATGAAAAACAAAGCCGCGGAGTTTTTGCGCTGGCATATTGAGCCGCGCCACCTGTTTACCCCGGTGGCCACCACCAATGTTTTACACACGGTGGAAATTCTCCCGGAGGGACAGGGCACCATTATACGCGGTTGCACCCATGTCTTTATTTTCGGTGTGCGCGTGGCCAGCTTCCAGCGCACTGCGCCCTGGCAAAAGACCACCGGGTAAACCGGCATGTCCTGGCAACACCCGGCGATCCAATTTCCCCCCGCGGCCAAAGCCCTGCGCGACGGGATTGTCGCGGCTGCACTGTCACAGGGGCGAAGTGAAATCGACACGGCCCGGTCGCGGCTGCACAGTGTGGAAGCGGCTTTTGTCAAAAACCCCACCGCGGCAACGGCAGCGGGCAGTGCTGCGCTTGAAAATACCCTGCGCGCACTGTTCGGTGCGGACCTGCACCTGCTGGTGGTGCATCCCTACCAGGAGGGCGTGGGCCAGGGCCGCAGCTACAGCCGTCATTTGTCGGCCCCCAACGCCCTGCAGGCACTGGCGGCCAAGCTGGGGGATGCCTGGGACCGCCACAAGCCGGTCGGCGAGCTGGAGGCCGTTGCGGTGCTGTTGGCAACACAGACCCTGGGCACCTTCGCCACCGGGTTACACACCCTGTGCCAGTGGTTGCCCCTGCCGGAACTGTGCCAGGCCGAAAGGCGTGCGCAGCAGCTGCTGCGCCTGGAATCGGAAAAGTCCCAACTGCCCGGCGCGCCCCTGGGGGGCCACTGGCAGCCGCGCCGACTGACACAACTGCACACCGCCCGCAGTGTGGCACAGGTGATCGGTGCAGAGGTCGCCAGCGCCATGGGCTATGCTCTGGAAAATACCGATCCGCTGGCAGAGCTGCACACCCTGGCCGAGAAAAAACAACAACACCTGGACGCGGTGCGTGCAGCCACCGAAACCCTGGTGGCCGACCTCAACGGGCGCGGCACGACCCACTGCCTGTACGCCAGCGGTAGTCCCCGCCAGATCGCCGGGCACATCCAGGCAGCGCACCCCTTCGATCACGATCATGTATTCAACGCGGCCCTGTTGTTTGCCGCTCCGGTTGGCGCCCTCGCGCCCTTACAGGAGCTGTTCGGATTATGAGACTCAACGCCTTTACCGTGCCCGGTTCGGAACTGGTGGTGAACGGGGTACTGCGTATCGAAACGGAATCCCTCGGCGGCAACACCAGCAGCACCGACCGCGCCCAGAACGGCATCAAGGCCAAATCCCTGAGCGTTTCCCTGGTGATTCCATTTGATCAGGGGGAGGAGTTGAACGGGCTGCTGCGCCAGGCGGAATCCGTGGATGACAACGGCAAACTCACCGTGTTCGATATTGTGGACGATACCGCGCGGGCCATGAATATTCGCCAGGTGCAATTCAATGAAAGTTTTACTGCGCGGGAAATACCCGGCAAACACGCCTGGCGCGTGACCTTTACCCTGTCTGAATATTTATCCGTGCCGGAAAAAGTGGAGCAGCGCCAGCAGACCCAAACCGCCGCGCCCCAGAGCAGCGACGGCGAACCGGTTGCGCCAACCGGTGCAGCGATCCCAGCGGAGGGGGAAACCTATACCGGCTTTGAACAGGTGCTGAAATGGGCCGACGATGCCCTGGCACCGGAGCCAGACAGCGGGGACCCGAGCGGTGCGACTGCATAAATATCTCACCGTTAGCGGCAAGTCCCTGGCACTGGTGGACGACGATGTGCGCCTGGATCTGTTTACCCCAGGGCGCGCGGCCTTTACCGTGCGCAGCCGCCGACCGCTGCAGGGTTTGGTGCAGCTGGACCTGGGCTACAACCCCCAGCGCCTGCAGCGGTTTTTTACCGGTTATGTGGTGCATTGCACCGGGGTGGACAACACCCGCCAGAAACTGCACTGCCGCGAGCTGAGCGCCGCGTTGGCGCAACGGGTACCGCTGGCCCAGCGCTATGTCACCCTGGCCGCCGTGCTGGGGCTGGTGTCTGCCGTGACTGGTTTGCGGTTTGTGACCGGCACCGGTGCCTATACCCAGATCAAGGCCCCGGCCTTTTACAGTGCCGGCAGCGGCTACTGGCTGATGGATCAGTTGGCGCAGGTGTTTGGCATTCCGCAATTGTTGTGGCAACAGCAGGGCGACGGCCAGGTGTTTGTGGGCAGCTGGACCCACAGCCACTGGGCCGGCCGTGCGCTGCCACTGCCCGCGGGCTTTGCCACAGATTTTGGCATTGCCAACCGCGCCCGCGTGGCCTGTATCCCCTGGCTGCGCCCTGGGGTATTGCTCAATCAACACTATGTCACCGGAGTTGCGCTGGCCGGTAATTTTATGAATCTGACCTGGAGCGCGGACCCGTGGAAGCACAAATAAAACGGCTGCTGGAACGCGCCTACCCGGAACTGAAAAGCGGCCTGCATCTGCCGCTGCTGGCCCGCATAGTGGCCATCAGTGACCCCACGGAACAGCCGGAGCTGGCGGAAGAATTTCGGCCACGCTACGGGGTGGATGTGCAACTGTTGAACAGCGAAGGCAAGGCGGACAAGCAGATCCCTATTTTTCGCAGTGTTCCGCTGCCGCTGCACTTTGCCGGCAATGAGCGCGGGGCTTTTGGTTTTCCGCAACCGGGCACCCTGGTGGAGCTGGCCTTTGCCTATGGTCGCCCGGACCAGCCGTTTATCCGCACGGTGCTGTGCCGGGGCCTGGGGGTGCCGGCACTGGATCGCGAGGACTTAGTCTGGCAGCAGAGCGACACCGTGCGGCAAAAGGTGGATGCCCAGGCAACCTGGCACCGGGAAACCCACGGCGAGATCCGCGAGCGGGCGCTGCAGAAAACAACCGAAGCAGCCGCACTGCATACAGACTGCGACAATGAACACCGCCAGGTGCGCCAGCATTCCATGGAAGCGGTGGCAGGGATAAAACTGATTGAAGCCCTGGGTGCATTGCGGCTACTGTCTGGTGGCAGTGCCAATCTGTCTGCGCTGGATAATCTCAATCTCACTACTGCCAGTGATATCAATGTGACCGTGGGGCGGGATTTGAAAGAGCGCGTGGGCAATATTGCCGAGCGCATCGCCAAACTCAAACAGGTGATCAAGGTGGAGGCGGGTGGCACCCTCTGGCTGGGTAACACCGCGGACAATGTGCTGCAGCTGCTGAGCGACCTGATGGGCGTGGTCAAAACCCTGGCCGACGACCTGGCCACCCATACCCACCTGGGTGTCACGCCCGGCAGCGGTAAGACCCAGGCCCCGGAATCCGCTGATACTTATACCTCTGCCAGTGCGGATACCGGGGCAATAAAAAACAAGCTTGATGCAATGAAGGGGTAAACAAGTAACTCCTTTGAAGCTACTTGAATGACACAGAGTTTTGAGCACTCTCGCACTCCTTGCCTAGCAATCCTACGTTTTCGAGCTTACCCGAGTGAACCACAATTTCAAATTCACCATAATCTGTTTGATCAGAGTAGAGCACATTTTTTCTAGCATAATTTGCCACAAGAATTATTCTATCATTTTCACTAAACCAGTCTTGGGAAGAGTAATGATTGTACGCGAAACTACGTGCTATATCTATTTTTGTAGTCCAAGATTGGCCATAACATCTTGAGTTGAATTCAGAAATATTGCAGCCGCGATAAATTAAGAAGTTATCTTGCAGTGATCCAATGTCATTTGGATACAGAACTTGGGTTAATATTATTTTTGGAAACCACGCCTCATTCTCTTGGTTTACATATAGAGCGTTTAGCCCTCCTTTAGCATATCTAAAAAATGCCATACATAAATTATCTAAAACTCCATATAGATCCTCATCTTCTTCAGCATTAATTAGCTCTGTGTAAAACCATCTAATTCTACATGGATCTTCTTCAGTAATAACAAACTCACATAAACTATCAATTGCTTCACAAACTAATGATGAATATTGAACTATCTCCGGAGACTCAATTTTCTCTTGTAGGTGATTAATGTCAATGCACATATTGTCAGATAAAATTTTTATACTTTCTTTACTGATATTTAGCATATTTTTCACTGCATTTAAGTTGGCTAGTTTTTATTTCGAGCATTATAAGTCAAATTCGGAAGCGATTTTTATCTTATCCTAACGTATTGATTAAAGAGAGTAAATGTACCTGAAATTGCTCCAAGCTCCACGGGACTGGTTTGACGGGACCGAGCCGAAGTTGATACTTTAAATCGCGCAGGACTCACTTCTGATAATGGGTAGGGGTCATTGTGGAGCTGCTTGCAGCAGGATACCGGTATCTGGCCCACGCAGGCGGTTGTGATCCTGATGGATGGAACAAAGCCGTGTTGCTATGCAGTGTTGGACTTTAAAGATGCGGCGGTGCGGCTTTTTGAAGCCGACCAGTTCAACAATCTTGCCCTCTATGTAAACCTGAAGAAAAAACCGGATCGGGAAGACTGGAGAACGGTGGAATCCGTGCGCAGCGACAGCTGGAGAGACAACTTAACCTACATCCCCAGTCGGGAAGTCAGGCAGGTAGAAGTGCGCCACCTGAAGAAAAAACGCTAAATCTTATCGGACTTAGGCTTGTCGGATTCCGATGGTTTTTTCTCACTATTAGACTTTTGGGCATAGTTTGAAGAGCGTTCCTTGTCTTCAGATATCTTGAACATAGAAAACCAACTTCGTTGGCTACATACTTTCAGAGTATCAGTAACTTTTATCGTATTTGGTTTTTTGCGAGTACCACCTGCTTCAGTGATAACTTCTAGATCTGGATTTTCGATGATCATTTCATGAATGTCGTCACTATGGGCTGGTGTTTCGCTAAATGTTTCAGCATAGAAATCGTTGATCCTCATTGTATCACCGGACTTGGCAACTAGGCGTGGTATATCATCATATAAACTTTCCTTTGCTAGATGTCGAGAATCGCTATTAAATAAGTAAAGCTGGGTAGCTTCCGAAGGGTCATATGACAGCATATTCAAACCCGCTTTGCCACAGTGAGCCTGCGCCTCTCCACAATCATGAAGTACGTCGTTGTAAACTTGCCGAGCACGGTAGTTATTTGCAAAATGCATTAGCCAATATCTCCAGCCCTTTGGATTATTTATTGAAAAAGGACTTATGTATGTGGCACATCCTTTGAAACACCTAAAGACTACTATTTCCGCTTCAGATAGCCACTCTTGTTTATTTATATTTTTGTCTTCAAGGAGAAGAAAAATTTTTTCTTTTATTTCAGGCTCTAAAATATTTGAATTTTTTGATGCAGGAGATAAGTAAGTTAGCAAGCTTGCTATCATATAAGTTAGCAGGATTTCTGCAGATCTCCAAGACTGAGTTATATCTCTAATTATATTTGAGGTAACATTCGTATATCCGCATTGGTCTAGATTGAAGAATACATTATTGAATTTAGCCTGCAGCAAGCGGTTCTTTATTTTTGGATATAATTTGTCAAAATCCTCACAAAAATACTCTGTGTGAATTGTTAAATCTTGACGCTCCTCTTGTATGCCAGCCAATAGAGGTGATATATTTTCTTTTAGATGATTAATCGCAGCTTTATCTTTATCGTTTAAAATCAGAATGCATTCTATTTTTATGGGCTTCATACCCCGCCCTAACCGCGAGATATTTATTTCCCTTGTTGTATTTTTTAGCACCTCAACGAAAATTAAAGGAGATCCGAAACTATTACATGCATAGACTCCAGCTCCAGAAAAAGCATCCAC
The DNA here is from genome assembly GCF_947489355.1 of uncultured Microbulbifer sp. Taxonomy (GTDB): domain Bacteria; phylum Pseudomonadota; class Gammaproteobacteria; order Pseudomonadales; family Cellvibrionaceae; genus Microbulbifer. The sequence goes on along the minus strand of NZ_CANLDD010000035.1, from coordinate 8,377 downwards.
GATAGAAACTCTAAATTTTTCGCATTGTGGCAATTGACAGCGAGTCAATAAATATTTTCTAAAGTACTCCTTTAGAATTTTGTGTTTTTTCTTTGTGTGATCTTCAAGGATAGCGCCGCCTTCCCAGTCATAGATCTTCTTTGCCACAATAAAATTGCCTCGCAGTGTTTAAAATGATATACACTCAATTAATGGCATATTATCCCAGGTTCTGCCTTTATACTTCCGTCCGTTAGCTTTCTTTGAACGCTTTTGATTATCTTTTCCCCAGGACCCCCATTGCTTGAAGAAAAAGGCTGTGTTATAGATTTCGCACTGCTCATGAATTTCATCAATCCATTCTTCTTTGATTGGGCGTGCTTTACATCCACTCTCCCCGCCGACAATCGCCCAGTGAATATCATTAAGGTTTACTTTTCCGACTGAGTCAATCAAAGGTTCGAAAGAGATAAATCTAATAGCTGCAGAGGTTCTTCTTAAAAAATTAATTCTCGTTTTCACATCTGCTGACTCGATAGTAGTGCCAAGCCAAACATTTGGCAAAATGTATTTCACTTTTGATGAGACAAAGTTTTTCATTCTTTCTGGTCGTTTTGTTAAAATCTGGTAATTGTGATGCGGAGTTTCCTCCATAACTCTCCAGACCTTCAGGATAAACTTGTCGCTAACTTTCTCGTGGAACAAATCACTCATTGAATTTACGAAAATTTTTCGAGGTTTCCTCCAGCGATAAGGAATTTCAAGAGATTTTTTGTCTAAACGAATAGTACCGTTCCACACCACGTTATCGTTACGTTTTTTTGTTAAACCCCTATATTTATCTACACCCATCATTTCCAGGCGTCTTGCCATTTGCATGGCATAGCAGTTCTTGCATCCGGAGCTAGCTAAAGAACAACCAGCTACTGGGTTCCATGTGGCATCTGTCCACTCTATCTGTGTCTCAGCCATGTGAATAACTCTAATCTAATGTCCGAATAGAAGTGAGCTTACTACAACTAGAATTTTGTGACGCAAAGGTTGAGTGTATTAGATGGAATATCCGCCATTTCTTATTCCAATCTTCTCTTCACCCGATCAAGCCAGGGTTTCAATTCTCTTCATCACATGACAAAGCCAGTAGCGATGCTTCACGGCACTGCCAAAACAGTGAAATCTAGATAATTCAAACACTTAACCAGAAAGATGGCGCAAAATCTTACAATTTATGAAACCTCGAAAGGGGCTGCGATCACTCCTCCCCACGCCTGCCGGTTTTGGGCTTTTGATTACCCAGTGAAATTGGAAAACACCGCAAACCTCCGCCAGCCGTGGGCTGTAGCCACTTTCTGGTTTTCACAAATTGAAAAATTTTGAAGGGTTGTGAAGAGGTTTTTCACAGGCCAAAATAGCTGAAAGCTAGTAACCACGCGGTTTTCCGCGTGGTGATTGAGCTTTGCATCTGTTTTTTTTGGCAGATAAAGCCTTATATTCACCCCTCCTCCAAGAGTCACTCTGTCGTTTCTTTGAATTAGTTCAGCTTGGTGACAAAGCTTTTATCTTCTGGAAAGATATTCACAAGATCATTAGTTATATAAAGCCCGGTAAGCCCCGTGGACTCGATAGCATCCTTCACCGACTGCTGGCAATAAAGCCGCATATAAGAAGTAAACTCAGCGCGAAAGAGGCTCCAGCCTTTCACCTTTTCTTCGCGAAAGCCGATACTCTCAACATCCCCCCATGGATTCATCCGGGTCAACTTGGTATCGAGCCCATCTGTTTTTTCCGCTACACGCAGCGGCGTGAAGATATATCCATCCCCGCCTTCGTAGACGGCGGGCAAAAGCTCCCCGTCATTTTCGATAAGTGGCCGGAGAACACCATATGCCTTCTGGTTGAGAAACAGCCGCCCCTGAAATTCAGCAATATCCGGAATGGCTTTGCTACTATCCGCTTTACCGAATTGAGGGAATAAGACTTTTAAGGAATCTGGAAATACCCCGCACCATGAGCGGGGCTGATGATTCACATCAATGCGATCACCACGCCTTTCGCCGCGGAGGCTTCCCACAATGGAGGCCACATAGTCGCTATCAATGACGACACCCAGGTAGTTTTTGGTGTCGGAGATCAGTGTGTAAAGCATAACTATCGACCTGTTTGTGGCATGACATTAGGGGGGACTGCACCACTTTGCAAACAATGTCGGGCGAAGCGCAGGGCTTGAATTAGTTGTTCGGGCGTCTTTACTGCGGCCATATTAATACGGCCACTCAGCCATCGATAATAATTATCGGTGTGAATCCGCCGATGCGGTACCCCACTTCGGAGGTAGTTCGGCATGTATGACCTGTCTTCCCAGTCCCTCGGCAACCAGCAGCCGTTGTGAGGATCATCCACCCGCATAGCCATGGCCGCCATGACCAAACGCATTAACAGAGCATCCCGGTGCCCACCGGAAATCATATGATGACAATCACATCGAGGGGAAGGGGCGGGGTCTCCGGACCGCCGCATAAAGGCTTTGAGTCGCCGCGAGCTGTGGCCCTCATTCTGCAACTCTTCATCGGTCATCTTGTTGGCTCGTGCCCGGTAACGATCAAGGTAGTCGCCAACCGACAGGCGGGTGCGAAATACCATGAAATCGGCCACCGTAGGTTTCTCTAGTTTGGAGAAATCCACCAGCAGGCGTTCGACGTGAGTCAATGGGGGTTTGATATCCGGAAACATGGGCTCCTTCCTTGAATTATTGTTTTAACTTCCTTGTCGCTCCTGTGGCATTGGGCTTTCAGCACAGGCTTATGTTTCTAGTGACGCTCTAGCTTCAACTGGTTTCGAGCATTAGTTTTTATTAATGCCAAAACTCTTTTACTTTTTGGCAACTTCGCAGGCTTTGCATTCGGCCCAACACCTATAAAAAAGTAAAAGTTCTGATAAAACTTTTTCGTGCTTCACTCCCGGCAGCAAATGAGGCGTGAGCAGCTATATTCTGGGTTTGCGTGGACACTTGGTGGACACTTCAACGAAAAAAGGCGATATCAATTTCTTGATACCGCCTTTTTGTGCTTGCAACTCAATGATTTACAAGGCTTTTTTGGCGCGCTCGGGAGGATTCGAACCTCCGACCGCCTGGTTCGTAGGCCCGCATAATTCCTAATGAAATCAATGGATTAGGCTATAATTTTGCACCGACAGCGCCTACGAAACCCCTCACTTTACCTACCTATAACTCTAATTTTGCACCATTTGGATTGTACACTTATACAGCTCCCCCGGTTCTGATTCGCTTTGGCCAATTTGACCTTTATTTTGGTCTTGACTAATTCTGTGATCTTAGGGGGTAGATTTTATGCTGGCTCTAGTGCCTGTCTACTTGCCCTGGCGACCTTTACCGGTTTTTCAGCTACACGGTTAAGGCGAGCATGATAAAGGCGGTGTTTACTCTCCACACGCATCAGTACATCTGCTGAAATATTGAACACCTCTTCAATTCTGACCGCGAGTTCATGGGATAGCGGCACCTTATCATTGAGAAGCTCGGACAGGTGCTTACGTGAGATACCTAGCCGATCAGCAATCTCTTGTTGGGTCAAGCCCAATTCTTTGAATTCCCAGTTTTTCAGGGTGGCACCGGCGGATATTGGGGCAACCTCTCTCTTGATAGCCATAGTTCTGTACCGTAATCAATTGTCCCGTGATTCAAGCAAAACCGAGCTAGTGGTAGTCCTCGTAATCAAGAATTTCGGCATCGCGTCCGTCGAAGTTGAATGTGATGCGGAAGTTACCAGTCACCCACACTGCCCAGTTGCCTGAGTTTGTTCCTTTCCTACCCTGCAAGGGATGTACGTCCTTGCCAATTTTGGTTAGCTCCTGTTCGCTTGCTACTGCGTCTAGGCGCGTCATGATTGCGATCAGCTTCTTTTGAATCGCAGGGCGTGAGTCTATTCGTCTTGATCTCCCTTTGACCCATAATTCTTCGAGCCCTTTATGCTTAAAGCTCTTGATCATTTTTTGTCCTTATCTGATAATTCAGTGTAACCTAGCAGGTTACATACGGCAAGTGCTGAATTAACATACAGTTTTTTGTGATTGTCCTCTTATTTGGTACCACATTTGGTACCACAACAAAAAAAGGCTTACACCAATTGATATAACCCTTTGATTTTATTGGCGCGCTCGGTAGGATTCGAACCTACGACCGCCTGGTTTGGTTTCAAGTGCTCTCATATAAATGGGGTTCTTAGTATTGCTCTGATAACTGTGTTTTGTAGCTATCTTGTCGCCGGAATCACTCTGGCCTTGCGATTGTAAACGGCCTCCATCTTCTTGCTCCTGTGGCCACCCTCGTTATTCTTGTGGTCGGTGATGCCCTTGGCCTTGATGTCGTGAAAGGTAAACGTTTCGGTCAGGTAGAATTTTCCGTCCACTTCGGCGGCACCATCCTCCCTTGCTTCATTAGCCAAATTTAGGGGAAGCGACCATGGGCTATCCAGCGCCTTCTTTACCAATCGCTGCCAAGCGCTATCCAGGGCGTTTTTTGTATAGGCTGTGCCGTCCTTGCGGTGCAGTAGAAAACCCCTGTCTGGTGCCTTTGGGTAGATTTGCCGACAGTTAGCTATTGCGGCCTGAAGGCGGTCACTCATGGCCGTAATCTCGTTCTTGGAACCTTTGCCGCGACGCAGATATAAGCCCTGTCGTTGAATGTCCAGCTCTGTGAATGCAAAGACCTCGCCACGGCGCGCTCGACATAAATAGGCCAGTTCCATTGCTGGGGCAAAAATTGGTGTACGCATGCTTGCCGCGACCTGATAAACCAAAGCGTATTCCCAATCCTCGATGTAGCGATCGCGCGAGGTTTCCTTGTTTCTGGTTACACCCTCACAAGGATTAAACTTGACTGGTGACAGCCGTTGACGACCCCAATTGAAAGCTGCGCAAAGATATTGAATATGTCGGTTTGCTGCAACTTTGCTCGGATAGGTGTCAAGATAGCCCCGCATGTGGCGCGAATTAAGTTTATCGAGAGGGAACTCTCCGAGAAGTCGCCCATTACTGACAGGGAAGTTGCAGATTGTTCGTTGATACCCTTCATAGGACTTGCGCGTACTGAGGGCCAGCTCGCGGTACTGTGGGCTTTTATGGTACTGCTTGAGGAGCCACAAAAGATCATGTGCTGCCTGCTTTCCGAGTATTGCTGCGAGGCGATCATAGACCAAAGCTTGTGAACCGCGTGCTTCCTCCACGGTACATATTGGAACTGGAGCGAACCACTGTCCTTTTTCGTACTTTCGATAGATGACCTTCCCGCGCTTTACTGTGCAGTGCCGAGGGAGCCATGCGAACTCTCCATTTTTTTTTCGCCCGCGAGTCATCCGCCAACCCTCACACTGTCCCATTCAGATATGGAGTCTTGTGTTTCCGCAGATTTCAGTAGGGCACCGTCAATAGCCCCTTGAGAAGTAGAGATACAGCCACCAATACCAATGACGTAGGGGATTTTTGCCTCATCCAGCAAACGGACTAAATCTCCTCGGCGTGCACAATTGAGCCAGGCTTTTAACTCTTTTTCTTGCAGTAGTGTGCTCATAATCCTTTCCAGCAAGCCATGGCGCGATCAGACCCGCGCCGATTGGTTATCCTATTGGCATCCAGCCAGGTAAAACCTCTGGCCGTCACGGGTGATTTCTCCTGTCTGTTCCAGTGCATCGAAAACGGGTTTGGCGGCTGGGTATCCACCGCGAATGCACTTGATGATGTTGCGTAACACGGGCCGGGTACCGAACTCTCCGGCGCAAATTTGGTTGGCCAGTTCAATCTGTTCCTGGCTGAGGTTAGCGTTTACAAACCGTTTAGCTGGCGTTGAAAACCGTTTAGGCCGTTTAGCTGACCGTTTACAAACCGTTGAGGATTCTTGAGTTTCCGTTGCCAACCGTTTATTTACCGTTAGCAGCTGTTTAGCGTTATTTAGCAACCGTTTAGGCTCAGTTGGCGACTGTTTAGCGTCCGTTGAGAACCGTTTAGAATCCGTTGAAAACTGTTTATCTGGCGTTGAAAACCGTTTAGACCGTTTAGCTAAACGTTTACAAACCGTTGAGGCAGCGTTAAACGCTAGTAACGCCACCAGCCCTACCACATCTGTGATGATTGCCAGGGCGAGGAATCCGGCGTGCTGTAATCGCACGGGGTCTATGTTGAGTGTGCTGGCCAGGCTGTTAAACGCTCCGTGAGTGCTGGCGCCTGGTTGGGCTTTGGATAAGTTTTCGATCAACTGGCTGCGCTGGCCTTCCAAGGCGCGCAATTGGGCGGCGGTATCAATGGCGCGCTGGCGGTAACCGTTGGCGGCATCTGTGGCGATCAGTCCGTTCAGGCTATTGATCTGCTCTTTAATGCTGTTGAGCTGCTGTTCAAGCGCTTGGTATTCCAGGCTGCCCTGGGTACTACGTTGCTGCTGCTCTTCGCTGTGGGTGGCGAGAAATCCAACGGTGGCCACAATACTGATCACCACCAGTAATGGCCAGAGCGCGAGGAGTACATGGCCACTGAGCTGTCCCTGGGAGCGCAGCCAGAGGCCCAGAGGCGCAAAACTAAACTTACACAGTTCCAGAGCAACGGCCGTAAGGCCGGCCACTACCTGGCTGCCGGTAGTGCTGGGTATAGCGATCCACAGCTGCACAGTAAAGGCGAGGCTGGTGCCGCAGAAAATGAGTGCGGCGATGCCGGTGAGGGATTGCCAGAGCCTCACCGAGTGGTCTCCACCCGCTTAAATTCAATAACCCATACCCAGGGGTTGGCATCCCAGCTCTTGGCGCTGTGAAGGGAATCCCATAGATCAGAGAAGGCGAGAACAGGGTGTGAAAACGGACCCATCTCCCCATTGCTCCAACCGCACTTGTACGGAGTTATGCCTTCCGCCTTGGCATCCTCTTCACTGATGTCCTGTAATCGCTCAACACCAATACGGGTAATCTCAAGATCGATGCGGCTGGCCCAGCGGGGCATGTGGATTGAGGGGCGCCACTTCTCCCCAACCATTGAGCAGTCTTCTCCGCACTCCTCTTCATCAAATGGGTTGTGGTTGTAGTCAGCCCTGTATGTGATTGCATTGTGATGACTCAGGTGGTGCGTTTCCCGCACCCATAGATGGTCTCCTGGTTTACCGTGGGGGCAGCGAGCATAGACATGCTCGGTCATGAACGGGTGTTCCCCTATCCCCCAGTTCGCACAGCCAATAGTCTTTCTATCCGTTGACTCAACAACCCAGCCACTCCATTTGTGATTCTTAGATGGCTGCGGCTTTATAATGCGGCGCGTCTGAGTTTTCCTACCCTCCAGAATCGCGCGAACCATTGGCCCGTTAAATAGGATTGGGCGCTCTTTTGCTATTTTATTCATGCGCATTTCCTCCATTTATTCCGCTTGCGCCTAGCCTTCTGGCTCAACCTATTGGCCCGGTCAGTGTGGTTACCGCTTGTAGCGGGCCCAATAAGGCCCTGCGATGGTGTATTGCTGCTAACCATCACCAGGGCATTGGCTATAGCGGCCAGGACTGGGAATTTCCATTTGTTCACAGGGGTTATCAAACACTACGCAGTGCCAGTGGGTCGCTACCCTCTCGCCTCATGCCCTGGTAAAACTGCACTCTCTCACCATCTTTCAATCCTTGAGAAAATGCCTCCGAGTCGTTGACCCGAAACCCTCGGTCGAGAGACTTACCGAACTTCAACTTTCCATGATTGCGAGCCTTATACACCTCGAATGCAGTTTGATTGACTTCGCTAATTTGGGAGGTAATCACTTTCAGCCCCACGGCCTTAACCCAGGCGCGAGCATATAGGTCAGCACGACGTGTCTTAGTGCTACGGCGCTGCCCAGCCAGATTCTTCAGGTACGCGGTACGGTCAAGCTTGAGCTGGCGACCCAAAACGGTCATAGCATAGCCAGCCACCTCGGCGGCACCTTCAAAGCCGATAAACTCCACGCCGCCCTCCCAGCGGCTGCCGTTATAAGTACTTCTGTATACCATCTCCACACCAAAAGCCTTACGGATCAGATTTATCAGGCCCACGATGTACACTGGTGGTTTGATTCCAGCACCGACTGACACGCAGTGACTGCATATATCTGCGGCTGAAATGTCTGACTTGCTAATTTGATGCTTTTGCATCAGTGCTTGCGCTTGGCGCAGAGCGGTAGCTGCTTCGTTTGCATTGCTAGATTTGGCCAGTGCTAGGCAGCGCTTAATTTTGCGCAAAATCTTCTCGTTCATATCTCCCCCTACAGTTATCAGATGCCGGCCTTCCACCGGCTCGGGGATTTCAATCCTTGGATGGCTCGCTAAACGCCGGCATGACTTGCTGTAAAAGCCAGGCTTGTGATTTGGAAGTGTTGGCAGTGACTG
>NZ_CANLDD010000034.1 GCF_947489355.1 uncultured Microbulbifer sp. | reverse complement strand
AATGAGCTACGTAAGCGCGGTCTCTTTGTGTCGTCTAGCGGGGTTCGCAGTATCTGGTTACGGCATGACCTGGCTAACTTCAGACTCCGCCTGAAAGCCCTGGAAGCCAAAGTGGCAAAGGAAGGTCTGATTCTCACTGAATCACAGGTTCAGGCTCTGGAACGCAAACGTCATGATGACGAAGCCTGCGGCGAAATTGAGACCCAACATCCTGGTTATCTGGGCTCACAGGACACCTTCTACGTTGGGACATTCAAAGGTGTTGGACGTGTATACCAGCAGACCTACGTTGACACCTACGCAAAAGTGGCACACTGCAAGCTGTATACAACAAAGACGCCAATCACTGCAGCAGACCTTCTGAATGACCGTGTGCTGCCATTCTACGCTTCGCATGAACTACCAGTACTGCGTATTCTGACTGATCGCGGCACCGAGTACTGTGGCAAACTGGAGCAGCATGATTATCAGCTGTATTTGAGCGTGAATGAGATTGAGCATACGAGGACAAAAGCCCGACACCCACAAACGAATGGTATCTGTGAGCGATTTCACAAGACTATTCTGCAGGAGTTTTATCAGCCGTCACTACGACGCAAGATTTATGGCTCGGTGGAGGAGCTACAGATGGATCTAGACGAATGGCTCAATTATTACAATAATGAACGAACCCACCAAGGCAAGAAGTGCTGTGGCCGTACGCCTGTACAAACGCTTGAAGATGGCAAAAAGATCTGGATGGAAAAGTTCGTGAACTGAACCTGACCTGACAGACTACCGTCAGAAAAACCGGTAACTGTCAGATCAAGTCTGAACTACTACAATTAAAGCCACCGGCTTTGCCGGTGGATATTTACTCGGTCTCTGTGGTTTCAGTAAACAAGTTTGCGCAGGATCAATATTTTCTCCACTTCCTTTTCGAAGCTGTCCTTCAATCCCACTGCGCGCATGAACTGTTAGTATTCGTCATTGGTGCCAATTTTCTCAACCTGATCTCGGGTAAGGCCTGCTTGATGGGTGGTGACCACACTTGTTAGCAGCAGCTGGGTGGTACCGCGTACCAGAATGACCTGTATTCGCCTGGTCGCGTCGGAAAGGGCGCAAACCCTCAAACACCAGATTCGGTTATAACTCGTTGAATCCAGGATGCAATCATTTGGCGGCCGGGTTCGTTTATAGGTATGTCTATTGACAATTAACTAACCTACTACCGGGTCGGAAGGAAAGAGTACCCCTCCCCCAGGACGCGCTGTGAATACATCCCTGTACACTCGTAATCGGCCTCCATGCCTCATACGGTCCTGGGAGAGGGGGGTATTTTTCCCTCTTGCTCTACTAGTAAGACACTCCATAGGAGCCTCCAATGAAAAAGGCAACGGCCTCTACTGCTATCGCTGGAATTCTCGCCCTTAGCGGTGCAACTCAAACACTAGCAGGTGTGCCCGATCAACCCAGTAAATGGGAAAAATGTGCAGGTATTGCTAAAGCAGGTCAAAACGACTGTGGCGCATTAGACGGCAGTCACGACTGCGCCAGTCAGGCTAAAAGAGACAACATGGATACCGAGTGGGTATACGTACCACAAGGCACCTGTAAAAAGATTACCGGTGGCGTTGTCAAAGCCACAAAACCTGCCAAGAAAGGTTAAGGCAGTTCAATGAGTACCTTAATTCAAGGTGCAGGTGTGGGGCTAAGAACGCCCCACCTTTCCCACCTTTTAAACGAAAGACCTGATGTACCCTGGTTAGAATTACTGGCCGACAATTGGTTTGCAGAAGGTGGTACGGATCTGGAACTATTGGAAGTCATTACCGAGCTCTATCCGGTAACCCTACATGGAGTCAACCTATCTTTGGGAACCTTAGATCCTCTGGATTTCGATTACCTGGAGAAAATTAAAAAACTTACGCAAAGAACTCATACCGCCTGGTATTCGGAACATTGCAGTTTTTCCTCTTTTGAAGGTAAAAGAACGCCCGATTTGTTACCACTCCCATACACCCATGAAGCCCTTCGTCATATTTGTGATCGCATTGATCAGGTTCAGACTTTTCTGGGGGAAAAGCTCCTGATCGAGAATATTTCCTGTTATGTGGAGTGTGCCGACAATCAAATGTCGGAGGCAACATTCATAGGTGAGGTTGCTCGCCAAGCGGGCTGTGAAATTCTCCTGGATATCAATAATCTATACGTCAATAGTGTGAATCACCGCTTTGATCCTATTGATTACTTAAATGAGTTACCTCTCTCCAGTGTTAAACAATTGCACCTTTCAGGACACAATGACAAAGGCCTATTCTTACTGGATAGTCATGGCTCAGAAATCATCCCAGCTGTGTGGGAGCTGTACGAATATCTCATATCCAAAACCGGTGATATTCCAACCCTGATCGAATGGGACCATGATATCCCATCATGGGAAACACTGATGATGGAGTGTCGCACAGCACAACACATCCTGAATCGGGCAAACACCACTGCCGGAATTAAGGACATCGCATGAAAGGGAGCACACCCCATCTTGCCAACTGGCAAAATAATATGATTGCCAGTGCACAAGCTAAAGGACATAAACCCATTCTCGAAGATCTATGTCAGGCATCTTCTGGATTAGATGAACGGATTTCAGCTTACAAAAATAACTACCAACAAACGCTGATAAACTGGTTGTCATACGCACATCCAATGGTATACAAGCTGGTTGGTGAGAAATATTTCATACAGCTGGCAAACGATTACCTGAACAGCCATGTACTTAACGATCAGAATTTTAAGCACTACGGCGCATTATTTTCTAACCATCTGTCACGCATATTGGTAAACCGTAATGCATTGAAAGAGATTCCATTTATCAGTGACTTAGCAAAAGCCGATTGGTTATTGCATCAAAGCTATTACGCAAAAAACCGTGCTCCCTTCAATATTCAGGCATTTTCAAAGTTGTCGCCCGAACAACAGTCCAGCGCAACACTATCGTTAGCGAAAGATTTTTTTCTGATTGATTCTCACTGGCCACTCCTGGATTTGTGGGAATTTCATCGAGAAGTAAAACCCATTGAACAGGTTACCAAGTCCGAGGAAAAATTACATTTCGTGATTGTGAGACAGGTATTCCGACCGATACTCGTGAAGATTGACTCTCTTGAACGAAGCTTTCTGCAAGCGGTTATAGACAGGATCCGCTTACGTTCCCTAAGCGAGGACATCGCCCATCTACCAGCCAAATGGATTGAAATAGGTTGGATATCGGACTATATGGTACGTTAAACATGACTTTCTCTCGGGAACAACTGAATAGTCTCTACCGTTATGCCCTGTCGCTATCAGGAAATCCAGACGACGCTTATGACTTATTGCAATCCGGTCTGGAAAAAATAATTTCTGTAAAGCGAACACAATCCGTTAACCTGGCTTATGTACGCACGAGTATTCGCCATCTGTTTATTGACCAATGTAGACGGCAACAAATCATTGTCTTCGAGCCACTCGAAGAAGAAAAATTAGCTATGCTTTCTACTGAACCACTCGAACAGATAATAATTAATGAAGTCACCGTTCATCTACTGATGGAGGACTTGGAGCCGAGAGAGAGAGAATGCCTGTTCCTATGGGCGGTACTAGGATACACCGCTGCCGAGATTGCAAATGAAACGGGAGAATCACGGGGCACAATTCTGTCCCGGCTTTATCGCGTGAAGAAAAAAGCACAAAACTTGTTAGAGAAAAACACGCTATCGGAGGTGCATAGTGAATAAACCTTTGAAGGAAGCGTCTAAGAGTTATTTCGACAATCAGTCCATATCCGACGCACAGTTTGAGAACATTGAAGAACTTGTACGGGGTCTTGATGTATCTGAACCTAAACATGAAAGCACTCCGGAAGAGCCATCCCGTCGACGATTAGGCATGTTCTCACTATCCACCGCTGCCTTAGTCATGCTAGTAGCATTGGCAACACTTGTTTTTCCTCCGTCAGAAAAAGAACTTTCTTATGTTATCGCCAAAGAGGTTGCGAAAAACCACATAAAGTTAAAACCCTTGGAAATATCCAGTTCACGTTTTGATGTGGTCAGTGATTATTTTACTGAGCTGGATTTCTCTCCTGTGCCCTCTGGGCATTTTAACCACTTCAACGTCGATATGTTGGGTGGAAGGTATTGCTCAATTCAAAGCGTTACCGCAGCTCAACTTCGGTATAAAGGCGCTGACGGTAAACCCGTCACGCTTTATGAAGTGGGTTACAATAAAGATATCTTCGGCCCACTACCAAATATCGAAAAAGAAGAAGGACCCGCTATTTACTATGTTAATGGATTAGAAGTTCAAATATGGATTGAAAAAGGCTTGTTAATGGCCAGCGTTAGGAGTTAGCAGGCTGATGAAAAGCCCACCCTTCCCAGAATCTCTGCATTTCTTTCCTGAGAAATTTCCGTACCGATAGATCCTGAATCTAGATTGATCAAAATACAATCATATATCGTCGTGTTTTGTAAGCGTCCGCCCATCACACCTTGTCATTATTCACTCAGTTATGCGGCAGCAAGTCAAGGTGCCGAAGGTCCGTACTAAGGGCGGAAAGCCAGTAACCTTCCGCACAGCCTTGGTGCCGCCGTATGTACGCAAGGCCCGCTCACTATACGTGGCTCTGCCGTGGATATACCCGAAGGGTGTTTCAACCGGCGAGACGGAAGAGGCCCTGTCGATACTTGTTGGCTCGGAAGCGAGAGGCCTGTCAGCCAGCACGGTGGCTTGCTTAGTGGATTAAAAAAAAGGGCGTATAGAACTATACGCCTACTCTCAATACCTCTCTTCCTGTGAGCGACTCTTTCTTGTAGTAAATTCGTTTCTACAATCTGCTGTCAGTGATTCTGCAAAGCAAAACCTCACCTCTAGTATCCATAAACTTCACTCTATGTGGCGTTCAGTCAATATAAAAATAGGAAATATTCTCAAAGTCACCTGATGGTGTTATTTGAGTCACTTAATGCTGTGACTCACAGGTATTTACCACTGCAGTGCGCCGCCGGTCTGGTATTCGATAACCCGTGTCTCGAAGAAGTTTTTCTCCTTGCGCAGGTCCATAATTTCAGACATCCAGGGGAAAGGGTTCTGGGCGCCGGAGAATTGCTCTTTCAGGCCCAACTGGCTGAGGCGGCGATTGGCGATAAAGTGCAGGTACTCCTCCATCATGTTTGCGTTCATACCGAGTACGCCGCAGGGCATGGTGTCACGGGCGTAGGCCACTTCCAGCTCCATGCCCTCGAGGATCATCTGGGCCACTTCCTGTTGGAATGCCGCGGTCCATAAGTGCGGGTTTTCCAGTTTGATCTGGTTAATCACGTCGATACCGAAGTTCAGGTGCATGGATTCATCGCGCAGGATGTACTGAAATTGCTCAGCAACGCCGGTCATTTTGTTACGGCGGCCCATGGACAGAATCTGGCTGAAGCCACAGTAAAAGAAAATACCTTCTGTAACGGCGTAGAAAGCGATCAGGTTGCGCAGCAGTTCCTGGTCGGTCTCCACAGTGCCGGTTTTGAAGTTTGGGTCGCCGATGGCCTGGGTGTGAGACAGGCTCCAGGCAGCCTTCTTGGCGACGCTGGGCACCTCGCGATACATATTGAACACTTCGCCTTCATCCATCCCCAAAGATTCCACACAGTACTGGTAGGCATGGGTGTGGATGGCTTCTTCAAAAGACTGGCGCAGCAGGTACTGGCGGCACTCGGGATTGGTGATATGGCGATAGATGGCCAGTACCAAATTATTCGCTACCAGGGAGTCTGCAGTTGAAAAGTAGCCCAGGGAATACATTACGATGCGACGTTCGTCCCCGGTCAGACCGTTGGGGTCTTTCCACATGGACACGTCTTTATTCATATTGATTTCCTGTGGCATCCAGTGGTTGGCGCAACCGTCCAGGTATTTTTGCCAGGCCCAGTCGTATTTGAAGGGCACCAACTGGTTGAGGTCAGCGCGGCAGTTGATAATGCGCTTTTCGTCCACCTGGATACGGGCCGCACCCATTTCCAGTTCTTCCAGGCCGGGCGCCGGGTCGATGGAGGCAACCGCCGCACGTGCGGCTTCAACGGCAGTGGAGCCACTTTGGGCCGCTGGCGACACCGGAGTAGCTATCGGAGCTGTGGCTTCCGCCGCGTAAGAAGCGCTGGGCTCTTGCACGGATTTCGCCCGGGCCTCCGGCGCCGGCCGCGGTTTGCTTGCCTTGTCGGATTGTTGGGGCTTTGTGTCGAAGTCGTCCCAGCTCAGCATAGTTGGCCCTTTTGATCTGTTTTGTTATCGAACATTCGATAAATTGCCTTTGGTTTTCCTGACTTGATACTCACAGGGTAAGGGGGGTCAGGGGTAATGCACCAGTTTTCACCGGCAGTTGTCTATTGCTGCCGGTATTTTTAACCTGCCCGAGTATAAAAACTCTGTGCCAGATCAAGTATCGCCTGGCTTTTTAACCTGCACCTTCCCGTTGGCATGAGCCGTTGTTGGTGAAGGCTTTTGGGTTGTGTGTGATCGGGGTACGGCAGTTTATATCCCGGCTGCTTCCGGGAAATGTGCGTGGCGAGCAGGTCGCAAACGATCCCCGGCCCGTGCATGTATACCGGCATGTTTTATTGCCAGATGGGCCGGGGTCGCTGCGCATGGTCATGCCCGCACCTGCGGTTACGACGCTCTCCCCCGAGAGTGGGTACAGGCCCCCAAGGGGCCGAATTTACTGGCAGGCCTCACAGTCTGGATCATCCAGGGAGCAGGCCTGGGGCACTGTGGCTGCTACCGGCGCCTGCTCTGCAAGAGAGGCCGCTGCGGCCATACCGTTGTCTCCATTCGCGCTGACGGCATTCAGGGTGCCATGGCTCACGGTGGATTTTTCCGTGGTGGTGGCGGCCAGAGCGCGCAGGTAATAGGTGGTTTTCAGGCCGCGGAACCAGGCCATTCGATAAGTCAGGTCCAGTTTCTTGCCATCGGCGCCGGCGATATACAGGTTAAGGGACTGGGCCTGGTCGATCCATTTCTGGCGACGGCTGGCGGCGTCCACGATCCAGCGTGGCTCCACTTCAAATGCGGTGCGGTATATCGCTTTCAGGTCTTCCGGTACACGATCAATTTTTTGTACGGAGCCCTCATAGTATTTCAGGTCATTGACCATCACCTGATCCCAAAGGCCGCGATCTTTCAGGTCGTGGACCAAATAGGGGTTTACCACGGTGAACTCGCCGGACAGGTTCGACTTCACATACAGGTTCTGGTAAGTCGGTTCGATTGACTGGGAAACCCCGGTGATATTGGCAATCGTCGCCGTAGGGGCGATGGCCATCACGTTGGAGTTGCGTATACCCTGGGTTTTCACTTTTTCGCGCAAGCCATCCCAATCCAGAGTGGAGCTGGCGTCCTGCTCGATAAACTGCGGTCCTCGCTGCTCGCTCAGGATCTGGATAGAATCCAGTGGCAGGATTCCCTTGCTCCACAGGGAGCCTGCATAGGTCTGGTACTTGCCGCGCTCGACCGCCAGATCGCTGGAGGTGGAGATTGCCTCAAAGCTGATGGCTTCCATGGTGAGATCGGCAAAGGCAACTGCTTCGTCGCTGGCATAGGCGATCCCGGCTTTGTACAGGGCGTCCTGAAAGCCCATCATTCCCAGACCCACGGGGCGGTGGCGCACGTTGGACTGGCGCGCGCTTTCAACGGCGTAGTAATTGATATCGATCACATTGTCCAGCATGCGCACAGCGATCTTTACAGTGCTTGCCAGCTTGGCGCGATCGAGTTCACCGTTGTCAGCGATGTGCTGGGCCAGGTTGACCGAGCCCAGGTTACAGACGGCAATCTCGTCACCGGCTTTGGTGTTGAGGGTAATCTCGGTACACAGATTGGAGCTGTGTACCACCCCGGCGTGTTGCTGCGGACTGCGCAGGTTACAGCTGTCTTTGAAGGTGATCCAGGGGTGGCCGGTTTCGAATAGCATCCCCAGCATCTTGCGCCACAGGTCTTGTGCACGGATCTTCTTGTACAGCGTGAGGGCGCCTTTTGCGACCATGCTCTCATAGTGTGTGTACCGCTGTTCAAATGCGCTACCGAACAGGTCGTGCAGGTCCGGGCAGTCGGCCGGGGAGAAAAGAGTCCACTCACTGTCTTCGAACACACGTTTCATAAATAGGTCGGGCACCCAGTTGGCGGTGTTCATATCGTGGGTGCGGCGGCGGTCATCACCGGTGTTCTTGCGCAGCTCGAGAAATTCCTCGATATCCAGGTGCCAGGTTTCCAGGTAGGCACATACAGCGCCTTTGCGTTTTCCACCCTGATTCACCGCTACCGCGGTGTCGTTGGCGACTTTCAGGAAGGGAACCACACCCTGGGATTTGCCGTTGGTGCCTTTGATGTAGGAGCCCAGCGAGCGCACCGGGGTCCAGTCATTGCCGAGGCCGCCGGCCCACTTGGACAACATGGCATTATCGCGGATAGCGCCGTAGATTCCGTGCAGATCATCCGGTACCGTGGTCAGGTAGCAGGAGGATAATTGTGGGCGTAGGGTACCGGCGTTAAACAGGGTTGGGGTGGAACTCATATAGTCGAAGGAGCTCAACAGGTTGTAGAACTCCACCGCGCGCTCATTCCGGTTTGCCTCGTGAATGCTCAGGCCCATGGCGACACGCATAAAAAAGATCTGCGGCAGCTCGAAGCGAATATCGTCGCTGTGCAAAAAGTAGCGGTCATAGAGGGTTTGCAGGCCAAGGTAGGTGAACTGGTGATCGCGCTCGCCTTTCAGGGCCTGGCCGAGTGTTTCCAGGTCAAAGGTGGCCAGGGCCGGGTCGAGCAGCTCCAGCTCAATGCCTCTTTGCACGTAGGCGGGCAGTGTGGAGGAGTACAGCCTTTCCATCTCGTGTTGCGTGGCGCGCTCTGCAATGCCCAGAAAGCGTAGGGTTTCGGCACGCAGCTTATCCAGCAGCAGGCTGGCGGTGGCATAGGTGTAGTTGGGTTCCTGCTCAACCAGGGTGCGGGCGGTAATGACCAGTGCGGTGTTGATGTCGTTTTCGGAAACACCATCGTACAGGTTCTTCAGGGCTTCATTCAGGATTGTCTCGCTGTTGACGTGCTTGAGACCTTCACAGGCTTCGCGGACAACGGTGCGCAGGCGCTCCATATCCAGCGGTACCAGGCTGTTATCGCTGAGCTTTACGCGAATACTCGGGTGGGCGTCGGCTATTTGCCCGGCCTTTCGGCCTGGTTTGTCCCTCTCTGCACGCAGACGGGCGCGCTCTTCACGGTAGAGCACATAGTCGCGGGCAACTTTGTGTTCCCCGGCGCGCATCAGGGCGAGTTCCACCTGGTCCTGAATCTCCTCAATGTGGATGGTTCCACCAGAGGGCATGCGGCGATTGAAGGTGGCGCTGATCTGCCGTACCAGTTCCTCGACCAGCTCGTGGACACGGCTGGAAGCAGCGGCAGTGCCACCTTCAACAGCGAGAAAAGCCTTGGTTACTGCGACAGAAATTTTGCCGTCGTCATAAGGTACAACGGTGCTGTTGCGCTTAATGACGCGGATCTGGCCCGGTGCGGTGGCAATCAGGGTGGTGCCGCCACTAGTCTGGCCGCTGGTGGTGCCCGATTTTTCCCCGGGCACGGTTTGAGAGCGCCCTGTCTCTGTGTGCATGAAAATCTCCGAAAATCTGTACTGTTGCCTGTTCGCCTGTATGCGGAGTAGCTTGTGTGCAGCGGGTTCATTACCTTGCCAGTGAATCCCGTCCGCTCTAAAACAAGCGACTCAGCGCCCCGCTCTCAGCAGGGTATACCGGCTGGTACTTTTGGCTGAAAATGTATCTGGCCCGATTGCCCACGATCCTACTTTGAAGCAAGAAACGTCTGACGCCCATTGCCAAAAGTTTGCCTCACCGCCGGAATCGGCCCCGTCAATTGGGGGTGCTCCTGACTCATTACCCCAATATATAGGGGTTTGTCCTTGATTAGGCTACAAGATAATGCGGTAGGGGCACTAATTCAAGGCGAATAACCTTGTGGTTGTTTGTGGATAAATTGTGGGTAGGCGCAATAAGTCAGTAGTCACTTCTATTCCAGGCCCCGCCACCATTGAGCTGCAATGAAATTGGTACCTGGGGAAAAAGCCGTTACAGATCCTTACAATTTTTTTAAATAGAGGAGGCCACCTAAATTAACAAAAGCAATAATCAGTTGAAAGTGGCCGTAATCTGAGCAATATGGTACTCAAATAGTCCATCATTTGGCGTGAAATTAATGCTTTAATCTCGTTGTATGAAATCTCTGGTTGTCCAAAAAGCGAATGGGTAGTTGTTTTTTGCATCAGACCTCTTCCCCTGCCGAAGAAACTTTGCTAGGCGGAAGAGTCGGCCGAGAAAAATCACTGAGAATCGATGTAAGCACCAGTGCCGGGTACTGGCGAGGAGTATTGCACGCCCGCCGGAGCTGCTTGTTAAGCGCTGTGTTCCTGTAAAAACTCCATTAGCGCTTTTTGTGCATGCAGGCGGTTTTCCGCTTCATCCCAGACTACCGAAACCTCCCCGTCTTCCAGGAGGTCGGCACTGACTTCTTCACCGCGATGGGCCGGTAAACAGTGCATAAACAGGGCATTGCTGTTGGCGTGGCGCATCAGCTGGTGATCGACCATGAAGGGTTCAAACGCCCTGGTGCGCACCTGCTGCTCTCTCTCCTGTCCCATGGAGGCCCAGACATCCGTAGCAACCCAGTCGGCACCGCGCACAGCGTCCACAGGATTATGCACAACCTTCACCTGCCCCCCCCCCGCCGCGACCAGATTGCCATCCGGCTCGTAACCCTGTGGGCAGGCAATGCGCAGTTCGAAACCGCACAGACGTGCAGCATTGATATAGGAGTGGCACATGTTGTTGCCATCGCCGACCCAGGCCACCACTTTGCCGTCAGGGCTGCCGCGGTGTTCCACGTAGGTCTGGATGTCGGCGAGCAGCTGGCAGGGATGGTAGCTGTCGGACAGGGCATTGATCACCGGAACCCGCGAGTAAGTGGCGAAGCGTTTCAGTATTTGATGGTCGAAGGTGCGGATCATGACCATATCCACCATTCGCGAGATCACCCGCGCGCTATCCTCAACCGGCTCACCACGTCCCAGCTGTGTGTCGCGCGGTGACAGAAAGAGGGCGCTACCACCCATTTGCGCCATGCCGGCTTCGAAGGAAACACGGGTGCGGGTGGAGGATTTTTCGAAAATCATTCCCAGCACCTTGCCGCGGAAAAGTTCGGTCATGATGCCCTGGTTGCGCAGCTTTTTCAGTTCGATTGCGCGCTCAATAATCTGTTTGAGTTCCTCTGCGGATAAATCCATCAAGGTGAGAAAGTGTCTGATCGGCATTCGTTGCTCTCCTTCAGTGGTTCCCTGGACGGTTTACTGTGCAAATTGTTGAATCAGGGTGCTGACTGTGTCGACCAATTGATGACACTCGCTATCTGTCAGTGTGAGTGGCGGCAAAAGGCGGAGCACATTGCCGGCTGTTACATTAATCAGCAACCCTTGCGCACGGGCTCTTCCCACCAGTTCGCCACAGGGGCGGTTTATTTCTATGCCGATCATCAGGCCCAGGCCGCGGATTTCCATAACGGCTGGGCACTCAGTGAGCCGCAGCCGCAGTGCTTGTATTAAGTGTTCGCCCAGTTTTTCTGCGCGCTCGATCAGCCATTCACTCTCCAGTGTCTCCAGAACAGCGAGGCCGGCGCGGCAGGCGAGGGGGTTGCCGCCAAAGGTTGAGCCGTGGCTACCGGCGGTAAACAGCTGGGCCGCCTTGCCCCGAGCCAGACAGGCGCCGATAGGGACACCGTTACCCAGTCCCTTGGCGGTAGTGAGTACGTCCGGCACTATCCCTGTATGCTGGTAGGCAAACATTCTACCGCTGCGACCATTGCCGGTTTGTATTTCATCCAGTATCAGCAGCCAGTTTTGCCTGTTGCAAAGGGTGCGCAGTTTCGGCAGGTAGTCCGCATCGGGTACGCGGATACCGCCTTCGCCCTGTACGGGTTCGACAAATATGGCGACGATGCTGTTGCACTCTGCTGCAAGCTGCTCAATGGCCGCGACATTGTTAAATGGCACCCGCAAAAAGCCCTCGGGCAGGGGGGCAAAGCCCCGCTGCACTTTTTCATTGCCTGTCGCCGTAAGGGTGGCGAGGGTGCGGCCATGGAAGGCACCTTCCATCACCACAATCTGTGGTGATGCCAGGCCCCTCTCACTGCCGAGCTTGCGGGCCAGCTTGATTGCGGCCTCATTGGCTTCGGCTCCGGAGTTGGAAAAAAACACATTGTCCATACCAGACACGAACGCCAGTCGGTCGGCTAGCTGTTGCTGTGCCGGAATGTTGTACAGGTTGGAAACGTGTAGGAGGATTTTGGATTGATCCTGCAGGGCCTCGGTGATCTTGGGATGGCAGTGACCGAGACCGCACACACCGATGCCGGAAATGGCATCCAGGTATCTTCGGCCCTGTTGGTCCCACACATAGTTACCCTCTCCCCGGGTCAGAGTCAGGGTTCTCTCGCCATAAGTGTCCATCAGCGTGGGGGTAGCCACTGTGGTGCCTCCTTTTGGTTGTGAATAAGTCTATTCAGGTTTCCGCAGAAAGTTCGGGATTATGGCTTTAATTCCGAGAAATATTCTGAGCAGGTCATGCTAGCACAAGCTAGGTTGCGCGTATGCTATTCATTCGACTTTTTATACCTTAACAGCCTGATAAGGTATTCGGTGGGCTGGGACTTGATATGCATAGGGGCAGGTACTTCTTTTACCCCGCACTAGGGTACAATGCTCAGCCAGTGCGCTATGGCTGGGTGCCGGTGCGGTAAGCACTGAATGATTGTTTTGCTTCCACCACATGAGGTTTTTCATACTTATGGATACATTGGAGAACATCCAACAGCAGATTGCTGACAACGCCATTCTGCTTTACATGAAAGGCAACCCCAATGCCCCACAGTGCGGTTTTTCCATGCGGGCCTCCCAGGCAATGATGGCCTGTGGTAAGCGCTTTGCTTATGTGGACATTTTGTCCAATCCGGAGATTCGCGCTGAATTGCCGAAGTACGCCAACTGGCCAACTTTCCCACAGTTGTGGATAAAAGGGGAATTAATTGGTGGCTGCGATATCATTATGGAAATGTACGAGAATGGCGAATTGAAAAACCTGATTGATGAGGCGGCTGCCGAGAGTGAAGGTGATCAGTAAAGTCGCTTCTGCTGGAAATTAATCCGCAGGCAGATCTTGTCCGGTAAAGCGTAAACTAACCGCGGCTTTGGCCGCGGTATTGGTGATGACGGGTAGCATAGTGGCATTGCAAAAGATCAGTCGGATGCTTTTTCCATTTGGGATTGCAGGTAATTCTGGATGCCCACCTTGTCAATCAGTTCCAGTTGGGTTTCCAGCCAATCCACGTGCTCCTCTTCGGACTCCAGAATTTTTTCCAGAAGCTCGCGGCTGACGTAGTCGCGTACAGACTCGCAGTAGGCGATAGCTTCGCGCAGATCGGGAATCGCTTTAGATTCTATCTTCAGATCGCATTTGAGCATTTCCTCGGTGTTTTCACCAATCAACAATTTACCCAGATGCTGTAGGTTCGGAATGCCTTCCAGGAAAAGAATCCGTTCGATTAGCCAATCGGCATGTTTCATTTCATCGATGGATTCGTGATATTCCTGCTTGCTCAGTGCCTTTAATCCCCAGTTGTCGTACATGCGGGCGTGCAGAAAATACTGGTTGATTGCGACCAGTTCATTGCCCAGCACAGTGTTTAAATATTCGATCACCTTGGGATCGCCTTTCATCGCTATTGCTCCTGTAGCCTTGTTAGCCCGATTAGGGTGGCAGAGAATGCCTATGTGATAGTCGCTCTCAAAATATCGGTATTCCCGTGTAATACTGCCGCTACCCCCAGAGCTCGCGCCAGTCGGTGATCGCGATTTTCTGCTCTGGGATAACCCGCCAAGTCAATTGGATACTGGGTTAATCATAGTCAGTGAGGGTTGCTGGTCGTTAAAGTTTTTGGTTGGCCGATTTTCATAAATTAGTGTAGAGCGACAACGGTAATTCGGGGCGAGTGTGCGTTGCGAAATACATCAAGTCAAGAAAAAGTTATTTACCGCAGAAAACAGAAAAAGTAAGGGTTTTAACGCAAATTCGGCCAAAAACCCCAACGAAAATGATTGCGTTTCCGTCTGCCTGAGTAGGGGTGAAGCAATGAATATTCTCGAAAATTATCGGATTAAATCGAAAGTATGATTGAGAACGATTTTTATTCTCCAGTTGTCAGGAATGGAAAAACCGTCTTCTCTGAAACATGCTGAGAATATCTCCTTGTGAGGCCTTAGTCGGCATACAGCGACCTCTCAAAAGTTCTTGAAAGAGGATATGCTCTCCCTCCACTGTGATCTGCAATGGGGATTACGTGATTCTTCAGCCGCTTTTTACATTTAAAGCGCATAATGGTTATTGAAACTTGGCGCAAAAAGGTCGAGGGAATATGGCACTGGGCATCATCGGTTATCCAAAGCGGTAGGTGTATCCTTGCTTTTACAGGGCGCTTGGGGCGGTAAATGATCCAGGCTTGCCGTGCCAAGGCTGAGCAGAGAGCGTTCTGGAATTAGGGGGGGGTGCCTGGAAAGCGCCAGGCGAAGAACTGCTTAAGTCGGTAAAATTGTACTTTGAGTGGCAGTCTTCACTTAGTGTGTAAAGCCACGGTGGGCTGTGGTTGTAGAGCAGGTGACGGGAAAGCCGGGATTAGCCGGCGGAATAAAACAGACCGGTGTTGGCAGAGGTGATGATGCCTGCGCTCATGGTTTCTTCAATGATTTCCTTGGTCAGCTCAGCACACCGGCCACATTGTGAGGATACGCCGAGGTGATACCTCAGTGCCTTGACTGAGGTGGAGCCGCCATAGACAGCTTCTTTGATTTGGCGGTCAGTTATGCCTTTGCAGATACACACGTACATCGTTGCGTTAGCTTCGGTCAATTTCAATTGTGCAAATTGTATTGCAGTTGAGAATGAGTGTCAATAATATTTCGAAATAGCCCAGTATTATCCCTTTGGGTTTCCCTTTTCAGTCAGTCAACCGCCGGGCCAGGTGCCCGTTGTTGGATCGGATCAGGTGATGCAGTTTCGCTATCAACCTCATTTAAAAAATTTATGGGCCTGGAATCAGAGGGTGTGTATTATAGCCCCCCACTATCACATCTTCATTCATTTATAGCCGTTGCATATAAATTGAGCATCATATACATCATCAACAAATCATCATTGGATTGAGGAGGTTTTTTATGGCAGTTTTGGTAGGCAAGCCAGCCCCGGACTTCACGGCGGCGGCGGTATTGGGTAACGGCGAGATCGTCGATGCCTTCAACCTGAAAGAAACTATTGAGGGGAAGAAGGCAGTAGTTTTTTTCTATCCACTGGATTTTACCTTTGTATGTCCCTCTGAACTGATTGCTTTTGATCACCGCTTTGCCGAGTTCGAAAAGCGCGGTGTAGAGGTCATCGGCGTTTCCATCGATTCCCAGTTTTCACACAATACATGGCGTAACACCCCCGTGAGCGAAGGTGGCATTGGCGCGGTGAGATACACGTTGGTTGCTGATGTTAAACACGAAATCTGCCAAGCTTACGATGTGGAGGCTGACGCTGGTGTTGCTTTCCGCGGTTCCTTCCTGATCGATGAGGAAGGTGTGGTTCGCCATCAGGTTGTCAATGACCTGCCGCTGGGACGCAATGTTGACGAAATGTTGCGTATGGTTGATGCCCTGGCATTCCACCAGGAACACGGAGAAGTTTGCCCGGCAGGCTGGCAGGAGGGCGATAAGGGGATGAATGCTTCACCGCAGGGTGTAGCGGCTTACCTGAGTGAGCACGCCGAGGAATTATAAATTCGGCTGTTTGCTGGAGGGGAATCTCCAAGTCTAAAAAACCGCCGAAAGGCGGTTTTTTGTTTCAATATGCGCCAATATACCGTCTGGCAGTTGCGGGGCAGGAGTTCCTGTGGGAGATGGCTATTCGCGACTAGAATCCTGCAGTCAGTCTTGTGTGGCGCCTAAATAGAGTTTTTGCCCACAGACTGCTAATCTTATCTGCAAGTATTGGATTGCTTTGGCGGCTCGATTTACGTATGAGACCTGCAATTCTGTCAGATATCGTCTACCAACTGCGCATCGGGAAAGCGTGGATCCTTCTTTTCATGTTGCTTGTGAGCGGACTTGTGCTGCCTGCAGGTGCGGTTGATATTGATGCCAGGGCCAAGGCGTTTGACCGCTACTTTCACCAGTTGATGGTGGGCAAGTCCATCCCCGGTGGCGCCTACGTGATTGTTGATGGCAATCGGGTGGTTGCTATGGGCACCTACGGCGTACGGGTCAGGGGCAAGGCCGGCAAGGTGAACCGGGATACGGTATTTCGCCTGGCTTCAGTATCGAAAACATTCGCCGCGAGCATGGCCACCATGCTGGAGCATGAAAAGCGCTTCAAATGGAGCGACAAGGTGGTCAATTATATTCCTGACCTGAGTTTCAAAACCCCGGCTTTATCGCGCAAGCTGCAGGTAGAGCACCTGTTGAGCCACTCCTCGGGTCTGACCCCGAATGCCTACGACGATTATCTTGAGAGCAACAAGCCGCTCAGCAAGATACTGCCAAAGTTTGCCAATATCGATCCCCGCTGCACACCCGGAAAATGTTATGGCTACCAGAATGTGCTGTTCAGCCTGATAGAGGATGTTATCTACGAGGCTACGGGAGTCTCTTTTGCCAGGCAACTCAAGCAGCGTATTTTTATTCCCCTGAATATGCAAAATGCCTCGGTGGGCTGGGAGAGCTTTATGGCCTCTGGCAACCGCGCCGCGCCCCATGTGCAGACCGGCAAGGGCTGGCGACCGGTGAAAGTGGAAAAAGAGTATTATTTTGCTGCGCCCGCCGCCGGGGTAAATGCGAGTATCTCCGATATGGCCCAGTGGTTGAAGGCACAGATGGGCTACTACCCCAAAGTGTTGTCTCCCGAAGTGATTGAAGATATGACTACCGAGCGCGTGCCCACTCAGCGCCATATGCGTCACCGTATCTGGCGGGATTACCTATCCCATGCCGGCTATGGCCTGGGTTGGCGCCTCTACACGATTGGTGATGACCGCATCATCTACCATGGTGGCTGGGTGGCGGGCTTTCGCGCAGCGGTGGCTTACTCCGAAAAGGAGAAGATTGGCATCGCAATTTTAATGAACGCGGAATCCCGCGTGATTTCTGACTTAACCGCAAATTTCGTGATCGACATTACCGGCAAAGGCAGTCTGGTCACCGCCAAGAGCGGTGGAGACCGGTAGTTACCCGAGTACTGCTTTGGTTTCCTCCCCTTGAAACCCGCCTGTGGGTCCCAATATCTGTTACCTGTTCCAATAGCCGTGACTGGGGAGACCTGATAAATGACCGTTGAGGCCCAAAAAGAGAGCCATGGATTCCAAACGGAAGCCAAGCAACTACTGCACCTGATGATCCACTCGCTGTACTCCAACAAGGAGATTTTCCTGCGCGAATTGGTTTCCAATGCTTCCGATGCCGCAGACAAGCTGCGCTTTGAAGCGCTGTCCAAGTCCGGGCTGCTAGGTGATGATACTGACCTGCGTATCCGCGTTGAGTTTGACAAGGAAGAAGGGACTCTGACGATTACCGATAATGGTATTGGTATGAGTCGCGATGAGGTTATCGAAAACCTCGGTACCATCGCCCGCTCCGGTACCTCTGCATTTATGCAGCAGCTGACCGGCGACCAGAAAAAGGACGCGCACCTGATCGGAAAATTTGGTGTGGGTTTCTACTCTGCGTTTATTGTTGCCGACAAGCTGGACGTCTTTACCCGTCGCGCAGGCCACAGCGTGGATCAGGGAGTGCATTGGGAATGCCATGGTGAGGCGGAATACTCGGTGGAAACTGTCGAGTTGCCCCAGCGGGGTACCCGCGTGGTGTTGCACCTGAAAGAGGATGCTAAGGAGTTTGCCGACGGTTGGCGCCTGCGCTCTATTATCAAGAAGTACTCCGATCATATTGCGATTCCTGTGGAAATGCTGAAAGAGCAGGCACCGGTGGCGGAAGGTGAAGAGCAGGAAGAAAAAGCGCCTGAGTTTGAAGCAGTCAATGCCGCCCAGGCACTCTGGACCCGTCCCAGATCCGAGTTGAAATCCGAGGAGTATAAGGAGTTCTACAAACATATCTCCAGCGATTTCGACGACCCCATGACCTGGAGTCACAATCGGGTAGAGGGCAAGCTGGATTATACCAGCCTGATGTATATCCCAGCGCGTACACCCTTTGACCTCTACCAGCGCGATGCCGCTCGCGGCCTGAAGCTTTACGTTCAGCGTACCTTTATCATGGATGACGCCGAGCAGTTTTTGCCATTGTACCTGCGCTTTGTGAAGGGCGTGCTGGACTCCAATGATCTGCCCCTGAATGTATCCCGCGAAATTCTGCAGAAGGACCGCAACACCGATGCGATCAAGAGTGCCCTCACCAAGCGCGTCCTGGATATGCTGGACAAGCTGGCGAAAAAGGATGCGGATCAGTACCAGAAATTCTGGGACCTGTTCGGCAATGTGTTGAAAGAAGGCCCGGCCGAGGACTTCTCCAACAAGGAAAAAATTGCCAGGCTGCTGCGTTTCGCCACCACCCATACCGATACGGAGAAGCAGGACCAGTCCCTGGAAGAGTACGTTGGCCGCATGAAGGAAGGCCAAAAGGCTATTTACTATGTGTGCGCAGATAACTTCGCCACTGCCAAATCCAGCCCCTATCTGGAGGTGTTCCGCAAGAAAGGCATTGAGGTGCTGCTGCTCACCGATCAGGTGGATGAGTGGTTTGTGGGTCACATGAATGAGTTCGACGGCAAGCAGTTTCAGGATGTGGCCAAGGGCGCCCTGGATCTGGGTGAGGCTGAAAGCGAAGAGGATAAGGCTGAGCGCGAGAAGGTCGAGCAGGAGTCCGGTGCCCTGGTTGAACGGGTTCAGGCGGTTCTGGACGGCCGTGTTGAATCTGTGCGCGCCACCACCCGTTTGGTGGATTCCCCGGCGTGCCTGGTGGTTACTGAGCAGGATATGGGGCCGCAAATGCGCCGCATTCTGGAGCAGGCCGGACAGGCGTTGCCAGAGGCGAAGCCTGTTTTCGAGCTGAACCCGTCTCACCCACTGGTGCAGCGCCTGGATCAGGAGCAGGACGAAGACCGCTTTGCGGATCTCACCAGTATACTGATGGACCAGGCCAACCTGGCGGCGGGTAATCAGCTGGCAGACCCAGCGGATTATGTGCGGCGCCTGAATACGCTGTTGCTGGAAATGCACGCTTAAAACCTTCTTCCGATATCGATTCAATGTATCGGATGGAAGAAGGGCGCGGCGAAACCCGTTGGGGTTCTGCCGCGTTTTTTGCCCTCGGCCTCTACTCCACCAGCCTATTTACCCGATTGCCCCAGCTAGGTATGGCCTCCATGCGCAGTAGAGGAGCCAATCCCTTGCCGGCATGTCCGAGGCTTGTATAACCTGTATTGGTATCGGGTGCAGTGTAAACCTTTGAGCTCTGTGGTTCATAAGCGCTGGAGACTGTGTGCCCGACTGAGGTGATCGCACCGCTCAGTCTGTGGCTGTGTGAAAACCGCAGGTGGCAGTGTCGGTAATTTTAAAAAAGGAAATGGTAAAGAAACCCTGCACCAGTAGCCATGCCCAGGATGACCACCAAGAAAGCTACAATCATCTGATTCCTGAAAATTGATTTCAATAATATCACCTCGGTCAAACTTGCCCCTGCGCTGCCGATGATTAACGCCATCACTGCACCCAGGCCCATGCCTTTTGCCGTCAGTGCCGCACTTAATGGGATAACGGCCTCTGCTCGGATGTAAAGAGGTATCCCGATAATCGCGGCTACCGGAATGGCAAAAGGGTTGTTCTCACTGGCTACATGTGCCACGAATTCTGTCGGCATAAAACCGTAGATCAAAGAGCCAATGGCAATGCCGCCAAGGAGGAAGGGCAGAACCCTTCTAAAGTCAGACCAGGTGGAAATCCATACTTTTTTCCAGGTAGCAACCGGTTCCGTTTTTTCTCCACAGCCGATACTACATTCGCTTGGCTTCGGTTCCTGATAGGATTGCGGTTTCACATATTTTTCGAATCCCAATTTTTCAAGGATAATGCCGCCAAGTACCGACACACTCATGGCGACAACAAAATAAAATAGGGTAACTTGTGGCCCGAAGGTCACTATAAAGAGCCCGATGATAATGGGGTTCAGCAAAGGGCTTGCGAACAAGAAAACCATCATGGTTCCGAATCCAGCCTTTGCCCTCAGCAAGCCCTTTAGAAAGGGTATGGTTGAACAGGAACAGAAGGGTGTGATTGCCCCGAGGAAACCGGCAGCAACATAGCCATGACCATGCTTGTCGCTCAGTATCCTCTGGATTCTTTCCGGTGGTAACTTGGTTTGCAGGTAGCCAACGGCGTAACTGATTACCAGAAATAGACCGGTAAGTTCAGCCGTTAGAAGCACAAACAGGCTGGCTGACTCAATGAACATTTCAGCGCTGACAGTCATTTCGTTTCCTTAAAAAGCTATATTTCTAGAAATATAGAAATATAATTGTCTTATGTCAAACTATTTCTGGTAATATGGAAATATCTGAATTGCAGAGGGTATCGCCGTGGACTTAGAGGTTGCTGCAAAGGCGCTGAAAGAACTGGGGCATCCAACCCGCCTGGCGATTTTTAAACGCTTGGTGAAGTCGGGGCACCGGGGTCTGGCGGTTGGTGTCCTTCAGGAAGAATTGGGCATTCCTAATTCAACCTTGTCACACCACCTATCAAGCCTTGTTTCAGCGAACTTACTGTCACAAGATCGAGAGGGGCGAACGCTATATTGCCAGCCTGACTATGGGCACCTTCAGGCAGTGGTAGACTTCTTGCAGGAAGAGTGCTGTTCGGATCAAAAGTGAAGTTATATTTTCCAAGGTGGTCACCATGTCCGATCAATGGCTTGAAGCCATGCAGCTTACGTTTCAATAATTCCTCCCAGCCATGAGTCGTTCACGACTTTTTAAAATGCCACTTCGCGCTATCTGGCATCCCTGTGGTTGCGCCCGGTAAAACATACCGCACAATCCTGGCCCTGAGTGTCAAAGCGTATCTTCCGGGCACATACTATCGGATCGGTAGGAAAAAAATGCCCTCTCCCAGGATGTGCTGTGAATACATCCCTGTACGCTCGTAATCGGCATCCATGCCTCATAGGGTTCTGGGAGAAGGGTATTCTTTCCTCCTACTTTACTAGTATATCTCCTGGGTTTGCTTAATAGGTATTCTATGCTTGAATAGGTAGAAAGGCTGCTTTCAAGATGTCGCAGTATTAAGAGCGATTTCGATATCAATCTGTGCTCGTCTCTTTATCTGTGTCCTTAAGTATCCTCTCTTTAATTCACAAATTGTTTTTCGCCGGGATCTGGGCAGTTGAAGGTTACCCGGTGCATTACTCTTGCGCTTGAAAGATAGAATCTGTGGAGATGGTGGGTAAGCGCATATGACTTGAAGCAGTCTGTTTACAGAAAAGATCGATAGTCAAAATGTTTGCGATATTATTTGAAATTTGAATCGGTATTTCAAGGTCGACACCAAATAAGCGCATGGAAGTTGGCTGAACTGTAGGGTTGATAAATGCTGATTTAATCTGCCCGAGAAATAACCATTGGTGGTTGTAACTGCTGTTAGAGGAATGTTATAACGATCACTCGGATCAAGGAAGAAATAAAGGGCAATTCGCTTGATTTCGTTCGAATTATTTTAAAAAAGATACAGGGATTTGTCATATGACTGCAATAAATGGACGACTACCTTTGATTATAAAAAGCGCATTTGCAGTTCTACTATTTTTTTTATTTTCAAGCAGTACCCAGGCACATATCGGCGACTTCAGTTTTGCCACCTTTAATATGCAAGGTGCAAACAGTGATGCCGACAGCACCTGGGAGGTGGACGTTAAAGGTATTTTAACCGGTGAGAGAGAATATCTGGGGGCTTCGCGGGATTTGGTGGCACTACAAGAGGTCGGGGCGGTGCCAGCCTCGGCCGGTGCGCCCCTCAATAGTTGGGAAGATCCCGAAGCGCCCGGAGCGATAGTCTCAGAGTACAGCTGGACCGTAAACAGACAGACCTACTATATTTATCACCTGCCTGTCTTCGGGGATCATGACACCCCTTCCGATGGCCGGCGTACCAATATTGCCATTGTTTCACGGTATCGGGCCAGTGATGTTTATATTCATGCGGCAACCGAGGGAACAAGTCGTGAAAGTTTCGGAATTACCATCAATTCAGGCGCTCAAGGCAGCACCCCTACCACTGTCTACACCATCCACGCCGGTTCATATGGCCGTACCAGGCTTAATAATGCAGATACCATACTGGAGGAGATCGCGCTGACCCATGCCGGTACTTCCTGGTTGGCGTTGGGGGACTTTAACCGGGATCTGGAAAATCATGAATACCCGGATGCTAACGGCAACACACTGCCGAACCTGACACCGACCTTACCAAACGGGAGTCATCTCTACAGGAGCTTTCAGCCAACACATGTCTTTCCAACCAACGATGAAAGACCCGGGGAGCTTGATTTTGCCGTTTCCAGTGATTTCATTGCGGGTTTTGGCGGGAGGAACCTGCCGATTTACTCAGATCATGCAGCCGTAGGATTCCAGTTGGGCGGCGCTGCTGGAGAAGGCCATTTGGCGCTCCGTTTAAGGGATAAAACCAAATGTATAGAGGTTACTGGCGGGCAGTCAACCAACGGGGCCAATCTTCAGTTGTGGGACTGTGAGAACCGGCCGGGACAGCGCTGGTCATTCTCACCGGATGGAACCATCCGCGCTATGGGGTTGTGCATGGGCATTGATGCAAATGATCAGTTTAACGTGCAATTGCAGGTATGTGTTCCGGGAAGCACAAGCCAGCGGTGGGCTGTGGATCATCGGAATGGTTTTATTGAAAATTCACATGGAGGACTGTGCCTGGACGTCAACAGGCACACCGGCGGTGCCAATGCAAATGGAGAAAATATTGATCTGTTTGATTGCGATAGGCTGGCCTTCAAGGCAGATTATTCCTGGGTAATCCCCGCCAGAGAAGGCAATCTGGTGCCTGTAAAGGACTATAACAAGTGTGTTGAAGTCAGCGGCGCTCAAACCGATAACGGCACCCAGATCACTATTTGGGAATGCATGGATCTTCCTGCGCAGGTGCCGGAACAGCGTTGGACCTTTTCAACTGATGGCACTGTCCGTTCGCTGGGCAAGTGCCTGGATAATTCCGGCGGTGGCAGTGAAAACGGCAACAGGATTCAGCTTTGGGATTGCAGTGACAATAGCAATAATAGTCACCAGCAGTGGCTGATTGCCAAAAATCAGCTAAAAAATCCCTATACCAACAAGTGTTTCGACCTCAGCCAAGGCAGCACGTCAAATGGAAATGATGTCTGGCTTTGGGGCTGTAATGCATCGAACCGCAATCAGCAATGGCTTTATCCAGAGGTGCAAGGTCGCTTAATGCTTGCTGACAGCAGTGTTCTTGACTGCCTTGATGATGAGGGTGGCCAGCTGCTGGATGGTGATTGTAAACCTTATAACGACCAGGAGGCTGGAAACCAGTTTTTGCAAATCAATATTGATGGAAGCATCTACAATGACGGTAAATGCCTGGATGTAAACAGTAGCCAGGCGCATCAGGTTGAATGGCGTGTATGTAATGGTTCGGATGCACAAAGGTGGTATATCGATAACGATCTGCGCTTGAACAATTCGGTGTACTGGCCGCTGGTAATCGATGCTTATTCCCTCTCTGAGACAGAATTTATTATGTGGTAATTTGTAGTCCGGAAATCCGACCCGGTCTGACAGCTTTCACGGTAATACAGTGCTCTGTCAGGCCGGTACTTTCAACACCTTTCTGATTTGAAAAAAGAGCTTTCAGTGCCTGTATCTCATCTTTTGCATCTGGTGAGTGGTCACTCTGTGTCATAGCTGCATTCCTAACCCCCTCCTTCAAGTGTTCCACTATGTAATTACCCACAAGCTATCTTGGTGGCAGAATCATGTGCTGCTACAGGGCGCTTTTGTTCAATGCGACCGATCGGGTTAATAGTTAAATGTTCTCACTTAACCTGTAGGGCTGGGGCTCAGTCTTTTGAATAGGATGCCCTTTTCGGTGGGCCTTCTTGCCACGTGAGTCCAGCAGAAAAAATCACCACGCCTGTTGATGGTGGTTTGACACTCACCCGGTAGTCGCTGCCAAAGAAAACCAGGGTTTGAAAATGCTGAGAGGTTGGATGGTGCGTCAAGGCTCAGGATTTGGCACGTAAGACTTGCAGGATCTTGTCATGATCCTAGATTTGACCAGGTTGTCCGGTTGCGAGCGGAAGTTCTGCCATTCAATAGAGTCAGCATCAAAAATGGTGGGTGCAGTAGCGGCTATGCCCTGCGCAGGGATGCAGGCTTTTTCCCGGCTGGATTTAGATGGGTTGCCAGAGTGGCTTGGACCCCAGGTGAGGGGAAGGAATGGCAATGCCTGGCATTCCTGAGTAGCTGTAACGGGGTGGGTCATAGGTTGATGCCTTCGGTTGATACAATCGCAGCCATTAACAGGGTATTATTCGCCCTTTATTGCCTGAATTTAGTATGGAATACGAAGGATTTATGACCAAGCAGCGCGTATTAACCGGTATTACTACCACCGGCACCCCTCATCTGGGTAATTATGTGGGTGCAATCCGGCCGGCAATTGCAGCCAGTCAGGATGAGAATAACCAGTCTTTTTACTTTCTGGCAGATTACCACGCGCTGATCAAGTGCCAGGACCCCGAGCAGGTGCATCAGTCTACCCTGGAAATCGCCGCAACCTGGCTGGCCCTCGGCCTCAATACCGACAATGTGGTCTTCTACCGCCAGTCCGATATTCATGAAATTCCCGAGTTGACTTGGTTGTTGACCTGTATGACCGGCAAGGGGTTGATGAATCGCGCACACGCCTATAAGGCAGCGGTAGATGCTAATCGTGCCGACGGCGAGGATTCTGATTTTGGTGTCACCATGGGGCTTTACAGCTACCCGATCCTGATGGCGGCAGATATTCTGATGTTCAATGCCAACAGGGTGCCTGTGGGTAAGGACCAGGTACAACATATCGAAATGGCCCGAGATATCGCCCAGCGATTCAATCATCACTATGGAGAACACTTCGCTTTGCCGCAAGCGGTAGTGGACGATCATGTGGCTGTGTTGCAGGGGTTGGATGGGCGCAAGATGAGCAAGAGCTACGGCAATACCATCCCCCTGTTTCTGGCGGAAAAACAGCTGAAAAAGCACATTAACAAAATCAAAACCAATCTGTTGGAGCCGGGTGAGCCCAAAGACCCGGATACCTCTACGGTCTTCCAGATTTGGCAAGCCTTTGCCACAGAGGAGCAAACAGAGAAAATGCGCAAGGACTTTGAAGAGGGTATTGCCTGGGGTGAGGCCAAGCAGCAGCTGTTTGCGCTGATTGATGGTCAGATCAGTGAGGCTCGCGAACGTTACAAAGCCCTGCTTGCCAACCCGGCGTTAATCGAAGAGGTACTGGAGAAAGGCGCAGTCAAAGCGCGGGCTTATTCGGCACCCTTTATCGAAAAGTTGCGCCACGCTGTCGGCATCCGCAAGATTGGGTAGTCAGGGTTTAAAATGCAGTGGGGGCATGGCTTTGGAGGTTTCCCCATGAGTTTTATAAAGTAATAAAAAATAACGAAAGTACAGGGCTTTATTATGGAAAATATTCAGGCAAACCCTTCTGCAGGTGCCGATGCCACCGGCAAGAATGGCTGGATCAACCGAGCACTTAACGGCATTGAGGTGGTGGGCAACAAGCTGCCCGATCCGGCAGTGCTTTTTCTGATTTTGATGGTGGTAGTCTGGGTGCTGTCCTGGGCGCTATCCGATGTGCGTTTTGACACACTGCACCCTGCTACCGGTGAGGCCATTCAGGTAATCAATCTGCTTTCCAGTAGTGAGGTGGCGCGCTTTCTCTCCGGCATGGTGACCACCTTTACCAGTTTTGCACCATTGGGTGTCGTCCTTGTGGCCATGCTTGGGGTTGGCGTGGCAGAACAGAGTGGCTTTATCAATGCGGTACTGAAGAAGCTTCTGGCTGTGACCCCGCAGATGTTGCTGACACCGATGTTGATACTGGTGGCCATTGTCAGCCACACAGCTGTGGATGCCGGTTATGTGCTGGTTATTCCTTTGGGTGGCGTGATCTTCTATGCGGCCGGTCGACATCCCCTGGCAGGTATCGCCGCGGCCTTTGCCGGGGTTTCCGGGGGCTTTTCGGCAAACTTTGTCCCCTCTGCCATTGATCCTCTGCTGCAGGGTTTTACCCAAACTGCGGCGCAGATTGTCGACCCGGATATGCAGGTTAACCCGTTGAACAACTGGTTTTTCACCTCGGCGTCCTGCCTGGTGGTGACCTTGCTGGGTTGGTGGCTCACCGATAAGGTCATTGAGCCTCGCTTAAAGGGTGTTGCGATTGATGGTGATAAAGCGGAGATGCCCGTGATGCAATCGCTGGGTGCCCGCGAGAAAAAGGCCATGTATTTGGCGGTGACGGTAATGCTGGCAGGTATGGTTGGGCTTGTGGCCTGGATGCTGCCGGAAACTTCGGCACTGCGCGATGGCCAGGGACAGCTGGCTTCCTTCAGTGCGCCGGTGATGCAATCTATCGTGCCGCTGATTTTCCTCCTGTTTATCATCCCCGGTGTTGTATTTGGTTATGTGGCCGGTACCTTTCGCCAGAGCAAGGATGTGATCGATGCAATGTCCAAAACCATGGGCTCCATGGCTTACTATGTCGTAATGGCTTTCTTCTGCGCGCTCTTTATCGCCGAGTTCGCCCGCTCTGGCCTCGGCACCCTGCTGTCGGTAGAGGGTGGCAGCCTGCTTGCGGCCATGAACCTGCCAGGCCCGGTAACGCTGATAGGAATCATTGTGCTGGTGGCGTTTATCAACCTGTTTGTGGGCTCCGCTTCCGCCAAGTGGGCGCTGCTCTCGCCAATTTTTGTGCCTATGTTGATGCAGGTTGGCTTCTCTCCGGACCTGACCCAGGCGGCCTATCGGGTGGGCGATTCGTCCACAAATATCATCACACCGTTGATGCCTTACTTTCCTCTGGTGGTTGTCTACTGTCAACGCTATGTGAAGGGCACGGGGATTGGTACCCTGGTATCCATTATGCTGCCTTATTCCGTGGTATTCCTATTGTGCTGGTCCCTGTTTTTGGTGATTTACTGGAACCTGGGTATGCCTCTGGGTTTGCAGGCCAGTTATAGCTACCCATAATCTCTGAGATGCAGAGCCGCGGTTACAGCCAATCGCGGCAGTATGATCCCGGCAATTCAGGCCCTTTGCGTGGTTTACAAAGAGGGGGAAGGCATGGCTGGGGAGTAGAGGAGGGTTTGGCTGGTGCGGGGGGGTATCCGGAGCCGGCCGAGGTGGGCAGGCTAAAACCCTTGGCATTGATCACCAGGTGCGGCGCATCGATTGACGGGCTGTGCCTGCCGGGGTCTGTGGGCCCCCCTGTTGGACACATAGCCCTGGTTGTGTGGTAAATGGCAGAGCATCCAATAAAAGAGCCGTAATCTGCTGTTTGCATAAATAAAAAAGTCCCACTCTTTCGGGCGGGACTTTTTTATATATGGCGGACCGGACGGGACTCGAACCCGCGACCTCCGGCGTGACAGGCCGGCATTCTAACCAACTGAACTACCGGTCCGCATTCTTTTCTTCCCTGTCAAAGCACTGCCTTGCAAGCGCTGGGGAAGTGGTGGGTGGTACAGGGGTCGAACCTGTGACCTACGGCTTGTAAGGCCGTCGCTCTCCCAACTGAGCTAACCACCCCGTGTCAGGAGCTGCGTATCTTAATGATATTCTTTGCGGCGTCAACGCCTTTTTTATTTTTTGCCTTTCTGTGCGTTAAGGCTTACGGGTGGGGAGTTGCGGGCGTGTCCGCGGCTTGGTGACGCTGTTATAATCGAGGAATTTCCGGCGGATTGGATGTGGGAGAAACTGTGAGACAGGAGCGCTGGCTGGGCCGAATTGTGTTGGCACTGGGTGTGCTGTGCCTGTCCGTGGCAGTGCAGGCGGTGGTGGAGGCTGAAAAGTTGTCCTCCCCTGATCTGGAGGCGCGATATCGGGTGTTGATTGAGGAAATGCGTTGTCCAAAGTGCCAGAACCAGAACCTGGCTGATTCGGATGCATCGATTTCCGTCGATCTGCGCCGGGAAATACGCCGGCTTTTGGAGGAAGGCTTCTCCGATAAAGAAATAGTTGACTATATGGTGGCGCGCTATGGGGATTTTATTCTCTACCGCCCTCCGGTTCAACGCAACACCCTGGCGCTGTGGCTGGCCCCTGGCATATTTGCGCTGATAGGTTTGCTGGCGCTGATTGTGATTGTGTTACGTGCCCGCAGTGGTACCGGCGCAGACCAGGGTGACGATAGCGGTGAATTGAGTGACGATGAGCGGCGCCGATTGAAAAAGCTGCTGGGTAATGATCCGGGCGATTGGACCGGCAGCGGGAAAAAGAGCAAATGATTGATATCTGGTTTGGGCTGACCATTCTGCTGTTATTGCTGGCCCTTGTCTTTTTGTTGCCGGCCATGCGGACTGCTCGTGCTGGGGGCTCGGATGACAGCAAGCGTACTGCGATAATTGAGCTGTACCGGGCGCGTACCAGCGAGCTACATGATGCCCTGGACAGGGAGGCCATGGGCGAGAAACAGGTCGCCCAACTCGAAGCCGAAATGGCCCGGGAGCTGCTGGCCGCGCGGAGTGGGGCACCAGCCGCTGGGCCCAGCCGGCGCGGTGCCGGCTTGTTGATTGGCCTGGCGCTGCTGGTGCCGTTAATGGCAGCTGGGGCTTATATCTGGTCCGAGCGCCCCGGCGAGGTGGCCTTCTACCGGGAGGTTGTGGCCAGCCACCAGGGTGGGGTGGATGCGGCTACTGTGGCGCGCATTACCCGTCAGTTAAAAGATTGGGTGCAGAAGCATCCCGAGGACCTGCGCAGTCGTTATGTTTTGGCGCAGCGGTTACTGGTCGCCGGGGATATCGCCGGTGCGGTGTCGGCTTATCGCTTTGTGGTTGAGCGTGAGCCCCAGGCGGCATCGGTAAAAGCCGAGCTGGCACAGGCGCTGTTTTTTGCCGGGGGCTCCAAAATCACCGAAGAGATTCGCCTGCTGGTCAAACAGGTTTTGGAAAGTCAGCCCACCGATGGCACTGCCTTGGGTTTGGCGGGAATAGCCGCTTATGAGGACAAGGACTACCGCCAGGCGCGCGATCACTGGCAGAGTGCCTTACAGCAGCTCGAGCACGGCTCGGCTGCAGCAGAGGCCTTGGCTGCCGGGGTTGCGCGGGCGGAACAGGCCCTTGCCGATAATTCCAAAACGGCGCTAGAGCCCGCCAGTTCGGAGGCACTTGGCGGAGCTGCGATTCGGGTACAGGTCAGTTTGAGCGGAGAGATCGCTGCAGACTCCGCTACGCCGGTCTATATTTATGCCCGTAGCACCGATAGCCCACTGCCCTTGGCAATAGTACGCTTGAGCGCGGGCCAGTTGCCGGTGGAAGTGGTGCTGGATGAGTCTCGCGCGATGATGCCGGGGCGCTCCATTGCTTCGGTGGATTCTGTGCAACTGGTGGCGCGCCTGGCCCTGCACGGCGATGCGCGCCCCGTAGCGGGAGACTGGCAGGGCACCATTGAATCTCTCTCCAGGGAAAACTGGGGAAAGGCTCAGTCCATCACGATTGATCGGGAACTCTAGGGTGGTGTGGTCTGGCGGTTGTTGTGCTTTCGCGGGTAATTAAATGGTACTGGCTAAAGCCGTTACGGTTTTTCTATTTTCAATCGCGAACTGAGAACAGGGTTGCACTCTATAGGGCGCGGGCGCACCTGTGTTTCCGAGTTGTGCTTTTGGCGGCGGCTGATTGATTGCAAACCTGCCGGGAATACTATTGATGAGTCCCAGTTGCAACACCTTGACTTGAGCGCTGGCTGGATCGGTCGAAAATCCTTCTGAATAGCCACTGTTAAAAAATAGCGCTGAAAGCCCCGACAGCGCCATGTACAATCGGTGGTTTGAGGATTTGGCCGGCAAAGATAAGAGATACCGAGTTAAAGATTACATGCGTCTGAAGTGCATCAAGCTCGCGGGCTTCAAGTCCTTTGTTGACCCCACCACTGTTTTTTTTCCTACAAACCTCAGCGCGGTGGTTGGTCCCAACGGCTGTGGCAAATCCAATATCATTGATGCGGTGCGCTGGGTCATGGGTGAATCGTCCGCGAAGAACCTGCGCGGCGACTCCATGACCGATGTTATTTTCAATGGCTCCAGCGGGCGTAAACCGGTTGGCCAGGCCTCTATCGAGCTGGTTTTCGATAATTCCCAAGGCAAACTTCCCGGTGCCTACGCTGCCTTTTCCGAAGTTTCTGTCAAGCGCAAAGTCACCCGCGAAGCGCAGAACAACTACTTCCTCAACGGTGAAAAATGCCGCCGCAGAGACGTGACCGATTTGTTTCTGGGAACCGGCCTCGGCCCGCGCAGCTACGCCATTATTGAGCAGGGCATGATTTCGAAACTGATCGATGCCAAGCCCGAGGAATTGAGGATTTATATCGAAGAGGCCGCCGGTATCTCCAAATACAAGGAGCGCCGTCGAGATACCGAAAACCGCATGCGACGCACCTCGGAAAACCTGGAACGCCTCGCGGATATCCGCGACGAACTGGGCCGCCAGCTGTCGCGCCTTGAGCGCCAGTCTGCCGCGGCGGAGAAATATAGTCGCTTTAAAGGCGAAGAGCGCAGTCACAAGGCGAATTTGCAGGCGTTGAAATATTGTGCCTTAAACGAACAGGCCACTGACAAGCAGCAGCAGATCGGCGAGTTGGAGCTCACAGTTGAGGCGCTGGTGACCCGGCAGGTCCATTGCGACACAGCGATCGAGCAAAAGCGCGTGGGCTATCATGAACTGTCCGACAGCTTCAATGAGGTTCAGGAGCGCTTCTATGCAGTGGGTGCGGATATTGCACGCCTGGAGCAGAGTCTCGCCCACGCCCGCGAGCGCTCCACGCGCCTGCAGTCTGATTTGGCACAAACCGGGCAGGAATACCTTGAGGCGGAGACCACTCTGGCGGTGGATCGGGAGAAGGCTGCGCAGTTCGAAGAGGAGCTGACGGTGATAGTGCCGGACCTGGAGATAGCGCTGGCCACGGAGGAGGAGTCCGCCAGTGCGCTGCTTGAGACAGAGGAGCACATGCGCAACTGGCAGAGCGAGTGGGACCAGTTCAACCAGACCGCCTCGGGTTCGCGCCAGAAAGCCGAAGTGCAGCAGTCGCGCATCCAGCACCTGGAGACTTCCGGGCAGAGATTGCTGGCGCGAATCAACAAACTGGCCACCGAGCAGTCCGGTCTTCAGGTTCCCGGTGATGGGGAGGAAATCCTGCAGTTGGGTGAGCAGTTGGCCGAGTTGGAAATACAGGTTGAAGAGCGCCGCGAACAAATAGTGGAGCGGCGCGAGTGTCTGCAGGAATTACGCGCTCGCGAGGGCGAGCTGGCCACAGAGTTGGACCGGTTGCAGTTGCAATTGCAAACCGGTCGGGGCCGTCAGGCTTCTTTAGAGGCCCTGCAACAGGCGGCGCTCGGGCAGGGAAAAGCGGTACAGCGTTGGCTTCAGCGGCAGGCCCTGGCTGACAGACCGCGCCTGGCCGAACAAATACAGGCAGACACAGGCTGGGAAACTGCGGTTGAAACGGTGTTGGGGGAACAGCTGCAGGCGGTGTGTGTCGAGCGGTTGGAAAGCCTCACCGAAGGGCTTGCGCAGTTGCAAAATGGCCAGGCGGTATTTATTGATCACAGTGCCCTGGCTGCCCCGGTTCGGGGTCACTTGCCACCCCTTTCGGATGTGGTCCGGGGCCCGGCCCCTCTGGCAGGTCTGCTTGCGGGTATCTATACTGCCGACAATTTGACCGAGGCATTGACACTGCGCTCGGGTCTGCAGATCCAGGAGTCCATTGTGACCCGCGATGGCCTCTGGCTGGGCCCCAACTGGCTGCGTGTGCGCCGCGCCAGCGATGCTGAGTCCGGCGTGCTGGCACGCAAGCAGGAACTGGAGGTGTTGGCTCAGGAACTTGCACAGTGCGAGGAACAGATAGGCACACTCAACGAGCATCGCGAATCCCTGCGTGAGCAAGTCGCTGATCTCGATCGGCAGATTGAGCAGGCGCGCAGCGATTCCGAACAATTCGGCCGTCGCGAAGCAGAACTGCGCAGCCAACTGTCCGCCCGTCGCGCCCGTGCCGAGCAGGTGAGTGAACGCCGCAGTCGCATTGAGCAGGAAATGATCGAGGTGCGCGAGCAGCAGAACGCGGAAGCGGAGTCCCTATCCGAGGCGCGCCTGTTGCTGCAAGAAGCGGTCGAGGCCATGAGTGACGATACAGATCGTCGTGAAAAACTCATGGAACACCGTGAAGCATTGCGCGGAGCTTTGGATACTGCTCGCCAACGTGCGCGCGAAGGCAAGGACCGCGCCCACGAGTTGGCCATGCGCGAGCAGTCTGTGCGCACACAAGTGGTGTCCCTGGAGCGCACTCTGCAGGTCATGAATGCGCAGTTGGCACGGCTGCGCAGCCGCCGCGCCCAATTGCAGGAACAGATGGCCGAGACTCACGATCCGTCCCAGGACGTTCAGGGAAAGCTGGAAGAGAAATTGGGTGCGCGCCTCACGGCGGAAACCGAGTTGGCCGAGGCGCGCGCGGAGCTCGAGGCAGTGGAGACCGGCCTGCGTGAGCAGGAACAGGAGCGCCACAAGGTGGAAGCGGCCCTGCAGGGGGTGCGTGCCCAGCTGGAACAGGCGCGCCTCTCCGCCCAGGCCCTGGAGGTGCAGCGCAGTGGGCTGGCAGAGCAGCTGCGCGAGAACGATCACGATGTGGATCAGCTGATCGAACAACTGCCCGGGGATTTGACCATCGCCCAGGTACAGGAAGATTTGGAACTGGTGGTTGCGCGCATCTCGCGCCTGGGACCCATTAACCTGGCAGCCATTGATGAATATAAACAGGAATCGGAGCGCAAGCACTATCTGGATCGCCAGTATGGAGACCTGACAGAAGCGCTGGAGACCCTGGAAAATGCAATCAGGAAAATCGACAAAGAGACGAGAACCCGCTTTAAGGAAACCTTTGATCAGGTCAATGCGGGCCTGCAGGAACTTTTCCCCAAGGTGTTTGGCGGCGGCAATGCCTATCTGGAACTAACCGGGGATGATTTGTTGGATACCGGAATTGCGATCATGGCGCGCCCGCCGGGTAAGCGCAACAGCACGATTCACCTCCTCTCCGGTGGAGAAAAGGCACTGACGGCAATCGCAATGGTCTTTTCCATCTTTCGTTTGAATCCCGCACCTTTCTGTATGCTGGATGAGGTGGATGCTCCACTCGATGACGCTAATGTAAGTCGATACGCACGAATGGTTAAAGAAATGTCAGAGCACGTTCAGTTCATCTATATTACCCACAACAAGATCGCTATGGAGATGGCGAATCAGCTGCTGGGTGTGACTATGCATGAACCGGGAGTGTCGCGCCTTGTATCGGTGGATGTGGAAGAGGCAGCCGAGCTGGCTTCCGCATAAGGCGCAGAAAGGAGAGGCACTTAAATGAACAACTGGCTGGTTACAATCCTGATTGTAGTGGTGCTTGTGGCAGTACTGGATGGTGTGCGCCGCGCGATTGTGCGGCAGCGTGCCGCTGTGAAGGTTTCCCGAAAGTTGTCCAGGGCAATGCAATCTGAGGTGGACGGTGATGCCGACCCTGTGTCCAGGGCCCAGCCGAACGCGGAGGGCAGAGACCCTTCAGTGGGCGCCCATGACAAAGTGAAACCGAGGCAGGCAA
The DNA here is from genome assembly GCF_947489355.1 of uncultured Microbulbifer sp. Lineage (GTDB taxonomy): Bacteria > Pseudomonadota > Gammaproteobacteria > Pseudomonadales > Cellvibrionaceae > Microbulbifer. The sequence goes on along the minus strand of NZ_CANLDD010000034.1, from coordinate 13,612 downwards.
CCAGTGAGTTGCCCGGACAGGTCCGCGTGGTCCAGCGCCGGGCACTGGGGGATGCGTTGCATGTAAACCGTCAGGTACAGGAAAGTTTTATCTCCTCGCGCAGGCCCCTGGCGGGCAGCACACCACCGCGGAATATTGAGGAGCAGGGCATGCTGGATTTTGAGGAGCGGGTGCCCACATTGATGGAATCCATAGTGGACGGGCAGCGCTTTGAGCCTGAGCTGAACGAACTCGAGAGCCTGGGGGTACTCAGTGCAGAATCGAATCCGTCGGGCCGACCCCCACAGGACAATCCCCACCAGGAGGTGCTTTGCGAGCAATATTCCCAGACGCTTTCCCGCGACGCAGGACAGCCCCAGGAAAAATCCCCGGTGCGCGATGAAGTGCTGGTGATTAATGTGATGGCGTCAGAGGGGGATTGTTTCGAAGGCAATGATCTGTTGCGCGTGATGTTGGCCTCGGGAATGCGTTTCGGCGAGATGAATATATTCCATTATCATGAGGATGGTGGTGCCGATGGCTCGGTGATTTTCAGCCTTGCCAATATTGTGGTGCCAGGGGTCTTTGACCTTACACAGATGGAAGAATTTACCACGCCCGGCGTCAGCCTTTTCCTGGCGCTGCCGGTTGAGGGGGAGGCGATTAAGGCGTTTGACCAGTTGCTGTTCACCGCTTACAAAATTGCCGAGTTGCTCGGCGGTGAACTCAAGGATGAAAACCGCAGTGTTTTTACCGCCCAAACTGCCGGGCACTATCGCCAGCGTGTGGTGGAATACCAGCGTTGCCGGGCTCTGGCGATGGCACAAAGCTGATTGTGCGGATGCGGGATCTACGCCATTTTTGTTAGGTAACAGCGGTGCCAGGCCATGCCCGATCCAACCCTGTCAGGATTTCGGTCACGGGCCGGGGCCACTGTGACGCGTAGAATCCAGTTTTCTCAATAATAAACTCTTTTCACTCGACAGAATTGATGAGTAATCAAACTATTCCCCACGCAACGCGCGCGCGGGTTCAGGCACTGCGAGAAATTCTCCAGCGAGCCAACTATCAGTACTATGTGCTGGATGATCCGGAACTGCCGGATGTGGAGTATGACCGCCGTTTGCGTGAATTGCAGGATATCGAACGGGAATACTCCGAACTGCGAACCCCCGACTCGCCCACTCAGCGCGTCGGTGCCGAGCCGTTGGCCTCTTTTGCCCAGGTGCACCACGAGGTGCAGATGCTGTCGCTGGAGAATGCCTTTAACGATGAAGAGCTACTGGAGTTCGACCGTCGCGTGAGTGAACGCTTGAACAGCACAGGGCCAATGGAATATGCATGCGAGCCTAAACTGGATGGTATTGCGATCAGCCTACTGTATCGCGATGGGGTACTCAAGCGTGCGGCTACCCGTGGCGATGGCACTATCGGTGAAGATATTACCCAGAATGTACGCACTGTGGGCTCGGTGCCCCTGCGTCTGCGGCGGCATAAAACCATAGCGGAATACCCCGGCGTGCTGGAGGTGCGCGGTGAAATTTATATGCCGAAAGCGGGGTTTGCCGAGCTGAACCGCAAGGCCGAGACTACCGGTGAAAAATTGTTCGTCAATCCCCGCAACGCGGCCGCCGGTAGTTTGCGCCAGTTGGATTCCCGTATCACTGCGCAGAGACCCCTGGAGCTCTGTGCCTACGGCACCGGCCTCGTGGAAGGTGCGCCCCTTCCGGGAGCGCACATGGAAACCCTGCAGCTGCTCGGGCAGTGGGGTTTTCGTCTCAACCGGGAAATGCGTGTGGTCAGTGGTATCCAGGCCTGTATCGACTATTACAAAGCGCTCGGCGAAAAGCGCGATTCGCTGCCCTACGATATCGATGGTATTGTTTTTAAAGTCAACAGCATTCCCCTGCAAAAGCGCCTGGGTTTTGTCGCGCGGGCGCCGCGCTGGGCCGTGGCCTACAAATTCCCAGCCGAAGAAGAAATGACAGAGCTTTTGGATGTGGAGTTCCAGGTGGGCCGCACCGGTGCAGTAACCCCGGTGGCCAGGCTCAGGCCGGTGTTTGTTGGCGGCGTGACGGTGTCCAATGCAACCTTGCACAACCGCGATGAAATCCAGCGCCTTGGGGTAAGGATCGGTGACACTGTGGTGATTCGCCGCGCCGGCGATGTGATCCCCCAAGTGGTCTCGGTGGTGGAGAGCAAGCGACCGAAAAGTACCCACACCATTACATTTCCCACCCACTGCCCGGTGTGCGGCTCGCCAGTGGAGTCGGCACCGGGAGAGGCGGTGGCCCGTTGCAGTGGCGGTCTGATCTGCAGTGCCCAGCGCAAGCAGGCGATTAAGCATTTCGCCTCGCGCAAAGCGATGGATATCGATGGTCTGGGTGACAAACTGGTGGAGCAATTGGTGGATGAAGGGCTACTGCACTCGGTTTCCGGTCTGTATCACCTGAGTCTCGAACAGGTGGCGGGTCTTGAGCGCATGGGGCAAAAGTCCGCACAGAATCTCCTCAATGCGCTGGAGCACAGCAAAGAGACCGCCCTCGCGAAATTCCTTTACGCACTCGGCATCCGCGAGGTGGGAGAGGCGACAGCGCGCAACCTGGCTCGGCACTTTGGTGATCTGGAAGCATTGATGCGTGCGGACGAGGAGGCCTTACAGGAAGTGGAGGATGTGGGTCCGGTCGTTGCCCACTTCGTTGCGGAATTTTTTCAACAGCCCCACGCACTGGAGGAAATAGAGGCTATGCGCCAGGCCGGTGTGCGTTGGCTGGCCGAGGAGCGTGGAGGGGAAGAACAGCCTTTATCCGGCCAGACCTGGGTGCTGACCGGCAAGCTGCAGACTCTGTCGCGCAGTGAAGCCAAGGATTATTTACAACAGCTTGGTGCGAAGGTGGCCGGTAGCGTCTCCGCCAAAACCGATAGCGTAGTGGCGGGCCCCGGCGCTGGATCGAAATTGAACAGGGCGCGTGATCTGGATATTCCGGTGATGAATGAAGAGGGGTTGCTGGAAATGTTGCGCCAGCGCGGGTTTGATCTTTAACGGAATTCCGCTGACAGGCTGAAGCAGCTTTGTATTACAGCGAATATCTATGTAGCGACAGTGTTCGTTGCTGGCGTTATGGCTTTCTGGCCGCTGCGCCGTTAAAGTTGGGTTTCTCAACCTATATTGCCCAGGATACTTGGTGTCCGGTGGCACTGCGGTAAGGAATGGAACGAATGCTTCGGGGCGATCAGGAATCCATAGTCTACGGTTGTATCAAGGACAGTAACAGCCTTACCGGTGGCAGTGACCGCCGGCGAGTCAATCGAGAGGCAGTCCTCGCTTTGCCCGGCGCGGATGAATGGCCCTTTCTCTGCCGCGATATGTTTGCGATTCCCACCATCAAAGTGAAACAGTCTCAATACCAGACCGATGTCATTCATTTTGGCGCTTCTTACCGCGCAGTGGAATACGAGTGGAACCTGTGGATCCAGAAATTCGAAGAGCTGCTCAACAGTATGTATTGGGTATCGGCCACTGTGCACCTGGAAACCGAGCTTTCCGGTGTGCACTCCTTCAGTTGGGAGTCCGCCGACCTCTACCATGAGCCCGGCAGCGGAGATATGCAGGTGCGCTGTGAATGGACCCAGGAAGGGCGGGTCAGTATCTGAGGTGACCGCTGCGCCGGGGTGATTGGAGGATGGGCGCTGCGGATTCAATTGCCTTAGCCTGTGCGGCAGCTATATTCCCGGGGAACCCCTTTCAGAGAAGCGCTGTTCTGCTACAGTGCCCATGTCGCTACGGCGATCATGGCTTGCCAGGTGAAATTAAAAAATGGCGTCAGCTCGCAACCTACCAGGAAGGATTGAACATGACCAAAGCGAATTCCCTACTCTTTGTCAGTGTCTTGATGCTGTCTGCACTATTGTACGCAGAAGAACATGGCACCAAAATCGATATGGCCAGCAAGGCGCCGGAGGGCGCCAGGCTCTATATCATTTCACCCAAGGATGGTGAGAAGGTTTCCCAGACCTTTACCGTGCGGTTTGGTTTGTCCGGTATGGGTGTGGCACCTGCGGGCGTGAATCTTGAAAACACCGGGCACCACCATCTGCTGATTGATGTGGATAACCTGCCGGATTTGAGCAAGCCGCTGCCGGCGAACAAAAATATTATCCACTACGGAGGTGGCCAGACCGAAACCGAAATCACCTTGCCCCCTGGCAAACATACGCTGCAACTGGTACTGGGCAACTATCTGCATATTCCCCACCAAAACCCGCTAATGTCCAAGAAGATAACGGTCGAAGTGGAATAGTCTCTGCGGTACAAATAGCAATTCTTGACCGGTGCGTATGACGCACCCTGTGAGAGGGAAATGGGCGGAAAATTTCGAACCGAAAGAGACAGCCTCGGTGAGGTGCAGGTACCGAGGGAGGCATTATACGGGGCCCAGACCCAGCGTGCGGTAGAAAATTTTCCCGTCAGTGGCAATCGCCTGCCGGCCGAGTTTATTCATGCCCTGGTGTTGATCAAGAAGTCGGCGGCAGAGGCCAACAGAGACCTGGGTCTGCTGAACCAGGCCCAGGCGGCGGCCATTATCGACGCCTGCAACCGTCTCGGCGACCCCGGATATCTCGCCCACTTTCCGGTTGATATTTACCAGACTGGCTCCGGGACCAGCTCGAATATGAATGTCAACGAAGTGATCGCGCACCTCGCCGGAGACGGCAACGGCCTGCCCATCAGTCCCAACGATCACGTCAATATGAGCCAGAGCAGTAATGACGTCATTCCCACGGCGATCCACGTGTCGTCACTGCTCGCCGTGCGGGATAAGTTATTGCCCGCTCTGCGACATTTGCATACCCGCCTGCGCGACAAGGCTGTCGAGGTGCAGAGTGTGGTAAAAACCGGTCGCACCCACCTGATGGATGCGGTGCCTATGACCATGGCCCAGGAAGTGGATGCCTGGGCGGCGCAGATAGAAGCCTGCCGCGAGCGCATACGCGCTACCATGCCGCGCCTTGCGCAACTGGCCCAGGGCGGCACGGCGATCGGTACCGGGCTCAATGCTCCACCGGATTTCTCCGAACTGTTTGCGCAAAAACTGAGTGCGTACACCTCCCAGCAGTTCCGTCCGGCGGACAACCTTTTTGCCGCAATCTCGTGCCAGGATACGGCGGTGGAACTGTCTGGACAGCTCAAGGTACTGGCGGTGGCCATGATGAAAATCGCCAACGATTTGCGCTGGATGAACAGTGGTCCACTGGCGGGTATTGCAGAAATTGAATTGATGGCTTTGCAGCCTGGCAGCAGCATAATGCCGGGCAAGGTGAATCCGGTAGTTGCCGAATCCGCAGCCATGGTGGCGGCGCGAGTGATGGGTAACGACAGCACCATCACTGTGGCTGGGCAGAGCGGTAATTTTCAATTGAATGTAATGCTGCCGTTAGTGGCCAGCACCCTGCTCGAAAGCATCAACCTCCTGGCCAATGCCGTCCTGCTGCTGGCGGATCGCGCCATCGCAAGCTTTACCGTGAACCGGGTACATATCGAGGACACAGTAGGGCGCAACCCGATTTTGGTAACGGCGCTGAACCCAGTAATCGGCTACTCGAAAGCCGCCGAGATTGCCAAGGCGGCTTACGGTAGCGGCAGACCGGTGTTGGATGTTGCCCTGGAGATGACCACGCTCAACCGGGAGACCCTACAGGACCTGTTGGATCCCGACCACCTGGCCAAAGGTGGATTGGTGGGGGAATAGCTTGGCCCCGCGCACGGGAGTATCCCCTTGCGATTCAAGCGAAATAAGCGATGCCCAACATCACTAGGGAGATAATCGCCGTCAGGCACATCAGCCAGTGGAACAGGCGTTTCAGGGTGTCCTGATCCTCGGGTTCCAGCATTCTTCTGGGCATTCGCTCCTCCTGCGGCGTTGACAGAAACCTGCCAATCCTTCACGATTCGACGCCGCGCCGGTACCTGACACCGACAATACAATGGTAGTGCCACAGAAAGTGGTAATCTCTCCTTTTTTAAAATCAATGTTTCCAAATCACCATGGCCAATAAAAGTCGCCGCTCTTTTATCACCAGCGTTCTCGCCTGTGTCGCATTTGTCGCCGCAGCGATTTTTAGCTGGGATCTGCCCGTAAAGCATGTTGTTTACTATCTGGTCTTTATACTGATAGTACTCTTTGTCATTATTTTAGTTGCGATGGGCTTCGGGGCCTTGCTCAGCTGGTTGCGCAGGCGAAAGTAAACAGATGGCATCAACAAAAGAGGAACTCCGTATACCCATCGCCTATCTGGAGCGTTTGCTAGAAGAAGCGATACGCCATGGCTGTGACCGCGGTGAACTGCTGGCTTTAGTTGGCATTGACGAGTCGGAGTTACATGGTGTCGCAGCCTTCTCGGCAATCAAATACGGGCGCTTGTACCAGCGTGTCATGTGGCTGGTGCAGAACGAGTGGTTTGGCATGCTCAGCGGGGGGCGGGTACGCTCCGGCTCTTTTCGCTTGCTGTGCCTGGCTGTGGTGAACTGTGTCACCCTACGCCAGGCGATCACGCTCTGTGCCGAATTTATGGAAATTTGCCGCGGCTTTAAGGTGAAACCGGTATTGGAATCTGGTGATTTCGGGCGCGAGCGTGTTGAGATATGCGGTATCAGCTCACTGGGAGCGGGTGAGTTCGAGCAGTTGCTCGCATCCACCAGCCCCAGCGTGGTTCGCACCACCCTGGCTGTTTGGCACCGTTTCTACTGCTGGTTGGCCGGGCGAGAGATCCCCTTGGCGCGTTTGCACTTTTCCTTTCCCTGCCCCGAAGCGTTTCGCAGCCTGGCCCAGAGTGAGGCGGACGAACTGCTTTTCGACCAGCCGTTCAATGCCCTTGAGTACGATGACCGTTATCTTGAATACCCGGTGGTGCAGAGCCCTCAGACGGTGGAGGATTTTATCCGCACGGCCCCGTATCATCTGGTGATCAGTGACGGTAGTGCCAACAGCATCAAGACCAAGGTGAAGACCATCCTGAACCGGGATGTGAGCGAATCTATGCCTGCGGCAGAGGCTGTGGCAGAGCGGCTTAATATGTCGGTAACCACCTTGCGCCGTCGCCTGCAACAGGAGGGCACCTCCTACCAGAAGCTGAAGGACGAGTGCCGTATGGAGGCCGCCTTCCACTATCTGAGCTGCCCGGATCTCTCCAATAGCCAGATTGCCGAAATGCTCGGATTTGACGAGTCCAGCACCTTCTTTCGCGCTTTTAAGAAGTGGACAGGCATTACACCAGGAGAATATCGTCGGGGTGGTCGCGCCGCTGCCGGTCTGCACATGTGATTGCACTGGTCACACTTTTTCCAATTCCCGCCTTGATTTGTCACCGCTTTGGACGGATTTCGCCATAGAGGGCGCTGTCGGCTTACTACTATGATGAACCAATAGCATAAATTAGTCACAAACATGACCGGCCAGTTTTCGCTCGGCCCAGAAAATCATTGAATTGAGGGTATCAGGATGACCGATGTCAAAATGCCACTGCGCGATTTGCGTTTTGTTATGCGCGAGATGCTGGGCTCAGATGCGCATTATGCATCACTTGGATATGGGGAGGTTACTCCTGATGTTGTAGATGCCATCCTGGAGGAGGGCGCGAAGTTCTGTGAAAACGTACTGGTGCCACTGAATCAGATCGGCGACCAACAGGGCTGTACCTGGAATGATGGTGAAGTCACCACTCCCGCAGGTTTTAAAGAAGCCTACCGGCAATTTGTGGAGGCGGGTTGGCCCGCACTGCCGCATAATCCGGAGTACGGTGGCCAGGGTCTGCCGCCATCGCTCGGAACTGTGTTGAGCGAAATGGTGGGTATCGCCAACTGGTCCTGGGGCATGTACCCCGGCCTTTCCCACGGTGCCATGAATACCCTGGAAGCGCATGGTACCGCAGCGCAGAAAAACACCTATCTGACCAAGCTGGTCGAAGGTAGCTGGACCGGCACCATGTGCCTGACCGAACCACACTGTGGCACCGATCTGGGTATTTTGCGCACCAAAGCTGAGCCGAATCACGACGGCACCTACGCAATCACTGGTACCAAAATCTTTATTTCCGCCGGTGAGCATGATATGACCGAGAATATCGTGCATATCGTATTGGCGCGTCTGCCGGATGCGCCAGCGGGTACCAAGGGTATTTCGCTGTTTATCGTACCCAAATTCCTGCCTAATACAGATGGCTCCGCCGGTGAGCGCAACCGCGTAGTTTGCGGTTCCCTCGAGCACAAAATGGGTATTCATGGCAATGCCACTGCGGTTTTGAATTTCGATGGGGCCAAGGGCTTTTTGATCGGCGAACCAAACAAGGGCCTGAACTACATGTTCACCTTTATGAACACCGCGCGCCTGGGGACTGCCCTGCAAGGTCTGGCACATGCTGAAATCGGTTTTCAGAAATCTCTTGCCTATGCCAGGGAGCGTCTGCAGATGCGCTCCCTGTCCGGCACAAAAAACCCACAGGGACCGGCTGACCCGATTATCGTGCACCCGGATGTCCGGCGCATGTTACTGACCCAGAAGGCCTTCGCCGAAGGCAGTCGCATGTTGGTCGTTCACTGTGCCCAGTTGGTGGATATCACCCACAGGGGAAGCGAGGAAGCGAAAAAAGAGGCAGAAGATCTGCTGGCCTTGCTAACCCCCATCGCCAAAGCGTTTATTACTGAAGTGGGCTTTGAGTCAGCAAACCTGGGCTTGCAGTGCTTTGGCGGTCACGGCTATATCACTGAGTGGTGTATGGAACAAAACGTGCGGGATGCGCGCATCGCCACTATCTATGAAGGCACTACCGGTATCCAGGCACTCGACCTGCTGGGCCGCAAGGTGCTGCTGAGCCAGGGCGAGCTGCTGCGCGGGTTTACCAAGAAGATACACAAGTTCTGCCAGGCGGAAATTGACAACGAAGCCCTTGCGCCTTTTGTCATCCAATTGCAGGCGCTGAACAAGCAGTGGGGCGACCTCACTTTGCAGGTGGGGAGTAAAGCGATGGAAAATGCCGATGAGGTCGGTGCGGCCTCTGTGGATTACCTGATGTACTCCGGGTACACCGTACTGGCGTACCTGTGGGCGCGCGCCGCCCGGGTGGCCAATCTGAAACTGGCCGAAGGTGCCGAAGGTGCCGATTTCTATCGCGCTAAAGTGGCGACGGCACGTTTCTACTTCGAACGCATTCTGCCGCGCACAGCCAGCCATGCCACCGCCATGCAGAATGGTGCGGCTTCCCTGATGGAGTTGGACGCAGCACATTTTGCGTTCTAATACCCCCCCAACAAAAAAACCGCCTATGATTCACCGGCGGTTTTTTTTACCAATGCTAAAGTGGCTAATATCAGGGAGACTCCAATGCACCTGTCGGATTCAGTGCAGGAGCACCTGCAGCACTTAGCTTGTTTGCACCCACTTGCTCGGGTACAGTTCCGGCTGCCGGATGCCTGTGACTTCTATGTATACATAGCGGGTACGCCGGACAAGTTTGAAGTGGTATCCGAGTTTGGACAGGCAGAGGCACCGGCACTGATATTGGAAATGACCAATCATACCCTGAGGGCCATACTGGACGGTCATTTAAATGCGCGGCATGCCTTTTTGCTGGGAGATGTCCAATACTCTGGGGATCGGGAGCTGGCAGCTGCACTGGCAGGATTATTCCCTGCACAGAGTGGAGGCTTGTTAGGGAAGGCATAGATACCCCGCTTTGCACTATTTTGCAGGATACGATAATCAATAAATAAATTGTCGCTGGCTCCTTGGTTGGTTTTACCTATGAACTCTGAGAGTTTGGTCGGCGACAACAACAACCTGGAATGGGAGAAGAGAGTTGGACATTGATCGCAGCATACTCGATGTATTCAAGGGCGCATGCGCCAAATTTGGTGACCGACCGGCTTTCTCCTGTCTGGGGCGAACTCTGACAATTGGCGACATTGATATCCTGAGCGCCAGATTTGCTTCCTATTTGCAACATCACACGCATTTAAAGCCCGGTGATCGTATCGCCGTTCAACTGCCCAATGTACTGCAGTACCCTGTGGTTGTCTTCGGTGCCTTGCGTGCGGGTCTTGTGGTGGTTAACACCAATCCGCTGTATACCCAGCGCGAGCTGAAACACCAATTGAATGACTCTGGTGCCAAGGCGTTAATCGTTCTTGCCAATATTGCCGATACCGCCTCTGGGGTGGTTGCGGAAACCAGTGTGGAAAAAGTGATTGTCAGCGAAATTGCGGACCTGCATAGCCCGTTCATGCGCACTTTGATCAACAGTGTGGCCAAGTACATCAAAAAAATGGTGCCGGATTTTTTCTTTGCTCAGCAGGTACGTTTCCGTGACGCCATGGCCCTCGGCGCCAGGCAATCCCAGCGGGATGTGGAAAGAGCGCCGGAAGATATTGCCGTGCTGCAGTATACCGGGGGGACCACCGGTGTTGCCAAGGGTGCAATGCTGACCAATCGCAACCTGGTTGCGAATATGGAACAGGTGCGCGAAGCTTTTGGCGATGGTATGAAAGAGGGGGAGGAATACTATATCGCGCCGCTGCCGCTTTATCATATTTACGCTTTCACCATTCACTGTATGTGCCTCTTCGCCTCGGGCAACCACTCGTTGTTGATTCCAAACCCGCGGGATATTCCAGCTTTTGTGAAAGCCCTGAAAGGTCAGCGATTTACCGGGTTTGTGGGTTTGAACACCCTGTTCAATGGCCTGATGCGCAACAAGGCGTTCTCAGAGTTGGATTTCAGCAAGCTGCGTTCCACTGCTTCCGGTGGTATGGCCCTGACCCGCGATACCGCCAAGCGCTGGGAAGAAATGACCGGCTGTAATGTAATGGAAGGCTACGGTATGACTGAAACCTCCCCGGTTGTCTCCTTCAACCCGATCGGTGGCGTTCAGCTTGGCACCGTGGGTATTCCGGTACCGGGTACCGAAGTTAAAGTTGTTGATGGGGATGACAATGACTTGCCCAACAATTCGCCCGGCGAGCTCTGCGTGCGTGGTCCCCAGGTTATGAAGGGGTATTGGCAGCGCCCTGAGGCCACCGCCGATGTGCTCGACAGCGAGGGCTGGTTGAATACCGGGGATATGGCGGTTATTCAGGATGATGGTTACATCAAAATTGTGGATCGTAAAAAGGATATGATTATTGTATCCGGTTTCAATGTATATCCCAATGAGATTGAGGATGTGGTCAGTGCACATCCAATGGTGGCCGAAGCTGCAGCAATCGGTATTCCCGACGAAAAGAGCGGCGAGCGGGTCAAACTGTTTGTGGTCAAGGCCGGTCAGCCCTTGACCGAGAGAGAAGTTACGGATTTTTGCCGGGAAAATCTGACCGCTTATAAAGTGCCAAAGCAAGTGGAGTTCCGCGAGGATCTGCCGAAAACCAATGTCGGCAAGATTTTACGCCGCGAGTTGCGCGAAGAGGAATTAAAAAAACGCGAAACGGTCAGTGCCTGATGGGCTGCCCATTTCCAGTGCATCTAAAATAGGACGGAAACTCATCAATGCCCCATCAACGCTGAATATATTGGTCCAATAAAATTAGCTTCCGGGGATGATTTTAGCCTCATCCACGCCGATTGTGCTCAACGGAAGTCGAAATCTGGCGGTAATTGACTGATCGCTAATGACTCAGATTGGTGAAAAAACTCGGGTCTGATACGAATCAAGCCAGCCTTCTGAAGCAGCGCACAAATAAAAGCTATTGATGCGGGCAACCAGTTTGCCCTGCACCCGCATCACGCTTTTGGTGCTGATTCTACAGAGACTGTAAAAGAGATTCCTAGAGGTGCGCGTTGACATCCCAGGATTCACGGGCCAGATCAGTGGCAAGGAGGGTTTTCAAAATAGCCGTATGGCCGCTACCTGCGATAGCAATAACCCTGGAGCCCGGTTGAGCTACTGCCTGTATATTGGCGTACATACGGAAATTGCGATGCCACCAGCTAGTAGATGCCTCAGCTCCGACAAACTCTCCGCCGGCCCCAATGTCATTGACCATAAGGTAGAGATTCATATTCTCGCGATCTTCTGACGGATCATTGCTCTTTCTCAGCAGGCGTTCCAGAGAAAAAGTTTGGTGTTGATGGGCGGTGAGTTCACTGAACTGCTGAATGTGCTCATCAAATAGCTTTTTTCTATCTGGATTGGATTTTTTCATATATTCTATCAATTTTGCGCCATTCCAGTGCACCTTTTGCTCGTCATAGCAAATGACACCCGTCAACCCTGCCTGGGCTGCGATGCGAAAACCCAGTTGCTGGTTTTCGTTAACATCAAGTTTGTGTTCCCCATTGATATAGGAATGAAATAGCCGGTCATACTCCTCCTGAAGTGTGGGATCACATTCGAGCATGACATGCGTGGGAGATTGTTTTGCAAGTTTTCCGGTCAGCTGTTCAAGATATTGCTGATTTTGCGGTGTCAATACATCAATTATTTCGCTTTTCACGACATCCCGGCTGGGGTTTGCAAAGTGGAATACCCCGAACAACATAACCTGGGCTGCAGGTGCCTCCTCTACCTCTAATGCTTGTCCTTCAGCACTCCAGCCGGTAATGCTGGCCGGTAGCATGAGGGCACCAATAAGGATTCTGGTAACTATTTTCATTGTTGGTCTCGTACTTTTCATCTGTTGTGAATTATAAGGGCAACTGCCACTGCTGAATAGGACGTATCCCTGAAAGGTTTGGATGCAGTGCTTCTGAGAAAATTGTTATGGCAAATGTATGCCTGTGCCTCGCGCTCAATCGCTAGATATTCATATCTGCTCCAGAGGTCATCACATTCAGTAAAACATTTTCAGATAACACCGACATAGATCTTCTGGATTTGAGAGGTTCAATGCACAATGATCAGCGAGAAAACACCCGGCTTGGCAACTGGTAGAACACTGAAATCCTCATTGGCAGTCCCCTGCCGATTGGACAGCGATAGCAGGGCAAGGGGGGCAACGGGGGCAACGGTTTCCTGAGGGGATATTCACCCAGAAATTGACAGCTAGTCAAAGTTATCATTGGCCTCAGTTTCTGGGGTGGGTACAGGATTAGGGTCATCCAAGTGCAGGAATCGGTTTTTATGCGCGCCTTTCTGTTTTTTATGCCAAATCGAGACAGCATGCCACCTGTGAGATCCGTTTAAGCCTGAGGCAGTGGTCCAGGGCTACGGAGACTTCAACAAGCTTCCCGGTCGTGTGTTTAACGGTAGAATTGACATTGGCACAGTGTGCTGGAAATGGGTAACCGGCATTAATCAGCACAGCTTGTTAATACCCGCTATGGCTGGTATCAAAACGTCTAGAATATTGGCTCCGATGTGTTTTTTTTTCGCAGCGAAAGCCTGCCCGGACTTTGTGAAATCGGTATTTTGGTTGATGGTGTTTTGGGGTAGTTCAGTGAAAAGAGGAGAAAAAAGCTGGTTGGAGTGCGAGGTGGTCCTTAGAGCGCTTCAGAAAATCAGCAAGGGCGGTAAGGAGAGAGCTCATGCTTTGTGAAATCACTTTCTTCCTTTGGGTTGCCTGAAATTAATTGTATTAGTTCAGACCAAATCTGACACATCTCCTTGAAAAGAGGGGGTTTACCGGTTTTGATGAAGGTGACGAAAC
>NZ_CANLDD010000033.1 GCF_947489355.1 uncultured Microbulbifer sp. | reverse complement strand
GTTACTATGGGACTTCCGGATCTGTCAAACTATGCGTGCCTCCCCGGCAAAGCCGGGGGGTCTCCCTTTTGGACTAGTAAATCCACATTGTTACCTACCTTGGACTTGTACTCATCACCATTCAGCTCCCTGCCCTGGATCAAACCGAGACGGGCAAAGTAAAGAGTGTCCTCTCCCTGTTTGCGAGATTTGACATCGGAAATAAAGGCCCTACAGCTGGTCAATGAGTCGCTGGGATAGAGCGGGTTGCTGAAGCTGCGATGTTTTCGTTGTTCATTACCAGAGGCAGACATTTCATCCTGCTGTGCAAAATTCGGATCTTGTATAGTTTTGCTCATAGGGATTTCTCCGGTTGTTTGTTATTCACAGTCAAATTTAGCTCTCTACGGAATCAATCAAGCAATCATGGAAAACAATTTATCCATATTTGCCATCTCTTGATTGTTCTTGTGCAACCAGATAAATTTACCATTGTGAACAGCAATTTTTTCCTCTGGAATGCCAGACTCTTCTAGGAATCGAATAGCGCGATCAATACTGGCGTAGCTTTTCGGCGTCCAGCGGTGAGTGAAAATCTTCCAGGCGCGGGACCTGTCTTTAGAGATAATGAAAATCTCATATTTGCCATCATCATTGACTCGGACCAAGGCCTCCCCAACAGGGAAATCATTGATGTCTCGGGCCAAAGCTTTCGCCGGATATTTGGTAATTAGAATATTGCTCACGCGTCCCCCTCCTTTTCCTCTTGATCAAAACCCGGATTGTACAGTTTGAATTTCTGAGGGGGTTTACCTGCTGTACGCTGCTTCCCGTTCTGCTTCTTTACAAAAAAACGCTGGCGAATTCCGTTGCTCTCCTCCTCAATCAACTCTCCGGTCATCACCTTGCCGCCCAGCATTTTTAAGGCTTCATGGATCTTGTTGCGGTATTCAGCGAACTTATCCACCGGCATATTGCTAGCAACGTACATGGGGAATACAATTACCCGTTGGTTTTTAAGTACAGCCCAGTGATTACCAAAATTAATTTTTTTTATTTTTGAAGTGCATTCCGCAGCTTCTTCCTTGATATCCGTCATGCAATCGCCTCTTGATTCAATTCTTCTGCCAGCTTTTCCATAACGCCAATATCCGTGACAAATAGCTGCTTGCCAGATTTTAGAAACAGAGTCAAATGTACTTGGTCCCCATTCACACTGAACTCGATATCATCCACGCGCCGGGGTTTGGGTTCCACCTTGGCTTTTCCAGGTTTCTCTTTGGAATTACCGTCAGTTAATGCCCTCTCGTCATTTCCATCGTCTTTCTCGGTTCCAGAAGTAACCACCTTAGATTTGGGCGTAGTAGCCGGAGCCTGTTCGATGCTTTCTAGAAGAGCCCTAAGGGATTTTTTACCCTTCTGCGTCTTGAAATCCTTGATGTGTTTCTTTGCAGACACCGAATCAGTTTTGAGCAGACTTGCCAGCATATAGAGGCCGACAAAGCCCTCCGTAGGGTACTGGATATTCAGCGGCAACAATACCTCCGACTGGTCCGCTAAGGCTCGATACTTGGACATATTGGCCTTACTGATCTTCAGCTTCTCCCGCACCCGCTCGGCTGGTCCTTTAACACCCTCCTGCTTGTATTGCTCTACCAATTGTGCGTAGGCTATGGCCTTCTCCATCACCAAAGTATCTTCACGTGCGTCGTTTTCAATGATCTGGGCCTCCAAGATCATCTTCCGACTCTTCAGATCTACAGGTACTGCCCAAAGCTTCTTGGTCTTCCTGCAAAGGGTCGAGATAGCGCGCCAACGCCGCTCACCGGCCACCAGCTGGTACTGATGCTTAGGGTTATTGTCAATTGGAAGCACAAGAACGGGCTGGAGCTGACTATTGGAGTCGATGGTATCTGCGAGTTCCTGCAGGGCGGCCTCGTTAAAATGGCGGCGCGGCTGCTTCGGGTCGGGACGAACAACAGCCGGGTCAATATAGATATCGCGACCGGACTTCACCCCCTGGTTAGCCACTTCGGCAGCCTGTAAATCAGCCTTGCTCTCGTTCAGAGTTTTTTCAACACGCGCAACCAAGCGTTCACCCGCTTTGGATTTATGCCCCTTGAGATTATCGAAAAGACTTGATTTCGCCATGATCAAGCCTCCGCTACCAATTCAGCCGCGGTAGCCTCCAATTCCACTCCAAGTATTTCGGCGAGTTCTTTGGCCAAATTAAAAAAGTCCTTGGTTTGTTTAGCTTTATGGCGGCGCACATAATCCATGTCATCACAGTCATGAACACAGGCGCCACTGCCAAACATATTAGCCATAGCCTCACAATAGAAGCTGCGGGACTTTAATACCGAGTAGCCCATCATCGCATCTTCAGATTCTGCGTCAGCGATCAAGGCACGTTCTGTCCGCGTGCCGGCGCGGTTGTGCACTTGATTTATCCAGAGGTATGCCGGTGGTTTTCCGTCAAAAAGATTCTGAATGTTCTGAACCACATGACAAAAATTTTGTGTCGTGGCTATATCCATCAAAGTCGGCTTAAGAGGAATTAATACCAAATCTGATACAGCGATAGCCTGGTTTATTAACGAAAGGCTTTCACCTATCAGTGTCCCAGGAGTATCAACGATCACGAAATCGTAAGCCCGCTGCAGGGTTTGGATTTCATTTTTGATTTTGACTCCGCCTGGGGCCGCGGTGTTAGGCCAGATGGGGCTGTCCTCATCCCTACTCAAGGCCCTGTCGATCCAGTCACTGCCGTTACCCTGCTCGTCCGCGTCGTAATAGACGACATCGAAACCCAAGAGACGCAGAGTCGTGGCAAGGTTGACGCCACAGGTAGTTTTACCCTCTCCTCCCTTGCCATTAGCGATGCAAATTACCTTGTTTTCCATAGGTTTTTCCTCAGCCGATGCCTTTGTAGATCGGAATCATTATTCCATGTAATGATTCACAAAAGCAACATTTTTTCAGCAAATTATACTATTTTCTCAAAAAAATGGCGCGCTGTTTATGATTCCGGCAATTTGTTCATATTTTCACTAAGGCAGATAGGCTGTAGTGCAGCCATTGCATCTAGCTCGCACCAGATACCCTCGATCTTACGTCTAAAGGCAGCCCGCCCCATCCGGAAAGGGTTAAGCATTTCAGTCCAGAACGGCAGCCAGAGGATTCCTTGGGTTCCCTCGCGACCGAATCGGCACATCAGGCGACTGTCATAGCTATATTCCCGCCAAAACTCATTAAGACGACACAACACTGCGGTCACACTACTGACTGCCACTTCGGCAACTTGGCCCTTCGGGCTCATTACTTTCAAGCGATATGCACTCATTATTGATACAACCCGCTAGCAAAAGACTGCTTCAATAAAGCGGCCTACAGGCCGCCTCCAGGTACCACAGGTCAAGACTCTCGAATAACGATCTGGTTTCTGAACCCGGCTGTGGCCATCATGAACTCGTCGTATTCCTGCTTTTGGATATCTAGCGACTGAAGCGTATTTGACAGGTGCTCAGCGACAATATCGAAGTCTTTGTCTTGGATATTTGATTTCGCATGAGCTTCACGCATGGGCTTGCCCTTGTAGCCTACAGGACCTCCAGACAAAGCGTGTAGGAACTGAATCATCATGCCCTTCAGGTGGGGAATATCGGTGTTCTTGAAAAAGACATTCACTCGGTCATCGGCGAGAATACGTTTGTAGAGACCATCTACAATGGCATTGACGACCGGTCCACCCCCGACTCGATCAAACAAGGATTCCTCTTGGTCTACTATAGTGTTAGTTTCGGACATGGCATCTTCCTTATCATTTGTTAAAAATTCATAGGCCCTAACCAATCAGGGCATTGGCACGGTGGAGGTTGGGGATCTCCTCATAGAAGGGATACAGGGACGCCTCTTCGCGATTGATTCTCTCCCCCAGGGATTTGCCCAATGCACGAAACTGCTCTCGAAATTTATGTGGAGAAAGAGTAATAAAATCAAAAGTCCAGGAACTCAGCAGGCTGTATACTTTTTTCTGAATCGCTGACATTTGGGACTTAAAGGCATGAACAGATTCGATGACATCATCGTCTTGGGAATACGCCAGTTTGATTTGGCCATAAAGACGGCCATTTTCAAGCATTATATGATCAACGAATATGGTTTTAAGTCGCGGAATTAGAGCAGAAATCTTCCTATTTCTTTCACGCGGACTTTTACTTCCATGACCGTCTAGCAGATTTTTGATTTGTCCATATACATGAAGTAGTTCCTTATGGTCTGCTTTCAATTTGTGAATCAAATCGGGGTCATAATTATCAATAAGCTCAGCTGGCCCTCGAATCTGCTTGGATTCCGCAGATTTAAAAATTTTAAAGAAATCCCGCATCTTGTTTACTCCGAATTGGAAGTAATGAATAAAAAGTGTGGTTGCACACCATCACACCGCTAATCCACACTTCGACAAAGGGGTACTGCAATACAGATCAACAGTTCAGTGCATTAAGCCCAATAGCAAAGCAGCGGGCCAAAGCATCCAGGTGTGTAATCCTTGCCTGAGGGAATAAAAAATCTTTGATATAATTGATAGCCATATCCTTCATTTCTTGATTCGAGTAGCGATACCGCTCAACTATCTTAAGTATCTCCGCATCAGTTATATCGACCCCACACTCGTAGTCATTGATTTCGGGAATCGACTTCTGAAACAACTCAGATATAATGGCTTTCATACATCTCCTGTTCCCCATCAAAATAAAGCGGCACTAAGGCCGCTTTACAAAGTGGACGGTACTAAACAGCACCCTCCTTTAAACTCAGCTGATGATTCTGCTGAGCGTTTTCCAGCGCCGCCTTACCTACTGATTCGAACAGGTATGCCAGCGCCTTCTCCGCTCGGGATGCGGCTCTCACCAGAAACCGAGGCTCAACCCGCATGGCATCTACCCAAAACTTCAGGTAGCTGACATGGTTCTCCAGGGAATAGGTCAAATCGTTACGGGACATAAAAAACAGCGCCCCGAGTTCGGCCACTAACTCTTCGAAGGGATACCGGTGTTCCTTCGCAAACTGCTGGTTAGAACCCTCGGCGCCGAAGCGGTTTAACCGCTTGGCATGACCTGTGGAGTGCATACATTCGTGAGCTAAGGCTGCGGTGTAGGCAGCTTCGGAGGTAAACCCCTCTGGCATCTGGATTCGGTCCCTCACCGGGCTATAGGCGGCTTTGCCACCACCCTGGACCAGCCCGATACCTTCAGCCCGCATGTAAGCTAACAGGGCTTCACGGGATAACGTCAGGGGTTCATCTCCACCCTCGCTTTCGATGATCGGGGGAGTTGCAACACCCTCGATCTGGTCCAGATTGAAGACCAACGAATAGCGCACGACCGAGTATTGGCGCTTCTCCAGAATCTCCCCCGTATCTTCATTGATACGTTCCAAATTCTGCACCTTGAAGAAGATCACGGGGAATCCCTTCGTATTCTTCTTCACCTTACCGCCCTTGGCATTGGCCTGCTTCAGGGTCATCCAGCGGTTGCTGGCAAATCCCTTCGACAGACTGGCCAAAATCAGCATCAAGGCATTCACCCCCTGGTACATCTTCCCGCTGAGGTGATTCATTGGGCTGGTAACACCAGACCACTCCTTTTGCCAGGGGGGAAACCCATTGGCCTGCTCGGGCTCTCCGAGCATTTCGATAACACGCTGAGTCAGGATTCCATAGACTTTATCGGACATGGCTATTTCCATTACCCCTGTATGGCCGAGGCGCACCTGCTGGTCCCGGTTGACCGGCAAACTATTGACGGTACAATCGAGATCGTTGTCTCATAGCGAAAATTTCTCCAATCAACAAAATCAAAATATACTATTTTGATCTAAAATAAAACCCGAATACGCAACAAAACCAGTAGCCCTGCGCGCCAAATGGAGAAAAGAAATATGGAACAGTTCGTATTGATACTGACACTGGCTTTAAACCCCACAAGTGGCAGTGGCGGCGCTAGTGTTTCAATGGAAACCTTCGAGAGTAAGAAAGCCTGCGAAGCAGCTGCAGAAGAGTGGAAAAAACAGGTAGTCGCACGCTATGAGTCAATTCGAGCGATGCCAGAGCAAGCCTATATCACCCTGTGTATGCCCAAGAAGTAAGAAAGGCGGCCCTAGGGCCGCCTGGAGGATTCAGTGCAGGCCAACTCAAAGAGCGGCGCCCTGAACAGGTTCGCACAGAGTGGCATAGACCAGCTCAGTGCCATGGTACACCTCACACACGCGCTCGATACCGGCATCTGAACCGGTAAGGCTGTGTGCGAGATCCACCGCTTTGGTGAACGCTTGGCAAGGCTCAGTCTCCCATGCACCGTAGTCGTAGACTCTTACCTCAAACACCACTCACCTCCTTAGACGAAATTGAGCAGCGTATTGTTCTGCTAAACTCCTTGTCCATAGGGGTGGAGGTGACTTTCATCTCGTTCAAGTAGGGATAAAAATCATCTATCCCGCTCACCTTTTCAAGTGCCTGAGATACATTTTCCGCACAAACATTGGGTACTTCGTACTGGACTGATTCCTCTCCCTTATTGACATCTAGGCGGAAATCGAAGGAGTAAACCTGGGCACAGCGGTCCAGAGTTTCACAGATTTCATCCCTATGCTGGATATCAGATGTTCGAGCATTGATATCGACATGGTTCTGAATCAGTTTCACCCATTGGTAGAAAGGAACTTGCTTGTTCCTTTCTACCAGGTGAGCGAACTCCCCTATGGCGAATCGGAGATTTTCGACATCCCCATCTTCGACCATATCCAGATGGTAAGACAGCCATACTTCACCATTATCGTTAATACAAATCATAAATAGCCCCAGTTTTAGGTAGAGGCGCACCCACCGGTTGTTATCAACCAGCGGTGCTGATTGATAACATTTACGGCCATCAGGCCACCGGTATACCGAAGCGCAGCTTCGATATTCGGTTAGCTGAGCATAAGCAGGCGCCGGGTTGTCGGCGACACTCGCTCCCCTTGCTTCAGCTTCTGCAATATTTCTTGACGGCTGGTCACATTAACCCGCACACCAGGCATTGCATTCAATTCTTTAGCAGTTTGGACAAGGCTTTTACATTTGCAGACCTGCGCGATCTGATTTTTCATCACCATAACCAAGGTTGAAAAGTATATTGTGGTAAATACACCGGCAGGACAGTAGCGCTAAAAAGCGCTACTGTATCCTGCCGGCAAAGATCATGCAGCCATAAGCTGCCTGATCTTCTCAAGGGTCCCGACCTCAGGGCGTCTAGCCAGGCGCTCAAGGACCTGATCGTAGTCAACAAAGGTATCACAATGGAGTTCGACTATAGTGCCATCACGTTCATCATGAACGCTCATATCAACAGAACCGTCATTCTTCCACTCTTCAACAACCTTGTACCAACCCAGTTTGTAGGGTTTAGTCTTCATCAAATTTCTCCATAGCCACTGACAGCCGCGGCGCGCTTAGGTTTAATGCGAGCACTCTACATCACCGTCATCAACAACAGTGATCGTGTGCATAGTGATCTTCATAAGCCAACAGTCAAAGGTCGCGGCGCACCACCAATGTGACAGCTAAAAAGCGTCACATCAGTACAATCAATATATTATATTTTGATGGAAGTCAAATAAAATCCATATCACTGGCCAAAGGAAGGTCGTCAAAGTCAACTTCTGGCATGATGATCTTTTCACGTTCCATGCCCTGAGCCCATTGCAGAGCACGCTGGAAGCTAACAAAAGCCTTGGGATTGCCGCGTTGGGTTTTCATTTGGGCCAGGCGCCGGCGGCGCCCAACAAGAATGGAGGCATAAATCCAGTAGTGGATCACATCATCCTGTAGGATTGGTTGGATGATGATATGCGCACCCTCACCATAGGAGCGCTTTAGCTGGGTTTCCTCGATAGGTTCATAGTCAGGCTTGAGTTCGGTCATAGCTTACCCGGTGTACGAACAAAATTTGCAGGGATTGTACCTAAGACAGAGCAGAGTGCATCCTGTCGTACATATTTCCAGCCACCGAAAAGGCTATTTTACGGACACATTGATCATATTTTGCACGCATTGAAGGCTTGAAAGGGGCTTTAAAGCGTAACCTTTGCAAACTTGGTTAGAGGCCAAGACCACCAGAATCCCCAAACCCAACACTGTCAAAAACAGTATTATCCTGGGCGACATCAACACCCAGTGGACGAATACCAGCTATCCCGCCCTGAGGATGCGGCTCAGGGTGATCAGGGAAAGGATAGTCCTCTGCCTGAGAAGTCGGCAAAGGCACCTCCTGGTTACCATCAACTTCAGGGCCTGTAAAGATCCTGAAAATAGATTTTGTGAATTTCATGTACATATCCTCATCCAAAATTCAGTATTTCAAGGAACCTTATCCCACCATTCCTGTTTCGGGGGCTCCATTCGGTCCTTCACTTCGCTAGATAGATCTTCACCCTGCTGCTCTGCAATCTTAGCCCTAGAATCCATCTGTTCTTTATGCTCTTCCAAATTCCCACGTACATCATCAGCTGTGATTGATACCTGTTGGTCCTGTACCATAGCGTCCCATTTTGGCTCAACCGCATCAGGCACCCCCCTAGAATTGGCTTCATCGACAGCAGTATCAATATTCCCAGTATTCTCAGCAGAAACAACAGCCCGCGCCCCAGAAGCAAAATCATCTACAGCGCTCGAATTGGGCGTAAACGCAGGAGCCTGATAGTCATCACCTTGGTAAACCTGCATGGCAGCATGAGAAAGCGTATCAAGTGCTGTCTGCTGTTCCTCAAGCGTTCCCTTGGAAGCCTGGTGAATTAGGCCATCCAGCTCATTGCCCGACAGGACTTGACGAAGGGAGTCAATATTATCTACTTTAACAGCATTCGAAAGAGTTGAGGCACTTTGCCACGTTTCCATAGCTCTCATTTCATCACTTACAGATCGAGAATATTGCTCCTGAGCACTGGTAAACTTACCTTCAGAAGCCTCAAAAGCGTCCTTGGTGCCATCACTAACTGAATTCTTCCAGTCTGACTTATTGCTATCCGTAAATTTTGCGATATCCGCTACCGAGTCCCTTACCTGCTCCTGACTCAGGAACTGATTCAAATGCTCTTGCATCTCCTGTGATCCCCACTGAGATGCTGTGTCAGCAGAAGCGCCTAAAGACACTCCCTTTAAACCACCACCCAAACCAAACGCAACTTTAAGGGAATTGACCTGTGATTCGGATAAGCTCTCCCTTTCACCATAGGATTCAATTTTTTGCTCGACTTTCTCTAGCCTGGAATCCAGACCCGAACTAAATTCTGAACTGACACCCGTTCCAGCATTGGCGCCAGTTGAAACATCCGTAGAAACGCCAAAGGCACTGCGTATAACCGCTTGTGACTGCTCATTAAACGTTGCAGATGCCTGGGCTGTTTCCGCTTTGGCTTCCTGATAGGCCGTAGATTTACTACTCGTATTCTGTTGTAAGTGCTCCATACTGAGTGCGGACCGGGTCTGCAAATGTTCTGACGTTTCACCACCACCGGTCATATTATGAGTGACACCCATTCCGTCCCTGTAACTGGCCATACCCGTTTCCATGCTTGGAGACATATTGGTCTGGAAAGCACTCTGATTTTCGAAACGGGTATTCCCCAGGTCGATATTGCCCTTAGTGGCCTCATCGCTACCTGAAGAAACCGGCTTCTCGTACCCCTGCATTAAACGACCAACCATCCCAGCAGCCATGGCACCGCTACGACTGACCAACATATATGAGATCATAGGTACGAACGCTAATAGATAGCCAGCCACACCAGCCCATTCCGAATGCAATCCATGCAATCCGCCCGATGTTATCAAATTATAACCACTGCTAAACGTAGTTCCTCCGGCAGAATCATAAATTAGGCGCGATTTTGCCTCCATAGCTTCAAAATAGGTAACTGCAAAATTGATAATTGCAAATGAGGGCGGCCAAAGGTTTACCCAAAAAAGCACAGTTATATAGGATATCAAAACTTTTGAAACTAATGGCGTCATCGCCATAACCAGGATCAGCGGAAACACTGCATATATGATCGCCTCAAAAATCAAATGCAACATTGGGATAAATTTCTTGGCGATCCCCCCCATCGCCAGGAACGTATTTCGTCGCTCCGCTTCCGCCCGCGTTGTTGCGAAATCCTGGGCAGCGGCAGAAGCATTGGCATCACTGGCAAAGTTAGAGAGCCCACGCCGTAATGAATGTAACAAGGCGGACTGTTGCATCATGTCAGAGGCATTAGTTGACAGCCCGGTTAAATAGGTTATCCCCAGAGGCATCGCTGCTGCATACCTTGACACCGCCTGTGCATTCCTGTTCGGGGCATCCGGATCATCCACATTGTTTAGCCTAGCCATGAACACTGGTTGATAATTATCCTCCATCCAACTGTCCAACTCATCCACCATATCACCAACTCTCGCTTTACAGCCAGATATAACCGGGTCGCCAGTGGGCGGCGCATAGGTGAATTGCAGAGACTCGCTGGTATTATCTTTGAGGAAGGCAGGTAGATTATTGGCCCTAGCAAGTTGATCCCATGAATACCTGTTCAGAAGCAGATCGTAATAAACACAGTTCTTGAAAAAATCCTGCCAATTAAGCGACTGGCGCGCATTCTGTATCGTGACTTGGCTAATCTCATCCACCAGCCGCGAAGAAAACAGCAAGCCTGATTGTGTATATCGAACACCGTTCGGTAGTGAAAATACAGATTCCGCAGTTTCGGTCATGAACTCGCTGAAGGTGGAGAATATGGTTGCCGTTAGCGCTAAACCAAAAGGCACACTGCCAACGACATTACTGTTTGTGGGGTTGACATCATCCCTGATAATCAGATCCACCTTTGGGACCAAGAAACCATAGAACAGGAAGAGTACACCAAAAAACCAACTTGGATTAAGTGCTTTGCTGTCGCCCTGACTTGTGAATGCTACCTTTATCATCCAGCTTACATAGCCCAATAATGTGGCCGTCGCAAGCGCTATAGCATAATTTTCATTACCAAAAATCATGGCAATGCCGTTGAAAATATAGCGCAGGAAGGCCGCGCCTCCGTAGCTGATAATTTCGTAATTCACGACATTACCTTAAAAGCTGGTGTTAGCTGTGGCATAAAATCCAGCCGCTAACCGACCCATTAAGGCTTTATCGAATAGCTGTGCCCTCTGCACCATTTCAAAATAGGTATCCATTCGCTCATCGACCGCAACCTGTCGAGCCTGCAGTCCTTCAATAATTCCATCGATATTATTATAGAGGGTATCGCTCTGGTCTGTCCCATTGCCATATTTGCTAGATTTGAGTTCAAATTGAGCGTGCTCCAATATCTCAACTAATTTTTCACTCAGTATGCTATCGGCGATTGGCTCTGATAAATCTCCAACCATCATGTCCGCACTGTAGCTGATAGGCATATTTGCAGTTACAGAACGCAGATATCGATATATCGGATATGAAGTGCTCCTGATAATTCCAACTGCAGTATTATTGAGGGGGGTATCGTCTCTAATGGATTCAACGATATTTGCAAGTTCATTCCTGATCAGGGTTTCTATGCCTGTAAAATTTTTGTTATAGACAACAGGGCTGTCAGACAAATCCCAGCATCCTTTCTTGCTGGTAGTTCTATCCTCAGCACAGCGAAACATACTGAAACTATTTGGAGACTCGGTTCCTTTAAGAAGCACAGCAAACAATTCCTTAGCACGTCCGGTCAATTGTCCATCAGGGCTTACCTTAACTGGCGGAATTGACAAAGTATTAAAACTGAAGTTGTTCGAATTCGGATCAGGTCGCCTCTTGATATATGTCCCGGTAAGGTTCATTATCAATTCAGCAATATCGAGATCATTCGTAAAAAATGGATCATCCATCAGGAAGTACCACATCATATTGCCCTCGACAAAGCCAACCTCACCCGCATCGGGATTATTATTAAGCGTTGTGGCGCCCTGCCCTCCGCCTCCACATCGCTCTTGTGCCGTGATGTAATCCTCACCATTGTTATTCATCCTCTGAATGATGCAGTCGGAGTTCGCCATGCCCATCGCCTCCAGGCCACCGCCAAGAAGCTGCTGGGCCATTGCACAGGAATCGCCGGCAAACTGGCGATACTTATTAGCGAAGGTCTTCATCTCCTCGATCAATTCCTTTAGTTTTGGAGAGACCATCCCAATACCCAACATAAATAAAAGCCCCAGGCTGTTTTCCCCAACGGCACGCAGACTTTCGACAAACTCATCGGCGTTGATCGCACTGAATCCACCAGTATAGAGATCAATACCTCCACAACCCGCACTGACATTAGGTGTCGAAAAATTATATAAGTTGAATTTTTTTTGATGGGAGCGCCAGTTGGCACTGCCCGCCGTAAAATAGCTGGCTTTTTGCCCTTCATAAACACCTGGTGCCGTTACATTCGCGTAGTTCTGCTCGTTAAACCATTCCTGGACTTTACTGCCAACGTCCGCCTGGGCGTCTAGTACCGTCAGCGCCAATGCCGATATAAGCGTCCTGATAACGTTAAAGGAAACTCTATAATTTAATTTTTGAGTCATGGCTCTTCCTCCATGCGCTTCAGCGCCGACATTAGCCTTTCTATAAACCCGCTTTCGGAGGTATACCCATAGGAGACCTTGGCAACCTCATTGCTATCAGGGTCAACCATAAACACTGAAGGCACACCAGTAACCTCAAGTTTCCGTCCTAAATGGAAATCTTTTTTCGGATAGGGAAATTCCGGCACTCCCTGCCCATCCAGAGACACCGGAATAATAGTGATATCGTGTTGTTCCACAAACTGCTTCAGGAGTGGCGTAAATTTCCTGCAATACGGGCAAGTGGAGGTGAAGTAGTACACCAAACCCTTCGTTTCCCGTATTTTCTCTATCGCCTGATTCCGTTCCTTATCCTGTACTTCGGCGTATGCTAACTGCTCATGGATGCTGGTCGGGCGGCCCCGGCCAGCATATGCAAATTCTGGTTCTGTCCAGATCAGCTGCTGTCCGGCGGCGGCAAAATTCCCGGCCTGCTGCGTGATTTGCTGTGTGCGTCGGAGATAATCAGCAACGTTCTCTGGCGTCGAATGTAGAATCGCCAGAGCGGCCGCATTCTCCCATGCCTCCCCCTTAGCCTTCAGCTGCTCCCGAGGCGTCTGTGGTGTCACTGGTTCCGCGTTTTCTGGCTCCTCTATAGGTTCGGGGGGCTCCTCATACCAGTACCAGCCCCGCTTCCCTGCATCGCCATAATTTGTAGCCTCAACTTGAGCCATGGCTATGATTGCACTTGTGGCTATAGTGACCACCCAAAACTGCCCGCTCATCAGTCACCGGTCCTCGCCTGGATAGACTCGCCCAGATCTTGCGCAGCTTGGTTGAGTGTCGGTGACTCGTTTTCGAGTTTGTCCAAAGCATCTTGAAAATACTCGCTGAAATCCATAGCATTGAGATCCAGCTGATTGAATTCATCCTGTGTGAAACCATCGCACCTAGGTTTCTTGGGCTTGCCGTAGCCTTTCCTCAACTGGGCATTGCCCTGTTCTACCAGCAACTTAGCGAGCTTCGAGCTGTAGGTGCAATGGACATGGTACTTACGCTTGTCTGGCCAGGTTCCGGACTCGTATTTGCCTACATAGACCACTCGACCTTCTTCTTTGGCATATCCAAGAGCCACTTCTTCCGCATCACAGTCGGTAATACCGATATCGACACCCCAGCCACTGTCAGAGCAACAATTCTTGATGCCGAGGCTGGATTTCTGGCACTTCGCATCCTCGCCGGAAAAGAACTCGATATTATCCGGATCGACCATACCTTCTATCATTTCGCTCATCAGCTCCATACTAGTGGCGACTTTGGCCAGATCCTCAGTAGCATCTTTCGCTGTGTCGTATTCCGCGTTGCACTCGCCATCGATACAGGGAAATAAGCTCTTGCAGATTTCAGCCACTTGCATATCTCCTCCAGAACCGCAGCTGTAGGTTTGCTGGGTACGGATGCAGCGCCCCTGGGTATCTTCCTGAATACAGGCCGAGGACAATACTCCGCAGCCCTGGGCTCGAAGATCGGCACAGGCATGGGACTCCTGCATGACTATTTCTTCATAGAGCCATTCGTGGTCCCAGCTCCAGCAGCCGCGGTATACAGGAAAGCCGTTGATCAGTGCCCACCCGCCCTGGGTGCAACTGCTGTCAATATGCTGGGCATTCCATCGCTTGTTGGAAGGACATACCTCGGCAGTTTCCTCACTGTAATCGCATACCAGAACCCTGCCCGCCCAGAACCCAAAACCGGTGTGAATTGGCTGGGCATTGAGCCCCGTGAAGGTATAAGGTATCCGAATGGTGGCCTTCAGACCGTTTCCGCAGGCGGGCGCAGATACGATACTGCTGCCGGCGACACCAGCACTGATTTTGAATATGTCTGCATCTTCTTGAACATCAATGCCCAGCAAATCCCCATCTAGCGGCAGAGTGTCACAGACTTGTGCTGGAACGCTGCCTGTCTCCCAGGGCACCGACTCACCGGCCTTCAGGGCACCCACGCGGGAAGACACCCCGAAATCCACAGCCAGTACCGGCGTATCGCCGGCCACAGGCTGCTCAAAGGTATAATTGATCACCCTGCCTTGGCGCAAATCGACCGTCAGGTACAAATGGCCCTGGATACCCCATACCGGCATGGAAGACGGCTGGATCAGGCTCACATGCGCATAGATAAATCCCAGATCCATTCCATCATCGATGGTGAACTGCGGCGGCTGCTGCAGCTGCCCCCCTCCCAGATTGCGTATATCCACCGGTACCGTGGCGGCATCGTAGTAGCTCTCAATGATCTCACCGGTAGCGCCTGGGCCAGGCGGGAATGACGAAAGAATCTCAATCGGATAGGTTTCACCCTCGAAGCCCAGGGCCGCTATCCGATCTTCATAGCCCCGGACACAATCGGGCTCCTCCAGGGTCCAACCGGCTCCGCAGGAATAGATAATGTAATCCAGCTCGGCTTGCCGGCTTTCGTTGCGAAAGCGGTAGCACATATCCGGGTGCTGCAAAAGCCACCCGGCATCACAGTAGTAGTTGGTACCTGTCTGAATTGCATCGACAATATCGACCCTGGGCCGGTGGCATTCATCTTCGTTTTGCAGAGAGTATCCAACCGGGCAGGCATAGGTGGTATCCACCTGATCGGCCGGATGCTCGTCTCGCCCACCCCGCTCACAGGCAACTCCATTATCTGTCCAACCCAGCGGGCAATAATATTCAATGTCCTGATTGGCGGGTTTGGACTGGGTGATCGTTTTCTCGCAGTAATTACCGTTTTTCGTATAACCGGAGGGACAGCTCAGTACCGCTGAGTCTGTATTATCAACACAATATTTCCCGGACGGGCAAGTCTGTTCGGTTGAGAGCACTTGCGCGTTCTGCTTGGTTGTAGGCTGCCTAGAACAACTTACCGGTGAACCATTAGCGCCACCCCAATTTCTATATGAATTTCCGGAATAACCCGTAAAAAGAGCAATTTGAGCAACGTATTTAGAGCCTTTTTTCCCGCAAGCATTTTTCCACATATAAATATTCGGTTCATGTGGAGCAAGGTAAGTGCTTGAGCCATAGTGCCATGGCCTGGATGGGTGCGCGCCTCTCCATCTTGCAACACTGGAGATCCAGCTAGAAGGTCTTCCGGGTAAATTTATATTGGGTAAGTATTCTATAGTCGGTGTATAAACACACTTCTTGTTCTCCTTATCTATTGATAGGATTGCTGACAATTCATCGCCATGCCAGTTCCCAGTTTTTTTTGTGTAGGTTGTAATTCCTCCTAGTACATATTTAGAATCATAGCTGCAGGCATATCTCTCCCCAATACCTATTTCACTAATAGGAGTTTTCTCCACAGCTGTTTTTTTGCAAATTCTTCCCTCTAGCATCCAGGAATCATTATCGCAGGAGTAAACCGTCCTGCTCTCATAAGGTCGAGTTTCTGTAGTATCTTTCCAGCAAACCTTTCGCACTGGGTCAAAAGTGTAGCTGTCATCCAGGCAACCGAAAACTGGTGTTCCATTCGCTGGTATGATCTCTGTCCAGTAATGCCGGCATTTGTTGTCGTTTGCATTAAATTCCCACTCCTTACCGTCATCGGGACAGGAAAAGATCGGGTCCCCGTAAGCCTCTTTTTCATCCTTCACAGTACGAGTGCATTGGGTGCCTACCAGGGACCAGGGGTTCTCTTCATCTATCGGACACCTGTAGACCTTCTCCTGCATGGCCGGCAGCGTCTCCACACCCCCCCTGACACATTCACCACCTTCCAGCTTCCAGGGATTGTTTGCATCATAGGGACAGTGTGGATCGGTATCGTAGACGGCAAAGTACCGCGTGATTTGATCTTCGCCGCAGCTGCCGGTAGTAGTTTCCCTGCAGGTGTAATCCTCGGAATACACCGAACCTGTGGACTCACAAGTCTTTTCCTCACCGTAGTCGGCACCATCGCGCTTCAGCTCCGTGCAGTCCTCGTAACCGTCAGCAACCAGCATGGCATCGCGGCCAGCCTCGGCCTTGCGCTCGAAGATCGGATCGGTATCTGGGTCGATCTTATAGGCGTCCCGGTTACTGTAATTCTCAATAACAAGTGCCGCCGAATCGTCATTGGCCGCCCTGGTTGCCGCTTCATCCTGCATATTACCGCCTGATTGCTTTTCCTTGAGATCGGATACATCCTGGCTCTTGTGGCTCAGGAAATTGCTGTCAGAAACGGTATCGATGGAATCAGATTGCGCAGCCTGGGTCCGGTTTGCCAAAGATTTACCCTTTTCTGTCGCATCCTCACCATATGTAACAACAGTGAGTAAACTGCCTGTGAAAAGCAGTAGTGCCCCATACAGCCAGAGCTTAGTTTTTTTCATATCTTTTGCCCCGCTCGATCAAATTTACTGCCAATTCTGGGAAAGGGCCTTCACCACGGCGACGAACTTCCTCCAGAAACCGCTCGATACCTGCCGCACCCTGGGCCTTGATAAAGGGAACCTCTTTACAGCCTTCGGTATTGCAGGCCGGTACCGCGGATTGCGGCAGTACAAAACTCGGCACCTGGTGGATTCCAAATCGATGGTACAAGGTCGGATCTACCACCATGCCGGCCAGATTCTCCTCGTCTTCAATCAGCGCCTTCAAAGCCGCCAGGTGCGCCTTCAGGTCATTGTTCTTAAAACCACGAAATACCAGCGTCGCGCCGTATTTTGGCGCCGAGCGCAGATAGCGCTTCAAGGCCTGGTCTCCCAGGGAAAAGGACACAAATACCAAGGGACCCGCACCAACTCCACGCGCTCTGTCCTCCGCGATCTCTGCCTTGCCCGCCGCCAGGGCCTCTCGTAACCCAGGGCCGCCTGACAATGCCCGAGGCGCCTCTTTCAAAGCCTCAAAATCGAATCCCTGAAACAGACTTTCCTCACTGATTGAACTCAACTGATCCAGCTGCTTCGCGCGCTCTGCTTTCGCATCCGGCCTGACAGCTTCTGCTTGGTACAACTGCTTCCGCACCTCCGGCGATACGACTTGTCCCTTAGTGGCAGCGTCTTCTAACAGTTGCTCGCGCCGCTCCCGATCCTGCAGATCCTGCGCCCGCAGCGGGAACACCAAAGCGAGTAACAGCACAATTAGTCCTGCCCAGGTGCATTCCTTGCCGCCCAATTGGATCTCCAATAGCGTCAGAGTGCGCAGCATTTACGTTTTCTCCAAACCAGATAGGCCGCATCCTCGCCCTTGTAGGGATACTCGCGACCGGCGCCCCAGGCATAAGAGGGCTTGCCATAACCCACCGCATAGTCCTGCATGGGCCGCGGGTAGAGCATTGAGACCTTGTACTGTTTCTTTCGCATCACCGGCTGGTACTGGGTCGAGCACATGGCCGCATCAGTGCTGGTGTCCTGGCCAAGGCCCAGTCGATGCAAACGAAAGTTCATTCTGTGAGTGAGGAGTAGGGTCGTATCAACGACACCCTCGTGGTGCTCCACATTGCCAGTCAGTGGATAGACACTGCCCTGCCCTCCGGAACACCAGTAGAGAGAATCAATGCCGAAATTGGTCAAGTTAGCTTTGACGGAATCCGCAATACAGGCCGCAGTCGCGGCCATATTCGCAAACAGGATCGTTTCCGGATTAAGGATGAAACTCAGTTCATCATCATCCCAGAGTGGATCAATCTCAGTCAGGTAGACGAAATCGTAGCTGTCGTTACTCATGCACAGACTAGAATTGACCGCCATCCCCAGCCAATTGAGCACGGGATAAGTAATCCAATGCACTTGGTAGAAGGCACCTTCTGACTTGTCGGAACCGTTGGACGCAGCCCCATCCGGTGCATTTATATCAAATAGGATTTCTCCTCCAAGACTGGGGAAGCACCCCGGTGTGCGCACCACTTCCGCCACACGGTAGGGTTCCCACCAGCTGACGCCCAAGCCAATGCGGTAAAACACCGGCGGCGGCGCCGGGCAGCCACAGAGAAGTGGCGGCGGCGAATCGCCATTGCCCTTTTGTTCAAAGGTCAACTCAACAGGTCCAATTTCAATGGGGAAAATGCACAACCAGCAGATATCGGATACCGGGTTGGGCCAGGCCCCTTGACAGGAACCTGCAGGGGCGCCGCCTACCTCATCTGTCTCCCGGTCGGGGGGGGGGCTGGTCTGCGCCTTGGCACATTGCCCTCCCAGCATCGCAGCAATCAGCAGGGCGCCAAACACACTTGGCAGCAACAGTCCCTGAAAACCATGGATTTTCATAACCCAATCACCTCCACCTGCAGTAGCTTTTCCCGAGCCATAACGCGCGCCGGTAGCTCTGTCAGCCTAAAACGTGCGACAAGGTGTCCTTCCTGATCCAAATAGACGCGCCCCAGCTCCGGCTCCAGTAGCCGTACGTCGCCTGCAACGGCGATGCGCTTGTCCCGCGCCGACATTCCGCAGTGCATACGCACCCATTCAAGCTGTTCCCGATCACCGGCGTCGAAGAAACACAATGTCTTGCGATAATTGACATAATCTAGAGGATTAATCCGAGTACCGGTCGGATACAGCACACTGCCATCCGCTCGCAGCAGAGGCTGTTGCAACGTCACCGAAGGATCGAGAGTATAGGTGCGGCTTTCCTGCGCCCTCGGCAGACTCCCGTTGGCCACCAGGCTACTGTCCGCCATCTGGTCGCGGTGCGACTCCATCCTCTGCTGCCAGGAGCCATTCGCTTCGGAATGCCTTGCCTGTTGCATCATTACCTGCACCAAATCCTCTTCCTGTACCTCGTACACAGGCCCAATTGTCCCAAGGTCTGCAGCCTCCCCACCGGCGGGCATTAGGAGACTAAAGAATCCGGTGAGCAGTGCCGATAAGCGCATCATCAGAAATCAATCCAATCTCCCGGTATCGGGAGTCATAAGAAAAGTCGTGGGGCGTCCACACAAAATAGCGACCTTCTGGAATCACTGTGCTCTCTATTGGCCGCAGTAATAAACCATTATTTGCCTGCTCGTGAACCCACCCGATTTTTATACCATTCAGGAAAACATGGTGGTCCTTGATGTCTATTCGATCTCCTTCAATCCCCTTAACAATCTTTAAAAACCTGCGTTTTCCGTGATAAAGAGAATTCTCTGGAGGATAAAAAGCCACCACATCGCCCAGCGCAGGAGTGCGCCCCGGCAATACCAGGTAGACAAGTCCCGACATTGAATTGCTGGCATTGAAAACGAAGTAGAACCACGGCTTGCACAGTGACAGAATTCCCAATACGGATAAAACAAACCCTGCAGTCACCAGTGTCTGGACCACCCTGCGCCGGCGCCAGCTTGGATCACCCCGCTTAATTCTGGTCCAGGGAAACGCGCGTTGCATCTCGATTCTCCTGTTCTGTTACGCCGGCTTTCACTGGAAAGCCTATCTCCTTCATCTTCCGGTCAACGAGCAACTGCACCACGTTGGTATAATCCGGAACATTCTGGCTCAGAGCTGCACCGGCAGCGAAGATAATGACCTCCTCCTCCTTGGAAACCGTTTCTACGGCCGCCTGCAGAGCATCACCGAAGCGCTCTCCCGCCCGCCGTATCAACTCCGGCTCTTCACCGAACTCATAACGGTTGGGCGCAGCCGCCATCAATGCTCGGGCATCTACCGTTGCAACGGGAAATTCAAACGGTCTGTCTAGCATCTTGTAGTTGATGATAAAAAGTGCAATTACTGCTATTGCCAAAAACATTAATCCAAAAATCTTGTTAATGCGGCTAATGGAGGTGGCTTTCATGTGATTCTCCCTGTTTCCTAACGCCGGGACTCACTGGCTAAGACATCCACTGCATCCCACAGCCCCATACCTTGCTCCCGCATATTCTTGATCCGCTGCATCTCAGGCCCCTTGGTCGAGTACAATTTCTCGGTACTGGGATCAACGATAAAACGGTTCAGGGTAATGCCGCTGGGACCTTCGATCACCATTTCCGAGTATTTACCCTGGATGGTCCGCAACTGTCTGATCAGGTCACCTAGGCCATTGGATGTATTGATGTACCCTTTTTCCAGGGACTGCTGCAGCTCTGATGGTTTGAGCCTCAGGTAGATCGCCCAGTCCGAGTTGCTGTATGCCGCCTGGGCGGTATCTGATTGGAAATAATCGCTGGGCTTTTGTGTGATAGTGCCGAAAGCGCCTCCGTGTTTTCTCGCAACTCGGTAACCCTCCTCGATAAAATCACCTGCCCTGCCCCTGCCAAGAAGCCGCCATGCCTCATCGATCCAGCAGAACTTACGCACCGATTTATCACCAAACAAATACATTTCATTGGTGATTTCCATCATCAGAACCAGCAGAGCCACGGACTGCAAATCCGGTGTATTATTGAGGCCATCAAGCTCAAGGACCACAAAACGGTTACTCAGATTGACGTTGCACTCGCCCTCGAAATAGCGGCCATACATTCCTTTTTTGGTATAGGAATACAGCGCCCGAGAGAGCCTGTCTGCCTCCGATCGGGTTCTTCCGGTTTCGGGGTTGACATCTGTTTTAAGTTTCTCGACGACCGTAGTAATCGTGGATTGATTGCCCCGATCCTCCCAGGACGCCATGATTGCCATTTCGATGGTTGCCCGCTCTTCCGCGGTCAGAGGATTGTCTGGAGACGCCATTTCGCAGACGAGGAGCTTCAGCAAGGGCAGCTGGTCTTCCACAAAATGCTCGGCTTGGCTTGGGTCTAGTCGGGAAAAAGGGTTCAGGCAAATACTGTTGCCGCGCTCAAAGTTCAGGTAGGTGCCCTTCAGCAGGTTACAGATGTTTCGGTAGCTATGCCCCGCATCAAAAATAAAAACCTTGCCGCCGAATCCTAGAGTGCGCGTCGTTACCTCATTAACGAAGAAGCTCTTGCCACCGCCCGAGGCCGCAGTGACCGCCATGTTGTAGTTGCCTTCATCATTGTCGAAATTATCGAAAAAACTCAGCTGGCCGCGACGGCTAATCAGCAGCATCAGTGGTGACTGCCCGCCCCGATACTCGCCCAACCAGGGCGCCATATTGGTACAGGACCAACTGAGTCGCTTGTAATACATCCCAAGTTTCCTAAGTGACTGGTTGGTATCCTGGCTGATCCCCATCGGCAATGCCGCCAACAAACTGTGCTGCGGCAGGTAACGGCTTTTTGTGATCATCCAACCAAAGCTCTCATACAGGCTTTTGAGTTGCTGCTCAGCACTTTTCTCAGCCCCCTGCGGCGTGATCAACATAACAGTGAAAAAACTCTCCACCATCTTGTTACCAGCTTCTAGTTTTTCCGAGGCAAACTGCCAGTCCGCCTTGCGGTCCTTCCAAGTCTGCACATACTTGGCAACCGGTGTGTCCGCCATCTGCGTTGCGCGAGTCATGTGCTGTTTCGCCTTACCCTTCTCGGCAACCTGGTCAGGCACATGCACAACCAGCGTGGCGATAAAAGGGCAAGTCAACCGCTTGCTGGCATCTTCGAAATGGCCGATCAGATCACGGTTCTTGAAGGCTGGCCAAAACTTCGGGAACTGTCGCACATGAAATGGGATATAGGAAAAA
Organism: uncultured Microbulbifer sp.; assembly: GCF_947489355.1. Taxonomy (GTDB): domain Bacteria; phylum Pseudomonadota; class Gammaproteobacteria; order Pseudomonadales; family Cellvibrionaceae; genus Microbulbifer. The sequence continues at coordinate 26,121 of NZ_CANLDD010000033.1, read as the reverse complement.
CATTCCTCCTCATGGATGATCGAACTGCAGCCCGCATCGAATAGCGCCACAGTATCCGCACTCACTAGTTGGTCACGGATTAGGTTGTTCTCGTCGTATTGCAGTTTCTTGCGGTCTTTGTTAGACGGATTGAGGACATCCCATAGTAGATTCACTAAGCGCTCCGGACACATTACTACGCTGGGAATATGTGCACTGCACAATGCCGCAGAGATCTGCTGCCGTATTTTGCGTAGAGAATCCAGCTCGACGCTTCCCAGCTCATGTGGGCTTACCCCCTCCCCTACTGGACGGGAATAGGAAAGCACTAACGTATAATTACGCAGCAACACTTCCTCATCCGAAAAGAGGGAACGCCAGCGCCCTTGCTTCAAGTATTCAATACGACGGCGCGCCAACTCCTGGAGCACATCACTGATTTCTCCCGGAGGGTTTTGGTTGTGCTCGCGCCAGATAGCCAGTTTCCGCTTGATATTGGTTTCCGGCACCATATGCACCGTAATGACAGTACCCGCCTCGTGGCGGCCCGCGAATATGGAATTGAGCGCTCCTAAGGTATCCGGAGTAAGACTCGTGGCCGGCGCGCACTCCAGTACAAAACCGCAGGTATCTTCGTTAAAATACAACTCGCTTTCCGGATCAAAGCTCTCGTAGGGAAGGATATCTGCCAGTCTGTGGCGCTCCCCAAAAGCCCTAATCTGCTCAATGGTAGCTGTGGTACCGGACTTCATGTAGTGCTCCCCCGGTGGCGTTTCATCCAGAAGCACATTGGTAATGGAGGACACCAGCCTATTGCGAATCCGAGCCCAGCGCTGTTGTAGGGTGAGATTATTTTTCATTCACCCCCCCTTCCAACAACCACTGGCTCTCAGCAGTCTTGATAAACATCACCGCACCAGTCACCAGCGCATCATTCTCAGTAACAAAGTGATTCACCATGATGCGCATCTGTTTCGGGCGGGTCAGCACCGCATCCCCTTCATAAACGCTTTGCAGCACATTGTAGGTCCGGTCAATCACAACCTTGCTTTTAGCTTTCTGCACCTGGCCCGCAGTACTGCTATAAAAGCTGGAACGGTAATCCTGGAAATTACTGCTGTTGCTTTCCTGGTAGGCATGACTCATGGGCTGACAGCCCGTATCGGGATACTCAGAACAGGTAAAATCGTTGTTGGCACAGCCCGACAGAGCTATCAAAATTATTACCCCAATCAAACCACTATTGTTAACGACTCCCATTGATATTCCCCCTGATAACAAAATCCAGATCTACCGCCTCTGTGATAAAAATCTCCGCAATCCGGTTTGGACCCACCTCAATGATCGGGTGTACCTCGTTTGCCCGTTGCATATAGTAATCGGCCAATTTCTCCGCTCCCGATGACAGCCCTTCGCCCACCGCAGCCTGGCCCACGTCACCGGAGTCCAGTGTCGCAACACTCCCCAGGGCGCTGGTACTCTGTGTTTGCGCAGCCTGTGCTGCCAGCTTGCCTATTCCCGAAAGCGCACCGGCGGCGAAGGTCTTACCCAGAAGTGCACCATTGCGTTCTATGAGTTTCCCACGCAGCCCTTCTTTGCCATCCTCACCGATCACAGTGCCTTTCAAAGGCGCATCAACGATATCGCCGTTATCAAGCACACAGCTCAATGTCAGTAGACGGTACTTTGCTCTCTCGGATGAAATATCCCCCCAGCCCTGGGCAATTACAAAGCAACCCTTGATATCACTTTCAAATAGATTTGGTAGGTGGCCGAGATCCTTCATCTCGAACAAGGCCGGTATGGGATTACTCTGCCCCTTGTTGAGTGTCGGCGCATCCATACCCGACAACAGCACAGCGCGGCCGAAAGTACCCGCAGGCAAAGCGCTGGCGATATTCATTCGGGCCTTCTTGTTGCTGCTGGCTTCCCCTTTGAGGTCGATATACACCATGGAGGTTCCCTGCTGGTCTGCAGCCCTTCGCCCACCGCGGCCTGGCCCCGGAGGGAGGTTAGGTAAACTCAAAACACCTTTCTCCCGCCCATAGTCTTCTTCCTCTGGCTGATTTGTAGTTTGGCCAATAGGAATCGGTGCCGGCGGCAGCGGGCCATCCAGATCGATATTTTCCTCTTGCCCCGTGCTCCCTGCTCCTGGCGGTTGCGTCTCTTGCAGAGGTACCTTGGTAAACCTGCCCTCTGAGGAGCCCCGGTTGCCAGCATCCTTTAACTGACCTTCCAGCGAATCCAGCTTATTCTTGAAGGTCCGATTCTCGTTATTCGACCGCCTCAATGCCTGCTCCAAAGCTGCAAATCGTTCCTCGCTTTTCGCAATCCACTCATCCTCATCCGAGACGCTATCGCTGGACCGTATTCGGTACTTTTCTTGCACTTCCTGCTCTTTCAGCTTGGCAAGCTCATAGGCAGATAGCTTTCCTTTATTTGGGTCTGAAAACCACAACCCAAAAAAGACCATACACCCTAGACCTACGGTGCAGATTAAGGCGGTACGTATCTGCTTTTTGCGAATTTCATTTGGCTGCTGAGACATAATCAACGGCCTCCGCGCTCCGGGTTACAAAGACGAATGTGCGCCGATTTGTCGGTACCGTCAGGTGCTCTAGGCCGACCGCCAAAACGCCATTCCCAAAATTCATAAAATCCTCTTCTCGGTAGGTGATTGTATTGCTGGAAATATTGCGCAGCTCAAATATCTCACCGAGATACATCGCAGATTCGTAGGTCATCACCAGGCGAAGCTCCGTATCCGGCCAGACCTTATCCCGCTTCGCATCATGGTCATAACGGTTGTACCCTTTCAGGGGCGTGCGGTTGCTCATCGCTTTGTTGAGATCCGCGATTCTCTGCAGATGGGGGTCGCCCCTGAACCGTGCCCGCTCATTAGCGGCAATCGGCTTGGCCTTACCCTGGAAAATGATGGTCTGCGAGGGCACGTTCTTGGGCTCAGCCACCACAGTAAAGGTATTACCCATGTTGTCTTCCAGGAAGAAGGAAAACGGTTTGTCGTTTTTCGGTTTGATAAAAAGCCCTTCGTTCAGCTCCTTATTATTCAGAACCTCATATTCCCCTTTGATCACTACCGCTCCTTCCAATCGATTTTCCCCTTCGGCAGTCATCCTATTCATCTCATAGCGGGAAACGGTCACAAGCACCGTTTCGCCGTCCTTAACGGGATAACGCTGTTGCGCGGCCCCCATTACTGACCAACCCAAAAGAACTATCAATATCCACGTCTTCATTATTCAGCCCTTTCGCCTTTAACCTTCCACATCTAAAAATGTTTCCCTTTCATCTCTTATCCACTCTTTTCCGCCCATGTCCTTGAAATAAACCCCGATTTCTTCCAGCTCCATTTTGGAATTTTTGAAGGTCCACATTAAACCGTAGGTTTTTTCTTCTCGGTTTACTTCGCGAGAACCGATGTAGCCAATTAACTCACCGGTGATATAAGCAGTATTTTGCTTAATATCCATTCCAACGGGATACCAGACACTGGAAGCATTCTTGTTGAGAATACGCTTAACTTCGGCATCGAAGCCCGCATTCAGTAGGCTGAAGTATTCCGGGGTCATGTAACGCACAGCCTCATCAAATTGAGTCCGCGCGCTGGCTGTGTGGTAATTCTTCAGTAAGCCTGTTATCCAACGTGTCATCATGGATATATAATTCGGGTCTAGGCGATCACCCTCAACTACAAACTTCTGGTCAGCCCCCGGCGGGACAACGATGGTTTTCTCAGCGGTAGAGATATTCAAGAGAAGGACACCTAGCAGGAGATTTGTCGCTAACATTCCGATAGCAAAGACCAGGTTGATATTAGCTCTGTTGAGGGCGTTCCTAATTGCGCTGACATACTTACTCTTGAGCATTATCCTACCCGCTCCCTGATGTGTGACTGCAGTTTCTGGGATGCCCATTCGGAAGGGGCGAACCAGTAAAGAACTCTCTTGAGAAGCCCCTTACCACCCTCCACCTTCAGTCGAAGGAAACCGCGACTGATAACAATTGCCACGCCTATTCCGAAAAGGAACCCCTTCGCCCCCATTGCGGCAAACAAAATGACGATTATCAGGAACAGCATTGCAACATCCAATTCCCAGAGCAGAAACATTTTCGGTGCATCCAGTGTTCGGGGAATGGCAAAATTACTGAGGTCTTCTTCCGTCATTGGCAAGCCTTTTGAAATAGCTTTAAATGAATACTGGAAGTGAATTATTTCACTTCCAAAGGTCTTTTAGATAAGCGCGCTCTGGAACAGGAAATCAATAATTTGAGGGCCAAGTATTCCAAAAATTGCCAGAAGAATACCGCTACCTGCAAGAATCATTTTCCCCGCAAGGGCCGCATAAACAAGACCTATGATGCCGCCGATAATGCAGATTGACCGGCCAAGATAGCCAGTCGCGGCCTCATTAACAAAGTCATAAATAAATTTGAAAGCCTCTCCCCCAGTCCCAGCATCCGCGACGGTTGAAATTAATAGAAGTGCTGCAAGCAAGGCAAAAAATGCCCATTTGCGGGCCATACCCTCCCAATTAATTTGATTCATGGCTGCTTGGGGTTTCTGCAAAATGTTTTGCATTTCATTCACTCCTTTTTTACTTGGTTTCAGTCTTGGCTGTATTCAGCCGGGATTTATTCAATGTGATGATCACCTCTGCGCGTCGATTGCCTTGCCTTTTAATTTCTCCGATATTCTTTTCCAAGTAACAACAACGGCCCTTACCCTCAATATTTATAATGGTTACCCCTGGAATTTTTCTGCGGATAAAATCCGCCACGGATTCTGCGCGCCGAAGCGCCAATGCATCGTTATATTCTTGTGTGCCAACATCGTCGGTGAAACCGACAATAGAAATTTGTTCACCCCGCAGCCTTAAGGCTTCGGCAGCGATCTTTTCTTTTTCAGACTGATGAAGGTGGAAAACATCAAATGGGAACTGAACTCGTATCACCTTGTTCTTGACCTGCAACTCTTCTTTCAAAGCCTGAACTAATGAATTAGAAAGTTTCACCTGTGAAACTTTCTCGCCGTCTTCTCCCTCGTCCTCTTTACGGACACTCATGGAACCTTCCTTATCAGGCCGGGCCAAACCGTAACGCCCTCTCATGCGATCACAGCTATATGCACCCTCCCCGACAATGCAGTAGACATACTGGTAGCCTCCCTCAGTATCTTCGTTCGGCACCTCAATGGTCCCCAGCTTTTGCGGAGACACCCGCTCCAGCGTCAGCTGGGCGCTACAAGCGGCCAGCAAGCCGCTGGTAGCGGCGAGAAACAGAAGCCGCATAGTTGATCCTCAATTCGTTGGTCTCTTTGGTGGTTCCGGTCCCCGCGAAGTAGGAACCCACCGCCTTCCAGGTATTGCCATATCGAGCCGTTTTCTGTGAGAAAATCCAGGCTCCAACCGCCACATTGGTGCAAGCGTTATAAAGGTCCTTTTCTGAAATGCCGTAAACGGAAAGTTTGGGGAACCACCAGGAATGAATCTGCATCAACCCCACCGCGCGACCATTGTTAGTGTTGATCGCGCTGGAATTAAAAGAAGATTCCTGTTCGGCGATAGCCGCGAGCAGAAGAGGATTCAAACTGTATTCTTCAGCTGCACGCGCAAAGCAGTCCCAATAGGGAATGGATGAAAAAGATCCGCGCTCGACCGCCAAGGGGGAAGAGGCGGCCAGCGCGATCAACACTATCAACGGAGCGCGTAAAATGTTCATAGCTTGATATTATTGTGCATCAAAATAGTATGCAATGATTATTTTGATTTTAAAATTAAATATTCCCATTAGTTCTTCGTGGTAGTTACCAGCGCCAGGTGTTCAAACTCCCTTTCACCCCGTGTTAGCCAAAAGGGCTCAAAGCGGAGAACGAAACGTTTTTTTATTTTTTCCAATCGCTCTCCGCTTAACACTCGGCCTGAGTCTCGCAACTTCTTATCTCCCCCTCTTTTCGGGATTGGCCACTCCATTTCTGAAAATTGTTGCTGGTAGATAGCCATATCCGGTTTCCGTTGAAAGGTATACACGACACCGGCGAAGCGTTTCTCCTGGATATGTTTCCAGTTTGAAAGGAAGCTCTCGAACACTCGCAAACGAGATTTGCGACTGCGCTCATATTCCAGCGCGGACCAGTAATCTCCTTCGGAGCTGTAAAGAATCGCGTCCGGCCGATTACCCTTCCAGCGTAAATGCCACTCGTACCGGACCTGCTGATATTGCTCGCGACGATTCAAAACACAATTTTGAACCCCCAGGTCATGCAGAATGGTGCTGTAGTAGCCCATCCAGCCGGTGCGGGTGCGCGCACGGCTGACATCGCGCCCGCAACCTGCCAGGAAATCGACGCCACCGCGGCGCAAATGCACCAGGCGACAATGGGCCGTATGAACATTGGAAAATACTTGAACGAGACTGTCGCGCACCAAAGTATTAAAGAAGCGCGATTGATTGGCTGCGGCGGGACTTTCCAGGACACGAGCGAGTAGCTCGTAACTGGAAAACCCAAACTCCAATAGCCAATCAAGCACCAGCAAGGTTTTTTCTTTATGTATCTGCCTGCCATTTTTGTTGCCATTCTGGCGAGTGCGTAGTATCAAAACAGTCTCTCCTTTCATTCATTTGTATTTAAAAATAAGCCCGCTCTGGTTTTAGCGCGGAGCGCAATGAGGGTCACTCCGTTCAGGCGCGCACAATAAAGTTTCACGCGTGAAACTTTATTGTGAGGGCGTGTGCTAGCGCGTTTCAGCGCAGTACACGCCCGAGAGCGGTCCCCAGACCGCGGCCCCGGTAGGCCGGCGTGCGCCCCAGCGCACGCTGAGCCTGAAGCGGTCCCAACCGCGTAAGGCGTGCCTATCCTGCGCTTTGCGCAGGATGGCGCGGTCCATTGCGCCCCAGCGCGATGGCAAGCCACCACGAAGCCGACTGAGTGGCCCCAGCCACACAGAAGCAGGGCGCGCCCCCAGGCGTGCGCTGCTGGTCGGCTAAGCCGCCGTCGAGCCTCGCGTACAGCGAGTCTCGACCCCCCCTTTCGGGGGTTGGTCGTTCCAGACCAATCCGCAGGGCGCGAAGCCGCCCAAGGACAAGGAGCGCTTAGTGAGCCGAAGGCGAGCTGCGACGCAGCGCCCCGAAAGGGGGGGGTCGAGACTCGGTGGGCACCACCGAGGCTTGACGGCGGCTTGGGTGAATTTGCTGCACTGGCTTAAGCGTTCAGCAAGCCAGTGCAGCAAAGAGGGCGAAGCCCTGACCGAAGGCGGCGCTCCCGCCGTAGGTCGGTGAATTCGTCGGGCCGCCGCGCGTCCCAGCGCAAGGTCCGTCGAAGAGGCGAAGCCTGGTTTTGCGGGGCGCTCCCCCGCAAAACGCTCTCCCGTCGCACCATCAAATACACCATCACACCTTCCATCAAATTTACAGCATAAATCAAAATGGGTAAACTTGATTGATCAATTGATGATGTATTGATTTTTTTAATTAAAAATTTCCGCCCGGAAATTTTTAATCGGTGCGGCGGAAAACCTCAAAAGGTTTCACGCGTGAAACTTTCTGGCCGCCTCAAGAAACAATCAACTATTTGCGCGGCAGCAGATTGGAGGAAATATCGATGGATGAATGGACGCTTCTCAACTGGATGGCCAACGCCAACTACCAGTTAATGCGCTGGACCAATGAATCGTGGTTCGAAAGCTGGGCCTTACTCTTCTTTATCGGTTCCTTGATTGCAATGTCGCCCTTGAGGATGCACCACGAACATTCCTTCCCTCAGGTCTGTACCATCTGGGTCAGGAAAATCATTATCGGAATTGGCATTGCACTTCTCGCCCTGCCGATCATTGAGTGGTATGTCTACGACATCACAATGCGCTACCAACTTGGGGAGGGCGCCGGGGTTTTTCTACAGTGGCTTCGCGAACTCACCCTGCAAAAATGGCCTCTGATACCCGGCGCCGCAATGATCGGCTTTCTTATTCGTTTTACCTGCTTCCGCTATGGCGCTACCATCTTAAGCCGGATCAAACGAAAGATTCGAAATGTTCAGAGCGATGATAAGTTATCCGATGTGAAAGAGGAGATTGAAACAAACCGCGCCAAGGACTTTGACATCACCAAGCATTATCGGAAAGGCAGCATCTGTGTCGGCATCGACGAAAATGGGAAGCCGATCTGGATTCCTTTCGATACCTTTATCGAAACCAACGCTCAGGTCATCGGCCCCACCCGATACGGTAAAGGCATCATCATGGGGGGCTGGATGGATCAAGCTATTCAACATGGCAACGCTGTGATCTACATCGACCCCAAGCATGACAAGTATGCCCCTCACATCTTATATGCAGCAGCACAACGCGAAAGCCGTCCCTTCTATTATCTGGCCCTACACGATAAAGGACCGGGACGCTGGGGTCCGTTTGTCGGCGGTGACAAGCGCGATGCATTGGCACGCCTGCAGACAATCCTGGGACTAGAAATGACCGGCGACCCAGGTACCGACTACTATAAGTCACAGGAGCGCAATTCGTTGGAAAGTGCATTTGAGCATACTCGGCGAATTGATGGCCTGCTTAATGAGTTAGCGGATTCCGACGCTAACCGTCTACTTTCAGAGTTGAAAAGCTGGTCCTATGTGAAATCCCTGTGCCCACCTAAACGCAAAGGTTTCTCAATTGAAAAAGCACTAAAGGAAGGTGCGGTTGTTTATGTACAAGGCTCTCTCGATGACCAAGTGGTAAAGGCTGCGACCAAGTCCTTTATCATCGAAGTCATCCAGGAGGCTCGCCGACTGGACCGTGAGCGGGAACACCATTTGACATTCATCATCGATGAAGTCAAGTTTCTGGTATCTCGCCAAGTTGCAGAAGCCTGTGCAACAGTTGTTGGGTTCAGAGTGAATATGGTACTCGGCTACCAGTCCTTGGACGATCTCCTGAACCCAGACGACAAAACCCTGAACGGCCAGGCACTCAAGCAGTCGGTAAATATTAACTCGCAAATCAAGGCAGTGTACGGTGGTAGTGACTTCCAAACTGCCCAATGGATTGCTGAAATATCAGGCTCAACCTTTAAGGAGACCACCCGTACAGAGAAGACCGAAATTCAAGACGGCGGTGCCGAGGTCTGGGAAAAGGGCCGCACCATCGGATCGGTTGAAGAGAACTTGATTACCACTAACAAGGTACTCACTCTGCCCAGAAGGGTCTGCGCCTTCGTGCAGCCAGGGCACCTAGCCATCATCGCATATACCAGCCCCGTGCCAGTAAAGAGCTTTGACCCTCTAAATCAGTACGTCGCCAAGCTGGAAGAAAAAACCAGCGGCAAGGGCGAAGAAGAAAAGCCCGAAAGTAAAAAAGTTTCACGCGTGAAACATTCCAAAAGTGAAACCCCTCCAAACGAGATAACGCAGAAGAGGAGCGATATTCCCGTCGCGAATAAAGGTGACGCCAAAAAGGGGGGCATTGGGAAAACGAAGCGTAAAGAGAAGAAAGTTTCACGCGTGAAACAGTCGGGGCCTAAAAAGCAGGCATCCACGTCACCAGCTGCAGATTCGCAGAATGAGGACCAGTTGAACGCCTACTTACAAGATCTCAGCCAACAACAACGGTCCGACCAAGATCAACTATCCGAACTGTCGGCGCTGGAGGAGGGTGAGGATTGATGAAACTGGTAGATAATCGGGATTACGTCATTCAGCTTATTTACGGAGAGCAGGAACTGTTTCTTGCCAAATACTGTAGCAGTGTGTCCAGCTGCTGCTGGTCCCGCAAGCTGGAAGAGGCTCTGCGTTTCTGTCACCGGGATGCGCTTGATGTGGGGGACCAGCTGTTGATGGATGGCAAGCCAATGAGTGTGGTAGCTTTTAATAAAGCCTGTCGGGAAGGGAAGGGCAGTTATGGCATTACTGTAGGGTGATAGTTTTTTGTCTTTTAACAATTACACAGTTGTCTTATTTTTTGGACTAGCTGTATAACGATTTCAGGAGTTGCTTGGAAAGACAAAGTGGCGTTTATGAGTAGGGCAGGGTGCTGAGAAATATTCGATGTTGCTTATACGGAGTTCGAGAAACAGCAAACTCAGGCTAAAGCGAATGAAACCGAGCAATAAAGTTTCACGTGTGAAACTTTTGTATTTACAGTGACAGCTTGCTGGCAGATATGCACTACAGCTAACACCCACCAGCAAACGAAAAAATCTAGCTTGTCAGTAAATTAAGCAGACTCGCTACATTCCGCCAAAAGGACTGCAACCCGATCCAGAGCTTTCTTCTGGGGGTCTGGGGCCTCGCGCCAGCCTGGCACCTCGTCATCAAGCTGTTCGCCCAGCCCAGCGCGATCTAGCAGGTTGACAAGGAGGTCACTGGGCAGGCTGGCTCTGGGCTGTCTCCGCCTCATGGCCATCGTTCCACGGGGAACACTGGGGTTAGCCTCCTGAGCGGAATTTTCCTGTGATTCAGACACAGAACTACGCTGCGGCCGCTTGCGTTTAAAAAACTCCACCGAACTGAAGGTCCCGTTCCGGATCTGCTGGATCGCTCGCTGCCGTCGATCACCGCGCAGCTTATCCAGCTTCTTACACAACGCGTAATCTCGAACCAAATTTTTCTTGACCAGCGCGAGAATGTCTTTGCTTAAATTTAACGGAGCCAGAGCCTTGGACACCCAGCTGGCGGAAACACCCAGCTCAGTGCAGAACTTTTTCCGACCATCCCCTTCAGCATCAAGCTTGGTAATACGGTTTAGAACCGCAATCGCCTTGTCGTAGGGGTTTAGGTCCTCCCGAAAAAAATTTTCGGCCAACTGCTGAGACCCGTTGACCACGGATTCCCCACGAATAATCACATCAATATGGCTGAGACCAGCCAACTGGTGGGCACGCCAACGACGCTCACCGGCAATTATGAGGTAACGCCCCCCGTCCTGACGAACCGATATCGGTTGAGCTAGGCCACAAGCCCGAATATTGCTGGCCAACTCTTGAAGCCCCTTTTCGTTAAATTGAGTGCGGGGTTGGCCGGGATCGGGTTCGATCAAGGAAATCGGTAGTTTAGTCATAACCTCTTCCAACTGAGTTTTCTTTTCTTCGCACATGCAAGCATCGCCTTCTTATCAATATGGTATATTTTAAAAATTAAAATATACCATATTGATTCAGAGGAACACGCAATGAAACTGATCATCGTGGAGTCATCCAACAAGGTAAAAAAGATCGAGAAATTTTTTGTCGAGGCCGGAGAAAATGACATCAAGGTGGTGGTCTCATTTGGACATATTGCGGATCTGCCCGAAAGGGGTCTGGGACTCGATGAACACTTGCGGCCTCAGTACAACTTGACCACCAGCGGTAAGAAAACGGTTGCCTACCTGCGAAAACTTGTCAAAGGAGCAAAAGAAGTATACTTGGCGACAGATCCGGACAGGGAAGGGGAGGCCACCGCCTTCCATTTGCAGCGCGAACTGAAAATTCACTCACCTAAGCGAATCAGTTTTGCGGAAATCACACCAAAGGCGGTGATTGCTGCATACCGGCATCCACGAACCCTCGACAAGGCGCTTTACCAGGCCCAGGAAACCCGCAGAGTGCTGGACCGCTTGGTTGGGTAATCCGGCAACAGAGCCTACTGGCCTCGATGCCGGATGCGGTGGACGCGGTATTAAAAGTGCAGCTCAAAGGGAAAACCCAAAGCTGCTTTTCATCGCCGTGGCAAAGAGTGAACGCAGCGCCGGGTTTCGAGCGCTCGCTCGCATTTAGAAAATCGATATTAAAAGTGCAAAAGAAAAACAGGAAATTCAGTTCAATCAGCTCCCGAAAGTGGGAGCTGAGTATGCGGGGACAGGGTTTATCGAAAAAAAACGCACCAAGGCCCCCCAAACGCTATAGCGAGGCAACATTAATCCGTGCAATGGAAGCCTTGGGCATTGGCAGGCCATCTACTTATACCGCCATGAGCCACAGATTAAATCAACAGAATGTCCCAACTGCAAAAAGCTCATAAAACGAGTTTTTTGCAAATCAAAAGAGTTCCATTTTTGGATACACTTGCAGGATAGCGATATAGACAACTGTGTGCAGTTCATCAGGGATTCTGATGGCGAACCTGTGATACCTTCTACTTGATTCTACGAAGCTATCTCATAAGCATGGAATGCGTCAATGCAACACAAAATTATTCAGCAAATTCCAGGGGACCACAGCCTAGTAGCCGTGGAGTTGAAAAGCGGAGGGTGGTCACTCTACGAGCCTGGATGCCAGACTCGGAAGATCTTACCTGTCCGATTTGACAATGCTGTTGACGCCTTGGCCACCATCTACTGTGCTCAGCCGGAAAATTTAAAGAATAATCGGGATTTATGGATCAGACATGCACTGGCCTGCGGAGCAAGACCAGCAGCAGAATAAGGAAAGAAATTGCTAGGCAGTTGCTCTCTGCGGCAATTCGGCTTCCAGAATTTGAACATTCACTCCTTTACAATATGAAAAGAACCCCACCTCCGCCAAGGTCCGGGCAATCGCTCTCCCCAGGGCCGGTGGACAGTGGGTGATCTCAATAGCTCCGTAAGCGTCGTAGCGAGTAAAAATAGCTGGGTAACGCTCGCCAGCCATCTCCACTAGATAGTATTCAACCTTATCAGCATCGCTCTCTAAAGTGCGGCGCTGCCAAAATCGGGCAAAACGAGGGATGATACGAGCATGAATTTCTTTATAGAGGTCTAATGGTATCTGGGGAAGATTGATAACCGTCATTGTCGGACTAAGCACCAACTCGCAGCAATATCTCCCTTGTGGTCCGAGTTCAAGCCACGTACAGTCAAGTTCCTCTTGATTAGCGAGCGCATAAACAACTGCGCGTCCAATCCTGGAGCGCTCCATGTAGGTCATTTTTGAGTCTCCTATGAATCCCGATGAATAACATACGGTTTTCAGAAAAAAACGTTATTACCTTGTTGACAATAAATCAAGAGTTTTTGTTCTATTTTTTAAAAAAAATTAGAACAATGCTGCATATACGGCGCTCTCGACTGCAAAAGGAAAAGGTTGTTTACAAAAAAAATACAACGTCTCTCTCTATATCCTGAAGCTTATAATTCTTTTGAGAATCGCGAACCCCAGCGCTCCAAAATCTCTTCATTGGAGGGCCTATTAGCCTCATAAATCAAACCACGACTTTTATAATGTACCAGATAGCCCCAGTCTCCGTCCTCAATACAACAGTAATATTGGATTCCATTCAAAGGCCAGGCTTCTTTTGAAAGAATTTCATCTTCCGCCATTTTATCTCCCTATTTTAAAGAAACACTGAATCCAGTGTTGTATTTGAACTCATGTTTACCAATCACTTCATTAACAGATATTAATATTAAAGTCGATGACAGGCGCTGGCAGACGGGGAGGGGAACTGACTATATCGCAGGACGCCATAGTCTTATCTGATGCTGGAACAGCTAGGCGGTAGTATTTTCTCAACTGTTGCCAATGACTTTACAACGGAGTAGTCTTTAAAGTGTTCGGCTGAGAAGCTGATTTTTACTGGCTGAAAAGCTAGTTACAAACTGGTTACTTGGGTGAGAACCTTGGTTCCTGTTTGCAAAATCGACCTCGCATTCCTGTCCTGGAATGTATTCGATGAACCAGAAACACACGTTTCTGGTTTTTTTGTGCTCAAAGTTTGAGCAAGGTGCGCCGCAGCCTTACCTCTGTGGCGATGAAATCACCAAGCCTAAAGCAACTTTAAATTCTGAAATCCAATGGCGTTATTTGCTGTAACAGATGCCCCTGGATGTCGTCGAGCAGTTTGGCAAGGTACTGACCGGCCCGGCTATCAGACATAACAGAAAAAAGTTGTTACCGGTAAGGAAGCGCGCCACGGCTGTCAGTGGCTATGGAGTAAAAGATGATCACTGAAATGTTTAATCTGCGTCCATCATTATGGGAAGCAAAAAGAGAGGTTGAAGTGTCGGAAAGAATCTACTGGTATTACTTAGAAGTACTACCCCCGGTGGATATGGGACTTCGGCAGTTTGTTTTCCAAGAAGGTGGTGGAGCGCGATTGATTTTTCATGAAGATTCAACTCGTTTCACCTGTGCATTGTTAAGTGATTGCTTAGTCACCAAGGACTTCAAATATCACATAACAATAACCAGAAATCGTTGCACAGAGAATTTTGAAATTAAGGGTATTTTCTCTGGAGAGTTTGGAAAAGAACTCCCTCCAAACCTTTTCAAATTCTCAGGGCAATCTTTTTCTTCGCCGGCGGCGATAGAGAAGGGCACGGGACTCAACTTCAGAGTCTAAATCATTGGTAGGTGCGCCGCGACCTTTTTCAGTGGCTATATATGAGGAGAATCTTATGCAATCGTCAGTCGATAAAACAGTTGGAGATAACAGATTATTATTTCCTCTGGGTGCCGTTGTAATGACCCAGAGGATTTCTAGTCTGGTAGATGATGGCCTTTCGGTATGGTCTCTGATTGCACGCCACGCTAAAGGTGATTGGGGTCAGTTGGATGAGGAAGACCGCGAGCAAAATGAACTTGCTCTACAGGAAGGTGGTCGGCTGTTTTCGCAGTATAACGTCTGCCTTAAAGGTGTGAACCACCGAATTTGGGTGATCACAGAGGCAGATAGAAAAACAACTGCTGTACTTCTTCCAGTGGAATATTAGGAGGATTTATGTCTAAGGTTAATCTGGAAATGGTGAGCAATTCTACTTTTCCGGAGAATAGAGACGCAATGAAGATCACGATCATGTATCGCGGTATTTTTCACTGCGCTGATCCGTGGATTTATTTTCCTATGGAAATAGAAGTATCCAGTTATTGCCCTAAATGCAGTGGCCCGAGAGGGAAACCCGAACCTATTCTCCTGAAGGAGCAAGGTGAGGTCTTTATCGTTCATTATTGGGATAATCCCTGCGGTCATAGGGATCAATATGAAGACCTATTTTTTGAGTACCAGAATCGACTGAAAAAAACAGTCTGATTAACGTATTCTATCAATACAGCCAGCCTTCGGGCTGGCCTTTTCCTAATATCCTCTTTTCTTGATAGAATAAAACAAAGGGACCAGTATTTTGGCCCCAATTCCTTTATAACTATTTGATAAAGTCTGGAAGCCAGCCTTCCATATCCTCACTCTCTGCCATCGCTTCAGCCAGTTGTGTTTTTTTCAGAGAAATGCGCTCCTTGCACCAACTATCTCCCAATTGCTTACGAGCTATTGTAAGTAAATTTCTACTCGTAACCCGATTGAAATAATTTTTAGCAGTTGGTTTCCAGTAATCTTTAAGATTGAATTTCATCAACTCCGACAGCGTTTCATCAAGCTCCGCAGCTCCTCGTTTCAAAATCACAGCTACGCAATGAGTTAAAATCGCTTGTTTATCCTTCTTTGATTGGCCAACAAAATCAAGAAAGCGCTCTGATCGGCCTGTATAATCCTTCCAACTCATATTCAATTTGCGAAAATGCGCGGATAGCTGCGTGGCAGCGATAGTTTCTTCAATATCAGCGGGCTTCGATGTGGAATCAGCGTGAGTAGAGACACACAGAGGCAAAGAGTGAAGTTGAACCTTTGCAAGCAACTCCTCAGCCAGAGTGAACACCAATAGATCGCTCGCCAAGGAGGGATCACTAAGCATTTTAGCCTGCATTGCTTGGAGTTTATAGCTTTTGAGATCATGTTGAAGTGTCATTGGCTCGATAGGAGAATCATCCTCAAATCCATCATCATTTACCTTGGTTTCGGTCTTTTTACGCGCCCCAGCGTCTTCGCTGGTCATAATTCCGTAGTGTGGCTCCATCTCGCCTTGATTATTGATTAGCAACAAGACACCTGAATTCGCTTTATCTGCTTCTGTATAAACTGCGTTTTTTTTCACCTCTTCTTCCAGGGAGGCTACCTTATCAGAAAGCGTCTCGTAAATTTCATCATCTGTATCTGTCCATTCATCATCAACTTTATTTAGCAAAGATTCTAGTTCACTCTCTTTCGCTTTAAGCTCATCTCGCAGTTTTGCGGGTGCAGTTAGCGGGTCAGGTTGTAGAAAACCCGCATAGTCTCCACGGTATAAATGACTATATTGCATGTCCACTCGAACCCATTTCCATCCATGCCCCTCAAACTCCTTGCTTGCAATAGCCCCAAGTTTTTCCAACGCAAGGCTTTCTAACAACTCAGCGTCAAGATAACTAACATTCTGAAACAAGTCAGAAGAAACACTTCCACCTGCGCGTTTGTACGCAGTCAAACCAACAAACTTTACAAGGCGATCATCGCTTCTCACCGCTCCGCCAACAAGAGCAACACGAATAGATCGAGCCGAGCGTTTACGCTGCGGCTGCTGTTGGTATACAGCAACTTGTTTTTCGTGATTGTCAGTTACGGTAAATGCTTGCACCTCATCAAGGCTTAATTTGCCGTCTCTAAACTCTTCAATCAATTTAGGTGCCACACTGGCGAGTTTGAGTAACCGTTTGACATGAGCTTTCGCTACACCATAGTTGCGTGCAATATCGGCAATAGATTGTCCATCCTCTGACAGTGCATGGAATGCCATAAATTCATCTGCGGGGTGCATATCTTCACGCCCTTGATTCTCTGCTAATGACCAGTCGCGTGCCTGTTGCTCACTGCCGGCAATGATACAGGGTATTAGAGTATCGTCGCTAATAGCCCCTTCATTATGCAACAAAGTCAACGCAGCAAAGCGGCGCCCCCCAGAACTAACACCAAAGCGATCTTCGTCGATGGGCAATACAGCCAGATTTTGAAGAATGCCACGAAGACGTACTGAGGCAATTAATTCTTTGTCCTTCGTTTTATGTGGGTCCACTGTGCGGACATTCACGGGAGATATTTCCAGGTTCTTAAAAGGAATAAAAGTGATTTCTTGAGTCATGGTCTTAATCCTGCCTATTGGTACTTTTTGTTAATGGGTTGCAGCTGCTGCTGCAAACCCTGACACGCTGGCGAAGCGCGGGGGTAGCAAACGGAACAGGGGAGGGGGATCGCCCGACCTGCACAAGAGAGCGAAGCGAACGCGGAAGGTTGGGGACACCCCTTGGAGTACGCGAGGGGCGGCGCCCCTTAGAATGTAAGCGGAGCGCGCAGGGCGCAGCCCGAAGGAAAAAGGGATCGTTACCCGAAGGGATGAAACTCTAGCGTAGCGTGGAGGTTCAGGGAGTGAATTCTCTATACCAGGCAATAATTTATCTTATATCAAATACTGTTTAGTATTTGACATAACCTGTTGGAACAACTTAAATATGTCCACTATCGAAAAACTGGACTTCAGGCCCCTTCATGGCAATTCCAAAACCCGTTTCGCTGTATCCAACCTATGCCGAACTCAAGAATTTCAGCTTCAATGACTACGCAGATCTTCAAGAGTTTTTGCAATCTGGTGATTCCTGGTGGCTGTCTCACTGGCGCTGGGGCCAGGAATTCCTGAGCTACACGGGACGCAACAAGTCTGAGCATACCTTTACACGTTTCCGCAATGAAACCGAACGTTTCTTATTGTGGGTATTCCTGGTTAAAAGCACGCCTATGGAGCGACTGCGCAAAGCCGACATCCTAGAGTACGCAGATTTCTGCTGGCAACCGCCAGTATCCTGGATCTGCTTGGCTAATCATGAAAAGTTCCAGGTCAATAACGGACGGTATATACAGAACCCTTCCTGGGCTCCGTTTAGGCTCAAACAGCCGAAAAAGAGTAACAACTCAGGCCCCAAGCCAGACAAAAAAAAATACAAGCCATCACAACAAACCTTAGTAGCGATGTTTACTGCAATCATTGCTTTCTATAGGTACTTAATGAGCGAGGAGATCCTGTACGGAAACCCCGCACAGATTGCCAAACCGGATTGTCGCCATTTCATCAAGGATGCTCAGATCAAAGAGGTTCGACGACTGACCACAGCTCAGTGGCAATATGTATTCAACGTTGCAATGACCATGGCCGAGGAAAATCCAATCTATGAGCGAAGTCTATTCGTAATTTGTGCCCTAAAGACATTGTTTCTGCGAATTTCGGAATTGTCTGAACGCCCCCAATGGACTCCGATCATGAGCCACTTTTGGCAGGACTCGGATGGTAGTTGGTGGCTAAAAATCTTCGGTAAAGGCCGAAAATTGCGCGATATTACCGTTCCAGACAGTTTTATCCCCTTCCTAAAGCGCTACCGCACCTATAGAAACTTAAGCCCACTACCAACTTCAAGAGAAAACCAGCCTATCGTTGAAAAAATTCGTGGACAAGGCGGCATGACGTCCAGACAACTTAACCGAGTAGTTCAAACAGTTTTTGATCGTGCCTACAGTAAAATGCGGCGAGTAGAGAGTGAGGACAAGGCACACAAGTTAAAGGAAGCTTCTACTCATTGGTTAAGGCATACTGGCGCCAGTATGGAGATTGAACGCGGCCGTGCTCTCAAAGATCTATCTGAGGACTTGGGGCACTCCAGCATGGCCACGACCGATACTATTTATGTCCATACAGAAAGCCAGGTTCGAGCAGAAAGCGGAAAAGGGAGGGATGTGAAGTGAATCACCAGCAAGCCTATTGCTTTTGATATTTCTGCCTTTGAAGATAGGTATCTATTTATCGGCGGTCTGGATATTCTTTGATACGTGGAAATTTGTGTCTGACAAACAAGTGAAAGGATAGGTGGAGATATGGGAAATAAACTAATATATTTTGGCTGCCTTCTTTTGGGTGTGATAGCATTCGCAGTTGAACATCTCAGCTTTGGAATGACTAGCGCGGGAGCATTTTTTCTAATAATTACCGGATATTTGATTGCTAAAGATGGTGCTATCGTATCTAGTCAACGTATGCAGCAGGCTATTTATCAGACTGAATCAGAAGTATAAATAAACTAAATAGTGAATGCAAAAAAGTCTATATAAATGAGTCAGTATGAATAATTTTGATAATCTCTGATGAATATCTAGTTCGAGCTATCGCCTCGCTACGCTCGTTGCTGACCTACAGCGGCGGCGTAACGAACCTAGCCTATGGCTAGAACCCTTACACCGTCACTTGCAGGTGAGATTTCTTTACAACTACAATAAAACTGCTTTTTTTAATGGCTCTAACGCCTTGTCAAAACTGTAGAAACCTTCGAGCGCTTGATGCTTCTGATCCGCCACAAATAGCGCCTTGTGAATGATCAACGCATCTGGAAAATCTAGCGCCTTGCCACGCACAGGCTTTGCTTCTTCATAGTCCATTAATGCGGACCACACGACCTGGTTGTCCTCAAACCGAAACGCCCCGTCAGCAATCATCCCTCGCACAACCTCGCAGATGCCAGTCTTATCCAATTGATAGCGCTTGCCGGTGAGCGTCCACACGGTTTCTGTTAATACAACATCAGTAATCAGCACCGGGCGCCGCGTTTCGATCAATGTCTTGGCTTTGCGGAATTGCTTGGCGTCGTCGGCCAGCAGGTAACGCAACAGCACGTTGGTATCTATGGCAATCACTCGAAATGCCCCTGGCGCGATTGTTTGTCACTGACAGCACTATTCGCTTTGGTGCCCCGGAGAAGCCCTGCTGCCGCACCTACTTGCTTTTTAACGATATTGAACTGGTTGCCGTGGCGCAGGATTTCCACCTCATCCCCTGGATGAATATCTAACTCATCACAACCAGAGGCGGGTAGTGTGATTTGCCGCTTCGCACTTACTCTAGGCATAAAAAACTCTCTTTACTATTTGCTAGTTGTAAAGATACCGCATTTCTTTACTTTTTGCAACAAGTAAAGAAAAAGCACATTACTGGCGCCATATCCATCATTTGCCTTGTTATGTATGAATATGTATGTATAATACAGCATACAAATACATACAAAAGGAGAATGAAATGAAGATAAAGCCTGAAATCCGCGACCGTATCCTAAATGCAGCCAGGGAATTGGTAGCTGAAGGCGTCGGAACTCCGACTAACGATCAGGTTCGGGAAAAAATGGGGAAGGGCTCGCTGGCCCATATCAGCCCGGTAATGCGGGAGTGGAAAGAGCAGCGGAAAACCGAAATTGCTGCCGCATTGGAAATGCCGGCAGAGTTAAAGCGGGTTGTTGAAACCTCACTCGCTCAAATTTGGACTGCCGCTAGTAAACTGGCTAATGCGGGTATCGAGAAATTGCGAGAGGATGCGCAATCCAAAATTGATACAGCGGAGCGGGAGCTGGAAGAGGCTCTGTCTGAAGTATCTCGTTTGGAGACTGAGATAGAAAGCCTGAAATCAAAATCATTAGAGTGTGAACAAAAGGGCGAGCTGGCTGAAAAACAATTATCTAAATTGACCACGGAAAACTCCGCTCTGCACGCTCGCGTAGACGACCGATCTATACAGGTCGAATCCCTTAAATCCGAGTTGAAAGAAGCACGCGCAGATAATAAGGCGTTGCAAAAGGAACTTATTGCAATAGCTAAGGGCAAGAACAGATCGAAAAATAGTTAAAGGTGAAACACAATGTCCCAGAGAGATGAGCTTGAAAGTAGAGTTAAGGCTTGCTGTCCGGCTGAGTGGTGGTATCAGATGCAAGACACTATTGACGAGACGCCAGATTGTGATTTGATCAGGTTTCTTGAGTGTTACGAAGAGGACGAAAGCAAAACTGAAGAAAGAGAAAATAAGGACAATATCTCTTGATAATTAGGACATTATGTCCTAACATTCTAATCGAAGGCCGGGCGTTTTGCCAAGGTCATAACCGGAGAATTCCGATGAACGATAAAACAATAATCGCGTCTTTAGTTGATGATGAAGTCCGAATGAATTTTCTTCCCGCCTGCTTTGGTCGCCGTCTGATGATGAAAGGAGAAGCATCTGTATATTCATGGATGGATAAACTGTGCGAGGACTACAACGGTGGTTACTGGCATTTTTATACGCTATCTAATGGCGGCTTTTATATGGCACCGGAAGTAAACGAACCGATGCGTTTGCAGGTTGTTGGCAATTATTTTGATGGTGAGCTTTCATCTGACGCAGCGGGGATTGTGACGACCTTATTTGCTATACAAACAATTGCATCCAGGGCCAAGGGCGCCGACAAGGATAGACTGATAGACCGATACTACCTCTTACAAAACTTCGCCAGTGAACACCCGGAAAGTGCTGCCATTTTCCGGGCTATTGACTAATACTAATAAGGTGCGGCCCCGGTTTTAAGTCGGGGCCAGGCAAGATATTAATCGCTAAGGCCGGGCATTTCGCCAAGGTCAAAACCGGATAAAACCGATGATTGATAAGAATAGTTTCTCTCAACTGGATATTGAACATCGCGGCGAGAGTATCCAGGTCGAGCAAAATTGTATTGGGTTTGAATACCATGGCCGCGCAGCGAGCCACACAGGCTATCATAGCGTCTCCGCGCGAGACGGCATCCCGAATAAGACAGTGCTGATTTCGTTAGTTCAGGCGCATATAGAGGCGTTTCTGAAAGCCCCCTACCTGATCGGCCAGTATGACCACGAGTCATGGCGGGAGATTAGTAAAAACTGGACTACAGGCGCACCGCAAATCCGCTTGCCTCATTGGCACACTGGCGAGCTGTTGGCCGAGCTGGAGCGACAGGGGTTTGTCCTGGTTGATAGGCCAAATCTCTTTTTGGATGCTCCAGCACACTTAGATCAGTGTACTCTACAGGCCCTGGTAAAGCCTCTCCTGGAGCCAGGTAGCCGGGCCAAGCCCGAAGTGCAGTTGGCAGCAATGATGGTCCTGTCAGCGGCGCGACAAGGGGAAGCGCATAAGCAAATATCCCTTTTTTAAGAAAAAGATCCCTTGATGATTAGGACATTATGTCCAATAATACTAATTGAAGGCCGGGCATACCGCCAAGGTCAAAACCGGAGAAATCCGATGAACAGAAGGGATAAAATACAAAAATTGTTGAGTGACGCTTTGGGTTATGAGGTGGACTTGACGCCCAAACGACTAACCAAGCGAGAGCGTCTAGAGCAGAAAATATCTGATTTACGAGACCGCCAAATAAAGCGAATATCAAAAGGCCGGACCAGGGGAGCCGGTGCTGGTGGTTACAACAGGGACATAGAGAGCATTGTTCACCAGATCAGGCTAATAGAAATAGAATTGGAGGAGTTGGAGGAGCTGGAGGAAACGGGAAATTCTTGATGGCCTAAGTGGAAAATCTAAAGGATTTAAATAGGAATCGGGAGATCAGAATATGAAGTTCTCAGATATTTCAGCAGGACTGGCGGTAGTCATGGCATTGCCACTTATTTTTGGATTTCTCGATGAGCTGAAATATCTTCCTGCATATACGGCGGTAATGATCACGCTATCTCTTTTTTCCTTATATGGAGGAAGAATGGATAAATCTAGAAAACTTCTAAAAGTGCTTTACAATAAAGATGTTTTGTACACCTTTGCGATTGTATTTTTTCTTGTTTTGACTTTGGGAGACTTCACAGGAAGCCACCTAGTGTCTGCTCTTGTATCGTTAGGCATCACTATTGTCGTGTTGACTGTCATTGCTAAGCGTAGATTAGGGGAGTGGTAGGAATATGGAAATTTTCATAGCAGCTTTATTTTTCTTATTTATTGGTGTGATTGTCATTGCAATCCGTGGAAAGATTGCAGAAAGACGACTACAGAAATGTATTGATAACGGTAAGGTTCTTTATAACGGAAAATCAATCGAACTCTCGGAGAGTTTAAGCGAGTATGAAAAGCAGCGCTTAGAAATCGAGCGATTGTTGTATCTAAAATCCTCAAGGCTTATGACTGGGGTTTTCAAACTTTACAACAAGAATTCTCAATATTAAGGTTTTGATCGGTAAGGTAAAGCCAAACAAAGGGAGATTGAAGTATGGGATTTCGTACGTGGTCATTATCTCTAACCATTTTTTGCTTTGTGCTTGCTATCTTTATTTCTCTCATGAGAAATGACATCGAGCATTGGAGCTTTTCTGAAAAATTGATAATGACAGCACTGATTTTAGGGTTTCCCTCCTTGTCTCTATGGAAGATGGGAAGAATCGTGACCGCAGATAAATAGTGTAAAACCAACCGGAAGTAACTAACAAGTAATAGTGTTGATTACATCGCTTCAGTGTACCCAGTAGTGCATAAATTGATCGAACTACATTTCTTCGCAGTACCAATACATTTCTGTTTTGTAATTTTGAGGATTTTAAAATGGACGGGGATTACGACAAGATCACAGGCGCGGCCAGAAGACTGATTACGGACGCACTCAAAAGGAGGGAAAGCGATGACCCCGGTGGTGCGTTTTGGACACACCAAAGCGGGGTAGCCCACGGCATTTTCCTTTTGTGGTTGCAGGTCGCCCATGACCTGGATAGTAACCGTTTTGACCAGGATCGACAGAAAATGGAGGATCTAAGCCGATCAGTACGCGATAGCGATGTGGAGTAGCGAATATCAATGGAATTCACAAATAGGTGGGGATATGAGAAATTCGGAAAGGCTTAATTTTGTACTTTAAATAGGAGATTCTAGAAACATGAAAGGTGTTTATATAGACCCGTTATTCGGTGAGATAGATACGCGAAAATCAACACCCAGAGTTGATCTTTCAAACGTTACAGACGTTGCCGATAGGTTGCCGGCTCAATCATTTAAAAATCAGCTAGGGCGATTGTTGCGTGATAATGACGGTAAAGTTGATGTTATTCATTACTCTTCATGTCCTGACTTTGAACGCTTTCTGGAAAAAATACCAAAACATGAAATTGACTGCATTTATATTGGACAAAGAACCGACCAGAACAAAGCAGTAAAAGCAACTTTAGATTGCACTTTATTTCTTTCTGATGGGGTGTTGAGAGTAATAGCTCAATGGTGTGCCTATAAAGATATTAGAGCACAAGAAATTGTTGACACACTGCTTGTTCCAATTATGAGTAATGACTTTACTGATAGAACTTTTATCAAGTGGTCTCATGATGAAATAGAATCTTTACCTAATGATATGAATATAGCGTCTGGTGAGCTGTTTACATTATCAGGATATCCGCCATTGGACGCTTGATTTGTCAGAACATCGTAAAAAACAGGATCAAGTATGATTATGATTCGGAAACAATGTCTCCGACCAGGTGAAACATGGGAGCAGCCCACAGGTGAGGAAGTTCGAGAAGTGCTGCGCCTGGCAGGACTTACCGGCAGTCAGGCAGCCAAGAAGCTCGGTTTAAAAAACCAGGGTGGCCGAACGATCAGACGTTGGGTTGCCGAGGAAACACCGATTCCCTATCCGTCCTGGGCGTTACTATGCAGTTTCGCCGGTTTAGGGACAATCTGGGAAAATGAGGATTGAAAGACAAACGCCAGTGAGCTTTCTATGGATAAGAAATTACTTTTTCAATGCAAGAGATACATAACTCAGTTCGTATTTGATACCGCCGCTTTGGAAGATTCACCATTCACGTTGCCAGAGGTACAAACTCTGCTAGACGGAATTACCATTGGCGGGCATACCCTGAGCGAACAGAATTTGGTGCTAAACCAGAAGGCGAGCTGGAAGAAGCTATTTGGCTTGATTGAGTCCGAACGCTTTGCGGTGACAAAAGAGGTAGCGTGCAGTCTTCAAGACTTGGTTGCCAAAGAAGAGGCCCTGGAGTGGGGATGCTTTAGAACTGGAAATATACGTATATCTGGTACTGAGTATACTCCGCCGAAGCCTGAAAACCTGGATGCCAGATGGAACGAAATGGTAGGCAAGGTCGCGACGATCAAAGACACCAAGACACGTGCTTGTTCCCTGTTCTTACAGATGGCTCGCAACCAATTTTTTTGGGATGGAAACAAGCGTACCGGTCGGCTGATGATGAATGGTGTTCTATTGTCTGAGGGGATTTCACCTATTTTGGTGCCGGCAAAAGCAAAACTTGAATTCAATACCAAAATGATTCGATTCTACGATAGCGGAAATGAATCAGAGATGATCAATTTTTTAATGAAGCACTACATAAAGTTTGACTAAAGATGAAAGCAAAGGAAGGGTATCGCGATGAACACTGCCAGAAAATATCTAAAGACATTGAATGTAATAGACTTGTTGTCATGTTTCACTGTAGTAGCAATTGCTAGTTTATTGACTGCTATAGTAACGGGCAATGGTAGTTTTTATAAAGATTTTCTCCAGGTACTTATTGTTACTGTAATCACGTTATTTATTGTGGCGCGAAGACGTGTAAAAAAGTTAGAGAATTGCCAATAAAAAATGAATTACAGATGCACAAAAAACCCACCTACTGAGGTGGTGCCAGGGTTCCGGCATAGCCGGGTTCATGTACCACCGCAGTAGGTCAGCAACGAGCGAAGCGAGGCGATAGCCAATTGCCTCGTAAGAGCATTAGTCTCCTGTTTTCGTGTATTGTATCGCCGGGGCAAAGCCCTGCGCGGCAGCCTGAGCAATCAACGCCTCTCCTGCGGCCCGATCCCCTTCAATGACTTCCATGCGACCTTTCGTATAGATAGCCTCCGGCAATCCCTTCAATACCAATGCCGGCAACCGACCCTTTTCCTCAGCGTAAAAATGCTGGACCAACCACAGCGCCGCTGCATCCTGCCCACTATCCGCCAGCTCTGTCATTTGTGGGCGCAACTGGTCCAGCTTCATACGCTGTTCATACAGCGAAATCTGGCTTATTCCAGGCCCAAAAAATAGCAATACTGCGAAAAATACCAGCAGTATATTTCGTTCTCGTTTTTTGGTAATCACGAACTGGTGTTTCCCGTCCTTACTGCTGTGGTGGTTGGTAATCGTCCATACTGGTTGGTTAGCGCAGTGCATAACTTTCTCCTCTTGTATTTTACCGCGTTTGTTTAACCTGTTTCCCTACGCCTCAATCGGCAGTCGAAACGGTGTCCCCGCGCCGTGGTGGCTAATATCCGCACTCAGTACCCGCAGGTAGACGTCAGTGGAGCGCCTGTCCGTATGGCCCAGGAGAAGCCGCACCTGGTCAGGCGTCTTGCCGTGTATCAGGTGATTGATGGCAAAGCTGTGGCGCAGGGTATGTGGATTGATTGCCAACGGCAGGGCCGGTTGTACTCGCCTGCCTGGCCTAGCGGGAGCATCTGAACAGAAACTTACGGTTTCGCCCTGTCTGTCCCATCTCAAACCGTAAAATCCTGTGCA
>NZ_CANLDD010000032.1 GCF_947489355.1 uncultured Microbulbifer sp. | reverse complement strand
TTCGTGAACTGAACCTGACCTGACAGACCACCGTCAGAAAAACCGGTAACTGTCAGATCAAGTCTGAACTACTACACATTATTTCACCCCACCACTGTCCCAAGACTATCCCCCAACCCATCCGTACTACCCTTATGCCCATTAATCGCCGCCTCTTGCGCCGGCTTCTGACCATTACCAGGGTGGGAGTGAGTCGCGAAAGTGCCGGCGAGGGCTGATACCACGCCTATCAAATCCTCCAGCACTTTCAGCACGTTCAGAGATTCACTGCCCAACCAGACCTTGCCACCATCTTTTACTTTGATGATCTGGAGAACCTTGGCCACGGATTCACGCATATTCCCAATCTGCTCTTTCAAATCCCGCCCCACAGTGACATTGATATCACTGGCAGTGGTGAGATTGAGATTATCCAGCGCAGACAGATTGGCACTGCCACCAGACAGTAGCCGCAACGCACCCAGGGCTTCGATCAGTTTTATGCCCGCCACTGCTTCCATGGAATGCTGGCGCACCTGGCGGTGTTCATTGTCGCAGTCTGTATGCAATGCGGCCGCTTCAATTGTTTTCTGCAGCGCGCGCTCGCGGATCTCGCCGTGGGTTTCCCAGTGCCAGGTTGCCTGGGCATCCACCTTTTGGCGCACGGTATCGCTCTGCTGCCAGACTAAGTCCTCGCGATCCAATGCCGACACACCCAGACCCCGGCACAGCACCGTGCGGATAAACGGCTGGTCCGGGCGGCCATAGGCAAAGGCCAGCTCCACCAGGGTGCCCGGTTGCGGAAAACCAAAAGCCCCGCGCTCATTGCCGGCAAAGTGCAGCGGCAGCGGCACGCTGCGAAAAACAAGGGAGTCAATATGGGAGCCGTAAGTTCCGGCAGCGGCTGTGGCGCTATCGGATGACTCAGAGTATGAGTCGTCGTGGAAATTGCTGGGACAATGCTCCGATGGAAAGACTGTTCCGCAGCCTGAAAAGCGAATGGGTACCGTCTCTTGGCTACGCCTCCATCGCAGAGGCAAGCCGGGACATCAGTCACTATCTGATTACCAACTACAACTGGGAACGCCCCCATCAGCACAACGATGGTATACCACCCGCAAAGGCGGAAGAAAATCTTAACTTACTGTCCGGAAAAAGTTGACCACCACACACCCAACCTACTATAAAGGCAATAACTGCACTAACAATGACAGCAATCCAATGTACATTTGCTAAGTCCATCATCCCATTTCCTTTAATTTTTATTATTAACGCCTAACTTATTAGCGATTAGATAATCTAAACTATACCGACCAGGACCTGTAGCCATTAACCATACAAATAAAATAATATATAAAACTTGGGGCAAATAAAGAAACCAGCTCATCCAATCCAATGGCCCAATGTCTTTAGGAATAACATGCTCAATTTCAACAGTGGTGATGGCAACAATCATTGCAATCGTCAATGCAATCGCAGCAAGTGTTGACAAAAGACCCACTATTAATAGCAATCCACCAAAAAACTCTACGCAACCTAAAAACAGCGCCATAAATTCAGGAAAGGGCATTCCTATTTCGCTCATCAAATTTATAAGGTCTGCATGCCTCTCAGGCATAAATAGTTTGTTATACCCAGACACCGAAAAAAATAACCCCAATGATACACGTGCAACCAAAATAGGTAACCATTCCCAGCTACGATCACCAACAAGTAGTCTTTTAATTAAAGGAAAAAATTGTGTAAACATATTTACCCTCTTACATGGCTATAGCATAATTATGAACTTTTAATTTAGATGCTTCATACGTATTTAAAGCCTGCTCTACACTCTGCATTCAACATTGGCGCGACTTCATCTTCACTCAGTGAGTCATGTATTGTAACGTTTTTTTCATGTTGTAGATAAATCGCATATAAACAAATAGCTAAACCAATCATTAATATTGCGCCGTCAATAAACTGTGAGTGCGTTTGAATTTCACCTAAAATAAAAAATGCGGCCAACACCCCTGCTACAGGCGCAAATGATGTTGCAGGTGACACATCGATTGAACGTGATTTACGCATTCCTGAGCCCCAGGCGAGCTGTCCTGTCTACGCACTCCTATTCGAGCACGGCAACCAGAGGAATATCTATATGAGCAAAGCACAGCAGAAACGATACGATTCACTACACCTCAAACATCTTAGCCCACTCAAACGTCAGGGCAAAGCCGAATCGACCATTGACCTTGACAGTCGCGCCATACGGCGCGTCTGCGAATATTTTGATAGCCCCCCGACACCCTCACCCAAGAGCAGCTCGAGGGCTATTTCTAGTCCCTCACCAGCACCCACTCCTGGTCAATGGTGAAGGTGGATCGCAATGTCCTGCAGTTCTTTTACAAGCATGGTAAATTTGAATCCTGAAAAAAGTGATAAAGCCAGATTGAGTGATTTAATCTGTTGATTTATATGGGAAAATTGCGGATCTTCCCAGGCTTGAACTGGGGATCTATCGATTATGAGCCGGGTGTTCTAACCAATTGCGCTAAAGGCCCATTTTCACTTTTTAAACTTTTCCGACCCGTGGCTTGTTTATGAGTTTTTTATCAACTGCAGACAGGCATCCCTACATGAGAGATACTACTTGACTACCTTCAGGTCTGGCTTCCCATCGGAGTCATCATAACGCATAGCCCTTTACCACCACTTAGGAGCCCTGTCTGTCAACTTCTTCAGCATCAGAAAGCAGCGCTTTAGCCCGCTTTTTCCGCCACTGCTCATATTTTGGAATGCCCTTTAGAGTACGCTCTTCAATAATCATTTAGCGGCGCTATCAATGCTTTGAAGGTTGAGAAGGGCGAAGATTTCTCCAGTCAATTGCGGGCCCCTTCCACTTGAATCACTATGGGAAAGCTTGAAGCTGGGTCACCCTGTATATCCTCGAGCCAAGTAGCCAGCTATTTTCCACGTGAGTTATGCTTTACCTTTACATGCTTACGCAAGACGCATCAATCGCCATCTCACCGGCTAGCCATTAGCCCACCCCTTACAGGTCCGAAACGATGGGATATGTTCCGCTTTTGAATTTTTGCACTGTAGTCAAAACTCGATGTGCCAGGTACTTTGAACTCCTTATATCTGTTTCATGGGCACTGCCATCAAGGCTATGAGAGGTTACACCAAGCTGACAACCCAACCGATTAACATCTTTGACGGTATTGCTAAAAGGAGCATCAAGACCAACCCAGATCATGCCATGCTGGCTTGCTAAAGTTACAAAGTACTGGAGCGTTGAGGCTTGATCTCCATTGAGGCCCGTTCCTGAAGTCAAACCAGCAGCAATTTTTCCTGACCAATCTTGGGTTTCCCAGAAATCACTTGTCGCATCTGCGAAGGCTTTGAATTGTGCTGCAACATTACCCATATAAGTTGGAGAACCAAAAATTATTGCATCACAGGTTTTAAGTTCGTCCATTAGTATTTTATTTATAAACCGCTCCTCAATTATTTCAGCTCCTAATATCTGATGAAAGAAAAATAAAACTTTCTGATTAACCAATTCGCTGCAAGCTGCCTTTGCGAGCTTTCCTGTTACATCAGTGTTAGAAAAATATACGATTCCAATCTTTATCATTAATTGCACTTTATTGCTTGGTATAAGAACATAACACCGTTAACAAGGTCAGTCGAAGCGCAGCGCAGGCTGTCCAGCCCAGGCCGGGGGGCTGAGCGAGCCTGGTTAGTATTGCTCGACCACTGGTTCCTATGGAAACTGAGTAGAACCTTTCGCAATATGAAATCCTCGAAGTTTACGAAAAATCCAGATGTGAATAGCTTTATCAATATCAATGGGGTTATCTAAAGATCCGCCCTTTACACTAACAATCTCAGTAGAACCTCGCCTTTGCTGCCATAACCTGATCCCGCCTTTAGGAAAAAAGGCGCATTCAAGCGCATTGCCAGAATCCGCTGTGGGGCACCAAAATTTTGGTTTGCCTTTAGGGACACAGAGTGCTTCTTTGTTCGTAAAAACAGAATCAGATTGCTTTCGACACTTAGCGCAATGGCAGACAAATAATTGCATTATCTTCCCGGAAAACTCATACGGATTCCGCCACATTGACATCCACCTAAAGAGAAGCCACTCACTTTATTCTCCAGCTTAATTATTCCCTGGTAGTATTTACACCTCAATGTGCGGTTGTAATGTTGTGTCGAAGGTACGAAATGGGAATCCAGGCCCAGCTTGCTGAGCTGATGCACCATTGACTTGTTATGCAATTATTCAACTCTAATACTCTTGGATTCAACAACGATAGCAATATTACTAAAACTCAACCCAAGCTCAGCTGTTCCGCTACTACAAATGGAACACGCCCATTTTTTATACAATGGGACACTATAGATCATTTTTTCAAGACTTAGATTTCCCGATCTAGGCCCATAATTAAGCTCAGGGTTTCCAAGGAGTTATCGAAGTTGGTTTCGTGGCTAAAGCTGACCATATCCCCCTTCGGGCCTTTGATAAATAGGCCGTCGCCCTCGGTAAAGTGGGCGTACTAGATGGAGGGTAGCCACAGTTCATGGTCCACCAGGGCGGATTGGCCACCACCAAAGAGACCTCAATCTCGATAAGGTGGCGGGTTGAACGGGCTGAGATACCGCCCAATGGCCGCGTTAGGAATAGAGATAAAGCTGCGGAGAGCTACCTGCATTCCAACCGTTCGCGCCAAATCAGCACCGGCAAGTCACTGCGATCACCAGACCAATAGTTGACTCATCAGTTGCCGTTCGTTTCCTGAATCGGCCCTACAAAGGAGGCGATGCCCTCCTCGCGGAGGGAGTCGAGCGCCTCGCCGAGGGCCTCTTTGTCTGTTTCGAACACATCCTCCCATACGGTGGAATAGTTATTCTCGTCGACGACTTCGAGCAGCCAGCCACCTCCCTCACCCTCGTAAATATCGATCCGGACAGACACATCACCCTCGCGGTAGATCCGGCTCAACTCTGACTCTCTCGGTGCAAATTCTTCGTCCATAGGGTTCTCCTCACTCAGGCCCTGAAATTTCAACCAGAACTTTGACAAGTTGCGGCCTTCCGGTCAACCGCCAGCCGGGACAGCTGTAAACTGCCAGTCAAAGGTACGACAAGCTGTTTTTTTACGATAAAATCCACACTGATTTTTTCTGCTCCGGATTTACGCTCCGGCCCGCAAATAAGGAAGTACCATGGATCAATTCGTTGTATGCGCACTTTACAAGTTCGTCAGTCTGGAGGATTTTGAGTCCCTGCGCACGCCCCTGCTGCATGTCATGCTGAAAAACCGTATACGTGGCACTCTGCTACTCGCCCGTGAAGGGGTCAATGGCACTGTTGCCGGTCACCGCGATGGCATAGATGCACTTCTATCCTACTTAAAATCCGATCAGCGCCTGGCTGAGCTGGACTACAAGGAGTCCTTCACTGACGAGATGCCCTTCCTGCGCAGCAAGGTCAAGCTGAAAAGGGAAATTGTCACCATGGGTGTGGAGGGTATTGACCCCCTGTGTGTGGTGGGCACCTACGTCGAACCCAAAGACTGGAATGCTCTGATCAGCGACCCGGAGGTCGTCGTGGTGGACACTCGCAACGACTATGAATTCCAGGTGGGCACTTTCAAGGATGCCATCAACCCGAAGACCGACACCTTCCGCGGGTTTCCCCAGTACATCAAAGAGAACCTGGACCCGGCCAGGCACAAGAAGGTCGCCATGTTCTGCACCGGCGGCATTCGTTGCGAAAAATCCACAGCCTATATGAAAGAACAGGGCTTTGAGGAAGTCTACCACCTCCGCGGTGGTATCCTGAAGTACCTCGAAGAAGTACCCAGGGAGATGTCCCTGTGGGAGGGCGAGTGCTTCGTCTTTGATGAGCGGGTCACTGTCAACCACGACCTGGAACGCGGTCATTACAACCAGTGCAACGCTTGCCGTATGCCGATCACCCAAGAAGACCAACAATCTCCACTGTTCGAGCAGGGAGTCAGCTGCCCCCACTGTCACGACAAGGTGGAGGAAGCCGACCGCGCCCGATTTCGCGAACGCGAAAAGCAGATCCAGTTGGCAAAGCAGCGCGGTGAACAGCATATGGGCCAGGATGTTCGGGACCTGATAGTCGACAAGCGCCAGCAAAAAAGAGAAGAGCGCCTCCGCCAGGCACAATCCCAACCGGCACAAACCCCGCAGCGGGCTTATAGCGACTGAAGCGCCACAGGCCTGGGTGCGCCCTTGATCCGGGAGAGCCAGGCCTCGGCTTCGGCCTCGGCGACAAATTCCCTAGAACTGTGTCGAAATAAACAACCCCGCGTTGCCAGCGGCACGGTGCAGCGGCTGCGCGGGTGCAGCACGGCAATATAGGCTCGCCGCAGCACCGGGTGTTCCGCAATGTAACTGGTAAACTGCCGCTGCTCCTCTAAAGTGACTTTGGAACGCGCATAGCGCAAGTCCAGCAACACGCGCAGCGGCACCCTGTGGCGATATTTTTCTACCAGGCGGGCCGAGGCCTCCATTTTCTCTGCAAATCCCACTGGCCCATAAAACAGCACCCGCGCCACGCCACCCACCGATCGATAACTGATATGAAAATTCATTGATGCCAGCATCCATGCTTTCGCCTATTTTTTTATGAATTACCGCTTCAGTAACGCCTGTTTCCTACCTCCCCACCGTGTTTTCTAACCAGGCTCGTCAAGCGCTTTTCCCTCACGCCCCTCACAGTATCACTGCAGGCCATATCAGCTAAGCGCTGACCTGCCGGTGTGTTGTCCACAATACGCAGAAACCTATGCGAAGGGATTTTACCGGTTTGTGTGTGCCACTCAGGACAGTTATTCCGGTTGTCCGCGAGGAATAAATCCCCAGACAATCCTGACCGTCACGGCAAGAATACAGTATCAGTACCGGATTTTTCCGACAACGTCGACAGGGCAGCAGCAATTGTGGAGTATCAATCCAGGTTCAGCAGGATCGAGAGCGGCTGGCTAATAAATAACGCAAAACCAACAGTGATTATTATATCTCTCGTATTCTCTGCAAATGCCGGCAGTTGAAAAACCGTGGCAGGGCTAGCGACCCCGCACACACTTGACACCCCTTTCACGTAACTGGGATTTCCACAAGGGGCGCACCGGGAGCGTCAATATAGGGACAAATCAATCCGCGAAAAACCCAAAAAAACAAAAAATCACTTCTTTGTGACCGGCATCGCGATTGCGCTCAACTAATTTCGATTTCTGGCAACGCCTCATCACCAGTGTTGTTTAACCAGATCTCAGCTGCCATTCTGCGTGCTATTTGTCGATAAAAACCGGCGATCTCTCCCTCCGGATCCGCGATAACACTGGGATGCCCACTGTCTGCGTCCTCGCGGATTTTCTGTGCCAGGGGAAGTGCTCCAAGCAGGTGCGTATTGTACTGCTCCGCAATGCGCGCACCACCGCCAGTGCCGAAAACAGGTTCGCTGTGGCCACACTTGGAACAGGTGTGCAGTGCCATGTTCTCCACGATACCGAGCACCGGCACCGAAACCTTGCGAAACATCTCCACACCTTTTATGGCATCTTTCAGCGCAAGATCCTGGGGAGTGGTTACAATCACGGCACCGGCCAAGGTGGTTTTTTGTGCCAATGTCAGTTGGATGTCCCCGGTGCCGGGGGGCATGTCCACGATCAGGTAATCCAACTCGCCTTTGGCATCACACCAGAGGGTTTGCGTAAGAATCTGGTTGAGCGCACCACTGGCCATAGGGCCGCGCCAGACAGCGGGGGTGTCCTCTGTCATCAGGTAGCCCAGGGACATGGTCTCAATGCCCTGAACAGTCACCGGCACGAAACTTTTCTGTTCTTTAACCTGAGGGCACACACCCTCAGTACCGAGCATGGTAGGCAGACTCGGGCCGTAAATATCCGCATCCAAGAGCCCTACACTGGCGCCTTCTGCCGACAGGGCCAGAGCCAGGTTTACCGCAGTGGTGGATTTCCCCACGCCACCCTTACCGGAGGCCACTGCAACAATATTTTTTACACCGCGTAAGGATTCAGGCACATTTGCAACGGAATTTGCAGGAATGTCGCTGAACAGCTCAAACTGTAAGCTACTGCCGGCCAAAGGGCCCCCTTTCAACAGGGGTTCGCACGCTTTCAACACCCGCTCGCGCCAGTGCTCCTCCTCGCTCGCACAAGGGTACCCGAGGGTAATACCGGCAAAGACCCCGTCCCCTTCAAAACCCACTTCTATTTCCGCATCCAGCGCATCCAGCGGTAAACCGCTGACCGGGTCGTGCAATTGACCAAGGCACTCAGCCAAACGCTCCAGCTCTGCCTGAACTTCCTGTGACAGTCCTTCATGGTCGTGATGACGATCGCTCACGGTATTCCCCTCTCGCTGCTTCTTGTCCAACTTGCATTGTCTCGAATGATCCGCGCCAAGGCCAGCGACCGGATCAATCCGGTCATGCCGTGGGCGCGCGATCCCATCTCCCCGGCATAGTTCAAATCTGCTATATTCCGCGGTCTTTTGACAATCTCCGTCCCCTCCAGCGGAGCCTCTGGCCACAACCCCTCAGCGATGGAAAAACCGATGTCCGATACGCGCAAAATCCTAGTCACCAGCGCACTCCCCTACGCCAATGGCTCCCTGCACCTGGGCCACGTACTCGAATATATCCAGACTGATATCTGGGCGCGTTTCCAGCGCACCCGCGGCAACGATTGTCTGTATCTCTGTGCCGATGACGCACACGGCACCGCGATCATGCTCAAGGCTGAACAGCTGGGCCTTACCCCGCAACAGCATATAGCCCGTATGCAGGCAGAACACGAGCGGGATTTCGCCGACTTCCTGATCGCGGTGGACAACTACCACTCCACCCACTCTGAGGAGAACCGCGAGCTGTCCTCCATGATCTACCGGCGCCTCAGCGACAATGGCCATATCGCCTCGCGCACCATCACCCAAGCCTTCGATCCGGAAAAACAGCTGTTCCTGGCGGACCGCTATATCAGAGGTACCTGCCCGCACTGCAGCACCCCCGACCAATACGGTGATAACTGTGAGGTCTGCGGCGCCACATACAGCCCCACCGAACTGATCGATCCGGTCTCCGCCATCTCCGGCACTACTCCGGTAGAAAAAGAGTCCGAGCATTTCTTCTTCACCCTGCCCGCCTTTACCCAATTCCTGCGCAATTGGACCCGCTCCGGCACCCTGCAGGATGAGGTCGCCAACAAGCTAGCTGAGTGGCTGGAAGAGGGCCTGCAGGAGTGGGATATTTCCCGCGACGCCCCTTATTTCGGCTTTGAAATCCCGGATGCACCGGGCAAATACTTCTATGTCTGGCTGGATGCCCCCATTGGCTACCTGGCCAGCTTGAAAAACTACTGCGACCACATTGGCAGGGATTGGCTGGAATATTGGAGGAAAGACAGCGCGGCCGAGGTTTACCACTTTATCGGCAAGGATATCGTTAACTTCCACGCGCTCTTCTGGCCGGCAATGCTCAACTCCGCGGAGTTGCGCACCCCCAGCAAGGTGTGCGTCCATGGCTTCCTCACAGTGAACGGCAAGAAGATGTCCAAGTCCCGCGGCACCTTTATCAACGCCCGTAACTACCTGGATCATCTCAATCCGGAGTACCTGCGCTACTACTTCGC
Organism: uncultured Microbulbifer sp.; assembly: GCF_947489355.1. Classification (GTDB taxonomy): domain Bacteria; phylum Pseudomonadota; class Gammaproteobacteria; order Pseudomonadales; family Cellvibrionaceae; genus Microbulbifer. The sequence goes on along the minus strand of NZ_CANLDD010000032.1, from coordinate 39,553 downwards.
CACCAAGCTCACCGCGGGCGTGGACGACCTGGACCTGAACCTGGACGACTTTATCGCCAAGGTAAATTCCGACTTGGTGGGCAAAGTTGTCAATATCGCCTCGCGCACCGCCAAGTTTGTGAGCAAAGCTGGTGGCAAACTGGCTATCGGGCTGGCCGACGGAAAGCTGTGGAATCAGTTTATTGAAGCCGCCCCACGCATTGCCAACTATTACGAGCAGCGCGAATACGCCCGCGCCATGCGCGACATTATGGCTCTGGCTGACGCCGCCAATGCCTGGATTGCCGACAAGGCACCCTGGTCCCTGGCTAAACAGGAGGGCAGCGGGGCGGAAGTCCTGGCGATCTGTTCCCAGGGGGTGAATATGTTCCGTGCCCTGATCACCTGGCTGGCACCGGTGCTGCCCAATACCGCGCAAAAAGCAGCGGAGTTCCTCAATAGTGAATTGGACTGGAAGCACGCCACCACCCCGCTGGCAGGCCACGAGATCAAGAAATTTAAGCCGCTGCTGCAGCGCGTGGAGAAAACCCAGGTGGACGCGGTGATGGATGCCGCCAAAGAATCCCTGGTGCAACTGCAGGCCGAAGCCAAAGCGGCCACCGGCCCACTGGCCGAAAACCCCATCGCCGAGCAGATCCAGTTTGACGATTTCGCCAAAGTGGACCTGCGCATCGCCCTGATTGCCAAAGCCGAGTACGTGGAGGGCGCCGGCAAACTGCTGCGGCTAAGCCTGGACCTGGGAGGCGAAACCCGCCAGGTGTTTGCCGGTATCAAAAGCGCCTACACACCGGAGGAGTTGGAGGGCAAGCACACAGTAATGGTCGCCAACCTGGCACCGCGCAAAATGCGCTTTGGGGTTAGCGAAGGAATGGTGCTGGCCGCGGGTCCCGGCGGCAAGGATCTGTGGATTCTCGAACCCCATAAGGGCGCCAAACCGGGCATGCGCGTGATGTAATGGCCAAGGCTACCCGGCCCTAACGCAGAGACACCGCAATCAACCCGGCACACACCAGCCCCACGCCCAGCAGCTGGGGCCTGTGCGCCGGTTCCTTTAACAACCAAATCCCCATCCCAACCCCCAGAGGAATACTGAGCTGGCGCAGGGCCACCACGTAGCTCACATTTTCCGTCATGGTCATCGCCAGCAGTACCAGGCCGTAGGTCACCCCCATTATCAGGCCTGTCAAGGCTCCCAGCTTCAAATCCCCCAAACTCAGTGCCAACTGGACGCGCCCGCGCTTTCCCAGACAACCCAAAAGCAGCCATATCCCACAGGCAAAAAACTGCATGCCCAGGTAGCTGTAGGCCATTGCCAAAGGTGTTACCGCACCATCGAGTGCCGTTTCCAGATAAATCAACGCCCCTTTGTCTGCAAGGGAATAGCCGACGGTACCCAGCGCCGACATCAGTGCCCAGGCACAGTCCGCGCGCCAGTAAGCCCGCCAGTGCCATTGGCGAAAATACACCAGGGGAACCAGCAGGCAACCGAGTGTGACCAACATCATCCCCACCCAGGCCAATCCCGGCAGCCGCTGGCCCAACAGAACCGTGGCCACCGCCACCAACAGCACCGGCAGCGCCCGCGCAATGGGGTACACAAGCCCCATGTTGGCGCGCTGGTAGGCCAGCGCCAGACTGCCCATGTAGACCATTTGGCAAAAACCACTGCCCACCAACAACAACCAGAACGCACTGGGCAGTGCCTTTGCCTGCTGTAAGACCCAAATAGCCAGGGGCAGCAGCAGCAGGCCTACACTGAGCGTGGCGATGCAGAAAAATGCCGGGGAAGGGGTGCGGGACTTTCCTAGTAGATTCCAACCCGCGTGTAGAAATGCCGATACCAGAACCAGAGCTGCAGCGGTTATCGATATTCCCATAAACGCCCTTTTCAATAACAACAGAAGGGCTCACGAACGCACCGTAGTCATGCACACCGGACTCAGCGCGCCATACTCGGGAGTCGCCATTGCATTCGGCGCCCACTGCCATAGCATATCTGTACCTTATGTACAGATACCAAGGAGACCCTATGCGCGGCGTATTTCTGGACGCGTTGACAATGAAGCTCGAGGAACTGGACACGTCGGCCCTGCAAAACAGTCTAGACCACTGGGATTTCTACGATACCACTTCCGCCAGCGAAACTGCCGGACGCATCGTCGATGCCCAAGTAGTAATCACCAACAAGGTGATCCTGGATCGCCCGCTTTTGACACGGGCATCCCATCTCAAACTCATCTGTGTCTGTGCCACCGGCACCAACAATATCGACCTGGAGGCCGCACGGGATCTCGGCATTGCCGTGCGCAATGTCAAAGGTTATGCCGGTGCCTCTGTGCCACAGCACACCCTGGCACTGATCCTGGCCCTCGCCTCCCGCTGGTACCGCTACCACCGGGACGTAATGGACGGACGCTGGAGCCGGTCTGAGATTTTCTGCCTGCTGGATTACCCGGTGATAGAGCTGGCTGGCAAGACTCTCGGTATTATCGGCTATGGGGCACTGGGGCAGAGTGTTGCCAGGCTTGGGCAGGCTCTGGGGATGCGGGTGTTGGTCGCCGAGTCCCTCCGCGGCAAAATACAAAACAACCGGATTCCCCTGGTACAACTGCAGGCTGAATCGGATGTCATCAGCTTGCACTGTCCCCTCACCGCGGAGACAGAAAAATTGATCGACCGCCCCTTTATCGCAGCCATGAAACCCGGCGCTCTACTGGTGAATACCGCCCGCGGCGGTTTGGTCGATGAGGAGGCCCTGGCCGATGCGCTGCGCAGTGGGCACTTGGGAGGCGCCGCGCTGGATGTGCTCAACAAAGAGCCACCACCGGAGAACCACCCCCTGCTGGACAGCGATATCCCCAACCTGATTATCACCCCTCACAACGCCTGGATCAGCCGTGAGAGCCGCCAGCGGCTTCTCGATGGCGTGGTGGACAATATAAAAACCTGGAAACGGGATGCCATTCTGTGAGTCACGCACAAGTTCTCGCGGTTGCGCCGAAAGACATAGGGCGATTACCTCATTGGTTATGAAAACCCGATTCGATTGCCGGGTCAGTCCCTGCAGGGCGAGAGGAGGTCATCCATTCCGGTTTGATTTTCACCCCCTGAGCCCTGCACCAACCAGAAGCTTATCCTCAGCATTGCCCCCACTTCAACACTGCTACCGCAAGCGGCCCTGCGGGCACTTGATATAACTTTTTTCATGAAAAATCTACAGTGATTATTTTCTATTACCCTATTAAAACTACCTGTCCGAGTGGGAATTCGCCGGCGCGACTATACAATGCGTCGGCAATCAGCAATCAACCCCTGAAAAGGAGAAACCCCAATGGCAACCGCAAGAGCTCCACAGACAAATTCCAGCAAGAAAAAGCTGCAACAGGCTTACAATCTCGCAGGGGAGGCTGCCTCAGAGGCCGCGGAAAACCTGAAACAGAGAGCCAAGTCCTCTGTTGAAACCCAGAGACAACGCGCTACCGATGTTATGCAAAAGGCGGAATCCTCGGTCAGGGAACGCCCGATTTTGGCAGTAGGTTGTGCTTTTATGGTCGGCTGGGTTATCGCCAAGCTCCTTAAATAACTTTTTTCTTTTTTCAACAGGGAAGAATATTCGCAACATGGGCACTGAAAAAAAATCCCAGGCATCTGGCGTAAATCCCGACTCTACAACACGAGGAGGCAGCCGGGATAAGCCCGCCGGTCAGGACGACCACAGCGAGGGGGCTGACAACCGCCTGGAAATGACTTTGGCCCGTGCCGAAGCCATGTTGGTACTATTGACTGCCTGGTTGGCCAATATCCAGAAACTGTTCCAGCTGGAACTGGATAGAACCTTAACCGCCGGCAAACGCCTGATTTTTCTTCAACTGATGCTGGTGCCTCTGGGCACAGCCCTACTCGTGAGCCTTTGCGGGGGGGTGGGCTTAATTACCTATTACTTCTCCCAATCGGTGTATCTTGGGTTTCTGGTCTTCGTATTAATACAAGCAGTTATTTTTATCGGGGTCCTGGTCTACCAGCAAAAACTGCGCCCACTGCTCGGATTCGAAGAAACCAAACGGCAGATCAGAGAGGCTTTAAACGATGTCACTGAGACAATTAAATAAGCAAATCCGGCAGTGCAGCCAGGATACTGAGAAACAGCGCCAGAGTCTGCTGTGCATAGCCGACCGGCAGCGACAGCAAGTCTACCGGTGTCTGCGGGCAACTCCCCTGCCCATTCTCTTGGGCCTGGCGTTCGTTGCCGGTTTTGCCACCGAAAAATTGTGGCGATTCCCACGCACTTCTCGGATGGTACAGCTGATGCACTCTCTGCGCGCTTTCTAGCCGGGCTGCTCAATTCCCTATGGTAGTTTCAACCAGCGCGGGGCTCTGTAGACCGGAGTGGCACGCCGCTAGTCACCCTCCTGGAGCATCTTGTCCTGGGTTTTTGTCTCAAAATCACTGGAATCGTGACGTTCATGCAACTGCTCACTGGGTTCACCCCAGGTGCGGTTGACCATGCACCCCCGTATCACCGCCGGTCGCGCGGCAATATCTTCAACCCACCGGTTCAGGTGCTGATAGCTTTTGGCATCGAGAAACTCGGCGGCATCATAGGCTTCGTTACGCACCAGTGCGCCGTACCAGGGCCAGATGGCCATATCCGCAATCGTATATTCCCGCCCGGCAATAAAAGGGTGTTTTGCCAGCTGTCGATCCAGAACATCCATCTGCCGCTTTACTTCCATCGCAAAGCGGTTAATGGGGTATTCGTATTTTTCCGGCGCATAGGCGTAGAAATGCCCAAACCCACCCCCCAGGTAGGGGCCCGCACCCACCTGCCAAAACAACCAGTTAAGGGCTTCGGTACGCTGCTCCGGGGTGTGTGGCAGGAAGGCGCCAAACTTCTCTGACAGATAGAGTAGAATCGAGCCACTCTCAAATACCCGGATCGGCGGTGTAGTGCTTTGGTCCACCAGGGCGGGAATTTTTGAATTGGGGTTAATTTCCACGAAACCACTGCCGAACTGGTCGCCCTCAGTTATGCGCGTCAGGTGAGCATCGTACTCCGCACCTTCAAAACCGAGTGCCAGTAACTCTTCCAGCATAACCGTGACTTTAACCCCATTCGGGGTCGCGAGTGAATACAACTGCATGGGTTGCCTGCCGCGCGGCAGCTTTTTTTCATGGGTAGCGCCCGCTACCGGACGATTGATGTTCGCAAACTGCCCCCCGCTTTCCGTATCCCATTTCCAGACTTTTGGCGGCGTATAGGGTTGATCCGACATTGAACGACTCCAACTGGGGTTACACGACAATCCAACAATAGTTATGGATCGACCAATTTACCGTAAACCGTGATCTCTGCGCTAACCAATAAAGCCCAAACAGATTCACAAATGCTTTCGGTATTCTGTCGACATTGACGCCGCCGTGCAAGGTGCGTATTCAGCTATGAAGTGCATACTATTTTTGCAACCTGATCCACAAGCAGCTCTTGATTATATTTGACGATTTTTCAAATCTTCATGTTTTTCTTGGTCGATAGTTAGATCGCATATTTCCCCATCTATCTCGTCCTGAGTTTTTAAGGTCGCTATTCTCCAGTCAATGACCATACAAATCCCGATGCAGGTGTTGAGCGATCTAATAGCCCAGTTTTTTAGCCCCGGCCTCAAATACCGTTGCAACTTTTTTCATCAAAAGACAAGAAGGTTATTGGATATCAACAACCTGCAACCTCCGCAGTTTTTTCAAAGGTATGAAAGTGAAAGAAACCACCATAAGCGGGACAGTGGGGCATTGGGTAATGGATTTACCGTCGCTGCTGATAACCCGGCAGTCAAAGAGTCTTCCATGCCCTATTTGACTACCACCCATTCAGCGTCGGCACAACAGAAAAATAACTGCATTTGCAAGGGTTAATAAGGCCAGCCTGCGCGAGCAGTTCCCGGTGTAGGATTAATAAAAGACCGGCGCAGAGACATAACTCCAAAATAGCACGGTACCCACCATGATCAGCACGGCAACCACCAAAGAAACCATGACTATGGCACTGGCAAAGAGAAAACCCCGCTCCTCAGATACGCCCATCACTATTGGGATGCCGATATACAGCAGATAAACCGCGTAGGCTACGGCCACTGTGGCCAAGAGAATATCCAGCCACAGTAGCGGATAGACACCGGCAATACCGGCAAGGAAAATCGGCGTCGCGGTAAATCCGGCAACAACCACGCCTTTCATTGGGTGGGTTTCTGCGCCATAGGTTTTGGCCATCCAGTGAATAAAGTAGCCAATTGCGACAACTGCCAGCACCATGGTGCAATAGAAAACCGCAACCAGCTCAAGGGCGCTCTGATCGGTAATCTTTACTGGGTCACCAGCACCGATACTCCAGCCAACTTTGGTTGTGCCAAAATACCAGGCCACCGCCGGCAACAGGGCCAGCAGGATGACGTAAGGTATTTGCCGGCGTAAATTTTTCTCGGATAGGTTGCCAATCAGTTGCCACTGCCTGCGCGGTTGCATCATAAGGCCGAACATATGGATCAACATTCCGTCTTCCTCACGCTCTGTAAGGAACTTTGAGTGCGACCTGGCTGCTCAAATTGATCTTGGAACCACTGGTCAAAATGAGAGGCACCACTAAAAGGTCATCCTCCAAGTTCCAGTCCGTTTCTTTTAGTACCGAGCTAGTTGTAGAATCTGCAGTCGCTGAAGTCAACAGTAAGAGGGAGATTGGCGGGAATGTCCATATTGACGTTTCCCCCCGAAACAATAAGTGACATTCAAGTGCTACGAATTAACCCGGTACGATGGTGACAAAATCAGATAAACAACGGAAACCTCATTGCTGAAAGATTGTCGCAGAGTCTTTGGGCCAAGTATCTTTCCCGAAAACCCCTGGCTGCTTCTCCGGGGTAGGATGTAGCCAGTCTCAGCTACTTCTTATTGCCTCCAGCGGCTGCATCCAGCCATAGCGATCCTCTGTCCGCCCCTCCTGAATATCCAAAAGCGCCTGACGCAAACTCTGGGCGACAGATCCGGGCGCCTTTGATAAGCGGTAACTGCTACCTGCGTCTCCTATCACACTGATGGGGCTGATGATCGCAGCGGTACCACAGGCAAATGCCTCTGGGCAGACACCGGAATCCACCTGTTTCAGTAGTTCATTGATATGGATCTCGCCCTCCACCACCAGATGCCCCTGATCCCTGGCCAGTTCGATCAGGGAGTCACGGGTAATCCCCTGCAAAATAGAGCCATTGAGTGCCGGGGTATAAAGTGCATCTCCGATGACAGCAAAGAAGTTCATACCGGAGAGTTCATCCACGCTACTGCGGTTGGCAGGATTAAGCCACAGGGATTGATCGTAACCCCGTTCCCGAAGGCGCCCCGTACTCAGCAGGGAAGCCGCATAGTTGCCGCCGACCTTTGCATCTCCGGTACCGCCTACCACAGCCCTGGTGTCATCGCGTTCCACCCAGAGGCGCATATTGCCGGAATGGTAGGCTTCCGATGGGCTGGCGATCACGTAGAACGCATAAGAGGCACTGGTCGATACAGTCAGGTCGGCCTGCGTGCCCATCAGGAAAGGGCGCAGATACAGAGACTCACCACTGTTGCCAGGTACAAGATTTGCACAATAGGAAGCTATTGTGCGCACCCCATCGAGAAACAGGGGCTCGGGTACAGGGGACATGCACAGGCGTTTGGCGGAGTATGTCATGCGGGCGGCGTTTTTTTCCGGGCGGAACAGGGCGACTCCATCATCCGGTGTACGGTACGCCTTCATTCCCTCGAAGCACGATTGGGCATAGTGCAGCACTTTAGCCGCGGGGTCCAAAGATATCGCCGTATAGGGAACCAGTTCCCCTCTGCTCCAGCAGCCATCCTGGCAGATAGCACGAAACATCACTGGCGCTAGTACCCTACCAAAGCCCAGTTTTCTCGGCATTTTGTATCTGTGCAGACTCGATACTGCATCAGGATCAATAGAGATACTCACCAAAATCCTCCTCTTACTTCAATTGGAGGATTATGCTGCCTGTGGCGCTGTAATCCAAATGCAGTTTTCAAGAGTCCTTGAGCAGTTGCCACTTCCCTTTTAACAAGGCGCTTTGGTCAGGATGGAAGTCCTTTCTCATCCAGTTGCCCCTCTCATCACGACCTATCTCGCAACCGGCTGCAAGCGCCACCTGCTCGTGCAGAAGAAAATTGAATCCTCCTGTGCAAACTTTTGGCATCTGCTTGATGAATCCGGGATTCTTTGCCTCTCCAAACTGCTAAACCAAAAGAGTGGCCTAAAACTTATTGGTACCGCGATGGTGGGTTGAAGTCTCCGTCACGGTGCCTCTGGTGACAGTTTATGCTGGCTATACTGTTTAATACGCGGCCAGAAAAGCGTATATCAGCGCCAGGGAGCGTTTTTACTGAAGGCCTTTCAGAGCGAGGAATCGCCGGCCCTCAGGATTGGATGGAACCATATTTCAGGAGAGAGCTTCCGCCGTATTTGCCAGCCAGGTTTGCGAGCGGAAACGAGGACCACAGACCCGCGCAATAGCACAAGCGCGATTGGCGGGAGTGGGTAAAGCAAATATGGAACGGAAGTGGTTCAATTGTGACACAGACAGATACCGGCAACTCCCTCGCTATCGGCTTGATGTTTACAGCCACAGCATTGCTGTGTAACAGTGCCCTGGCGACAAATGGCGTCCCTGTGAACCCGGATTCCGCCCCTCCCCAGGCGTTTATCGAAGCCGCCTCCAAGCCACTAAAGAAAAAACAGCGACAGCTGCGACCCTCTGAAGCCGTGCAGAATTATCGCGAACGCATCGAGGAGCTGGAGGCCCAGCACGGCGCCTATGGTGCAGGCATTGACGAACAACTGTTGGGGCTGGCCACGGCTTTACAAAAAGCCGGTGCACACCGGGAGGCCGCCGGGGAATTCCGGCGGGCAATGCTGGTAAACCGTGTTAATGAAGGGCTTTTCTCGCTCAACCAGATTCCTATGATTGAACGCTTGATCGAAAGCCAGATCGCAATGAATCATTGGGATGAAGCCAATGACAACCAACAATACCTCTACTGGTTGTACGAAAAAAATTACGGAGAAAAAGATCCCCGCATGTTGCCGGCAATTGACAACTTGAGCCGCTGGCACTTGCAGGCCTTTAAAGAAGAAAAAGGCGACACAGTCGTTGAACACCTGATCAGCGCCACCAATCTCTACACCCTGGCGATTGATATCATCGCCAAAAACTTTGGCTCTGCGGATCTTCGCCTGGTGGATGCGCTTCGCGGGCTGACAGCCACAAACTATTACCTGGCCACCTACAAAGGCGAACCGCAGGCACCCCTGATTATCAATACCAGTTTTAGGAATATCGGCCCCGGCGTACACCAGAATACCAAACTGGATCAGTACCGGATGAAAGGGTTTAATACCGGCAAAAAAGCCATTACCCGAATTGTCGATGTTTACCAAAAGAACCCACAGTCTCCGCCGGCAGCCTCGGCGAAAGCCAAAGTGGAACTGGGTGACTGGTACCTGATGTTCAACAAATGGCACTCGGCGCGCAAGACTTATGGCGAAGCCTACCAGGCCCTCTGGGACAATGGCGCCTCAAATGATGAGATCGAGGCCATTTTTGGCCGCCCCGTCGCCCTTCCGGCACTGCCGATATTGGACTCGGAAAGCAAAGCGCTGGCCAACGCCCACATTACGGTTACCTATGACGTTACCGCTTTTGGCAAAGCGCGCAATATCAAGATCCTGAGAGCCTACCCGCCGGGCAAAATAAACACCCGCTCCAAAGTTCGCAACATTCTAAAACGCGCCAAGTTCCGACCGCGCTTTGAAGATGGCAAAGCGGTAGAAACTCGCGGCCTAGTACAGCGCTTTGTCTTCAACTGAAGATTTTGCTTTACAGCACTCCAGTATTTATGTGGAAATCGTATTTACCATTTATGAACGGCTATTTTTAAGATTCCACACTGAGACTTGTCGGGTTGGCAATACCCATCCGTTTTCACAGCCAACCCCCTTTGCCACGGCACCTTGCCAGGCAATCTAAGGAGAGAAGAGATGACATCTCGGGAAGCGGTACGCAAAAGCCACCGCCAGGCCACAGGCTGGCACACCCTGTTCTCTGCCGCACTACTGGTCTCGGCGATTGCCGGGTGCAAAAGCCAGCAGACGCAATCCCAGCCTCCGGCAGTGCCGTCGATGCCCTCGGCCAGTTCCCCCTCACAACCACAATCCCAGAGCAGCTCACCGTCCACCAGCCGCTCACAAAGCCCCAACCAACCCCAAACGGCAGGCAGTGGCCAACCGCGCAGCAGTTCCTCCAGCCAGCCAGGCGCCAAATCACCGGCAGCGGACACAACATCCCGTCGCGACACGCAAACAGCCGCCAGTAGCGGCGAACAGTCATCACGGACGCGTCCGGTAGAGGACAATTTGCCGACACCAGACTCGCGCAGCCGCTCTCCCTCTTCACCGATGTACAGCGATTCCGATCAGGTGCCGCAAGATCGAACAATGCCGCCTGATCCCTCCTCCGGCGAACAGGGCTCCCCGCCTGAAAACATCGATTTTTCCGAAGAAGAGCAATCGGCCTCTTCTGCCAGTGCCTCATCCAGCAGCGCCTCGCCAAGCAGTACCTCCAGCAGCGCCGCCTCCAGTAGCAGTTCCACATCGGGGCAATCACCGGCGGGTGCTGCCCGCACGGGCAGCGCCCCCAACGAAATGCCCACCTCGGCTGCAGAACGGGTTGCAGAGTTGGAGGGGCGTTTCGAGTCCACGATGGTGAGCTATGACGGTATGATCCTGCGCGAGCGGGACTATGTTCGCAACAAACCCGGCTCCGCCTCCGCAGAAACTGGTGAAGAAGCGATGGACGAGCCCCCTGCGGGCGAATCCCTGGAGGACCTTATAGAGTCCGCTGAAGCCGAGATTCCCGCACCGCCCGGTGGCAACAACTCTGCGGACGGCGGGCCGCAGCAAAACAACTCCAGTGGTCAAATTACCGGGCCCGGCCTGCCAGCCTCTGGCCGTCAGGGGGATTACAACCATAGAAATACACAGGCGGTGGTACCCGCCGACATCCCCAGTGGTACCGATGACGATGTGGTAGCACGCCAGATTCGCGAGGCCGCCACGCGCGAAACCGATCCCGAGCTGCGGGAAAAACTCTGGGAGGAGTACCGGAAATACAAAAGTGCCACAAAATAGCACTTAAGGAAAACGGCATGTTATTTTTCAAGAGAAATGGCCTTGGTGGTCAACTTCTGTCAAAGCGCTACGGTACCTGGCTGGTATTTTTCCAGGTTTTCTTTGTGCTCACCGGTTGTACTACTACCGAAGTGCGAACCACTGCGTTTACCCCTCTGACCATAGAAGATGAAAGCATCGCCGAAGCGCGCCTACTGGATGTGGGGGTTATCCAATTTAATCCCGGCCTGGACAGTGCCGAAGCCGGGGAGGATACGCTTGTATTTCCCGAGTTGCGCCAGGCTGAATCCCGATACATGGCGGTAACCCTGGCAGATTCACTCCAGTCAAGTTTAGGCTGGGGGGCTGTGCGGGTTATCCCCTCCGCCCGCACCAATATCGATGTCACTGTCTCAGGTCGTATTGTGCAGTCCGATGGTGAAACATTGTCTGTGGAGATTACAGTGACCGACTCCCGCGGCCAACGTTGGTTCACCAGGGCCTATTCCGAAGCCGCCTCTCACTACGCTTATGACCGCAAGCACCCCACCGAAGGTGACGCCTTCCAGGGCATCTACAACCGCATCGCCAATGATATGCTCGCTTACCGGCAAAAACTGTCAAACCAGCAAATCGCCGAACTTCGCACAATTTCAGAGATGCGTTTCGCGCGCAGCTTTTCTCCGGAGGCTTTCAACCGCTACTTGCGCCAAAGACAGGATGGTATCTACTACCTGGGCGCCCTGCCCGCGGAAAATGATCCAATGCTCGAACGTGTGCGTAAAATCAGGGAGCGGGATCATCTATTTGTAGATACCCTTCAGGAATATTACGGAACGTTTGCAAAAACGATGGAAGTCCCCTATCAGGAATGGCGCGCCAGAAGTTATGAAGAGGTGCGGGAGATGCGCGAATTAAAACGCAAGGCCCGCAACCATACGCTTATTGGCGCTGCCGCTATTATCGGTGGCATTGCCGCAGCTGGCTCGGGGGCTGGCAGTGCCCGGGCCGCTGGACAGGTTGGGCTAGGCGCGGGAGGCTATTTGGTCAAAAGTGCGTTCGACCGCCGCGCGGATGCCAAAATGCACCTGGAGACCCTGCAGGAACTGGGGGATTCCATGGAGGCAGAGGTAGAACCACAAATCGTTGAGCTGGAAGATCGCACAGTAACCCTCACTGGTTCCGTAGAGAATCAATACAGGCAGTGGCGAGAAATTTTGAAGGAAATCTACAATGCGGAAACCGGCTCATCGACTTCCAGTATCTAGGAGCAAATAGGATACCTTTACAAACCAGGTCTCCGCTAAGCCGCCAATCAGATAGACAGGCTGTCAACTATTTCACTGCCAGCTCTAAGATTCTGACGCAGAAACGTGAAGACACTTGTCTAGCAGAGGTGCGACACGCTACCACACTAACCTGGTTGTCTTTTCAAAACACCCGAAATCTTCACTGGAGACATGAATAACACGGCGGAACCATTATGCAGCCCCGCGAACACTCCAAGGAAGATTTAGCCCCCATTGAACCAGCCGAATTCACTTTTGGCGGTGAGAAGGCGCATAAGCCCGACAACTCGGTTGAGCGCGTTGACAAATATCCTCGGAGGAAATCCTATTGGCCAATATCCATTGGTATTGTGCTGGTTTGTGCTCTGGTTGGGGTCTTCTGGGGATTGCCCAGAGTGATAGACAAACCGCAATTGGGCCTGGAGCACACCGACAAGGTTTCTGTAAAAACTGATAAATCCGTCAATTCTGGGCAGGCTTCCCCTTATAGCGATGCGGAGATTATGCAGCAGCGTCGAAACGTACAGGAGACGCTACAAGACATTCTCGCCCTAAAGGAAGAATTGCTGGAGAGACGGGTGAAAGTATGGGCATTCGGGGAGTTCACCGCGGCTGAGGTTCTCGCGTTAGAGGCAGACGGGATTTACCGCAAGCGGCAATTCCTGCAAGCACTGGAAAAATACAGAGAAGCCCTGCAGGCTCTGGAATCACTGCGTGAGAGTATCCCCGACCGCCTGGAAAAACACATCACTGAAGGAAACCAGGCTCTCGAAAAGGGCAACCGGGCAGCTGCGGCAGACGCATTTAAACTGGTGCTGACTATTTCTGAACGCCACCCCAGAGGACAAAAGGGACTCGAGCGTTCAGACCGGCTACCCCTGGCTTGGTGGAACTATATTCATGGCAAAGCTGCTTATCTGGATGGAAACCTGAACCTGGCAAAAAATGTCTTGCAAAAAGCACTCGCTATCGACACCGAAACAGTGCCAGCAAAGGCATTGCTGAAAAAAGTCCTCCTGGAGATTACTGAGCGAAATTATCAGGATGCCATGTCGGCAGGATACGCCGCCATCGCGGGCAAGCATTATGCATCTGCAAAAAAATACTTTAAACAGGCACAGAAACTGCAACCCCATGCCAAAGCGCCCGGCATTGGCCTGACCCAGGCCCGCAATGGTGCTGAGAGAGAAGAAATTGATCGATTATTTCACCAAGCCCGTAAAGAGGAAGACAGGGAGGCTTGGCATGAGGCCTTACTCAGCTATACCACCCTGGTTAAAAAAGATGCCAGTCTGGTCGCCGCAATCACGGGAAAGGCGCGTACTACTGCAAGAGCCCGGCTCGATGACAAAATGCAGGACCTACTCAAGGATCCCCTGACTCTGGGCGAACAAAAGCGCAATTCCATGGCCCGACAGGTGCTTGCAGATGCACGCACGCTCAACGCACAGACGCCACGCTTACAAGGCCAAATCAAGGATCTTGAGCATGCGCTCACACAGGCAATGATTCCATTACCTGTCCGCTTTAAGTCCGATCGTAGCACGCACGTCACCATTTATCATGTGGGCAGGCTGGGCAGCTTTGACCAGCGCGAAATTGCACTAAAACCCGGTCGCTATACCGCTGTAGGCACTCGCGAAGGCTACAGGGATGTGCGGCGTGAATTTATTGTTATACCCGGCAAACCCGTCACAGAAATCGTCATTCAGTGCGCTGATAAAATAAACGGCGTCAATAACAGCTAGAGACAAGAACCCTGCTCATGGGTACCACTCTAAAAAATAACGTTATTATTGAGTAGCGGTACCGAAATAGAAATGCTCGCTCGTTGTCGCGAAAAGAGGGATTTTGTGTCAAACGGACAGCCAGGCGCAATGCCCTCAGTACCTGCGAGCTAAGCTTTGTTGCACACCGTTAGACATTCACCTCCGCTTTCGCGACACCGGTGTATCCGTTTCGGCACAGGCGTACCGACGCCAGAGCAATTGCGATAAGTCCATAAGTGCGCAGCGATAGGGAAGCAAACATGGCAGTGAAAGAGGCAGTACCTGTCCGCGATGAAAAATCTGCGCTCGATGACTCCCCCTTCATCGAACCTATCGGTTTTACGCCAGTACAACTAAACGCCACCCGCACCCGCCTATTGTTCTCCAAGCGTGCCCTGGTTGTGTCATTTTGTCTGGTACTTGGCCTGCTCGCACTCATTTACCTGGTGAGTGCACGGTCTCTGATCTTCGATACCAAACCCGCCAATGCAAACGTCAGTATTAGTGGCCTTGCCCTCCCTTTGGGTGATGGTCACCTGGTGTTGCCAGGCAGTTACCGCTTCACCATCAGTGCCGAGGGCTATCTACCCAAAAGTGGAAAAATAGAGGTCACTGGTGATGGGCACAGCCGCCACACTGTTACCCTGGAAAAATTACCGGGCAGGTTACAGGTGGAAAGTGACCCTGCGGTACCGATCAGAGTACTCATCAATGGTCATGAGGTGCGCAACGAAAATGGGCTGGTAGAAAAGGTTGCCGCCGGGATCATGCAAGTGACCGTGCTCTCTGATCGCTACCTGCCCTTTACACAGGAGATAGAGATTGAGGGATTGGGCAATACCCATCGCCTACAGGCAAAGCTCCGCCCCGCCTGGGCCAATATACATATCAGCAGTAATCCTATTGGGGCCACAGTCACGGTCAATGGAACCGTCCTCGGTACCACACCACTTACTGCTGAATTAATCCAGGGAAATCAAACTGTCTCTGTCTCACTTCCGGATCACAAGACAGTGGATATTCCCGTGGCGGTCACTGCCGGTGTGGATCAGACCCTGGCCAGGGTGCACCTGGGCCCGGCCGACGGACTGCTGCGGGTTGTCACGGTTCCTGAGGGTGCAGGAGTCACCGTCAATGGTGAATTTCGCGGGCACACACCCTTAAAACTGGAACTCTCGTCAGGGGAAATTCATCGGCTGCGCTTTTTCAAGGACGGCTATACCTCGGTCGAACACACCATTGATCTGGGTGCTGGCATGGAGCGCGATCTCAGTATCAACCTGAGTGCGATTTATGGCAGGGTCCATATAACCAGTGTCCCCGCCGATGCCGAAGTTTATATTGATGGACAGTACGCCGGGATAAGTGGTCAGACTTTCAACCTCCCCGCCAAAAGTCACAGTATCGTCGTGCGCAAGGAGGGGTATGCAGAGTTTGATACCAGTATTGTACCCAGTGCCAAACTGCAACAAACGGTGCGCGCGGTCCTCCTCTCTTCCGAACAGGCACGCTGGGACAAGGTGCCATCGGAGTTTCGCCACGGCGCGGGCGGAACCATGAAATTGATGCGCCCCAATACCGTCTTTACCATGGGCTCTTCCCGTCGTGAACAGGGGCGCCGCGCCAATGAGGTCATGCGTCAAGTATCCCTTACCCGTCCCTTCTATATAGGCACTACAGAAGTCACCAATCGAGAGTACCGCCAATATAAACGTATGCACAGCTCAAGCCATGTCAATGGTGTGAGCCTGGATAACGATAACCTGCCTGTGGTCAATATCAGTTGGGCCGACGCCACTCTTTTCTGCAACTGGCTGAGTCAGCGTGACGGTTTAACGCCGGTATACCTGACCGGACAAGGGGGGATCATCGGATTCGACTCTGCGGCAAACGGTTACCGTCTGCCTACGGAAGCAGAGTGGGCCTGGCTGGCACGTTACGACAGGGGCGCCATGCGTAAATACCCCTGGGGCAATACGCTTCCAGTTAGCGATAACTCCGGAAATTATGCCGACAGCCATGCTGCAAAACTGCTTCCAACCGTCATGCGCACATACAGCGACCGCTATGCGGCAACAGCTCCCGTCGCCAGCTACAACGCCAATCCCCTGGGCATTCACGACCTGGGTGGTAATGTCTCAGAATGGATACACGACCTCTACACCATCGGTACTGGCCTCTCAACACGCCGTGAGGAAAATCCCATGGGTCCGCAGGATGGTGACTACCATGTAATTCGCGGCTCCAGTTGGCGCCACTCAGGGCTGACAGAGTTGCGTTTGTCTTACCGGGACTACGGAGAGGCACCGCGCAATGATATCGGATTCAGAATAGCGCGCTGGATAAACTAGGAGGGCGACATGTTCCGCAACAATCTTATTCTTTTCCTTTTCCTTTCACTCCCCCTTTTTGCCCAGGATAAACAGGACGCTGAAAGGGTATCAGACAATACCGTTGTGCAAAAAAAAAATGAGGTAGAGAACAATAAAAGTGATGGGAAACGCTCTGACGATTACAAAGCCTCAGAGGAAATTTCCGAGGACCTCTCGGTTTCCTATCCCGTGGATATATAGAAAGGATTTCCAAGAGTACAATTATGAACTTTAAATCATCAGAATTTATTTTCCAGTTATTTGCATTTCTGGGTTCGATCATTCTTGTTCACGCGATCTATGTTGCAATCATCCGCCCCAATGCCGATGCATTAATCGAAGAACAATTAGCGCGCGAAGCTGCTGGTGAGACCTACGTGCAACAGCGTTCCATCTATATTGTGATGCGCGACTACGAACAGGAAGCTTGCTTTGTACTGATGCTCTGGGCGATGGCGATTATGATACTGAAGGCCCAGCGCAGTATGCGTGAACGGAAATTACTCGACAAAGCCCTGCTGAATATCAGCGAGGGCACATCAATATTGCCCGAGGACACCCGTGATCTCTCCCGCCCGATACAGGCGCTGCCCGAGAGTGAACGCCGCTTTCTTGTCCCCAGGGCCCTGCTCACTGCGCTGCAACGGTTCGGGTCAACCCAAAATGTGGCGGCAGTTTCCAATTCAGTCAAAGAGGTCTGTGAAACCGAGGGTGACCGGCTCGATTCAGAACTGGCCATGGTCCGCTACATTACCTGGGCCATTCCCTCGATTGGTTTTATCGGCACTGTACGGGGTATCGGCGAAGCACTTTCGCAGGCACACAAGGCCGTAGAGGGCGATATTGCTGGCGTTACCGTGAGTTTGGGTGTCGCCTTTAACTCCACATTCATCGCTTTGGTCATCAGTATTGTCATTATGTTTTTTACCCACCAGTTACAACTGATGCAGGAACGGTTGGTTTTGGACACACAAAATTACTGTGACAATCGCCTTCTGCGATTTTTAAAAATCAGCTAACTGGGCACCAAACACCAGTATTTTGTTTAACCGCTGCGAGGAATAATCCATGGGACAAGGTGTCCTTGAAATCAATGACTGTGGTTTGAGGGTTTTCTCCGGCACTGTAGAGGTGTTGGAGAGCCCAGGTATAGCAGTGATTGAACCGCGGAGTATCCACGTAGGTACCGCCGCTCAAATGCGCACACGCAGCCACCCCACCCAGGTGAACAATCAGTTTTGGCACAGATTGAGCCTTGAATCACTGAAATCCGAGAACCTGCGCTGTCGCCACCATGCGGATCTTGCCTACTGCCACCTGAAGGAGATCAGCGAACTTTGCGACCTGCCCGATGAATTGATTGTCGCCGTGCCCGGAAACTTTACCCGTGAGCAGCTCGCGCTGCTGCTCGGCGTGCTGAAAGAGAGCGGCATTCATGTCGTCGGCCTGGTCGACACCGCCACCGCCTGTACGGGAAACCTCTCCCCCACCGGTGTTCAGCTCCATGTCGAATTACAGCTGCACCAGACCCTGGTGTCCCGCATTGAGGTGAGTCAGCAGGCAACAATCACTGCTGCAGAAGCCATCGCCGATGCCGGTTTGCATCACTTCCAGGAAGCCTGGGCGCGCGTATTTACCGATGCTTTTGTTATGCAATGCCGCTTTGACCCACTGCATTCCGCCGGGTCCGAACAACAGCTGTACGATTTGATGCCACAATGGGTAAATCGCGCCATGCGACAGGGAGAAGTACTAGCAGAACTGGATGACCGCACGGCAAAAGTCACTCTTCGGCAGCTACAGGACGCCACTACCCCGATACTTTCACGGGTGCGGGCAATGATTGAAAACCTTGAGGAAAGTGCCAGTGTAAAATTTATTTCACATCGCTGGGCAGAAATCCCCGGGGGTATCCAACTGGCGCAACGCATGTATCTTCTTCCCAGAGATTGCATCGTTCAATCAATTAGCAGACGTTGGAAGGAACTGCGCAGTGACACCCCGGCGCTACGCCTGATCAATAGTGTCAGCGCCCTGCCCGAAAACGAGGTCACCGTGCAGGTAGACTGCCCATCTGAGATAGGGGCAACACATCTTCTGTTCGGGCATCGCGCGCTCGGGGCACATCAACCCCTATTTGTCTTCTGGCACGAGGATAAATTTCAGGTGACCTCCACTCCGCCTGAGCACCCCGCTGCAACGGTTACCAACCACGCTGGCAGGCTGGCTCTGCGGGTGGACGCCGGTGTGTGCCTGATGCTCAACGGAGAGGAAATTACGGCGCCAATCAATCTAAATGCGGGCGACAGAATTGGGATTGCGGATAGGCACGATGCGATAACCGCAATCAGTGTGGAGCACTATGAGACGTAAACAGCGTCGTTTTTCCACTTTCAGCCTCTCTTTTCTCGACATCATGTCCTGTGGGTTTGGTGCCGTGGCCCTGATCTTCCTAATCATCAAGCATGGCTCAGATCACGAGATTGAAATCGAAGCCGAGAACCTGAGCGCCGAAGTCAATCTGCTGCAGGAAGAAGTCGAATTTGGCCAGGAACACCTGGTGCAAGCACGCAATACCCTGGATACCACCAGCGATGAGTTGGCCCAAACACAGGGTCTCGCCCGCCGGATACTGGAGCAAATAGAAGAGGTAAAAGGCAATATCGCCGAAGTGGATAGTGTCGACGAACAGGAGGACATAAAAAGACTGCGGGATAAGCTGAAAAAGCTAGAGCAGGCCAAGAAAAATCTCGAGAAGGAAAACAAAAAGCTCGGCAATAATGTACGCAAGTATATCGGCGATGGCGATCGCCAATACCTCACCGGTCTGCGTCTGGGAGGCAACCGCATTCTTATTCTACTGGATGCATCCGCCTCCATGCTGGGAGACGAACTGATAAAAATCATCCGCGCCCGAAATATGTCATCAAGGATCAAACGCCAAACCGAGAAGTGGCGCAGGGCGGTCAATACGGTTTCCTGGCTAACGGCACAATTACCGCCGGATAGCCGGTACCAGATCTATACTTTTAATACGTCATTCCGCGCTGCTATTGCCGGTACGGAAGACCGCTGGCTCAATGTGGATGATCGCGACCAGTTGGATCAGGCCATCAAAGAGCTGAATGAGATAGTACCTGAAAACGGTACCAGCCTGGAAAGGGTTTTCAACGCCATTCACGCCATGACGCCTTTACCGGACAACATTATTCTGATTACGGATGGTTTGCCCACCCAGGGAATGAAGCCGCCCAGAGGCAGCACGATTTCCGGTAGGAACAGGCGCAATCTGTTCAAAAGTGCCGTTAAAGTGCTCCCCAAGAATATTCCCGTCAACATCATCCTGGCGCCCATGGAGGGAGATCCATTCGCCGCCAGCGAATTCTGGAAACTGGCTATGCAGACTCAGGGCTCCTTCCTGGCCCCGTCAAGGGACTGGCCATGATAGGTTCACGAAAAAAAAAGCGACAGGAAGAGTTCAGTATTTCCTTTCTCGACGTGATCTGCTGCGGATTCGGCGCCATCGTGTTGCTGTTGATGATTGCAAAAACTGCCGAACCCATTGTTCTGGAAGAGAGTGAGGTAGACCTGGAGGCCCAGGTCATTGAATTGCAGCAACAGCTGATGGAAATCCGCGGCGAAACCACGATTCTCAACCGCGATCTCAATGCCAAGCGCGAACAGATCGATATTGAGCGCAAGCGCATTGCCAACCTGCGCGGAGAGCTTGAAGCGCTGCAGGCGGTTTATGCCAGCAAAACTGAAGGCCAACACGAGGAAGGCAGGCTGAAAGG
Organism: uncultured Microbulbifer sp.; assembly: GCF_947489355.1. GTDB lineage: Bacteria > Pseudomonadota > Gammaproteobacteria > Pseudomonadales > Cellvibrionaceae > Microbulbifer. The sequence continues at coordinate 19,126 of NZ_CANLDD010000032.1, read as the reverse complement.
CGAACTGACCATCGCCTTGCAAACCATGACTGATGAAATGCGCCGATTACTTGGGGAGAACTACCAGCGTAAAAATAATGTCATCGGCGGGATTCCGGTAGACAGTGAATACATTCTTTTCATCGTTGACACCTCAGGCAGTATGTTTAATTACGGCTGGGAACGCATGATGGATGAAATGGTCAATACGCTGGACCTCTACCCCGAGGTAAAAGGCATCCAGGTAATGAACGACATGGGCGACTACATGTTTTTCAATTACCGTAACAAGTGGATTCCGGATACCCCTGGTCGCCGTCAGGCTATCCTCAAGCGCCTCAAGACCTGGAACCCATTCAGTAACTCCAGCCCGGTGGAAGGCATTCAAAAAGCGGTGCGAAGCTTCTACGATCCCAGCAAAAAAATCAGCATTTATGTGTTGGGTGATGAATTCACCGGCAAGTCTATTCGCAATGTCATGCTGGCAGTAGAGCGGGTAAATGCACGGCACGGTGAAGACAAGCGCAATATCCGCATTCATGCGGTGGGTTTCCCAATACAGTTTTCCCGCCCTCCCCATCTACAAACCACCGGACTTCGGTTTGCAGCCCTTATGCGGGAACTCACCTACCGCAATGGCGGTACCTTTGTAGGGCTGAACGATTTCCGCTAGCAAACAGATAGTTGGAGAAGTATATGAAGCACGGGATAAAGGAGTACTGCCCTATCCGTCTGATGGCCATGGCCTGCCTCTTGCTGTTATTGTCATCTTGCTCCCATACAGTACAAGTGGCGGATGATTATCCTACACCCGTAGGGGAACAAATCCCACTGTCCGTGGGTATTTTTCTCAGTGAGGGTTTCAAGAACTACACCTATCGCGAAGACAGTGAAGATCGCGAGGAATGGAATATCAGTACCGGCAAGGCGCAGAAGAAACTGTTTGAAACTGTTCTCAGCTCCATGTTCTCCAATACCGTTTCCCTGTCGCAATTTCCGCAAAAAATTCCCGCCAATGTTGAAATAGTCATAGTGCCAGAAGTGCGCGAGCTTCAATTCACCATGCCGCGGGAAACCCGGGTGAATATTTTTGAAGTGTGGATCAAATACGAGATCAATGCCTACGACCCCCAAGGGGAGCAGCTCGCCAACTGGGTGATTACCGCCTATGGAAAAACCCCCACGGCCTTCCTGAAAACCCAGGAACAGGCCTTGGCCCAGGCAATCAATATTGCCCTGCGTGACGCGGGAGCAACCCTCTACACGGGTTTCGAAAAAGTGCCTGAACTTCGGGCGTTCCTTTCCGGAAAACTCAGGGCTGCATCTCTGCAGGAGTTCAAAGTGAAATCCAGAAAGTTTGAATAGAGGGAGTATGTCGTGTTAAAGCCAGTATTTGTTTCTACGTTGATTTTCCTAAGTGGTTGTACCACTATCGTTATCGATGAGTACCGGCGTAGCGACGGCGAACTTGCCATGGGTGACTCGGTTGTCATCCTGGGCCGCCGCCATTCCAGCGACTACGAAACCGAACCCGACCTGATCTCCTGTGTTGGCAGCGAGCTGCACAACCCCGAGCTGGGTGTCCATATTATTCCAGAAAAGGAATTCGTAGACATTATGTATCCCTGGTTTGAGCCGCGCACGGCGCCCATGCATGTGCGCTCGCTCGATCGCCTGCTGGAAAACGCTGGTGTGCGCGAGCGCATGGAGGCATACGGGGTAAAATATATAATCTGGATAGATGGCTCCACGGAGACGACAGCCAGTGCCGGCTCAATTAGTTGCACCATCAGTACTGGCGGTGCGGGCTGCTTTGGTTTCGGCACCTGGGACAAGGAATCCGATTACGAAGCTTCCATCTGGGATTTTCGCGACCGGGAGCTGTCTGGAAAATTGAGTGCGGATGCCAAGGGAACCTCCTATATGCCCGCCATTGTTATCCCGATTCCTCTGATTGCCAGAGTCAAAAACAACGCTTGTAAAGGCATGGCGGCACAATTGCAACAGTTCTTGATGCCATTGCGTGGCGCCAGTTCGTAAAAAGTACTAATTCAAAAAAGACCAAACAAATTGCAACAGGAATCCGGTACCGGGGAGGTACCATCACCAACCCTAGACAGGTGCAGGTCTTTGAGCTACCGCAAGGATTGTATTTCAGGACGCACAGCCAAATAAATGTTGATCGCCGAATCAACAAATACTCAGGGAGGCAGAAGCTAATGAACCATCTTTACCGGCTGTTCGCCATTACGTTGATTGTGGTGAATACAGGATGCGCATTTAATCCGGCAACGAACCGACCAGACCTGGTATTCATGTCTGAGGATAAGGAGATCGCCATCGGCAAGGAGATGCACGAGAAACTGATTGAAAGCACCCCGATTTATCACGACCCCGTCCTCACTGCTTACGTCAACCATGTGGGGCAAAAAGTGGCCGTCGCCAGCGACCGACCCGACATCAAGTACCATTTCACCATTATCGACAGCCAGGATATCAATGCCTTTGCCCTGCCCGGTGGGTATATTTATATCAACCGGGGCCTGCTGACCTATCTGCATTCGGAGGCAGAGATGGCAGCTGTCCTCGCCCATGAAATCGGCCATATCACTGCACGCCACGCAGTGCGTCAGAAAACGGCAGCCACCGGCGCCAATGTGGCATCGGTACTTTCGGTATTGGTCACCGGCAGCGGTGTGGTCGGCGACGTTGCCAACTTGTGGACCACTGCCGCAGTAAAGGGCTACGGACGTGAGATGGAACTGGAAGCCGACCGGTTTGGCGCCCAGTATATGTTCAATGCAGGCTATGACCCTGAAGCCATGATGAATGTCATCGGCCTGCTAAAAGACCAGGAGACCTTTGCCCGGCGCCGCGCCCGCATAGAGGGCAAGAAGCAGCAGACCTATCACGGTGTCTTCTCCACACACCCCCGCAACGATATCCGCCTACAGGAAGTGGTGAAAGCAGCGGGCAAATTACCGGAAACGGACAGTGCCACCAAAGTGGCCTACTACCGGGAGAAGACCGATGGACTGGTCTATGGAGACAATGCAAGACAGTCGAAAAAAAACCGTTTTAATCATAAACGCCTGGGTTTTTCCCTTCTGTTTCCCGATGGCTGGACAGTGACAAACCAACGCTCCGAAATTATTGGCACTGCCCCGGACAACCAAGCAACGATTACCGTCAAGGTGGCCCAGCGCAATGGTAACCAGCCCGCGGATATGGCCCTTCGGGAAGAGTACGCTATAGGCAAACTGGAACAGGATGAAAAGTTGACGCAATATAGACTTGTGGGCCATACAGGAAAATTACCCGCTACGAAAAAGGGGAGTGCAGCGCCCGATAGAGTCGCGGTCATTTACTATGGGAGTCGTCAGTTTATGCTCGAAGGCAAGGTAGCTGATCCCGCGATCGAGAACAAAGAATCCCTCGAAGGCTACGACAACCTGTTTTTGACCAGCATTCGCAGCTTCCGCCCCCTGCGCAAAACTGATATGGTGAAGAAAGAGATCAGGCGTCTTCGCTATGTAAAAGCAAACGAAAAAACCACTTTTGCCTCCCTGGCTAAACATATGGAAATCGGTGATTACGCAGAGGAGCAACTGCGGCTTTTAAATGGGTACTACCCCCGTGGAGAACCCAAATCCGGCCAGTGGATCAAGATTGTGCAGTAATCACCTCGGTTATCCGCACGACTCCAGGCAGCCTTCCTCCACCTGATCACCTGATCCGTTGGACGCACAGGTCGCAACAAATACAATAATAGGAGGTTAGTGATGCACGGTTTGATGATGCAGTCACAACTCACTCTCACCGGGATTATGCGCCAAGCACTGGGCAATGCGCCAAACAGTGAGATCGTCTCAGTAACCGCAGACAATCCAAGACATCGTTACACCTACCGACAGGCTTTTGCACGCGCGGGCCAGCTCGCCAATGCACTGACTGAGCTCGGTGCAGTCAGTGGTGACCGTATCGGCACCCTGGCATGGAATGACCACCGGCATTTTGAACTCTACTATGCGCTTTCCTGCAGCGGTCTCATCTGCCATACCATTAACCCGCGTCTCTTCCCCGAGCAGATTGGCTATATTATCCAACACGCCGAAGACCGCTGGCTTTTTATCGATCCGGTCTTTGTACCACTTGTACAGGCCATCGCGGAAACACTCAGCGCGGTTGAAGGCATTATCGTCCTGACCGACAGGGCGCATATGCCCGCAAATTTGCCATCGGGCTATTTCTGCTATGAGGAGCTTCTCTCTTCCGGGTCGAGCGGATACCAGTGGCCGGATTTGCGCGAGGAGAGTGCAGCGGCCCTCTGCTATACCTCAGGCACTACGGGCAAGCCCAAGGGTGTGCTCTATTCCCACCGCGCAATGGCCCTGCATACCTATGGTGTGCTGATGCCGGATGCCTTTGCCATCCGGCACAATGAAGCCATTCTCCCAGTTGTGCCCATGTTCCATGTCAACGCCTGGGCTATCCCCTATGCCGCGCCGGCAGTAGGTGCCAAACTGGTCCTGCCCGGCCCCAGGATGGGGTGTGGACAAACCCTGAGCAAACTGATGCAGGAGGAATCAGTGTCTATTGCCGCTGGTGTTCCCACCGTCTGGTTGGCGCTGCTCAAATACCTGCGCGAAAGTGGCGAAACCATTCCCAGCCTCAATCGTGTGGTGGTTGGCGGTTCCGCCTGCCCCTGGAGCATCATGCAGGAATTCGAGCAGAAACACGGCGTCTACACCCACCACGCCTGGGGTATGACCGAGATGAGCCCACTCGGCACCTACAACGCACAAGTAGCGGAGTCAATCCCACCAGAGGAAGCCAAAAACCTGCGTCTGAAACAGGGTCGGGCCGGGCTCGGTGTGGAGATGCGAATTCTCGATCCCCAGGGCAGCCTCCTGCCCCACGACGGCCGCGCCTTCGGTGCCCTGCAAGTGCGCGGCCCCTGGGTCTGCGAGCGCTATTACAAGGCGGAAGAATCGGCTCTGACCACGGATGGCTGGTTTGATACCGGCGATGTCGCCACCATAGACCCCCTCGGTTACCTGTCTATTACCGACCGTACCAAAGATGTCATCAAGTCGGGTGGCGAATGGATTTCCTCAATCGAACTGGAAAATTACGCCATGACTCTGGAAGGTGTCGCGGAGGCAGCCGTGATCGGTGTACCCCACGAAAAGTGGGCGGAGCGCCCACTGCTGATAGTTGTACCCGAAGCGAACACCAGCCTCGCCCCGGATACAATTCTCAGTGCCTTCCAAAACCAGTTCGCCAAATGGTGGATTCCCGATGACTGCGTAATCGTCGACGCATTGCCCCACACAGCCACGGGCAAAATCAGTAAAAAAGCACTGCGCCAACAGTTCACAGAGCACCTGTGGCCCAGGGAAGAAACCGTGTGATCAGCCAACCAAATGTTTAACACGCCCTGTAGGCGGGAAGTGCCTGAAAGTTTGCCTGGTTGCAGGGAAACCAGTCACAGTGCCCCACACCAGGCTCAACAGATCTCCGCCTTACACTGCGCGCCCTGCCCTGATATATCCCTGTCATATTGCTCTGTTAGAAAGGCTTACATACCACTATGGGACGGCCTTGAAATGTTCAAAAAAATTCTATCTGTTTTATTCCTGTTCTTTTCCATTGCGGCGGGGCTCACTTGCGCGGAGAGCACTGAGAGCAACGTCAAAAACACCCTGGTGATTGCGCACCGCGGCGCATCGGCCTATTTGCCGGAACATACACTGGAGGCCAAATCCCTGGCCTACGGCATGCGCCCGGATTATATCGAGCAGGACCTGGTGCTCAGCAAGGATAATCGCCTGATCGTCATGCATGATATCACCCTGGACAGCACCACCGATGTTGCCGAAGTATTCGCCCACCGCGCCCGGGAAGATGGCCACTACTACACCATTGACTTCACCCTGGAAGAGTTAAAAAAATTGCAGGTTAGCGAGGCTTTTGTTATGGGGAAGGATGGCCCTCAAGCAAAGTATCCGCATCGATTTCCTGTGTGGAAATCCAGTTTCCAGCTCTCTACTTTCGAGGAGGAAATCGAACTGATACAGGGGCTGAATAAATCCCTCGGCTACGATATCGGCATCTACCCGGAAATCAAAAAACCCTATTTCCACCATTGGGAGGGCAGGGATATTGCTGCCATTGCGCTGGAAATACTCAAGCAATACGGCTATACCAGCGGGCAACAAAAAGTATTCCTACAGTGCTTTGATGCAGAGGAACTACAGCGGATCAAGTTCGAACTGATGCCGACTCTAGGTATGGACCTGCCCCTGGTGCAGCTGATTGCTGCAACAAGCTGGGGGGAAAAAAAGATTGAAATTGACGGTGCCATCCAACATTATGATTATGACTGGATGCTGGAGCCGGGCGGGTTGCGCAAGATCGCCACTTATGCAGACGGGATCGGCCCCTGGTACCCGATGCTGATGGAATACAAAAACGGCCAACCCCGTGCAAACAATGTTGTGCGCCGTGCGCACCGCAGGCAGCTACAGGTACACTCCTATACCTTCCGCGCCGATCCGGAAAAAATCCCGGAGGCGTTTGAGAACTTCAACCGGTTTTTACACTTCGCTATAACCCAACTGCACGTCGATGGTCTCTTTACTGACCACCCGGATAAAGTGGTGAATTATCTGTCCAGCGTGCGCGTACGACCCCACGCCAGGTAAAAACCATCGGGAAAAGGTGGGATTCCAGCTCGCCAATCCTACATCACCGTACTTGCAGGTCTGTAGACGGCGGTTTATTTAAAAAGGGCACTCCAATACTGAAATGCGACCCGGGTATCCCTTACCGAACAGGCCCTGGATACCCAGGGGTCGGATAGCTGATGCCCTGGTGCGCAGAATTAGACCTCGCCAACCGGTGGGGAGATGAATTCAGTGCCATCTAAAGCTTTACCTTGATTGAATTCCTTACAAAAAGGGATTACGGTAGGTCTGCTGCCAAAGTGCCCGGCCGCTTCACCGACGCAGTCTAAAGAAAAATAAACAGATAAAAAATACCGCAACGATTATCGCTCCACCCGCGAAGCGCCATGTAACTCAGCGTTCGCGGGTATCACCGCGAAAACCAAACATGGACTACACCATGGCTGTGTAAGCGCAACCAGTACGGCAAGCCAGTGAGCTTCCGCTCTGTACTGGTGCTACCGTAGTCACGCAACACTGGAAGTGACGCTGCCCTGGCTGCACCGCAAAGGTATACCAACCGGCGGAGTGAGAACCCCCTGGAGATACGCCCACCTGGATAGTGCTGCAGTTTCACAGGCAATATGACCAGATACCAGTGGGAATTTCAGTCACTGTGACCGTTATTTTGAAGCAGCCTGCATTCAGAAGATTTTTTGTCCGCCCTCGGGCAGGTGGTCATTGTGGCGGAAACCTTTGGAAGCAGCTCCAGTTCCAGCGCGCTGGTGTTCGCGGCTGCGACAGCAACGTGGAGCACGGAAAGCTCTTACAGAAGCTGGAAAACGATATTTCCGAACGCTGGGTCCCGTTCGTTGAATTTGGTAAAAAAGGGTGTTTATATTCCCTATTCCCAAACCGACAAAGGCATGCAGGAATGGAACAGGTCGCCCAGAAGCCTGCAAGGACGGAAGAGGTCGCCCGCAGAGGGCACGAGCAGTGGTCTTCGGACATGGTCTTCGTGCTGGCCGCGCTCGGCAGCGCCGTCGGCCTCGGTAATATCTGGCGATTCCCCTATGTTGCGGGGGAGAACGGCGGCAGTGCCTTTATCGCCGTCTACCTGCTATTCGTGCTGAGTATAGGGCTGCCGGCGCTAATCGCAACCATTATGGTCGGCCGCCGCGGGCAGGCGAGTCCCGATCACTGCTTCGAGCGCATCGCCGCCACCGAAGGGCTCAGCCGGCGGTGGCGGCAACTCGGCTGGCTGCTGGTGCTGACCACATTCCTGTTACTGACATTTTTCAGCGTGGTCGCAGGCTGGATCTTCGATTATCTGTTCAAGGCATTGAGCGGCCGCTTCGCCGGCCTGGAAGCAGACACCTCGGCGGCGCTGTTCGATGCGTTGAAAGCCGACCCGCTGCGCCAGGCCCTGTGGCACGGCGCCTTTATGAGCTGCACGTTAGTGGTGGTCGCGTTCGGCATCCGCCGCGGTATCGAGGTTGCGGTCAAGTGGATGATGCCGGGGCTCGCCCTACTGCTGGTGGTGCTGGTGGTGCATTCGATGTCGGTCGGCGACGGCGCGGCAGCGGCGCGTTTTCTATTCCAGCCGGATTTCTCCGAACTCGACGCCGACGTGCTGCTGCTCGCCGTCGGCCAGGCCCTGATCAGCCTCAGCGTCGGCGGTGCGGGCATGGTTGTCTATGGCTCTTACCTGCGGCGCGAAGCATCGATTCCGCGCACCGCGAGTGTTATCGCCGGTGCCGATACCCTGGTCGCACTCCTGACCGGGCTGGTGATATTTCCGATCGTGTTCGCATTCGGTCTCGAACCTTCTGGCGGTCCCGGAATGATCTTCGTAACGCTGCCCGTCGCTTTCGGGCAGATCCCGGGCGGCGCGCTCTTCGGCACCCTGTTTTTCGTGCTGTTGCTGCTCGCGGCTCTGACGTCGGCTTTTTCGATGTTCGAGCCGGCCGTCTCCTGGCTTGAACAGCATCGCGGCCTTTCGCGTAAGCGCGCTGCGCTCAGTGCCGGGGCCGTGGCCTGGTTTGTGGGATTGTCGACGGTGTTTTCGTTCAATATCTGGTCCCATGTGCGGCCGCTCGCGTGGATACCGCCCTGGCGGGACCTGTCGATTTTCCAGGGGCTCGAGCACCTGGTCGCCAATCTCGCCTCGCCACTCGGTGCGCTGCTGGTATCGATTTTCGTGGCCTGGAAGGTCGGTGAGCAGTTGCGCCGCGAAGAGTTCGGTAGCGCCAACGGTGTGCTGTATCCAACTTGGAGGCTGCTCGCCCGCTACTTTGTGCCAGTCGCTATCGCAGCGATCTTTATCGCCAGCCTTTTCTGAACAAAAATGGAGACCATATGCCGCTGATCCTCCCTCTCTCCCCCGACGACAATGAAGAGGTCGCCAAGCTCGCCGCCTTCTTCAATGAGACTCTCGGCTTCTGTCCCAACAGCGTCCTCACGATGCAACGGCGCCCGGAGATCGCCAAAGCCTTTATCAATCTCAACAAGGCGGTGATGGAGAACCACGGGCGCGTCACCAGTGGCCTGAAACGACTGATCGGCTATGTCGCCAGCCATGCCGCCGGCTGCCAATACTGCCAGGCCCACACCATCCGGGCTGCCCAGCGTTACGGCGAGCCGGACGAGAAACTCGAGCACATCTGGGAATATCCCCGAAGCTCGCTGTTTACCGACGCCGAACGCACCGCACTGGACTTCGCCATCGCGGCCTCCTCGGTACCGAACGGTGTCAACGAGGAGATTGACGAACAGCTCAGGAAATATTGGGACGATGGCGAAATCGTCGAAATTCTGGCTGTGGTTGCACTGTTTGGTTATCTGAACCGCTGGAACGACTCGATGGGTACGGAACTGGAGGCGCCCGCTGCAGAGTCGGGGCAGCGCTACCTCGCCGCAACGGGTTGGAATCCTGGCAAGCACGGCTGAAGCTGCGCGCACTGTGCCTGCTAAAAGGCCCGATCCACCGGTTGCTCTACCCAGACATACTCGAGCACGCGCCGGGTCATGATCTGCTACTGAAAAAAGCGGTTAGATCCGGCTGAAAAACTAAGACAAATCAAACCGCTAGTTTAGCCATAAAATCCAGCGGTTCAAAAGTTACATGGGTGGTACCATTGCGATACGGTGTTTTTAGCGCGTAGCGAATCTGTCCATTGGCCGTCAACGATAAGCGCTTTTCTGAAACCGCAGGGCGACAAACATAGCGCCATGGACGCTCGACTTTATCCTGCTGATGCGCTTCAGCCATTACACCGGCATGTAGAGAAAAGTCTGCGAAGCTGGCCACTCGACTACTGGTACTGGCCTTATCTTCTCGCCCTGGTAAGATTTAGCTTGCGACCCTGCTGAGAACCCGTGAGCCGTTGTGGATTAAGCATCCGGAAACAACACCCTTTCCGCCTGTGACCAATGCATGGAGCGCGCTGGTTGCTACCCACAATGAGCCGCAATTGTGCCAACTCACACCAACGCCGGTTTCGCCTGCGTGCGGGGTGCATCAAACACCATGACTGCGCACTAATGAAATGGTGACTTCTTCGTAACAGCCGCTTGACGCGAGGCTCACCATGCGCATGTCGGGTTTTTGCTATATGCCCGCTACGCGTGTGTTGTATGATCGTTGGATTACGCATCACGTTTTCCCATTTGCGCTGTGGCAAGCAACGGTGGGGGCTGAGGCGGTAAATTAAATCTCAAACTTGAGCCTGAAAACCTCAAACCCCCAATTTGCCTAGGTTGACTTCTACTCTTTCATCCTGGCCAGGTTTGCAATAGACCAGATTCCATTTAAATGACATGTCATTCTCCTTTTATAAAATAAATCTAGGTTATCCCAATCCCGGTTACTCAAGAGACCCAAGTTGCAGCTAGGATGCCAATCGAAACACGTCCATCCTCTCTGGATTCTGACTGTCGATGATGAATTTTGCCAAGCTACTGTCCTGAGAACTACCCAAGAGAAATTCTTGGACGATTTTCAGTATTCTATTCAGTTAGAAGTTCCGGTCAAAAAAATACAATGACATTGTCCTTGTCTTGTCTTGTCTTGTCTTGTCTTGTCTTGTCTTGTCTTGTCTTGTCTTGTCTTGTCTTGTCTTGTCTTGCAGGCCGAGCTTGGGGCTGCGCGTCGTTAATGGGCAAGCTTCTCTGATAAAAAGATGGTAGTCACAAGGTGCCCAGCAGTTTTATGTTCACGAATGGTTATCGTGCACTTTTTTCAGCTCATACCAAAACGATCAAGCGGGTATCGTAACCACAATTTTTCCCTGGTGTTCCGCCCTGCCAAAATGGCGAAACGCATCGGCCAGTTGATTTAATGTGTAAGGGCCGTCGATAACGGGGGTCAGTTTACCTGCCTCGAAAAGTTCATTGATATAGGCCAAATCGCGATTCGCTCGCAAAACAACAATGCGAGTTTGTTTTCCGGTTAACCATTGAATGGGTTTTCCGAATAAAGCGACTTGCAGCAAACGTGGGACACGCCCACCCACCGTTGCGTAAACCCCGCTGGGCTTGAGCGCACGCAAATAGACAAACGAAGAGCGGTTTGTTTTGGCATCGACAATTAAATCGTATTCCCGACCGCTTTGGGTGAAATCCTCTTGGGTATAGTCAATAACGTGGTCAAACCCAATCCGGCGCATAAGTTCCAATTTTCCAGTACTATCAACGCCGGTGACCTCAACATCGAATTGCTTGGCAAATTGAATACCAAAGGTGCCCACTCCGCCTCCGGCACCGTTGATAAGGACTTTCTGTCCATCTTTTAAGGGCAGGATATCGAACAAGCCTTGCAGCGCCAGCATCCCGGCCTGGGGGATCGCCGCGGCCTGCTCGAAGGACATGCCTATTGCCATCTTGGCCACCTGGTTTTGCAGTGCACAAACATAATCGGCAAATCCACCAAATCGACCCGCCAGGTCACCATACACGTCATCACCCGGTTTAAAACATGTGACCGCCTTACCGACAGCTTCGACACGACCCGCAATGTCGGAGCCAAGTATGTTCATCTTTTTCGGTTTAAAAATTCCGTTAATTAATCGGTTGACCGCATCACCGTTGAGCAAGCCCCAGTCCCAGTCGTTAATTGACGTGGCGTGCACACGGATTAAGACTTCTGTGTCTTTCGGCACGGGTTTGTCCACATCTCTAAGCTGAAGTACGTCGGGGGATCCATATTGGGTATAGATTGCAGCTTTCATGCTGTGTTCTCTTAATTGCCGTGAGGGTATAGGAATTATAAACTACCTATTTATCCTTGATCCAAAGTATTCTACTCGAACTTCCTGAAGTTGTTTACTGATCAAGTCCCAGGTTTTAAGTTGAGAGCATTCAAAGTTAATCATTTTTTATTCGGTTTGACTGAAAAGTCCTGGAGAATGCTTCGCGAAACGTAAGTCGCTCCATCGGTCCGCTGTAAGATGTGGAAGTTGGCAGTGGTTGGGTCACTTTGTCAATCGGATAGACGAATCTGCGAAGGATCGAACAGCCTGACCTGAGCTGGTTCCCGCTCTGGCGGCAGAGTATGGCTAAACCGAAGAAGGATGCTTATATTCTATATTCCTCCGATCTCCACCTTACACTGCACGCCTTACCCTGATATGTCCCGGTCATATTCCTTTGCTAGAAAGGCTTGCATACCCCTATGGGACGGCCTTGAAATGTTCAAAAAAAATCTATCTGTTTTACTCCTGTTCTTTTCCATTGCAGCAGGACTCACTTGAGCAGAAAGCACGGAAATTGGCGCCAAACACACCCTGATGATTGCACACAGCTGGAGACTTGTAGCCAAGACAGTTTCTTCAATCGTAATTATTGAATCAAGCACAGCCTCCCTTAGCAAGCTCAGCCATGCTTAACTGAGCTTAACACTATTAACAGTAGCGGAGCCATTCACTAAAGATCATAAGTAGTAGAAGCTATTCCCCATCTCCTATCGATTTACTTTCATCGATACTGACCAAAAGTGGAATATCTAATACAACTCCGGCCGAAGAGGCATTATTACCTTGAGATTTTTCATCTAAATCTCTCTCCAAAGCGGCAGCGTATACTCGTAAAACTGGAATTGGAGATTTTGCGCCAACAGGCAAAGCGATTGCCAGTACGCCTCGGGTTGAATTCAAACTATTAATGCCCTCATCTTGCAAACGGGTAGCCAGTTCGGAAACCAGTGCTCTGCGTGATTTGGCATCTCTAGGATCTAGATTTAATCCATAGCCACTCAAGTCTGCCCAACCCGAAACAGATGCAGTATTAATTCCCTGGTCGTCTATTGTTACTTTGAGACGGCCTGGCCCGGGTATCCAACCCAGCCCTCCTTTAACAAATAAACCGCGAGGGAAAGAAACCAATTTTTCCACTGGCAAGAAACCACTACTACCAGCACCATCAGAATAGGCCATATTCACAGTCTTCACCGGGTAGGGGTTACTAGCATTGCTTGGTGCAGTTGGAATTTCTTCTTCGGATATACCAAAGATATCTATCAGAAATTTTTTAGCTGCATAAAAAGCTTCTTGGTTAGAAATTTCCACCTTTTTAGCTGGCCCGAAGGCGGGCCGGTCGCTGAATCGAATATCAGCCAATGACAAATTGTTATTAAAGCTAAACTTTGAATATTCTTCTTCTCCATTCGAAGAACCGCTGACCACATCGCACTGGCCCTGAGGATAAAGCTCTTTATCACATTCCTTCCCATAAACCACATCCTTTCCTTTGAAAAGATAATTCACAGCTTTATTTCCATCAAAGGTTTCATACAGAGAATTTCCACGATTTGGTTGTAACATTTGTGTGAGCAACTCTACATTATTCTCACCCAGAACTTTCGGCATATCTCTTTCAATAATATACTCGAGATCCTCTCTGGAAAGATCTTTGTCGTTCCCAGGATTATCTTGGGCCTGGGCAAAAACTACTGGCATACAAAAAAGCGCTATAAGATATAAAGTCTTGCCCATGACAATCAGATTAGTTTTCATTTGACCATTCCTTATATGAATTAAGTGGAGTTGCTAGTTGGGATTGAATGCTGTTTCACCAATAGGATTACATTTACGGATATACTTATACGCATACCAATTTTTTCCATTTGGATCAGAATATACATTGTTATAGCGCTCATTGTTTAATCGATTGACCACGCTAATTATTGTGGAAGAGATACTGTATGCAACTGGACATTGTTCTTGACAGCTCCCAAACCAGTTAAAAGGATCATTCCAATTACAATCAACAGTTGAGTCGTACATATTGTTGACCCATGCGCTAGACATAGAAATCGAATGTGCATCATCAGCGAAATTTTTGTAGTCATTCGCAAAAGAAGGAGAAATCCACATAACCCCATGAAAGCCATCCCATTGATGAGCGCGTCGGCCGTTTACCGCAGTGTCGGAAACATCGTACATAGCTTCGCGGATACCGGATAAATTATCATCGTCAGCGCTATAAGAAGAAGAAAAATGAATAAATTCTAAATCGAAATCGCCAACTGCCATATCCGTTGCAGTTCCACCCGCATCCAGTTTGCAATGTCCAGACCAGGGTCTACGCATTGTTCCAGCCCAATGATCTCCACTATCTGAACCGTGGGTGGCTATCATCGCCGCATCGGCTTCATCAAGGAAATTATGATCGTTACACCCTGTTATAATATCGGGATCACAAAAACGCTTAATAGTCATAAAGCCATTTGTATACTGACCGTCTTTGATATGACCTTTTGCCCCCATTTTGTCGTACCATCGATCAACCATATTATCCCAGAATGCCATATCATTACCATTACAGCCGCCAGCTGCGGCAGGAACAAAGTCACTGATCGCAAAAACTTTTGCCTCCATAGCAAATACATTCATACTATTAAAATATGTTGCAGCTGAAATAATCACAATCAGATTAGAAACTCGCCTGATATATTTAATCACTTTACATTCTCCCTCTTGATTGATCTAACTGTGGATTGAATAAGAGTCAATTAATCCATTCCGATTTATGCTTATGATTCGGAAAAACAAAAACTCCAAGCGAAGGATTAATACCAACACTTGCAAAAGGTAATACAGAGTCAAAGATAAGAACCGGACATTAATTTGATGCTTGGCACAAAATACAACGCAATCCACCCCTCAGTGACAAAACTGATTGTCACCGGAAGGATCATAAGGTCTGTTCTTTTCTCTAGATGGCGCAGCCCTATTAAGGCAGAAAATTATCCTGGACAACTATTAAATAGTTGTTCCACTTTGACATCATTGACTCTGCTTTCACCATACCCGGATTCAATCTTGAGCTAACCAGTGAGCATCCGGTTATTTAGTGATAGAGAAAGACGGCGAAAACATGTGTTACCAGGCTGCTGAAAAATACTTTGTCAGTAGCCTGCTATCCCAAATAGAGATCTTGGATCTGACAGTCAAGCGTATGGCTGCTTGATTTTTTGTAGAAGGTGCGCGGCCTTCCTAGGCTAAGAAAACAAAGTAAGCCTTTTTAGAAACCTGCTAGGTACACCCGTACAGGCTCCATATGTACAGATCTAATGCTATACCTGAAAATTGAATACAATGGGTGGCTCAGAAAATCCTACGACCGTCACAAAATTTGAGACTTCCGATGCAACGGTAGTGCCCCGAAAAATACTCCAGCAAATTCTGGCAGAAAGAAAACAGATTAAAAAGATCGAGAAATTTGTCCGGTTTTTTTACTAGATTCTGTTTTAAAATAATGGGATTGGACAAATGATGATCAGCGCCTATCCCATTCAGAGCATATAGGGAATTGGTACTTTGATAAATATTATTACACGAATACTCGCCAGTATTGCGAGATTACTTATAGCCAACTTATCAACAAGTTTTGTGACCCATACACAAACCTTACCATCAAATTTTGTTTAAAGATTTAAATTGTGTATGGGCTGTGAACCATACGAATTGCTAACATCAACAATATGAACAAATAACTTACACCTTATTTATCTAGGATAAACGATATGAAACAGTACACAGAAAGGTCTATTATCTCACTAATTTTTATCCTTGTTTTTTCTTTAGGTAATACTGCAGCATTCAGTACAGATCATGATGACTCAGAGATAGTGTTGCCAGTTTATAATAGTGAAGAATGTAATCAGGGGTTTTTCCGTCCGCCGGGAATAAGGGAATGTGTAAATCTACAGGATTTGCTAAGCCCCAATCCGCCAGTAGAAGCACCTGAGGGAGCGTGCCCGGAATTTTGGCAACGCTATGATCAAGGAGGATTTTGTTTACCAAGCCACTCAGTTGTCTCTTGTGGAAGTACGTATTTCAGTTGCAATAACTCGCAGAGTGATAAATTGTGGTTAGTCCCTGGCTATATCGGTTGCCCAGAACCATCTCAAGTTATAGTTGGGAAATATCCCTCGCATAATAGAACTGGAGAATTATTTTTAACCTATAGGCCGGTGTTTCTCTGCCAAGCACTGGGTCCTCCAGAAAGAACTGATCCACTGTAAGTTTTCCCGGAGGAAATAGAACTTCCCCTTACCAAACATGTCGAAATCAACTGAAAGTTATGGTGTGCTCACGGGCACACCTGTTGTTTCCTCCAGAATTTCGCTATGATTGTTTAAATGTTTCAGTGCCTGTTTAACTTGCTTAGCAAGGTTGTGCATACTATGACGCTTTAAAAACAAAGGGTGAGATTGCAATATAGTATCAGCAGACTCTAATCGGAGTATTGCCGTAGTGGGAGTGTATGCTGCTTGGATTAGTCCAAGCACCGCTTCGGCTTCAGCAATCATACTATGGCCGATAGTAAATTTTGCTTGTCTGCTGGTCAAAGCTGCCTTAGCTAGCGCTTCTGCTCTGTATAATTCTTTATTTTCGGCTAGCAGCACTCTGGCCAGGCCGAGCTGGGCTATAGAGGTACGCACTCCGGTTTCGGGCAATAAATCGAGAGCCCTGGTATAAAGCTGTCCGGCCGTTTCCCAATCTCCTTTTGCCATCGCCAAAGAAGCAGGCTGGCACAATCCTCGGCCCATAATTTTGTCTGCTACTTTCAACTTCCGGAAAATTTCTATCATTTCTTTATAATGTCGATCAGCGGCATCAAGTTCGCCTTTATCTTGCAAAACGGCACCCAACCAAAGCAAGACAAAAGCGATTCTGATATTAATTTGTTGGTTTTGTGAGCGCTTGACACGCAAGGCCTGTTGCAAATAGATTACTGCAGTTTCGAAGTCTCCTTTTCGATGAGACAATACACCCAAGGCCCGCAACGAATCACCTACATATGGATGATCGGCGCTCAATATGTGCTGCTGAATAGACAAAGCCTGCCTACTGAGCTCAGCGGCCTCCTCAAAGCGCTCCAAGTCCGTAAGCATCGTGGCCAGGTTGTTTAAGGCTATAGTATAATATGAGTGTTTTTCACCGTGGATGATTTTTTGAATGCGTATTACTTTTCGCATATGTGCCGTGGCTTCCTCAAAACGCCCCTGATAGTAATGAATATTACCTAGTCCATTGAAAGCAACGGCCATTTCATTCTGTCCTCCAGGAATTTCCTCTACTAAATCTATTGCCTTCTTAAAATAGAATCCCGCTTTTTCAAAATCTCCCCGCTTCTGAAATAGATTGGCAAATGCATTGAGAGTTTCTGCTTGGTTAACTTTGTTACTTTCGAGCACAGATTTCCGCCTACTATTCTGATAAATAGCAAGACTTTCTTGTAATAGTTGTTCTGATTCCTCATACTGATTCATAGAACTCAGGTTAATAGCCAATTTGGTCATTGTATCGGCAAGTTTTAGTGAATCATTTTTAGTCAGCTTGCGCTGTTGTTCCAAAGCCTGCCTTAGCAGCTCCTCGCTTTTATTGTATACCCCTTGACTATAATAAATTGTCCCTAAAACGCCCAGCATATGGCTACGAATTGCCGGTGCTTTTTTGAGACTTGCATGAATTTTCTCCTGGCCATTTTCCAACAATTGCTGAGCACTGATTTTATCTAATCCAGAAACATTCGGATCTGAGTGTTTAAATATATTGATTAAAAAATCGGATACCTGCTGGGCCTTCTGTGCCTCAAATACACTTCTCTCTAACGCCCGTTGAACGCTACGTGATTGAATGGTTACCGTTATTGTGTATGCCATTATAATACATAGAAAAGACACAGATATAAACAGCGCCCGCCAGTGCCTGCGAATGCGGTTATGTACTCGATAGCGGAAACTCCCCTGGCGTGCATAAACCAAATTTCCGTCCAAGTGGGCTTGAATATCAGTAGCAAACCCCCGCATTGAGCTGTATCTATGTTCTGGTTCTGCACGCAGAGCTTTTAACACAATCGCATCCAGATCACCACGAAGTTTTTTACTTGGAAAAGCGCCTCTTTGTAAATTCTTATTTGCTATTTCACTGGGTAATGTAGGGCAACCTTCGCACATTATCTGTGCTAACTCATACAGCGATCCTGCCTGGTCACTGTAAGCTTTATGCCCGGTTATCAGCTCGTAGAGCACTAAGCCCAACTGGTAAATATCGATACTAATAGTAACATGCTTCTTTTTAATTTGTTCTGGTGCGGCAAATCCTGGCGTCATTACGAATTCACCATTCTGCGTCAATCCCTTTCCCAGCTCTCTTGAAATAAATTTGGCAATGCCAAAATCTAATAATTTTACCTGCCCTTCGCTATTAATCAGAATATTGGAAGGCTTGATATCCCGATGTACAATCAGGTTGCCATGTGCAAAACTCAAGACATCAGCAATCTGTAAGATAAGAGATAAACGCGCCCGCAGATCCAAAGCATGTTCGTCACAATAGCGATTAATATCTACACCGCGGACAAACTCCATAATGATGTATGGCTGCTGGTATTCTGTAACACCGCCATCGAACATCTGAACGATATTTGGGTGATTGAGGGACGCTAGGGTTTGCTGCTCAAGCTGGAATCGCTCAAGACCCATTTTTCCTTCGCCCATCTCCGCACAAAGCAATTTGATTGCCACCTCCTGTTTGAAATTACCTTCTTCCCTCTCTGCCCGATATACTACGCCCATACCACCGCGTCCAATTTCTTCACAGAGCTTATAGGCACCCAGGCGATCACCCGTTTTAATCAGTGGCAATGAAACTTGAATTGCATTAGCTTTTGGCACGAACGTTTTGAGAAATGTGGGCGCATTGCACTCTGCTTCCAGTAGAAGCTCAACTTCTCGGCATAATTGTCTGTCTTTTCCACAGACCTGTTGAATAAAAGTATGGCGATTTTCCTCTGGCTGCTGCAGAACCTGGCTAAAAATAGCCTGTATTCTTTCCCAGCTTTCCTTGGTGATTTTCATAGTCAAGCTTTGAATTCTTTGAAGTAAAGTAACAATTAAGTAAATATCCACCGGCAAAGCCGGTGGCTTTAATCGTGAACCGCTCAAAGCGGTCTGTACGGAACTAACGTTCCTT
>NZ_CANLDD010000031.1 GCF_947489355.1 uncultured Microbulbifer sp. | reverse complement strand
CACCAGAAGATTTAATGGATAATTACTTGGCGGCACAAGCCGCATAAATGGTATGCGCTTCAAGGTTGAATCCGCGAGGTGAAAATACGCCTGATATCTATATTAGTTTTCGAAAGAAAGATGGTTCATGGGGGGAAGCAATTAACATGGGGAATACGATAAATACAGCACTCTATGAGCAGCGCCCGAAAGTGACACCCGATGGAAAATATTTATTTTTTTGGAAGGGAGATGTAAAGTTTAGAGAAGATGGAAGTAGATATGTGGTAGGAAACCCTTATTGGGTGGATGCGAAGATTATTGAAACACTCAGACCCAAACAATAAACTATATAACAAATAAGGATATGTTGCGCTTACCGCAGCATATCTGGTTGTTGAACAAGCCCGGCCAGCTCTATTAATGTAAATAAGTCGAGAGGGAATGGGTTTTGGAGGAAGGCCCTTACAGGCAAGCAAAATTCTCGTTCGGTAGGCGAAAAAATTCGTTGTTACATAGTGCACTCGCTCCTTTACGTAAGGTTCATTAATCCTCGCGGTGGTGGCGTCCGTTTTCTAACCATTTTTATCCAGGCTGGAATTTTCGAGGGTAAATGCCCGTCACCCGCATAGGACTGCGGCAGTGAGGGCAAGGCAGGCTCGCGGCTTTTTTCGTTGGTGGCGTTGACCTTCGTACCTTCAACACCCACTGCTTCAACACCCACTGTAGGAGTCGCACAGAAAGCAGTCGAGACAAAAAAGGCGCAAATCGGTGCTGGCAGCAAGGTCAATCACCCCGCCTATGTGGGCGATGCCATCGTGAGGGAGGCGGTGAATATTGGCGCCGGTGGAAGTGTGCAGAGATGCCACTGTGGGCGCATGCTCCACAATCACCAACATAGTGAGCGCGGATGAGTTGGCCGTGGTGCGGGGCAGACAACGCAATATCATCGGTTGGCAGCACCCGGCCCAAAAGCACCGGCAGTGACAGCTTTCTCCAAAAATTTTCCGGTGGCGTATTAAATTCCGGCGGGTATTCTCTCTTCGCGCGGGTTCAGTTCCCCCTTTTGTCCGTTAAACTTGCGTTTCGGGAACAAAAAGGAATAGCCCGATGCACAAGCCCAGAATGCAGCCACTTGCCAGTTTCGACATCGCCTCGCTGCAGTATCTGGATGAGCGGGGACAGACAACCCAGACACTGCCGGATTTCGCAACACCGGATGCCCTGGTTGCCCACTACCGGCAAATGACCCTGACCCGGATGGTGGATGGTCGCGCAGTGAAAATGCAGCGCACCGGGCAACTGGGCACCTATCCCTCGAGTCTCGGGCAGGAAGCGATAGGTGTGGGCGTGGGCGCCGCCATGGGAGGGGAGGATGTCTATTGTCCCAATTACCGGGAAACGGGCGCCCTTCTGGAGCGGGGTGTTGCTATTGAGGAGATATACGCCATATGGGGCGGGGATGAACGCGGCCAGAACTTTCGCCATGCCCGCGAGGACCTCCCCCTAAGCGTCCCCATTGCAACACAGATTCTGCATGGCGCGGGCGTTGCCTTTGCCCTCAAATATAAAAATGCACACCTGAACGAACCCGCGCGCGTAGCCGTTGCCAGTGGTGGTGACGGCGCCACCTCCCGGGGGGATTTCTACGAAGCGATCAACCTGGCTGGAGAGTGGAAACTGCCGCTGGTGGTTGTTATTAACAACAACCAGTGGGCCATATCCCTGCCCCGCTCCGAGCAGACCGCCTGTAAAACACTCGCACAAAAAGCCATTGCCGCGGGCATTCCCGGCTTGCAGGTGGATGGCAACGATGTGATCGCGGTGCGCCAGGCGGTGGCAGAAGCGGTCGGGTTGGCACGCAATGGTGGCGGCCCTTCGTTGATTGAGGCGGTCAGCTACCGGCTCTGCGATCACACCACTGCCGACGATGCCAGCCGCTACCAGTCCAAAGAGACTTTGCGTGACGCCTGGTCGCGGGAGCCGCTGGTACGTCTGCGAACCTATTTGGACAGTGCGGGCCTCTGGGGGGATAACCAGGAAGAGGAGCTGCAACGGGAGCTGACCCAGACACTGGAGAAGGGGGTACGCAACTATAAGGAAACCCCGAAAGATGCCGCAACGGCGATGTTCGACCATCTTTATGCGGCCCTGCCCGAGGCCTTCCTGGAGCAGTACCAGCAACTGCAGGGGGGTGGCTGATCATGGCGGAGATTACCTTGGTACAGGCGGTGACCCAGGCCCTTGCCCACGAGATGCAGGCTGATCCAAGGGTGATTGTCTACGGCGAGGATGTCGGGATTAATGGTGGCGTGTTTCGCGCTACTGAAGGCTTGCAGGAGAGGTTTGGCGGCGCCCGTGTGATAGACACACCGCTGGCGGAGACCATGATTGCCGGGATTGCTGTGGGCATGGCTGCGCAGGGGCTGCGCCCGGTGGCGGAGTTCCAGTTTATGGGGTTTATCTACCCCGCACTGGACCATATCCTCAGCCACGCGAGCCGCTTTCGCAACCGCACCCGCGGACGGCTGTCCTGCCCTATCGTTTACCGCGCGCCCTACGGTGGCGGTATTCACGCACCGGAGCACCACTCGGAAAGCACTGAAGCCCTGTTTGCCCATATTCCCGGCCTGCGCTTGGTGGTGCCCTCCTCCCCCGCCCGTGCCTATGGACTGCTGCTGGCGGCGATCCGGGATCCGGACCCGGTGATTTTTCTGGAACCCAAACGCATTTACCGGGCGGTGCGCCAGGAGGTGCCCGACTCCGGCCAGGCACTGCCGCTGGATCGCGCTTTCGTACTGCGCGAGGGGGGCGATATCACCCTGATTGCCTGGGGCGCAGCCCTCAAGGAAACCCTGGAGGCAGCGGAGCAGCTGGCAGCAGAAGGTATCCAGGCTGAGGTAATAGACCCGGCTACCCTCAAACCCCTGGATATACACACCGTTATCGACTCTCTGGAAAAGACGCACTGCTGCGTTGTGGTACACGAAGCGGCGCGTTTTTGCGGTCTGGGCGCCGAAGTGGTTGCGCAGGTCAATGAGTATGCTTTCGATTTGCTGAAGGCACCGGTACAGCGGGTCACCGGCTACGACACAGTGATGCCCTACTACCAGTTGGAGGACAAGTATCTGCCGGGTGTGACGCGTATTGTTACGGCTGTGAAGGAAGTGCGAGACTACGCCAAAGGAAGGGGATTATGAAGATATTCACCCTGCCCGATTTGGGCGAAGGACTGCCCGATGCCGTGGTGCGGGAATGGCACGTAAGCGAGGGAAGCAGCATTGCCGCACACGAGAGTCTGGTGACAGTAGAGACCGCCAAGGCACTGGTAGAGGTGCCCGCGCCCTGGGGCGGCAGGGTGGAAAAACTGTTTGCTGAAGTGGATGAAACCGTCAATGTCGGCGATCCACTGGTGGGGTTTACCGGCACCGACGAAGGGGAAGCGGAAGCGCAGCCGGGCCCCGGCGACAGTGAAGCGGTGCCAGAGCCTGTGCAAGCCGCCGCAGGGGAGGGTGCCCGCGGGGACAGCGGAACCGTGGTGGGCAGCCTGGAACGGGGTGAGGAGGTACTCGAAGCCGAGCCACAACAGGCGCAGGGTCCCCGGCGGCTTGCCACGCCCTCGGTGCGCGCCCTGGCCCGGCGTCTGGGAGTGGATTTACAGCGGCTTTCCAAAGATGGTGCCAGGGTGACTGCGGCACAGGTGTGTGATGCCGCCGGCTCCCAGCCCCAGGCACCCGCAGAAACCGCCGTGAAACCAGCCGCTGCCACTGCCGGCGAGTCAGCGACAGCCATGTCCCCGGCGCGGCGCGCCATGGGATTGTCCATGAGTCGTGCACGGGATCAGGTGGCACAGATAACCTTGTGCGATGATGCGGATATCTCCAACTGGTGGGGGAGCGCCCCTGCCCTGTTGCGCCTGATTCGGGCCCTGCAGGCGGCCTGTATCGCCGAGCCGAACCTCAATGCCCTCTACCGGGACGATCAGCTGATCCCCCAAGAGACTGTCAATATCGGATTGGCGGTGGATTCACCAAGAGGGCTGTTTGTCCCTGTGCTCAGGGATGTCGCCGCGCGCTCGGATGACGCGCTGTTGCAACAGGTGGCAGACTTCAAGCACCAGGCCAGGGAAACCGGCATCGCCCAGAGCGATTTACAGGGAGGCTCCATACTATTGTCCAATTTCGGCGCTATCGCCGGGCGCTACGCAACCCCGCTGGTGTTGCCACCGACCGTCGCAATTGTCGGGGCCGGGCGGGTCTGCCAGGGCGTGGTGGTGGTAGACCGCTGGCCCGCCATGCGCCCACTGCTACCTCTCTCTATCAGTGCCGATCACCGCGCCGTGACCGGGGGTGAGCTGGCGCGTTTTCTCCAGGCTATGTTGCAGGCGCTATCCGGTTGAACCGCGCTTTCAGCCCCACGAATCAGCCGCAATACCGCTTACCCACCCTGGAACCTGGCCTTGCAGAAAATTAAGCTGGGAACATATCTTTCGTTTTGCTATCTTTAAGTTTCGAAACGAAAGTTATCCATGCATGTCCAAGCGTAATACACAGCAGCGTCGCCACGGCATTTTGAACCTTCTCAATGAGATGGGAGAGGCCAGTGTTGAACTGCTGGCGCGACGCTTCGAAACCTCTGAGGTTACGATCCGAAAGGATCTGACCGCGATGGAAAACCACGGACTGCTATTGCGCCGCCGTGGCGGTGCAATCCCGCTGCCTCGGGAACTGGTGGTGGAGGGGGCGCCCTCTGAGGTTAAACGCGCCATTGGCCGCGCAGCAGCGGCACTCATTCCCGACCACCACCGCATAGTGATTGATTACGGTCGCACCACCGCGGCAATGATTCCCGAGCTGGAATGCAAACGCGGCCTGGTGGTGATGACCAACTCTCTGCATGTGGCCAATGCGTTGCGTGAATTGGAAAACGAACCCACCTTGCTCATGACCGGGGGCACCTGGGACCCCCACTTCGAGGCGTTCCAGGGCAGGGTGGCGGAACAGGTGCTGCGGGATTACGACTTTGACCGCGCCTTTATTGGTGCTGATGGAATAGATCTGGAACGTGGCACTTGCACATTCAATGAGCAGATTGGACTGTCGCGTGTGATGGCTGAAGTTGCCCGGGAGGTGGTGGTATTGGCGGAGTCCAGCAAGGTGGGTAGGCGCATTCCGAATCTGGAACTGTCCTGGGAACGGGTGGATACCCTGGTCACTGATGCAGGCTTGAATGACAGTGCCCAGCAACAACTTGAGGTGCTGGGGGTGCAGGTCATTCGTGCAGAGACGACCGGCGGAGCCTAGCCTGGCTTAGCCAAAGAACTGAACATGAGAAAGTGTTTTTTGAGGAGATCAACATGTGTGGAATTGTTGGCGCCCTTGCGCAACGCAATGTCACTGAAATTCTGCTGGAGGGATTGCGGCGCCTGGAATACCGGGGTTACGACTCGGCGGGTGTTTGCCTGCGCAATGGTGATGGCCGGCTGCAATTGCGCAAGAGCCTGGGTAAGGTTGCCGATCTGGAGGCCAAACTGCAGGAGGAGCCTGCCGAGGGCCATCAGGGCATTGCGCACACCCGCTGGGCCACCCACGGGGTTCCCTCCGATGAAAATGCCCATCCGCATATGTCCGGGCCTATCGCCCTGGTGCACAATGGTATTATTGAAAACCATCAGGCATTGCGCTCCGGGCTACAGGAGAAGGGGTATCAATTTGCCTCAGATACCGATACCGAGGTGGTGGCGCACTTGATTCACTCACTGAGCAAAGAGGGGCTCAGCCTGGTGGACGCCGTAGGTAAGGCAACAAAGATGCTGGAGGGCGCTTATGCCCTTGCCGTTATCAGCAGTGAGGACCCAGAGGTCCTGGCCTGTGCCCGCTACGGCAGTCCCCTGGTTTTGGGTGCCGGCATTGAGGAAAACTTTATTGCTTCGGACCCCATGGCTCTGCGCCAGGTGACCGATCGCTTTCTTTTCCTCGAAGAGGGCGATGTCGCGGAGGTACGTCGCAGCGGTATCTCTGTGCGCGACAAGCGGGGTGACGCGGTCAGCCGCCCGGTGCACAAACTGGATGGTGGCCATGATGTAGCCGACAAGGGCCATTATCGCCACTATATGCAGAAGGAAATTTTCGAACAGCCGCAAGTGGTGGCGGCGACCCTGGCAGGGCGTATTGGTGAACACTCGGTGTTGTCCCAGGCGCTGGGGACCCGCGCCCGGGAGATTCTGCCGCAAGTGGAGCAGGTGCAGATTGTCGCCTGTGGTACCAGCTACCATGCGGGTATGGTGGCCCGCTACTGGCTGGAGGATTGGGCCGGGGTGCCCTGTTCGGTGGAAGTGGCCAGCGAGCTGCGCTATCGCAAAACTGTAGTACGCCCCGGAACCCTGTTTGTCACCATCTCCCAGTCTGGGGAAACGGCGGATACCCTGGCAGCCCTGCGCCAGGCCAAGGCACTCGGCTATCTGGCCTCCATGACCATTTGCAACGTACCCAATAGTTCCCTGGTGCGTGAATCAGAATTATCCCTGATGACTGAGGCCGGCCCGGAAATTGGAGTGGCCTCCACCAAGGCCTTCACCACCCAGTTGGTGGCCCTGCAACTGTTCTGTATCGCGCTGGCCAGGGCCAATGGGCTTTCCAGCGAGCGCGAGGCCGAGCTGGTGGGTGCCCTGCACCAGCTACCGAAGCTGATGGCAGCATTCACCGGCCTGGACAAAATTGTGCGGCACACCAGTGAGGCTTTTGCGGAGAAAAACCATGCGCTCTTCCTAGGACGCGGGGTAGAGTTCCCCATCGCTCTGGAGGGGGCATTGAAGCTCAAGGAAATTTCCTATATCCACGCCGAGGCCTACCCGGCCGGTGAGCTCAAACACGGCCCCCTGGCCCTGGTGGATGCGGATATGCCGGTGATTGTTGTGGCACCCAATAATGAGTTATTGGAAAAGCTCAAGTCCAATCTGCAGGAAGTGCGCGCCCGGGGCGGGCAGCTGTTTGTCTTTGCGAGCCCCAAGGCCGGATTTGCCAGTGAGGAAGGGCTTACCCTGATCGAAGTGCCGGATGCCCCCGAGAGCCTGGCGCCAATTCTTTACACGGTGCCCCTGCAATTGCTCAGCTACCATGTGGCGTTACTGAAGGGGACCGATGTGGACCAGCCGAGGAATCTGGCCAAATCGGTTACTGTGGAATGAATCAGGCACTGCCTGTTTACCAGTTGTTGAATTACAAGGAAGCGTAATACTTTCAGCGTTTCTGAGCTTTGCTAGACACTTCCTAACAGAGCTCAGACGCTGATAATGAAAGATTTTCTTTGCCCTATCTCGACCAGACCGCGAACTTCTAGCTCATCAAACTGAGAAAGCTGCCCGCTATGTCGTTTTTCTATCCCTAACAGGTTGTTGAAAAAGGCACCCTGCCTTTTTCAAAACACGAAAAGCGAAAAATGTGATTTTCAATTTTCTCCCAAAATCAACGACTTAGATTTCGCCGATTTTGCCGAAATATCCATATTTCGGTACCAGGCGTAGAAATTCTTCGAATTTCAACAGTCTACTAATGGCTACCTTCCCCACAAAGGAGAGGGAATCAAAGGAGTATTTTCCAATCCAGAAATAGACCTGAAGTAAACATGCAGGCTATTGAAGTGATTAAAGCCGGGGCATACTGCTGGGGGATATGGCTATAACCATAGAGCTTGCGAACGACCGAGCCATTTTTATTTTCCACTGACGCATTATCGTTGCTTTGGCGTGACCGCGATTTGGTGAATTCAACCCGCAACTTATCGAGCAGTTCGGCAACGGTGTAATTGATGTTTTCACTGCCATTGTCGGCATGAAAGCCCTGTATTGTAAAGGGAAAGGCAGCAAAGATTTGTTTGATCGCTGGCCAGCAACTGGTTTAGTGCAACCTGCATAGGCAGGCCGTACAGCACATACAACCACCGGGTACCTCTTGAATATATACCGTGCCTTTCCATCAGGACTCAAACAGTGCGCCGCCAGCCCCCACCTCACCAAACTCATGCCCTAACACGGCTCAGCGCTCATCAGCGGGCTTATTGTCGAGAAGATAACGAATTGCCGTTGTTTTACCGACACCGAGAAAAGTCGGTAATCACATTTGCCGGTACTCCGCGTATCGGTTCTTTATCTGCCACTAAGCTGCATTCTGGCCGCACTCATCGCAGACACATTCCAGTTCCAGCTGTGACGTTTGAAAGTGATACCCGGCACGCTCAACCGTATCGCGCAATGCGGCGATGACTTCGGGCCTGATACCTATTTCCCGCACTTTGCTACAGCGATTGCAGATCAAAAATTGCGGGGTTTGATGACTGTGATCACAGGTGATATGAGCACATGCCAAATATTTGTTTTCTGAATTAAGCTTGTGGACCAAGTTCTCTTCAGCCAAAAAATCCAGCATTCGATAAACCGACATAGCCGGGATTGAACTGTCATAATCCCGTTTGTACTGCTCTGCAATCTCATAAGCAGAGAGTGGAGTTTTTGACCGCAGTAATATGGTAAGAATATTCCTGCGTTTCTCAGTCAGACTGGCCCCTGAATTACGGCAAGTCTGCTCTGCCACGCTCAAGGACCGTTTTATTTGGGATGCTTTCATAGCCTATTACATCTGTGGTTCATTGTCTTTTGCAGTGAGCAGGCTGGCGCCCAGACCATTGGGGCAAAGCCACTGCGCTGCAATCTTATGGATACCGGGAAAACTCGTAAACAGCGCCACGATGACACTTTTTGAATTACGCCGGATTCTAACCTTCAAATTTATAACCAGCGTGGAAACCGGTATGCGCCGCCGTTGTATCCACTCTCCCTTTCAGTATGAGGCGCCTCAACATTGGCGCTTGGCAACCGGCTCCAGTGCCGACAAATTTCAGTAAGGAATCAGGTTCGACCACTTTACGTACAACCTGCTCCTGTAGCTGCCTCCGGGCAAAACTACGCGGTGGATGTTCGAACCCCACCAGGTGCGCCGCCAGCGACTTCAGCGCACTGTGGCTCTTTTCTGCCTCGGCCGCAACTTTTGTCATCGCCTTGCTGTGCATATAACCACCGATATTACCAGATACCGTCTCGGTATTGCGCAAAACGAGAAGTATATGCTCCCTCGGTTTCACTGCCTCCCACCTAGTCAGCCGGTGCCATTCGTAGTATCAAGCGCCGGTTTATCCAGTGGGCCATGATCAACAGACCGGCCCCCACGATACTGACCAGTATCTCCCAGATACCCGTAAGGTAAAGCGCAACTATCAGCAACAGCGCCCCGGAAAACCCGACAACCATTATCGCATGACGCTGATGATGCCGGCAGGAGGTGGGGAAACTGGCCAGTGCCAGGATTAATGCCGGCACCAGCAGTGCCAGGTGGAGCAACCCTTCTTCCAAGAACCTGCCCAAAAACCCGAGGCCACCCAGGGCTGGCAACACTGGCGTCAACACACAGTGCACTAGGCATAGGCCGGAAGCGAAGATTCCTACAATATCTCTCACAACAATTCTTCTAATCCTTTCGCGCTCAACCCAGAAAGGCGCTTTATTCAACAGTATAAAGTAATGATACATCATATCATGAAGTAGTTTGCCAGAGTAACCCAGGGCAAGGTACTGGGGATCTTGCCTCGTAAACGGGCACACTCGGGCCTCGTACATTGTTTGCTACCTGAATTATTGCAGCAGGCATATGTCGCAATATTTACCGATACTAGGGCCTTTCTAACAACCTGGGTTCGGCCTTGAACTGCTGAACCGAACTCGTATTCACGCGTGCATTCGACAGACGGCTAGATATTGAGCGTCGAACAGGTAAGGACATCAGTAGCAGCAATCCCGCGCAAATACCCGGCAGACCCTCATAAATGGCAGAATGCCACCCCAGATATCGCCAGAAAAGTGCTACTGCCAGGCCGAAAACAACAGCAAGTATGCTCAACCGCTGACTGGGCTGATAACCGAGGCACAGAACAATGAGTAAGGGTGCAAACGCGCTGGCCAACGCCGACCAGGCCATAATCACCAGGCTGAAAACGCTTTGACTGTTGATAAGTGCCAAACCCAGAGCCCCGAGAGTAATCACTACAGTCACCAGTTTAACCAGCACGGTGCGTTTGATCCTGTGGGGGAACAGATCGTGGGTAATGGCTGCCGAACAGCTCAACACCAGAGAGTCGGCAGTGGACATGGTGGCGGCAAATATACCGGCCAAAATCAAGCCGACCAGTGCTGGTGGCAGCAGCTCTAGCGCCATTGTGGGTAAGGCCAACTCCGCATCGAAGCTACCCGTATCGGCCAGGTAAATGCGCGAAAGCATCCCGACACCAGTGGCCATGGAATAAAATGCCAAGAACCACAGGTAATACCAGATCCGCGCCCGACGCATTTTCGTATTGTCGTCTAACGCCATAAACCGGATCATAATGTGTGGCTGGCCTATGACGGAGAGCCCGGCAAACATCCAGCTGATCGCAAACAGCACGCCACCGGCCAGCCCCGGCAAGGCCAGATCCCGGGGAAACCAATCGAGTAAACCGGGCACCATTTGCATCTGAACAAGGGCACTATCCATCCCACCCAACGCCCCCACAGCCACGGCCAACAATAGCCCCATGGCGAAGATCATGATGATGGATTGCGCCGCATCCGTCCAGATTGATGCGCGAATGCCGCCGGCAAAGCAGTAGAGGGTCACCAGCACAGTGCCCATCGCTGCGCCCGCCCAAGCGGGCCAGTCAAAGAGCACATGCAGGGCTTTGCTCCCTGCAACCAGCTGCGCACTGGCGTAAGCCAACAGAAAAACAAGCGAAATAATCCCAATCAGGCGCTGTAGAGCACCATTATTGCCACCGTACCAATTGCTCAGCACTCCCGCATAACTGAATTCATCAGACCTCGATGTGGCGGCACGCAAGCGTGCGTGAACAAATGTGGAAGCCAGAAAATCGCCGCTGATCCAACCAAACATAAGCCAAATCGATGCCAACCCAGTAACATAGGTGTAACCGATAACGCCGATAAACATATACCCGCTGTTGTTGGTCGCAACCGCGGATAAACCCACAAGCCAAGGCTTGATCGCACCGCTGGCAATATAATAATCGTGGCGGGTACCGCGGCTTTTCCACATAGAGGATAATCCAATCAGGGTAAACGCCAACAAAAAGCCTATAAAGGAAACGATCATGTTTGCATCCTTAGATGGAGTACCTGCTCGATAATTCTGATCGGAAAAACGTTTTAAAAGCGGTACAAATTCCTGTGTAATTTTCGATGAAAGCAGATATCCACACCGATCAACCTATTAAGCGTGGCCAAATCCTGCTCACAGCGTTCGGCAAGGCCGCCGTGACTTTCGAACCAAACCGCTTTCGTGCAGTAACGAGAGCTAAACCTCAGTTTCACTCCAGTTCTATCACATGCAAGTTTTCAGACAACGCCAAAAGCGATAAATTTTGGATCAACAGGTAGCTTGACAACCCCCAAACTCTAGGTGCAAAACTGCTTCAACGGCCCATGTAGTGAGATCTTACTGCTCGCACCACGTTCCATCATGGTTCTTTCCATGGGCCTTTCCAAATGCGAAATCAGAAGGTACTAGGAGGCCAGAGATATTGCTCTGCCGTGATCATGCACTTCCACCAGACATCCGTGTAAACTCTTTATCGCCAATGGATAATCATCCTCATTAATAATAAATTGTATATCGACTTGACGCATGGACTGGTGGATAGCCAGTACGCTGATTGCCTGATTGGCAAGCGCGGATACGGCTTTGGCCAGAATACCGGTAATTTGCATATCGCTGCCAATGGCAGAAACGACCGCGACCTTTTGCAGATTGATATCCGCTTCCGGAAAGCGCTCCTCAAGGACGCGGCGAATTCGCTTGATTGTTTTCAGGTTAGTCGACAAATAGTGCGTAATGGTATTGGCATTGATATCTTTGGCAACGACACTCGTCCTAAACCGACCAATGACACCAAGAATCTCCCCGTCATAGCCAGACATATTGCCCGCCATATCCTGATCAAACAGCTCCAGCGCATAAACGCCCTTGCACCCGGCGATAATCTCGACCTGCGGGGTGTCGCTGATGTAATCAACCGAAATCAAGGTGCCCGAATGTTCCGGTTCGAAGGTATTTTTCACGCGCAGGGGGATATTGCTTTGACGCAAACCCTTGGCTGCTTTGGGATGTATGGCCTCCATCCCCAGGTTGGCCAGTTGATCAGCAACATCATAATTGGTTCGGCCTATGGGAACCGCATTTTGCTCGCCGACCATGCGGGGGTCGGCGCTACTCAAATGAAACTCCTTGTGAATAATCACTTCCCTGGCTTGGGTTAATACCGCAATACGGCTAAAGGTCATCTCACTGTAACCGCGATCAAAGGTCGACATCAGACCATCTTCGCTATGTGCATAGCCGGTGACAATGGGCAACTGATGCTTGAGGTCAAGATGCTCAAAAGCAGATTCAATGCGTTGATCCAACGGGATATGGTCCCCGCACTGCCAGCCAGTCAGATCCACAAAGTGAGCATTAACATCATCGCGCTTTAGCAGCATTGTCGTATTCCAGGCGCTGTGTGCCTCACCGATGCTGGCCAACATCTCCCGCACCGTTGCCAGATGCGAACCCAACGCAAAATGTCCGTGCTGACACAGCCGCTGCAGATCACTCAGGCATCGCTCGGCGTCATCGAGTCGTTGTCCTATGAATCGGTTGGCCTGCTCCAGCAGGTACCCTTCGCCAAACAGGCTTTCATTGATAGCGAAGATCTCAGCTTTTAAGTCTGCCAATGCCGATTGCCAGCTACTGTCATTGACGCTGCTGGCGAATAGGGCATAAATGCCCGGCTGGCCATTTTTTTTGTGCTCCAGCAGGCGATTAGTAATACCAGCGTAGGCAGAGACCACCAGTATCCGCTGATACAGAGCCTCACCTCCTGCCAGCTTAAAGATAATATTGTCGCGAACGGCGGCATACGCACTCATGGAAGTGCCACCTATCTTTTCTACGGTGTGTAGTGTCATAAGCGTTCTCGTCGTCTTCCTCTGCGCAATTGACGCATCGACGTACAACTAGCCGGTCCTGGGAAATATCACAGCACAGACCTAACAGCAACTGGCATTCTCACTGTCAAGCCATATCCGGTTCGGTATCGACTATTTGAGTTCATTCCGAGCGATCTGAACCAACCGCTCTTCAACTCCCAGGGAAATGGTCAAATCCAGGCTCACTGATTAAGCATCCGCTTGTTTTGGTTTGGCTGCCGGCTTCGACGTTCCGGGGATGCATTCCAGTTCTTTGATCTGTCTGTGAATTATATTGTTAACAGAGATAACTTTTCTGTCATTCATTCAGTTTCTCTGGTTTCAGAGGGGTGATGGGCTCAATACATGCTCTACTAGAAATATATTCAGGGCGCGGCGGCTTGTCACAAAAGGGAGCCCCCACCCGATTGCTCAGCGCGTTATAGACAATAAACACATTGGAGCGGGGATAGGGTGAAATATTGCCATTGGAACCGTGCAGGATATTGCAGTCGAATATGATCATGCTGCCCGGTTTTCCTTTTGCCACCACAATGCCTCCCGCCTTCGCCATCTGGCTGAGACAGTCATCACTGGGTACGCCGTACTCCTGCTTTTTCAGCGACGCTTTAAAGTGGTTTTCAGGGGTCTCACCCTCGCAAACCACATAATGCTTGTGTGACCTGGGGATCAGCATCAGCGGGCCGTTGTTGTCTGTGTTTTCTGTAAGTATGATCGACATGCTCAGCGCCCGCATCCGCGGCATTCCATCCTCCACATGCCAGGTTTCAAAATCCGAATGCCAGTAAAACTCCTTGCCGCGAAAGCCGGATTTGTAGTTAAGTCGCGATTGGTGAATATAGACTTGGTCGCCCAACAGGTATTGCGCCATGCCGGCCATACGGGTGTCACTTGCCAGTTTGGAGAATACAGGACTGATTGCGTGTACCTTGAACACCGAACGCACATCCCCACTACCAAGCTCTGTAATCCTTTCGCCGGAGGCCTGAATACCCGGATCACGCCTTAAACGATCTGACTCTGCCTGAAAAGCCGTGACTTCTTCGGCACTGAATACACCTTTCAGCAACAAAAAGCCCAGCTTTTTATATCGCCGCACAAGAGTAGGCGCTATGGGACTATCCTCGTCCTTTTTCGCGTAAACCACTGGATCCTGACGCTCTCGGATAGCGGCACTGCGACCTCCGCGGGACGGATAGCGATCCTCGGTGCGATCAGAAGTAGAGGTATAGGCCGTTCTCACCCTAATGTTTCCCTTTCTCAACCCGTCACTGGTTCAGCTTCCAGTTCGTAAGCACCGTCGGTATTGTGTACCTCCTTACCGTTCAGGGGCGGATTAAATACACATGCCATCTTCATCTGTTTAAATGCGCGCAATACGTGTTCGTCATGCTTGTCTAGGATGTAGACGGTACCCGGTTTTATGGGATAGCGTTTGCCATCAACCAGTGTTTCCACTTCCCCTTCGCCCGACATGCAGAACACGGATTCCAGATGATTTTGGTAATGCATCTGGAAGTCCGCCCCTTCATAAATGGTGGTAATGTGGAAGGAGAATCCCATATTGTCATCCTTGAGCAGCAAGCGGGTGCTTTCCCAGTTGCCGTCAGGTGAAACGATTCTGCGATTTGTTTTTTCCGCTTCCGCCAAATCTCTAACAATCATTAATTGCTTTCCTGCTCTTTGATAAATTTCATTGCAATCGCCCTATTGAACGATCCACGGACCGTGCTATTTCTCCGCCCGAGACGCACAATTTAAGATCTTTTTTGAGCAACAAGTGATTGGAGTGGGACATAATCCACAAATCACCGCACCCACTGAGACAGTGAATCAACTCCCGGGATGGCCCCTTAAACGTCATACTTGTAGTGAGCAACCTGTGTCCCTCCATCAAATACACGGCAGCATGGCTTTTCGCCCGCTGCCTACTGCGCGGCTAGCTTGCCAGACGGCCAAGCTCGAAGTAATTGATCTCTTCAGGGATGGAGCTTTCTTTAGCACACACTTCCATGATAGCCTGCTCAACGATATCGATCCCTTTATTCAGATTGTCGTCACTGATAATCAGCGGACACAGAAACTTGACTACGTGATCGTCGGCACCACTGGTTTCAATAATAAGTCCCAATTGAAACGCCCTTCGGGTGATTTTCCCGGCGATTTCTCCATTGACACAGTTTATTCCCTGGAACATGCCGCGACCACGGGTGGTAAATTGGCCCTCACCATACTTCGCCACAATGGCGCTCAGGCGTTGGGAGATATACTCGCCTTTGCGCTTGATTTCATTGGAAAAGGTATCGTCCGACCAATAGTGATCCAATGCGGCTTTAGCCGTTACGAACGCAAAATTATTACCACGAAAAGTGCCGTTATGTTCGCCGGGCTTCCACTGATCCAATTCGGGTTTGAACAGCACTACGGCAAAGGGCAGTCCATAACCGCCTAGCGATTTAGACAGTGTGACAATATCCGGCTTGATGCCAGCCTCTTCAAAGCTGAAATAAGCGCCTGTGCGACCACAGCCCGCCTGGATATCATCCACGATCAGCAATATGCCATGTCTTCTGCAAACCATCTCAAGGTTTTTCAGCCACTCAACACTGGCAACGTTGATACCGCCCTCGCCTTGAACCGTCTCGATAATCACAGCTGCCGGCTTGTCCACGCCACTGCTGGAGTCCGACAGCACCTTATCCAGATAAGCACTGGTATCAATCTCTTCGCCCAGATAGCCATCGTAGGGCATACGAACAGTACCGTTGAGACTGACTCCCGCCGCACCGCGATGGTGGGAGTTACCGGTCGCCGCAAGCGCACCTAGTGTCACTCCGTGAAAACCGTTGGTAAAAGCAATAATAGTTTCTCGACCCGTTACGTTGCGCGCCAGCTTGATAGCGGCCTCAACAGCGTTGGTACCTGTGGGGCCGGTAAATTGCATCACATAGTCCAGTCCACGTGGCTTCAAAATTTTTTCGTTGAAAGCCTCGAGAAACTCCCCCTTGGCCTTGGTGTGCAAATCCAGGCCATGGGTAATACCGGCACTGACAATGTATTCAAGCAGTTTTTCCTTGAAAAGCGCATTATTGTGGCCATAGTTAAGTGTGCCGGCGCCCGCCAGGAAATCCAGGTACTCATTTCCTTCTTCGTCGTAGATAAATTCGCCCTTGGCCCGGTTAAACACGCGCGGGAAAGCACGTGCATAACTCTGCACCTCCGACTCTATTTCCTCAAAAATTTTCATTATGATATTTCCTAATTTATATCAAGCGGAAGCCGAATTTAGTAATTCGGCTTCCGCTATTGGACCTATTCGAACCAGCATTTCTGTTTCATGCTCCCCGGCGAAATGACGGTCCCGGTCAAATTCCACGACTGACTCTATGCCTGCCTGTAGCCTGCCGGCCAAACCGGTAAACAGGGCCCAGGAAGCGGCATTGGCTTCGGTAATGGTGGTTTCAAGGTAGGTAATCTTGCGACATTGCGGACGATTTAAAATATGCATGAGCATCCGGGTTGCCAGCCCCTGGCCGCGTGCCTGCTCACTCGCAGCAACCTGCCAGATAAATAGGGTATCGACCCTCTCCGGCGGCATATAGCCGGAGATAAACCCAACTAGCTCGCCTCCTGAACTGGCGGCTACTGAAGTGCCGGCAAAGTGGCCACATTGCAGCAAATTGCAATAAATGGAGTTGGTATCTAGAGGCGGGCATTGTTGAATCAATTTGAAAACCGACATGCCATCTTCAGCAACCGGGCGACGTAACTCGATCTTTTTTATCAGGGTTTCAGGCATTTTTACATTCAATACTTTAATTTAGATCTCTATATATAAAATACACTATAAGCTACTTAAGTATTGAATTTAAAGATTTTTTAATGAGGCTAATTGACTTTTCCAGATAAAATTCTAGTTTTTTCTGAAATATTATTTAGATCTGTAAGTATCGTACACTAAACATACAAGATAAACAAGTCCGGTTTTTTTGGGATAGTTATTGGAATACTTCAGAATTAACAGCACAAAACCGGATCTATTTTGCATAATAGATGAACAGTCTGTTCAATCCGGGGGGCTGGTGAGAGAGATCATTTATTACTCGGCTCTGGCCCCTGTACCGGACTCTACGGAAGCATTTGAAGCCGCCCTGAAGTCCGCATTGAGGTTTTGGCGGTCGCCTCCGACCGGCGGCTGATTCTACTGGTATCGACGATCCCCAGCAAAGACTGGTGGATTATCACCCTGGAAGCTGAAATGAGGCCCTTTGGGCTGACGGTGGATCGGATTGTAGAAATAAAGTGTTTTCGGGTTTCTGATATTGACACCCTGGCACACAAACAGGAGAGTATTCTCATCAGGAGAATCATCCACCACCAGAAGAGCCTGTTAATTTGATACTGGTGGACTTCGCTGCCTGGCTGATTTCCCTGGCTTTGGAGGAATACCCCTATCGGCGCAAGGCGCTTTCTGGAATATAATCCTCCCCCTGTTCAACCTTAAAAGAAAGAGTCTAATTTGAATCGCATAGAAGAAGTACTGGTCGCACTGCGACGCGTCATCAGAGCTACCGACCTGCACTCAAAATTCCTGGCCAAAACCTGTGGTTTGACTGCCCCGCAGATTTTGTTATTACAGACGATCAGAGACAAAAATGAGGTCACGATCGGCAAACTGGCCAATGAGGTCAGCCTGAGCCAGGCAACAGTTACCACTATTCTCGATCGACTGGAAAAACGTAATCTGGTTTACCGTGAGCGTTCAGCCCAAGACAAACGAAAAGTTCACGCCCATCTGACGGATGATGCTCTGGAAGTACTAAAGAACGCCCCAATCCCCTTGCAGGAACATTTCACCCGACAATTTTCTGATCTGCAAGAGTGGGAACAAACAATGATCATCGCAGCGTTGCAACGTGTAGCGCATATGATGGACGCGCAACATATTGATGCTTCTCCGGTACTTGATGTTGGTACAATTGACAGGTTAACACCTTCGATAGAAAAAACAGGTGCCTACCCGGAATCAGCGAAGGAATCGGAATAAGCAATAGCTAAGGCCGTAGGTTATATCAACTTGCAAGCAATTTTTGGAGCAGCCTTTACCTGCAGCCAAAAAATATTTTATAGCTGCGGTGAACTTAAAGAACAAATGTTACTGCGTGACCAACAAAGCTGTGAAGCATAGAAAGAGCACCTCTAAAAATTAAATTTTCTCCGCTTTAATGGGCTAAAAGACCCGGACTATGGTTGAATTTAGCATTCAAAAAGTAATTTTTAGAGATGCCTTTATATCCAACCATTATCTAGTGCTTGCTTAAGAGCCTCCATTCGGCTATTAGCGTTTAATTTCCCCAACGCAATTGATAGGTAGTTTCTTACGGTGCCAGTAGAAAGATGTAGCTCATTTGCAATATCTTTATTATTTAAACCAAAAGAAATAAGTCGTAATATATCCTTTTCACGCTCGGTTAACGGGTTAGGATTAAGTTGTACTCCTAAATTTAAATTTTTTGAAATAATTGTTTTTCCTTGATATATGGCAATCATTGATTCAATTAATTTATTGATTGGCATGTCTTTGGTTAGATAGCCGTTAACTCCAATATCGAGAGCTTTTTCCAAATAACCAATTTTGGCAAATGTAGTCAACATAATTATTTTTGTTTCAGGTTTAACTTTTGTTATTTCTTCAGCCATTTCTAATCCTGAAAAATTCGGTATTTCTACATCAGAAAGCACCATGTCAACAGTGTGCTCTTTAATCCAGTTTAATGCTTTGTGTGCGTCAGTAAATGTTGCTATTACTTCGAATTCTTGTACGGCATCTAACAATAGCTCGAAAGCATCAAGTATTGTTCTTTGATCCTCAATAATTATTATTTTTATAGTCATGCTTAAGAGGAAACGTGGTTGATATGTTAAAACCATCATCATTGGTAATGGTATAATTACCAGACAAATTTTCAACTCTGGATTTGATATTATTCAATCCATTCGATTTATTCCAATCAATTAGTGAATATCCATTATTTTTTATGATTAATCTAGCCTCATTATTTTCTTTAGTAAATTGGATTTCACATTCATTTGCATTGGAATGCTTAATGATATTGGCTGTGGATTCATTGATAATATACAACACCTGTTGTTTTTGGCTTTCATTTAATTGTATTTCAGCGTCAATGGTAATGTTAGTTTTGATTTGAGCCAGGTTTAAGGTTTCTTGAATCTCAGCTATTTGCTTTGAAAAGTCACAAGTATGAGAGTTAGTGATTACACGCCGAATGCTTTCTAGGGATTGCCTCATTAAAATTTCAAGTTGTTCAAATTTTTGTTTAGAATCCAAGGTTAATTTTTTGTCTTTATAGGCTGCAACTTGTGCGAGTAAAACTCCTTTTGATAATAAAATGCCCAATGAGTCGTGTAAGTCCTGGCTTAGTCGCTCACGTTCTTTATAAGTAGCATACCAAATTTTTTGATATGACAATGTTTTATTTTTTTCATCTCTATATTTTTCTATTCTTTTATTGACAACAACAATAACAGAAACCAAGCCAGCTACTAACCAAAAGTAAGCGGGTAAAGAAAATATGATGGTGATGGATACTATAGAAATAGCAATAGCCGATAACCATAAAACAGCAGTTTTATCGCTTTTAAAACTCTCGGCGGCAACACTACAAAATATAAATAATACACTGGCGCTATAATTATAAATTGAAGTAATTATAGCGATAACCAATATTAAAGCTAAGTAAAAATTTTTTGCTTTTTCATATTTAAAACTATTTAAAAATAGGTAGGCAAAGGACGTCAAGATAAATAGATCTAAAATAAATTCTGACAAGATAAATGGTTTGAAGCCATATTTTAAGAAATAGACAGACAGGTAGAGCAAAAAAATATAATTATTATTTTTTAGTGCGTTTATTTTAATTGAATTAAATGTCATGTAGTACATCATATATTGTTAGTTGGCGATCCGAGCTTTAATCCATAAATGCAATAAGCGCCGATGCAGCATACTAGTGTAGAAGCAACTACCGTGGCTAACCAAAAGTACTCTATCGGAAATATATTTTCTAATCTAGGCCATATCGAAGGTAATCTAGTGCCTACTTCAGAAAACGCCGCAGCAACTAAGCCAATATATGACCAAAGCATATACTGATAGTGATTATTTAACCACTTCTTTTTTGGCTTCTTCATTATAACAGGAATAAATCCGGACAATAATGAAAAAGACCCTACAAGCGCAGCCCAATGAAATATGCCCCATGAGCCGAATAGATCATAAATTGAAAAAGCAGATGCCAGGGTAAATACCATGGAAACAATGTAAGTGTAGCCAAGTATTTTGTGATGTGAACTACCTTTCTTTTTAAATAGTATCACGGTACCTGAGAGTAAAGCGGCTAAGGCAGCTAAGGTATGTGCAAAGCCTAATGAGTGATAGAAAATCATGCTAATAGCCCCTTTATGCCGAGAATTTCACAAGGAGTTCTTTAGCCCATGAAAAATTTTCATTATATCTAAGTGCTTGTTTAAGATCATTAATTGCCTCTTCTGTCTGTTTGTTTTTCTTATGTAGTATGGCTCGCCAAACTAGAGTTTCTTCAAGCCCCCAGTAAATACTTCTATCTATATCATGAGAGTATAAGGAAATAGCTTTGCTAAAAAACTGCATTGCTTTTTTATTACTGCCACCGAATATTTTTGGTGTGTGGTGCGCATTAAGTCCTTTTACTAACCAAATTTGCGGATTATTACTGTCAATATTTTGAGCCTTTCTAATAGCGTCTGTTGATTTTTTACCATTAATAGCACCACTAAACGCGTTTAAACCAGCTTTAAGTGCATACACTGAAGCTAGTAAACTATAATTAAGAGAGCTGCTCTCTATCGATTGATTAGTGAGAATGGATTCTGCTTCATCTAACAATAGTTCAGCGTCATTTTTTTTGTCATTAAACATC
The DNA here is from genome assembly GCF_947489355.1 of uncultured Microbulbifer sp. Lineage (GTDB taxonomy): Bacteria > Pseudomonadota > Gammaproteobacteria > Pseudomonadales > Cellvibrionaceae > Microbulbifer. Next base: position 28,398 of record NZ_CANLDD010000031.1, on the reverse strand, counting down.
AATAACAGTCCTAATCGATAATTCATATAAGCCATTTCATAAGATGAAGCGGAGGTTGATTGTGCTTTTATTGTATTCAGTGCCACTAAGTTTCTAGTTAAGTAAGCGTCAGTTATGTCACTAACTTTATTGTTTGTTGCACTTACTGGTATGGTAATAAAAATGGCATATAATAGGCTAATTTTTACCAGTCTTTTTAGTGTTGATTCCATATAAATAACCAAGTTAACTGAAATTCACTATATCATCTAATAAGTTATCGTTTGAAGTAAGTGACAAATGTCATGAATAAATGAAGCCCAAATTCAACTTCTAAGTGCATATCTTTAGCAGTAGAAAAAGCGGTCAGTTGCCAGTAGGCTTCGCACTTTTTCTCCGCAAAGAGATAAACGATATAGCACTACAGGCAACTGACTCAGTAAATAGACACCGGCGAAGCCGGTGGCTTTAAACGTGAAACGTTCAAGGCGGTCTGTACGGAACTAACGTTCCTTGGGCCCCCAAAGGGGGCTGCCTGTCTACGATACTTTTGTGATAAAAGTTATATGGTACTTACACTCCCATTTCGTGTGACTTAAACTGTCCACTTGTCTCATGGAGACTCCTTTGTGTGTTGCTTGGCGGCTCACACACTGGAGTTGCTGTGCCTCCCCGGCAAAGCCAGGGGTCTCTCTTTTGGACTAGTTCAAGATAATGACACTATTTTCCGGGACCACAAAATGGGGTAGAAAGGGGCAAATCTGTCATGTCACGCCAAAAATGCAAAGCGGTTGTGCTTAGCCGCTTACTACTACCTACAAATTGGTAAATAAGTATCTAGACATTGGCATAATATTCAAGGATTTTCCAAAGGTCCAAATCTATCTCATATCACAGCTTAGCCCACACCCTGTCTGGATACTTTTGATCTTATTAGTACGCTGGTCGATGCGGGGTGTATTGAGGATGAACGCTACCGGCGCGGTGAGACTATTTGCCAGCAGTTGGCGGTGGCCGATCTGGTGGTGGCAAACAAGTCTGACCTCTATGGCCCCCAAGATTTGGGAAATCTACGCTGTTTTCTCTTATTTTGGGGCAACGGCAAAGAAAAACTACCTCAAATGATAAAACAAGGTCGCATCGGGAGCGATTGACTTCCAGATTGCCTCTGGTCACCAGCATGAACAGCCAACTCTACCGCGCCGGCGAATAAACAGGAACCGCTTCCTGAGTGTGGTTATATCCGCTTGGAGAACAGTGGCGAGGGTTATCACAGCTGCAATTGGCACTTTGCTTCCAGGTATGCTCCTGATTATGAAAGGATTTTTTCTCTGATCCGTGGTGCTGGAGTTGGAAGAAGGCAGGGAATTTTTATCAGCGAGCAGGGTGTATTCGGGTTTAACAAGGCGGACAAGGTCTTGACCGTTCTGGAACTTGATGACACGATGAAAAGCCGGATAGAGGTAATAGATTGGAAGAAGCGGGACTGGGATAGGATGGAGTCTTCCTGGATCGGTGCACTGGGGGATGGCTGATAGAGCAGGCCCCTATGCTTTTTGCCAACAAGCTGAAAAGCAACAATTTTTAAAATATTGGCGGGTTAGAAGCATCACTATTTGGTCTCCTGAGACGGAATCACCTGCGGTAAATTTGACAATAACTTTCTCAAAGACAGTGCATACCTAAACTGCGCTTAGTTGCAACCTGAAGTAAATCAATGAACAGACATCTACTCGGCCGCCTGGGAGCGGCACTACTTGTCATGTCCGGCATTGCCGAGAGCTTTGCCGCGGACCCCCTGAATATCACCGGAGACAAGTTTCGTCAGCTGGAAGCGCTTTTGCCCACGCCAAATGCCTATCGAGCAGCTTCGGGTGCGCCAGGGCACGCCTATTGGCAGCAGCAGGCGGATTACGATATCAAGGTTTCCCTGGATGATGATAAGCAACTGATCATCGCTTCTGAGACAGTGACTTACACCAATAATTCTCCGGATACCCTGCGCTATTTGTGGCTGCAGCTGGACCAAAACCGCTTCAAACCGGATTCTGCCGGTAATTTGGCGGCAGCGGTGAATCTGGAATCCATTGCGCCAGATACTATCCCTTTCGGAAGCTTTCGCCGGGCAGTCGTATCTAGTGAGTTTCCTGGAGGATACCAGATTACCAAGGTGGCTGATAATAGGGGCCGCGACCTTCCCTACACAATTGTCGATACAGGTATGCGAATTGACCTGCCGCAACCACTGGCTTCGGGCGCTAATGTGCGCTTTCAGGTTGACTGGGCGTACAACGTGATTGAGCAGAAAGCACTTGGGGGCCGTTCTGGCTATGAGTACTTTGAGCGCGATGATAATTACCTGTACGAAATAGCCCAGTGGTTCCCCCGTATGGCCGCCTATAACGATGTAAGTGGCTGGCAGAATAAGCAGTTTCTCGGACGCGGGGAGTTCGCTTTGGAGTTCGGTAATTATCGCGTAGCCATCGACGTACCGAACGATCACATTGTTGCTGCCACTGGCGTTCTGCAGAATCCAAAGGATGTGCTCACCACGCAACAACGTGAACGCCTGAGGAAGGCGCACACCGCTTCGAAGCCGGTGATGATCGTCACTAAGGAAGAGGCGCTGGAGAACGAAAAGCGCCGTTCTAGCAAGCGTAAGACCTGGGTTTTTGAGGCAGAAAATGTCCGCGACTTTTCCTGGGCGTCCTCGCGCAAATTCTTGTGGGATGCGCAAGGTTATAAGAAGGGTGGCACCGACACCATAGCGATGTCTTTTTATCCCGAAGAGGGCACGCCGCTGTGGGACAAGTATTCCACCGAGTCCATTATACATACAATCGATGTGTACAATCGCTACAGCTTTGACTATCCCTATCCGGTATCTATTTCAGTCAACGGTCCTGTGGGTGGGATGGAATACCCGATGATCACCTTCAATGGTCCGCGCCCGGAAATCGATGAGGAGGATCGCAGCAAGCGCACCTATTCCCGCCGCACAAAGTATGGACTTATCTCGGTCATCATTCACGAGGTGGGACACAACTACTATCCGATGATCATCAACTCGGATGAGCGCCAGTGGACCTGGATGGATGAAGGGCTCAACACCTTCGTGCAATTTTTGGCTGAGCAGGAATGGGAAGAGAAATATCCGTCCCGTCGTGGTGATGCGAGAAAAATTGTTGAATATATGAAAAGCGAGAATCAGGTTCCGATTATGACCAATTCGGAATCGATTCTTCAATTTGGCAATAACGCCTACGGCAAGCCCGCAACGGCACTGAATATTTTGCGTGAATCCATCATGGGGCGCGAGCTGTTCGATTTTGCATTCCGTGAATATGCCCAGCGCTGGAAATTCAAGCGACCAATGCCAGCAGATTTCTTTCGCACCATGGAGGATGCCTCGGGTATGGATCTGGACTGGTTCTGGCGCGGCTGGTTTTATACCACTGACAATGTGGATATCAGCCTCGACGCGGTGCACCACTACACCGTAGGCACCAAGAATCCTGAAGTAGAAGGACCGTGGAAGCGGGCTCAGCGTGAACGTGAGCCGAAGACAGTGACGGCTATTGAAAACCGTGCGAGAAAATTACCTCGTATTGTTGACGCCAAACCCGAGCTCGAAGACTTCTATAACAAGCACGACGAATTTGATGTTTCCAATGCCGACCGCAATAGTTATCAGGGCAAGCTCGAAGGGTTGGAGGACTGGGAAAAGGACTTACTTAAGGTAGAGAGTAATGTCTATGTGCTGGATTTCAGCAATATCGGTGGCTTGGTGATGCCCTTATTCTTACGCCTGGAGTACGAAGATGGGAGTGTTGAAGACCTGCGCATACCAGCCGAGATCTGGGCGCGCAATGCTAAAAAGACTTCCAAGCTGCTGGTACGCGACAAAAGCAAGAGGCTCAAGCAGGTGATACTGGACCCCTATTGGGAAACCGCGGATGTAAACGTGGAGAATAATTTTTACCCGCGCCGTATTATCAAGTCGCGCCTGGAACTGTTTAAGGATGAAAAGAAGCGCAACCTGATGAAAGACTGGGATGTCGAGTTAAAAGAGGCGGGCTAAGCCCATTAAGAGGGGCGCAGTTTGCCACTATTTTGTGTCGACCCGCCCCCTTTTGACTTTCAAATTTGGATTGGCCACAGTCTACCAAACCCCGGTGATTAACATGAAAAACCCTTTATCCCTGATATTGATTATGGGGATGCTGATGTTTGCGCTGCACACAAAAGCCCACCGCTATCACTTCGGCTTGACTGAAATTTCACTGAATGAACGTGCGCAAACATTAGAGATTTCCCATCGTTTTTTTGTTGCCGATATCGAGAAGGCGCTGTCGCTCAGTGCCAGTAAAACGTTAAAGGACGCACAAAAACAGATGGAGGGCTATGTAAATGCCCGTTTTCAGGTTAGCGATGGCAATGGTGATGTGCTGCACCCACAGTGGGTGGGTATGGAAGCGGATGTACATGATATCTGGATTTATCAGGAAGTCCCCCTGGCTGGTGTCCGCCCTGGAAAATTCGAGTTACGGCAATCCATGCTAATGGAAATAGAGCAGGATCAAATCAATACGATTAATGTAAACTACAATGGAAAAATGCAAAGCTATACCTTAAAGCCGGGGAGTAGCTGGGTTGAAATAACTTTATAAGCAAAGCAATTCTTCCTGGGATATGTGCTTATTCCTGATTTACTTGTGGCAGATGATTACTAATCCAATATTGCCGAAGTGGGATTGTTCAATTGACCGGGCGCCGGAAGGGGCTGCAGGTGAATCATAAGAAGGCCTGCCTCCTATACAGTGAGGTGACCCGGGATTTGCAGACGGCGTTGTCACGAGGGTATGCTGGTCGAGTGCCAGCTTCTGATGCCGCCAGAGGCCCAGAGCCACAATTATCCACAGGCTTCCATAGAATAGGCAGCTCTTGTGTCGGCTGAGATGGCTTATAGGCTTAATGTCAATTATGACAGGTTGGCTGACCCTGTTTATCCCTGGCAGCTTTTGCACCAGGTAGTCAGGTTGGAAGTGGCGCTGATTCCGCTCCGCTTCTGCTGCTTGTCGCATTAATCTTTCCGGTTATCGATGCATGTTTCTCCTTCAGAGGATCTATCCGGTGGGCGAGGGTACAATGGCATTTTGATACAATGTATCCTAATGCTGTTTTAGCGGATGGCCTGCCGGAATATTGAGTAAGCTCTCAGTCAAAGTCTCCCTTAATTTAGGAATTTCAGAGTAATTATGAAAATAAAAACTTCTATCGTTTTCAGCGTCATGACCACTGCATTGCTTGCCGGTGCCAGCCATGCCAATGCTGCCGGGCCGGAAGACAGTATTTCCACCGAGGGTATGTGGCAACCACACCAGTTGCCGGAATTGTCGCAGGAACTTCGCGGCCATGGTCTCAAGTTAAATCCGGACAGCATGACCAAACTCACCGAGTTCCCAATGAATGCGGTCATCAGCTTGGGAGGGTGTTCCGCCTCCTTTGTTTCTCCTACGGGGCTTGTGATTACAAATCATCACTGTGCCTATGGTTCAATTTCGTATAACTCTACCGAATCCCGGGATTTACTGGCGGAAGGTTTCCTTGCCAAGGATCTGGCCGAAGAGTTGCCTGCCGCGCCCGGGTCACGCGTCTATGTGACCGTATCAATGAGTGAAGTCACTGATAAGGTAAATGCGCGTCTGGACGATAAGATGGATGGCGCTGCACACTTTGCAGCGATTGAAGAAGCGGAGAAGTCGCTGGTTTCTGAATGTGAGGAAGATCCGGGGCATCGTTGTGAGGTATACAGCTATTACGGTGGGCTTAACTACTACCTGATAAAACAACTGGAAATTCGTGATGTGCGCCTGGTTCATGCGCCTGCGTCCTCAATTGGCAAGTTCGGTGGTGATATCGACAACTGGATGTGGCCGCGTCACACCGGGGATTACGCTTTTTACCGCGCCTATGTTGGTAAAGATGGCAAGCCCGCCGATTACTCTAAGGACAACGTGCCCTACAAGCCCAAGCACTTCCTGCCTGTGGCGGCGAAGGGGCCTATGGAGGGTGACTTTGTGATGGTAGCCGGATATCCCGGACGTACCAATCGCTATCGAACCGCACAGGAGGTACAGAGTAATTTCAGCTGGTACTATCCGACCATGCAGCGGATATTGGAGGAGTGGTCGGAAACTATTGCTGAGGCCACAGCCGATAATAAAGATGCTGAGTTGAAGTATGCCAGCCGGGTCGCGGGACTGAATAATTATTCTAAAAACTTCACCGGCATGATGGAGGGATACCAGCGCAGTGATCTGTTGCAGCGGAAACGCAAGCTGGAAAAAGCGTTACAGGCTTGGGTGGAGTCAGACGAGGCCCGCCAGAAAAAATACCAGTCTACGCTCGATGATCTGAAGGCATTGGTCGTTGAAAAACAATCAGCCCGGGAACAAGACCTGGCTCTCAATTCTATGGGCCGCTCCGCTATGCTGGGTGCAGCGGGACAATTGTACCGTTTGGCAAAAGAAGGGGAAAAGCCTGATTCTGAGCGCAAACCGGGCTATCAGGAACGGGATCTGACACGGTTTACTGAGCGTATGCGGCGTATCGAGCGCAGTTACGACGCATCTGTAGACAAGCAGGTCTGGCTCTATTTTCTGCAACGCTATCAGGCGCTTCCAAAAGAGCAGCGTATTGCCAGCTTTGATCAGTTCCTGAAGATAGGTACTGGAAGTGGTGACTTGAGCGCGACACTCGATAAAATGTACAAGGATACAAAACTGTCTGACGTACAGGCGCGCGAGGCCTGGATCGGCAAAAAGCCAGGGGATTTCGCTGATAGCAAAGACCCGTTTATCCAGTTGGCAGTGGCGACGTACGATGACATGCTTGCCCGGGAGAGGCAGGAGGAGGCCATGCAGGGGCGCTTCGCGCAATTGCGCCCCCAATATATGGCGTTACTGATCGATTATTACCATTCCCTGGGTAAGCCGGTTTACCCCGATGCCAATAGTTCTCTGCGTGTAACTTATGGTCTGGTTAAAGGATACCAGCCTCCCGCTGGTACCATCGAAAAGGCTGCGGACGGTAATGATGGAAAGCAGGGATTTGTGCCCTTTACAACATTGCGTGGGATCAAAGCGAAGTACACCGGCGAGACTCCATTTGATGCTCCAAAAGCCTTAATGGAAGCTATCGACGATAAAAAATTCGGCCGTTACTACAAAAAGCAGCTTGACTCAGTCCCGGTCAATTTCCTCAGTACTGTGGATATTACCGGCGGAAATTCCGGATCTCCTACCATGAATGGGCGCGGAGAGTTGGTGGGTGTGGTGTTCGATGGGACCTACGACAGCATCAATGGAGACTGGGATTTTACCGATAACACCCGGGCTATTCATGTGGATATCGCTTATATACTGTGGGTGATGGAGAATATTGATGGTGCTGGTTACCTGGTGCGAGAGATGGGCCAATAATCTTGAGTAGTTAGTCCGTGACACTGCCAGGGAAGGCGAAAAGACGGTAATGGCTTGTAAAGCAGCGCGATATACTGCCGGATCGGAAGGAAAGAATACCCCTCCCCCAGGATGCGCTGTGAATACATCCCTGTACGCTCGTAATCGGCATCTATGCCTCATAAGATTTTTGAAGAGGGGTATGCTCCCCTCTTGCCTTAAAGGTGCCAGAACGAGGCAGAACAACCATTTCGGGGCACATTTCACAGTCCCTCAATACGTCGTCCTATTTAAGAAGTGTAATTTCTGAACCTGCGCCCACAACTATCGAATTCAAGAATATCGCAATCAGCAACGATAGTATTCTCGAATTACTCCCCAAGAATGACTTGCCACACCTCTAGCGTATTTGTGACCAGGCAGAAAGAGAGGGTTGAAGCCGCTCCAAAAACCTATATCAACTGCAAATTTCAACCCATCTAATCTACAAAATCTATTCTTCGATACGCTGATAATATGAAGTTGCACTCGGCACTGTCAGTGACATTTCTTTGGTTTGACGCCTTGCATTTCGATGAAATGTGAGTTCGACCATGCCGATCCGCTGCGCAAAGGCAGGGAACATAAAGCGGTTTGGCCCTGTCGGGATAAGCTGCTGCCAGCGATCGCTGCCCCGACGGCTAATTTGAAGGCCGCCGTCTTTCAAGGCGATCTGAACTGTTGCATCGAAGAACCTGCCAACCATTTGCTCTCGCATCGAAAGAGGAAAACTATCACTTGGCCTGTATGCGCCCTCGAAACTGGCCAATTGTTCCGCACCAATTTCAAGCCTTGAGATATATACTGGCCGATTATGCGACCAATCAAACACATCTGCTGCTGAATTTCTGATTTCAATAATTAGATCATTACCCCGCGCACCATTGGTTAAAATAACAAGTCCATCACCAGTTGCCAGATTGCCTTCGATCCATGCTCTATAGCTATTATTTGCACCGCCGTGATGAAAGATCAGGTCTTGTGAGCTACCATCAATCATTGGCCCCATTCCATGTTTGCTAGGCGTAACCTTAGTCATCATGTCTACAGCCAGGTCTCGCGGTAGAAAACCATGCTTTGTGCGAAAGCTATTGATCAGGGCCGCGGTTAATGTCCCTAAATCATGTGCACTGGTCCATAGGCCTGATGCCGCCATTTCGGGCATCGCTTCATATCCGCGTGGCAGGGCCACAGGATTACCGTCCCCATTATGCGCTTTAGCCACATTTTGGGTGTCCATGGGCAGCGGGTTGGTGAAATTGCTCCGGGTCATACCCATTGGAGTAAATAGCATTTTCTTCGCGGTAGCCGGATAGCTTTCACCGGTAATATCTGTCGCGACCAATTGCGCTAACGTATACCCGCCGCCAGAATATTTATACCGATTACCAGGTCTATACAAAAACTCTAGGGGGCCATGTTGGGCAGGGCTAACCCCGTTCAGTGTTTCTATTACCGTTGGCAGTTCTTCACCTGGAAGGAAATCAGCAAAACCATGAATATTAAATCCCGCAGTATGGGACAAGATCATGCGCAGCGATACGCCATCATCGGTCAGTCTATCTGACTTTGGTAGCTGCCATGACTTCAGGTACTGGGTAATATTCCCGTCAATATCAAGCAACCCGGCCGCATCCATTTTCAGCAATATCGTTGCCGTTGCAATCTTGCTAACTGAGCCGGCGGAGAAAAGCGTATGGCCGTCTATCTTTTCCCCTGAACCACGTTGCAGAACACCAAATCCTTCTGCGTGAATAAGCTTGCCATCTTTGATAATACCGATAGCCACGCCCGGTACGCCATAATACTCCATACGGTCCGCCAGCGTATAACGTGGCATAACATCACCAACCACATAGCGTGGGCGCAAATTGTCGATTAAGCCATTTAAGGTATTATGACTTTCTGCTGCATGTAAAGGCATAGCCAAAAAGGTTGCCATGGCACCTATGATGCCCACCCATTGTTTTAAAATATCGAGCGTGTAGTGCATTGTAATTCTCTTTCAAAGATTGCCGTGCATGGCGCCCATTAATGGGAAATTCCACTTTTTTGATTGCGACGCTTTCGTATGGCAACCAGCTCTTATTGCTTGACCTGGTTAGCTAAACCTCGGGAAAAGGTGTTTAGTCTTCGTGATCCAGAATGCTCTTGGCACCATTTTTTTTCAAAAGTGCGACCATTGCACGCCCGCCTTTCAATTCTGCCTGGCCGAGAGGAGACCGGTACTGCGCAAGTGGTTCAGGGTTATCTGTTTTAACTTTCAGATTAACGTCAGCACCACGATCAATAAGATACTGCGCGACTGCAAGCTTTCCATTGCGCGCAGCACCGATCAGGGGCGTTTCATCACCGAGGACAAATCCATCGACTTCTGCACCAGCCTCGACCAGCATCCTGACCATCGTCAGATCACCGTTGCGTGCAGCCATAATCAATGGATTGCCATCTCCTGGTACAGGTTGATTTACGTTGGCACCATGATTAATCAGGTAGCGGGCAAGCTGTGTATGTCCACGACGTGCAGCAACCACAAGCGGCGAACCGTCACCACGGACATAGCTATTGATGTTGGCGCCATGACGAACGAGCAGATTGACCATAGCTAGATCATTTTTCTGAGCAGCGATGATCAGTGGATTACGAACTCCACGCACAGGTTTATTGACATCGGCCCCGGCATCCAAAAGCGCCTTGGCTATCGTGACATTGTTTCTGTAAGCAGCGGCAACCAGCGGGGTTCCGTCTCCACGGAGCACATAATTGACGTCTGTCCCTGCTTTGATATAAGTGCGAGCCACATCATCCTGGCGTCTTAGGATTGCATTCACCAGTGCCCGGCCTTTTTCCTCTTCGGGTAAGGAAGCAATAACGTTTTGGTTCTGTTCAACTACTTCTGAATCCTCTCGGTCAATTGTGACCACATGGCTGGAAAGAGAAGCCCATGCAACAGTCCCAGAGGTTGCGGCAACAGCAATGACTGCAATTACTCCCAAGGTACGACGCGTGGCTGACATTTCTCTACCTGCAAGGCTGGCAATGCGTTGTTTCAGAGGGTGAATACTGTGAAGCATCCATGTGCACCCAAGGGGTGCGGATTGCGACATCAATTGGGACTTTAGAAGTGTTTCTGCATACGTTTGACGGTGACGGCCATGCCTGCGCATAACCCGTTCATCACATGCAAGTTCCTGGTCAACCCGCATCAAGGCAAAAGCAATATGAGCAAGCGGGTTAAACCAGTTAAGCGACTTCAGCATCAATGCGAAGGCGTTAACGCGCATGTCTCCGGCTTGAATATGGGACTGTTCATGCGCCAAAATAAGCTGCTGTTCGAGCGCAGAATATCGTTGATCGAAGTTTGAGGGCACAATAATACGGGGCGTAAAAAAGCCGATCACAGCAGGGCCAACATATTCATGTTCTGCCACAAAAACATCACCATCACCCTTGCGGGACAGCTTGTTGTCTTTCACATAGCGGAAATGCCGGTAAACGAGGACGCCTGCATTAAAAGCAAAGCCCAAAATCCACATGGGCAAAATCAGCGATGTCAAAAATGCCGGGATTGAGGACCCAGCCTCTACAATAAAACCTTTAGTAGTTGTCGGAAAGGCCTGCTTATCCTGAACGGGTGTAACAAGTGTCTCATTGGCAGCTTGCTTAATCTCAGTTGAGGGCACCAAGTTCAGTGCAGTCGGAACCCCGATTTGGATACCTGCCGGTATCAGGCAAGCAAACATGGCAATAGGAACGATTGTCCAAAAAGCATAAGCAACGCGCGCATCAAAAAGCGTTCTTAGCTTCTTACGAAAAGCCATCACGATTAATATTGCGCCGGTGCTGCCCACCACCATTTGCAGGAGAAGCGCCAGGCCATCAAAGGCCAAAAGATCAATTGTCATTTTCAAGCTCCCTAATCGCCTTTTTCAAATCCGCAATATCCTCAGCGCACAAATTTTCATGTTTGGAAAAATGGGCAAACAACGAGGACACCCGACCTTCAAACAAGCGATCCAACACCCCTCGGCCCTCTGCGCTCATGTAATCTTCACGGGTAAGGTTTGGACTATACAGATACTTACGACCATGCTTTTCTGCGGATATTGCCTCTTTGGACATTAGCCTGTTCAAAAGTGATTTGATCGTACCAACGCTCCAGCTTTGCTCTTCGGCAATTTCCGCTGTTATGTCCTCGGCGCTTAAGGGCTGGGTGCGCCATAACGCCTCCATTACCTTGCTTTCAGCTACGCTGATAGTTTTTTTCTCGTCTGTCATGATCCTTATGTTTACATCCGTAATCACATAAAGCAAGCATTTTGTTTACATCTGTAATCTTTATGTATCAGTTGCGGTAATTAAGGCAAACGCTCAACAAAAGGGCCGCCAACGGCAGCCCTTATTACAAGGTCCATTGCGAGCAGCGGCAGAAAGTGGCGAGGGGCAGAGTGCGCGCTCGCATCCTTAGGTTTCCTATACTGGCTGTACTTATTGGCCTGGGTAGGCTCTTGCGCTACAAGCCATGCCAAGTGGCTGGCCAGTATTTCAAGAGCGGCAGTCTAATAAGGCTACGGAGAACTGTTGATGGCTGGGCAACAGCCGCTGCACAGTGGTCTCCCATAGGGATTATGAGTAAGCAATGCACGATCTTGTTCTGGCACTGGTGCTGTTGCTGGTTGTGGCTCTCAGCCTGATTGTTGCGCGCATATTGCCCCTGCCGATTCCCCTGCCCCTGGTCCAGATTGCGGGTGGGTTTCTACTCGGCGCCGTATTCGGTGTAAAAATACCTTTAGACCCGGAACTCTTTTTCCTGCTTTTTATTCCGCCGCTGTTATTTCTGGCGGGTTGGCGCATTCCCAAGGGTGCCTTTTTCAGGGATCTGGGCCCGATCGTCACCCTGGCTGTAGGGCTGGTGGTATTCACGGTGGTGGGAGTGGGGTTTTTTCTCTCCTGGCTGGTGCCCGTCATGCCCGTCGCCATAGCGTTTGCAGTGGCGGCGATCCTCGCGCCCACCGACCCGGTGGCAGTATCGGCGGTACATGGCGGCAGTGCCATGCCACCGCGGCTGGAGCATATTCTCGCCGGGGAATCCCTGTTTAATGACGCCTCGGGGTTGGATATTTTCCGCTTTGCAGTGGCGGCGGTGATGACCGGCAGCTTTTCCTTTTCACAGGCGCTGAGCGGTTTTTTCTGGGTTGCCGTGGGCGGGATTGGGATTGGCGTTGGAGTTGCCTTTGTGTGCGGCTATCTGTTGCGCTGGCTGGTGCGCCTGGGGGGGGAGGATTCGGCAATACAGATACTGGTGAGTTTGTTGGTGCCCTTCGCCGCCTATATGGTGGGGCAGAGCCTGCAGGTGTCAGGTATCCTGGCTGCGGCGACCGCGGGTATCGCCACCCATTACACCAATCTGCACGGATCGGAAATGTCCACCACGCGCATGGACCGTCGCGCGGTGTGGAATACGGTACAGACAGTTCTGGATGGCGTCATCTTTGTATTGCTGGGCGAACAGCTGGTGCGTCTGGCGGGGGCGGATTTGGCCGGTGCGCGTTTTGCTGGTGCCTGGATGATCCCGCTGTATATCCTGGTGATATCCCTGGCCCTGCTGCTTTTGCGCTTTGCCTGGGTTTGGGTGTCTCTGTACCTGTCGCGCTTTCGTCGCAGTATTCACAGCCTCTCTGCGCATTTTATCCTGGTAAGTGTATTGACTGTGGCGGGCGTGCGCGGTGCCATTACCCTGGCTGGGGCCTTTTCTTTGCCTTTGTTGCTGCCGAACGGTGCCCCGCTGCCGGGTCGGGATCTGGCCCTGGTAATCGCCATGGGTGTGATTCTGGTATCGCTGTTGCTGGCCGGTTTTGCCTTGCCCCCCCTGCTGAGACGGCTGCCTTATACGCCGCAGCTGGCTGCGATTGGGGATGAAAAAGACGCAAGACTGTCCGCTGCCAATGCCGCTGTACAACGGCTGGCCGCCCTGCGACAGGAGGTGGATGGAGACTGGGAGGATAAGGATATCGCCTATGAGGCCATCGACCACCTGTTGGCCCTCTACCGCCGCCGGATGACCACCCGTGACGACGAAAGCGAGGAGAGTGTATGGATACGCGCTCGGGTGGAGCGCAACTTCCGTCTGGCTGCGCTTGCTGCGGAGCGCGAACAGCTCTTTGAGCTGCGCCTGCGCAAAGAAATCGACGATGAGTTGCACCGCAAGCTGGTGCTGGAGGTCGACTTGGTCGAGGCCAGCCTGATATCAAAGGGCTCGTCTGCGGGTCCCTTATAGCGTTGCAGGTTACAGGGTGGCCCGCAAAGCCAAACCATTGCAATATTGTATTGCGTCTTTGAGGGAAGGCTACTGCTTTTTCTCCTGGGGTTGCGCCTCCTCCCAGTAGTGGTCCAGGTGCAGGTCTTTGTCGCGTCTGTCCTCCTGTAGTGCTTGCAGTAGCTGCTCCCGGTAGATGCGGGTCTGGGCGATATGCTGGGACTCATTGCGCCAGTAGGGAAACAGGGATTCCAGCATACGCTGGTCGTGCTGTTTGAACCTGCGTGCGGCGCGGCGCGCGCGCAGGGGGCTGAGGCCGAGTAGCTCCAGGGCTTTTTGGCCGATGGACAGGGCCGAGTCCACAGTCTCGCGAAAAATATACTGTACCCCGGCCTCCATCAGCGCATATTGGTGCATGCGGTTGCGCGCCCTGGCGAGAATCGTCAGGTGGGGGAAATATTTCTGCAGCTGTGCGACGATTTCCAGGGAGGCGGCCTGATCACTGAGGGTGAGTATCACCAGGCGCGCATTCCCGGCCCCGGCAGCGCGCAGCAGGTCCTCCCGCGAGGCGTCCCCGTAATAGGCTTCAATGCCGTAGCGGCGCACCAAATCCAGTTGTTCGGCGTTGCGCTCCAACAGCGTGGTGCCAAATCCGCAGGCGTTGAGCAGGCGCCCCACAATCTGGCCGAAGCGGCCGTAGCCGATGATGATCACTGGTGAGCCCGAGTCCACCGGGGCACCGTGGTCTGTTACCAGCGGGCTGTCCGGACCACCGATAAAGCGCGGTTGGATATATTGTTCGTAAATAAGCAGCAGTATCGGCGTCAGCGCCATGGTCAGGGCGATCAGTGCCACCAGCAGACTGCCCGCTGCGGCGTCGAGTACCTGAATTTGGGTGGAAAAGGAGACCAGCACAAAACCGAATTCACCCGCTTGGGCCAAAGACAGGGCAAACAGCCAGTCCTCCCCTTTCGACATGCGCAGAACACGGGCCAGGGCGAACAAAACTCCGAACTTTACCAACACCAAACCCATCACCAGCCCCAGCAATAGCAGCGGGTACTCGGCGATCAGGGCGAAGTTCAGGCTCGCGCCCACAGCGATAAAAAAGAGCCCCAGCAGCAGTCCTTTGAAAGGCTGTATATCGGCTTCCAGCTCGTGCCGGAACTCGCTCTCGGCGAGCAGAACCCCCGCGAGGAAGGTGCCCAACGCGGGGGATAAATCCAGCCAGCTCATGACCGCGGCGGCGGCAAATACGATCAAAAGCGCAGTGACGGTAAACATCTCGCGCACCTGGCTGCCCGCAATCAGGCGCAACAGCGGGCCGAGCAGGTAACGCCCCGCTATGGCGAAGGCGGCAATGGTACCGATCACCGCAACGCCATAGCGCCAACCACTCAGGCCCCCTTCCTGGGCCTCTGCCGGGATACCCGCAAGCAATGGCAGTAGGGCGAGTATGGGGATAACAGCGATATCCTGGAAAAGCAATACTCCAAAGGCGCTGCGCCCACCCTGGGTTTTGAGTAGGCCCTTTTCACTCAAAGATTGCAGCACAATGGCCGTGGAGGAAAGGGCGAGAATCAGGCCAATGGCGATGGCCGAGCGCCAGCCCGGCTCAAACAAAGCCAGCACCAGGCCGGCTATCGCTGCGGCAGACAAAAGCAGTTGGGCGCTGCCCGTGCCGAAGATGGCCCCGCGCAGTTGCCAGAGCTTTCTGGGCTGCAGTTCCAGGCCGATCAGGAACAGCATCAGCGCCACGCCGAACTCGGCCACGTGCATTTCGTCGCTGGCATCGCCCACCAATCCCAACGCACTCGGGCCTATGGCCACGCCCGCGAGTAGATAGCCCAGTACAGACCCCAATCCCAGGCGGGTGGCGATGGGGACCGCGATAACCGCGGCGCCCAAAAAGATGACTGCGTGTGCAAGGAAACTGGTGTTTTCCATCGATTGTCTGTCGCTGTCTGGCGGTTTGCCGTCAGGAGGGTTTCACGGTGCTTTCCGGCTCGGCAAACTCCCGGCTGCGGCGTATCAAGGGGGCTATGGTAGAGCCCTGTACCACGATAGAAAAGAGTACCACGCCGTAGGTCATCACCACCCACAGATAGCGCAGGTCCTGTCCCTGCACAAAGGCACTGCCGGCCGGCAGGGACATGGCCAGCGCCAGTGCCAGGCCCCCGCGCAGTCCGCCCCAGATCAGTATCCGGCCGGTATAGGGGTGGTAGTTGCGCCGGCTTTTCAGGTAGAGGAACGGGACCCCCACTGCCAACACCCGTGCCAGTAGCACGATAATGATTCCCGCTGCCATCAGCAGATAATCCAATGGGCGCAGGTTGATTGTGATCAGGAACAGTCCTACCAGCAGGAACAGTAAACCGTTGAGAAAATCCTCGGTGATATTCCAGAAGTTATCCAGTTCGTGCTGACTTACCCGGGAGAAGCCCCGTTCGCGGGTGAAATTGCCGATGATAATACCGCTGACCACCATCGCCAGGGCGCCGGAGACACCGAGTATATTGGCCAGGGAGAATCCCGCCGAAGGGATTGCCAGGGTGAGTAGCAATTCCAGGCTGTGGTCGTCAGTGCTGCAGATCAGCCAGTGGAAGATACCGCCGATGATCAGACCCAGCAGGATCCCGCCCAGGGCTTCGGTGGCAAACAGCTCCGCGACAGCTGATACCGTGGGCTGGCTGCCTTCAAAAGCCAGTGCGTAGATGACGGTGAATAGCACAATACCAAAGCCGTCGTTAAATAGGGACTCCCCTTCCACCTGGATGGATACCTGCTCCGGCGCTTTCAGGTTTTTCATAATCGCCAGTACCGCAATGGGGTCGGTGGGGGAGATCAATGCGCCGAACAACAGGCAGTAAACGAAGGCTACCGGCATATTGATGAGCAGCAGGAGCCAGTACAGGAGCGCGCCCACGACAAAGGTGGAGATCAGGGTACCGACGATGACCAGCAGGCTGATTTCCAGTCTCTGGTTACGCAGTTCTAGCAAATCGATATGCAAACTGCCGGCGAAAAGCAGGAAGCCCAGCATCCCCTTCAAAAGGATATCCTGCAGGTTGAGCAGCGGCAGCAACTGGTCCACCCAGGTGCGCAGCTCCACCAATCCCAGTTTCCCCAGGCCGGTAACAACAAGTGACAGCGCCAGGGCACCGGTAGTAATGGCAATGGTGGTCTGCGCGCGCAACACCCGCTGGTTCAGAAAAGCGAGAAAAACCGACACAGCGCCGAGAAAACAAAAGGTGTAATAAACTTCCATGCCGTGCCTGGACTCCGGGGCGGGGCCGCTCTGGGGTCTCCCCAACCCTCAATGGGGCAGCGGCGCCTGCCCGCTCGACGGACAAATTAATCAGTGTGTAAGGGTGCCGTTATTGTAGTCGTGCAGGGGGTGGCCGATTTTTCGCGAGCGCGGTAGGGGGTACTGCCGTGCAATGGCCTCGCCCTGCGGGTACATCTGGGCTGCACCCCGATGCAATAGGGCGCGCAATTGTAACCGTTCATCGGGTAGACACAACCCATTTACCCGCTTCACACCCGACAGGAAGCGGGGGTTTGGATTGGACATGCCCCGATGATGATTGCCCCAGGGAAACCCTATGCCTTTACAGTCTTCCTCCAGCTGCCGCATTTCCGCTGTTCCGGGCTACACTGTTGGCATCCCTTTATCGATTGGCGTGCAACCGCGAGAGAGAAAGCCATGGCTAACCATCCTGTGCTGTGCGATACCTCCAAATTGATTGGCCGGGTTTTGTTGTCCCTGCTGTTTATTATTGCTGGCTGGGGCAAGCTGGGCGAGTATGCGATGACAGAGGAATTTATGGTATCGATGGGATTGCCGGCTTTGTTATTGCCGCTGGTGATTCTGGTGGAGCTGGCCGGAGGGTTATCGGTGCTGCTCGGTTTCTTTACCCGCTTTTCTGCAATCCTTCTCTTCCTGTTTTGCCTGGTCAGTGCCGGCATGGTGCATTTTGTTCCCGATGATTCCGGTGAGATGACCAGCTTTATGAAGAACCTCTCTATTGCTGGCGGTTTTCTGCTACTTGCCTGTGCTGGCGCGGGCCGCTTCAGCCTGGATCACTGGATAAGAGGCAAGTAGCGCCGCACCCCGGCGAAAACGGGAGGCCGTCAATAACCGGCGGCCTGAGGAGAAGGCGATGGGTCAGCTTGTCGATGGCCGCTGGCGGAACCAAAGGCGCGACACGGGAAAAACCGGTGGCGAATACGTGCGGGAAGCGGCGCAATTGCGCAACTGGATCACCGCCGACGGCAGTCCCGGAATCAGTGGTGAGGGTGGCTTTGATGCCGAGGCCGGCCGCTATCACCTGTATGTCTCCCTGGCCTGCCCCTGGGCCCACCGCACCCTGATATTGCGCAAATTAAAAGGGCTGGAGCCCTATATCGACGTGTCAGTGGTTAGCCCTTTTATGCGCGAGCACGGCTGGTCTTTCAATACGGAGGAGGGCAGTAGTGGCGATCCGCTCTATCATTCGGATTACCTGTACCAATTATATCTGCGCAACCGCGACGATTATACCGGCCATGTCAGCGTGCCTCTACTCTGGGACAAGCGGCGGGCGTGTGTGGTCAATAATGAATCGTCGGAAATTGTCCGTATGTTCAACAGTGCTTTCGATCACCTCACCGGCAATCCGGAGGATTTCTATCCAGAAGACCTGCGCGGCGACATCGACGCCACCAATGCGGTGGTGTATGAAACGGTGAACAACGGTGTGTACCGCGCTGGCTTTGCCACCGTTCAGAAAGCCTACGAGCAGGCCTACGAAGCGTTATTTCGCACGCTCGACCAGTTGGAGCAGCGCTTACACAATAACCGCTATCTGACGGGCGACAGAATTACCGAGGCGGACTGGCGCCTGTTTACCACGCTGATCCGATTCGATGCGGTCTACCACGGCCACTTCAAATGTAACAAACAGCGCCTGGCGGATTACAAAAATCTGTGGGGGTTTACCCGTGAACTGTATCAGCAGCCGGGTGTAGCGGAGACGGTGAATTTTTTCCATATCAAGCACCACTATTACGATAGTCACCGCAATATCAACCCCACCGGCATAGTCCCCAAGGGACCCGAACTTGATTACGCAGCGCCCCACGGCCGGGGATAGTATGGGGCGTGGAAAAATACACCGGTATTAAAGACATCCCGGAAAGCGCTTCTATACTGCTGCTAGCAACACAACTGCCAACCGAGGAATACCCGTGAAGCTCTTCTACTCACCCGGTGCATGCTCCCTGTCCCCACATATTGTCGCCCGCGAAGCGGATATCGATCTGGACTTGTGTAAAGTGGATTTGGAAACCCACACCCTGGAAAACGGCGATGACTTCAGAAAGATCAACCCCAAGGGCTATGTTCCGGCACTGCAGCTGGATGGGGGGGAGATACTCACTGAGGGCGCTGCCATTGTGCAGTTTTTGGCCGAACAAAAGCCCGATGCCAATCTGGTGCCACCGGTGGGCACCCTCGCCCACTACCGCTTGCTCGAGTGGCTCAATTTCCTCAGTGCGGAAGTGCATGAATTGTTTAAACCTCTGTTCGCGAACGGTCCCGAGGAGGAACAGCAGCATGCGCGCGAAAACCTGATCCGGCGTTTTGACTATATCGAAAGGCACCTGGAAAAGGGTTACCTGATGGGGGAGGATTTTACCGTGCCGGATGCCTACCTGTATGTCTTGTCTACCTGGTTGGAGTCCATGCAGTTCGATATGTCACGCTGGCCACGATTGCAGGCTTTCAAAAAGCGCATGGCGGAGCGGCCGGAGGTGCAGCGGGCCCTTGAGGAGGAAAACGGCAAAAGTGCCTGACGGGCCACCTCAGCGCGGTGTGAGTCGCTGGGTTGGTTCAATGGGCTTGCGCGCTTTGGCGACAACAACGGCACTGAACAATGCCACCAGTGCCGAGGCAAACATCGACCCGGCGATAGGGGTTAGTGTACCGGTGTGCAGGCTGCTCACAAGCCCGCCCAGCACACCGCCGGTAATAAAGATCGCAGCGCCGTAAAGGGCATTGGCGCTGCCGCTAATCTTCGGGAAAAACTCCAGGTAACAGGCGGTGGCGTTTGGCGCGATGATGCCGATACAGCTTATCACCAGTACCAAAGGTACCATCCACAGGATTAATTCCCGGATACCGGTCAGGGTGCACAGCAGCAGCAGGCCGCAGCCGAGCAGCTGAAGTATAATACCCGCCAGCAATATCATGTGCGGCTGAAACAGGTTGAGCAGGCGGATGTTCACCTGCACCATCAAGATCAACCCAAGGATGCAGGCGCCGAAAAACAGCGGAAACTGGCTGGCGCTAACACCGAAATACTGCATAAAAACGAAGGGCGCTGTGGTGATGTAAATAAACATCGAGCCACTGACACAGGCCTGGGCGGCGAGAAACCCAAGGGCGCGGCGGTTGCGCAGCACCACGGTATAGCTGGCGATCAGGGAACCCAGGGGCATCCGCTGGCGCCGGGCTCGGGTGAAGCGCGGCACGGTTTCCGGTAGTAGCCGGTATACCAGCAGCAGCATGGCCATGGCGTACAGCAGCAGAAAAACAAAAATACTCTGCCAGCCGCCAATTTCCAGTAAGAGCGAGCCGATCAAAGGCGCGATCAAAGGCGCGGTCAACATCATGGTGCTGATGATTGAGATAATCTTGGCGGCCTCGCGACCGCTGTGCAGATCGCGCACGATGGCGGCACAGATCACCGTGGCAAAACCACCGCCGATAGCCTGCAGAAAGCGCAGGGAAATCAGTTGGTTCACATGGTCTGCAAACAGTACCAGGAGCGATGTGACGATATAGATGATGAGGCCGATGGTGCCCACCAGTCGCCGTCCCCAGCGGTCCGACAGTGGGCCGCCACACAGTTGCCCCAGGGCAAAGCCGAGCAAAAAGCTGGAAACCGAGTACTGAACCCGCGCCACTTCGGATTCCAGCGCTGCGGCCATGGCGGGAATTGCCGGCAGGTAGCTGTCGATGGAGAAAGGGGTCAGTGAAACGAGCGCTGCCAGCCACACCGCCAGCCAGCGTGGGGCTTTTTGTTCAGCGGTTGATGGGGTGGTCATTGGTTGTGCTCTGGTACGGCTTGGTGTGGATAGTTCCCAACAGGGGCAGTCCTGGGTGAAAGTTGCCCTAAACACGGTCGCGGGGTGCATGTCAGGAGGTGTGCGCCTATTATCCCCTGCGAAGGCGCGGCAATACACCCAAAATCAGTGTTTGTCTTCGCGCAGGGTGTAAAGGCCCTGCTTCAGTTTCAAAAGGTGGTTTTGCAACTGCGGCCCCTTGCGCTGTGCTACGCCGATGGCGAGTACATCGATCACCACCAGATGGGCAATGCGCGAGGACAGCGGCGTGTAGATCTCGATATCCTCTTCCACATCCACTTCCAGCGGGATACTGGCCTCTTGCACTACCGGTGAGCCGCTGGGTGCCAGACCCACGACCAGGGCCCCCTGTTTTTTCGCCATACCCATGGAGCGCAGCAGCGCCTTGGTGCGACCGCTCTGGGAGATCGCCACTACCACATCGCCGGGCTCCATGGACATGGCCGACATATTCTGGATATGGTGATCAGAATGTGCGGCCGTGGCCAGTTGCAGGCGAAAGAATTTGTGCTGGGCATCGGCGGCGACGGCGCCGGAGGCTCCAAAGCCAAAAAATTCAACGCGCCTGGTTGCGGCCATGGCGGTTACCGCGGCTTCCAGCGCGCGGTTGTCTATTTTGTCCCGAACCATAAGCAGTGTATCCACGGTGGAGTCGAACACTTTGCGCTTGTATTCGGCAATGGTGTCCGTCTCGGTCACCGCGATCTGGCCAAAGCTGGGACTGGAGGCCAGCTGCTGGGCCAGGTTCAGCTTGAACTCCTGAAAGCCCGAGCAGCCCACCGCGCGGCAGAAACGCACCACGGTGGGCTCACTGACCTGCGCCTCGGTGGCCAGGTCGACAATACGCATATGGATAATTTCGCCGGGATTGGCGAGAATATACTCCGCTACCTTGCGCTCGGATTTGCGCATGGAGGAGAGCTGTTCGCTGATTTTTTGCGTGACTTCCGCCGGTTTCACAGGACTTCCTTCGCAATCTCAGATGGCGCAGTGTAGCCCCTGCGCGCATCGCTGGCGAGCGGCTTTGTGTGGTCAGTCTGGGCATGATCCTGTGTATTTACACAGGCCTTGCACACAAGCTCTGGTACAATTTTCGCCTATGGACGTATCTCAGATTCTAGACCCCCTCAATGACGCACAGCGTGAGGCGGTATCCGCAGCACCGGGCAATCAATTGGTCCTGGCCGGAGCCGGCTCGGGCAAAACCCGTGTATTGGTACACCGCATCGCCTGGCTGATGCGGGTGGAGGGCGCTTCGCCCTATGCCATTATGGCGGTGACGTTCACCAATAAAGCGGCTAAGGAGATGCGTGCGCGTATTGAAACGCTGCTGGGGGTGAATACCTTCGGTATGTGGGTGGGCACTTTCCACGGTCTTGCCCACCGCCTTCTCAAGGCGCACTGGCAGGAGGCCAAGCTGCCGCAAAACTTCCAAATACTCGACGCCGATGACCAGCTGCGTCTGCTCAAGCGGGTGCAGGCGGATCTGGGCCTGGACGAGAAAAAGTGGCCGGCGCGCGAAACCCAGTGGTGGATCGGCGCGCAAAAGGACGAGGGGCTGCGCCCTCAATATATCAATGCCGGTGCCGACCCCTGGCTGCAGACCATGGTGCGCATTTATGCTGCCTACGAGGTGGCCTGCCAACGTGGCGGCCTGGTAGACTTTGGCGAATTGCTGCTGCGCGCCCACGAATTGTGGCTCAACAACGACAGTGTCCTCGCCCATTACCGCCAGCGCTTCCCCTTTATCCTGGTGGACGAGTTTCAGGATACCAACGCGATTCAATACGCCTGGCTGCGTCTGCTAGCCGGTGAAGAGAGCCATATCACCGCGGTTGGTGACGACGACCAGTCCATCTATGGTTGGCGCGGCGCCAGGATCGAGAATATCCAACACTTTTCCACAGACCTGCGCGGTGTGCAGACAGTGCGCCTGGAGCAGAATTACCGTTCCACCTCCCGCATCCTCGACGCCGCCAACGCAGTCATCACCCACAACCGCGGCCGCCTCGGCAAGGCGCTGTGGACCAAGGGCGAGGAAGGCGAGCCCATTTCTGTCTACGCCGCCTACAACGAGCAGGATGAGGCGCGTTTTATTGTCGAGCGCATCAAAGATTGGGTCGGCAACGACAGCCGGCGGGACAGTATTGCCATTTTGTACCGCTCCAACGCCCAGTCGCGGGTGCTTGAAGAAGGGCTCCTGCGCGAACAGGTCCCCTATCGTATCTACGGCGGTCAGCGTTTCTACGAACGCCTGGAAATCAAAAATGCGTTGTCTTACCTGCGCCTGATTGCCAACCGCAACGACGATACCGCCTTCGAGCGGGTGGTGAACACACCCACCCGCGGTATCGGTGCGCGCACGGTGGAAATGGTGCGTTCCTATGCCCGCGAGCAGGGCTGCTCCCTGTGGCAGGCGGCCAAGATGATGCTGCAACAGCGGGTGCTCGCCGCCCGTGCGGGCAATGCCCTGCAGGGGTTTCTGGATTTAATCAACCGGCTGGCCGCCAATGCCGAAGACAAAGAGCTGGAGGCAATCGCCGGAGATGTGATTGAAACCAGTGGCCTGCTGGCATTCCACGGCAAGGAAAAAGGCGAGAAAGGCCAGACCCGGGTGGAGAACCTGCAGGAACTGGTCAGCGCTTGTCGCGCTTTTACCGGCGTGGACCTGCCGGAGGGCGGGGATCAGGAGGGGGCGATTCCGCTGCTCAACCAATTCCTCGACAGTGCTGCACTGGATGCCGGCGAAGGGCAGGCAGATGAGTTTGAGGACGCGGTGCAGCTGATGACCCTGCACTCCGCCAAGGGCCTGGAGTTCCCCCTGGTGTTTATGGCCGGTGTGGAAGAAAATCTGTTTCCCCACAAAATGTCCGCCCAGGAGCCGGGCCGTATGGAGGAGGAGCGCCGCCTTTGCTATGTGGGTATTACCCGCGCGATGCGCAAGCTGTATATCACCTATGCGGAAAACCGCCGCCTGTTTGGCAGCGAAACCTACAACAGTCCCTCCCGCTTTATCGGTGAAATACCGGCCAGCCTGGTGCAGGAGGTGCGGCTGAAAACCGAGATATCGCGACCGCTGTACCAAGCCGATTATGGCAGGGTGGGAGAGTTTTCCGACCCGCCGCCGGATTTCGACGACCTGCCACCACTGGCTTTGGGGGGGCGCGTCGATCACCCCAAATTCGGCGAGGGCACCGTACTGCAGTTTGAAGGCAGTGGCCCCCGCGCCCGTGTGCAGGTCAACTTTGACGATGCCGGTAGCAAGTGGTTGGTGGTGGCTATGGCAAAGTTACAGCCCATGTAGCGGTGATTCCCGCGCAAGCCGGAATGTGTGAACAAAATGGGAACCGACCACTGGCCTTTGTCAGCGTGAGAAAACGAAGACGGCTTGCACCGAGCCAAAGAAAGAAAACGATCAATGGTAGCGATGAAGAAAATTAACTGGTACCCCGCCGTTATCCTCGGTCTCCTGGCTTTGCTCGTGATTACCTTTGCTGTATTGGTGGCATCCCGTGCATCGCTGGGGCCGAAACAACAATACACCGAGGCGGGTGCTCAAGAGCGGTATCACTGGAAGCTGGTTACCACCTGGCCGAAGAACTTTCCCGGCCTCGGTCGCGCGCCGGAGCATTTTGCCAAGGAGGTGGCGGTTATGTCGGGCGGGCGCCTGAAGATCAAGGTTTATGGCGCCGGCGAACTGGTGCCCGCGCTGGGGGTTTTCAGTGCGGTTTCCGAGGGCGCCGCGCAAATGGGGCACGGTGCCGCCTATTACTGGAAGGGAAAGATACCGGCGGCCCAGTTTTTCACCGCAGTGCCCTTCGGCCTGAATGCCCAGGAAATGAATGGCTGGCTGCATCACGGCGGTGGTCTGGAACTCTGGCAGGCACTCTACGAGCCGCTTAACCTGATTCCCCTGGCCGGGGGTTCCACGGGTGTGCAGATGGCCGGCTGGTTCAACAAATCCATCCATTCCGTTGAGGATTTAAAGGGACTGAAGATGCGTATTCCCGGTATCGGCGGAGAGGTACTTAGCCGGGCGGGCGGAACGGCAGTTACCATCCCCGGCGGCGAGCTGTATACCGCATTGCAGACCGGTGTGATCGATGCCACCGAATGGGTCGGCCCCTACAATGATCTGGCTTTTGGTTTCCACCGGGTGGCCGAGTACTATTATTACCCCGGCTGGCATGAACCCGGCTCCATGATGGAATTTATCATCAACAAGAAGGCCTTCGAGCAACTGCCGAAAGATCTGCAGGAAATCGTGCGTGTCGCGGCCCGCGCAGCCAACCAGGATATGCTGGACGAGTACACTGCGCGCAATAACCGGGCCTTGAAAGAGCTGGTGGAAGAGCACGGCGTGAAGGTCAGGCGCCTGCCGGATGAGGTACTGTCCCACCTGAAGACAATTAATGCGGAAATCCTGCGGGAGACTGCAACGCAGGATCCGGAATTTGACCGCGTTTACCAGGCATTCAAGGCGTTCGAGCAGGATGTGAAAGCCTATCATCAAATCAGTGAAGAAGCTTATTATCAGGCGCGTGAACTGAAGGAAGATGAATAGTCTATTCAACAAACCTGATTGAGCCAAAAAATAGCTCGGTGCCTATCTATTCAGTAGCAGAGAAAGCTTGAAAGTACAGGAGAATTGCACCAGATCATCGTATAGTGACATGTTTTCGGCGAAGATTACCCTATAAAGTTATAAAAAATGATCTGATAAGCGATTCTTCTCATTGGGTCGTTTGGATAACGATAACGCAGTTCAAGGCATTAGTGGAGTCAATACGGGATCGGGGCTGCTATTACAGCTTGAAAATCGTAGTGCAACTGCCCTGCATGAAAGTAATCGGCTTAGAACATTCTATATGGTTTGCAGTTAACCCAGAATACGCAGTTCTGATTGGCCGGTTTTTACCAGTAATTACTTGAATGGAAGAGCGTTTCGCAAAGTTAATCCAACTTCTCAGAGTTGTTGGCGGAGATAAGGTGAAGAAATTACAGAATACAGGTGTTCGCGGCTGGTGGAGTACAACATTGAAGAAATTCCAGACGCCGAATGGTGAATTTATGCTTAAAAGCGCATAAAGAACAAGAAAATAGATATTTTTAAATTAAAGCAAAGGGTTGAACTGGATATCTGGCGTTAAAAAAGGCCACTGGATGGCCAACGCATCCTAAACTCTAATTCTAACAAAGTGACACAGCGATAAGAATAATGATGGTTTTGACTCGATGGATTCTCCTGTTTAGTTTGTTAACGTCACCATTACTGATGGCGAAAGAAACACAGTTCACCATTTTGCATACGAATGACTGGCAATCCCGCCTGTTAGGATTTGGGCCAAATTCTGAATATACACCGAATTCGATCAACGATGATCAGACCATTGGCGGCGTAGCTCGCCTGGCGACACTGATCGATGATCGTCAAAAGGCACTGGGGGAACAGCCGGTTCTATTGCTGGATGGAGGTGATATAAGTCAAGGCACGCTATTTCATACCCTGTACCGGAAACATGCCCCAGAGCTGAGATTGATGAAAAATCTGGGCTATGACGCCGTTACTCTGGGCAACCATGAATTTGATTTTCGTTCAGACGGTCTTTCAAAAATGCTGGAAGCCGCTAAAGAGCACCTTCAGGATTTGCCCCCCATTATTACTTCCAACCTGAAGCTGCCTCCAGCGCAACAGCATCTGCAAAAAGACGGTACGATCCTGAAGTGGAAAGTGATTGAGAAAAACAATATTCGCTTTGGATTGTTCGGTTTGATCGGTAATGAAGCCGCCGAAGTTCTTGCGCCCGATGATAACCCAGCGGTTTTTGCAGATCAGGTGGCCACAGCAAAAACCATGGTTAAGCTGTTAAGAGAAGAGCAAAATGCAGATGTCGTTATTTTGATGTCTCACAGTGGTGTCAGGATAATGGAGGATGGCAGCTGGGGTGGTGAGGAAGTTAAGTATGCCCGACAGGTTCCCGGTATTGATGTGATTGTTGGCGGTCATAGCCATACGCTTCTGATGGAGCCGATTATGGTTGGAGAGACCGCGATTGTTCAGGCCGGCTCGGACACGCGCTATCTTGGGGAGTTGAACCTTGGTATTGATGAGTCTGGAAAGGTCCGTGTTAAACACTATCAGCTGCACAGAATTGATGACCGCACTCTGGGCAAGTCAGATGTTACACTACAAGTGGAAAATTTTAAGACCCTGATCAATAAGGAAGTGATGACCGACGACTTTTCCTTTTATCAACCTCTGGTGCAAACACCGAAAACCTTAACCAGAGATTACTCGGACAATGCCCTAGGGAATCTGGTGGCCGATGGGATTCGCTTCGCCAGCGGCAGTGACATCGCCCTGACCACGAACAGCCTGATCCGGGATGATTTAATAGCCGGTGAATCCGGTGTTCAGTCTGTATCGGATATATTCCGGTTGCAGCCACTGGGGATAGGGCCTGATGATCAGCCCGGCTATCCATTAATGAAAATCTGGATGACGGCGAAGGAGATCAGGGGCCTGATGGAAGTGATGTCGTTTGCCTACATCATTAAAGGAAATGACTATTATCCGCGCTTTTCGGGCCTGCGCTTCAGCTATAACACACTGCGTCCACCACTGGATCGAATTACCTCTATTGAACTTGGCTCCGACGACCTGGGATATGTCCCACTGGATCTATCAGACGACAGCATACTATACAGCTTTTCCGCATCCAGTTATGTCGGTGGCTTTGCCAGGACTATCTCCGAACTGAGTTATGGGCTGGTCAGTATAGTTCCTAAAGATCGCCATGGTCAGCCAGTGACCGATCTGAATGACAGTATCATTGATAGAGACCCAGAAATACCGGGAATTCAAGAGTATAAAAACTGGCAGGCGCAAATAAACTATTTTGCACAGTTGCCGGATATGGATGGTAATGGGATCGGGGATATTGTGCTTGATAAGCATATTACATCTCCTAGAATGCAGGCTATCAGCAGTCTGAAGTCATCAGATTTGGTTGCCAATGCAACGCTAATTGTATGGGCATGTGGGTTGGTACTGCTCTTGCTTGCCGTCTTGCTGATCATGTTGATGATCCGCATCACTAAACGGTTTCGCAATGCTGTATAAGCGCTAAAGCCCTGGCAGTTGATTAGCAGGCTGTTGAAAACTGGAAATATTATTTGGAAAAATTTTCTAGCAAGCCAAAAGGCTCAGGGAAAAGCTGCTTTTTTCTATTTTGATGGATTTTTAATCGACTTTTGGCTGAATACACGCCCCTTAACGTTATTTTTACTGCTTCTCCGGCCATTAAGCGGATCCCCTTTGTAAATTGCTTATTCGGGTTAGATTCCAGCCGATAAAGGTGAGGGTAAGTATCTCCTTGACCCGCGCTAACCCGCGGACTTTTACTTGGCGAATCAGGCCAACGGTTTTGCCCCAACCGAAACCCTCCTCAATTCTCTTGCGTACCTTCATGCTCGCTTGATACCCGCTGTGCCGAGTGGTGCGCTCGTCAATGGCGGAGCCACCGCGGCGCT
>NZ_CANLDD010000030.1 GCF_947489355.1 uncultured Microbulbifer sp. | reverse complement strand
CACCAGAAGATTTAATGGATAATTACTTGGCGGCACAAGCCGCATAAATGGTATGCGCTTCAAGGTTGAATCCGCGCAATAAAATTACGTATTTGGCTGAAAAATTATACAGGACTGGATCAAGGATGATGTGGGAAATTAAGTCATAACTGACGATCCACTTCCAAGATCGCCTGGATAAATACATAAGGCCACTTGGCTGAGGCGGCGTTTAATACCGTTACTCAAGCAGCCCCTGAAGGCCGCGACAGGCAGCCCAGCAGTGGATGTAAAATTAACGCGACTTAAACAGTAGAATTCGCCCATTCCCTGAATCAGTAATAAATAGCGTATCCTTATAAGCAAAAATTCCAGTAGGTGATTTAAATGTCGAAGCATTCGGCAATTCGCCTGGATCAGCAATTCCATTCTGATTGGCATCATTCTCAATCGAACCGTAAAAATCACTTTGCCCCAAAACATAATCTGCCGGTGCAAAATTCTTTTCCGGCCAGCGATCCCAGATTAAAACTCGATTGTTATTACCATCTGCAATAAACAGTTGTACTCCATTAGACCAGATTCCAGTTGAAGGCTCACTCAAAGTCTTTTCATTTATGGGGCCGTCAGCCTCCTCGTCAGAAGAAGAATACACTTTTTTGTCAGAAAAAGACGCTTGACCTAAAACGATATCTGCGGCTGTAAAGTTATTACCCGGTAGTTTATCCCATAGCAAAATACGGTTATTACCACCATCTACAATAGCCATTTTTTCGCCGTCACTCCAAACATCTGATGGAAGCGCAAGCGTTTGTGCTGAAGGCTGAAATACGGTAGCATCTTGATTCCTATCATTGGAAAAGCAATGCTCCATAGTTGACTGCCCAACAATCAAATCTGCAGGAGTACCACTGTCTTCTGGTACGGCGCTCCATATAAATACACGGGAATTGATCTCATCGGTAGCGAAGAGCTTACCATCAGCAATAGATGCCCCCCAATAAAGATCAAACCCCGCCGCATTCCAACAATCAATATTATCCCCTCCCCTGGGCTTTATATTCAAAGCCGGAATTGCCCCTCCGTCCTCCGGTATATTATTGTAAATAGAAAGCAATCTTGGCTCAGATTGCGCTATAAGCAGCCTGCCACGATCAAAACTAATCTCAGCAGGTCTCTGTAGCAGCTGCCTGCTATCTGACAACCTTGTGGTGTCCAAATCATCCTTCCCTATGACCATATTTGCAGATGCGCCATTCACAGAGGGAATAGAGTGGAACACCAAAACTCGATTGAGGGAAGTATCCCCTACAAATAACCTGCCATCTCCATCAACTGCTACATCTCCATGAGGGTAATATGAGAAATTTTTGGCGTTAATCCCTGACGTGCTGCTAGAAAAATCATCTTGTCCAATCACAACCTTTGCAGCATCAAAATTCTCAAAATACAGAGGCACCGTAAAACGGTTTGTCAGTGTGGTAGTTGCGTTACCTGCCAAATCCTTTGCAGTAATGCTGATTGCGCGCTCTTGGCCAGATACCCAGCGCTCATCAGCCATGACAGTTAGTGTGTCATTTTCTAAATGTGTTTTTGACCATGAGATTTTATACTCATTATCCAGCAGTGAGCCAGTCAATTGAAGGCTTCCTATATCCATGGCCTCGGAGAATACCACTTGAATGCTGTCATTCTTTTCAAGGCGAATATTTTCAGGGGTGATACGCACCAAAAATGGTGCAGTATTGTCAATAGAGTAACTGGCAGATAATGCTTCCATTTTATTGCCCGCTGCATCTTCAGCATTAACGACTAAAGTCAATTCAGATAATTCTGACCAACGCTCACTCGGTTGAAAAACAAAAGTATCACCATCAACTTGAGACAGTTCTCCTAGCTTTGCCATAGATCCAGACAAAGCAACATTCTGCAGCGTCAGTGGCTCACTGAAATCCAGTTGTATCGCTGCACTCAAACCAATCTCGCTACCACTCATTGGTGTCAGGGTCACTCTCGGGGGGGATATATCACTGCCAGAACCACCAGTGACCGGAGGGGCTGTATCCCCATTCTCATCTGGCACTTCGTTGCCATCTGGGCTTCCGGAGCTCCCGCCACTACAACCAAACAACGCGAATAAAATGGATAGAAGAAGGGTTGTTCTTATTATAGATTTTTTCACGTATAGATCTCCAACTCAACAATATTTAATTATACTGAGATATTGAACAGGCAATGGTTTATGTCATCGCTCAAAAATACTCTATATGAGAAGCAAAAAAAGAAAGGAGTTAAGCTTCTCTTACAGGAAAATCAAACAGCAATCTGGCTCAAATCATCTTTGACACCTCGCAGATTTTAATAGGCTAAAAAGCATTAACACAAATGACTGAACAGTGATCTAAGAAAATTTGTAGTTTTATCTTCTGATCACCATCCAACGAAAAACCAAACTCAACGCAGCCTGTAATACAGAGGCCCCTTCATGGGCAGCAACTATTTTGTCGAGCAGCTGTCTTTATATTCAGAACAGGTACCACCACGCGTAGTACACGTTTCCAGTAGTTTTCCTTTGGCTTCTGCACAGGAATACCCCTGAGAATATATACCCCCGAACTTTATGTCCTGCATATAACAGGTCCAATTGGGGCGCTCTTCAGTAGGTGGCGGTTGAACCACCGTGACAGGCTGTTGTTCCAGTGCTGTTTGCAAGCTAACGATCAGATTCTGCAAAGTACGCAACTCTTTTCTCAGCTGAATGACCTCTTTCTTTAATTTGCGAACCTCTTCCCCACCGGCGTTACTGCCATTAGCACTGTGGAATTCTTTACGCAGCCTAATTACTTCTCTCTTTCATTGACGCAGCTCATCTGTAGCCAGGGAACTGTCATGGGTTAGCGAAGGAATGGAAAATAAAGCGAGAGAAATCAAAAGGGACAAACTACGCATAGCATCACTTCCGAACCAATTACCGATGCACCATGAAAAACCTGCAAGGAATATAGTGTAAATACCCTGAACAGAAAATGAATTGTCTCCAGTGAAATAGGCCAAAAAGCCATAATGCATCAGTGGTACAACCAATACCTATGAGATATCTATGTGGAATGCCAAAGCGGACCCCACCATCAAAACAGAGTTTGCGGCCAGTTTAAACCGTATCCCCCTTTGCACGCCCAGTTGGACAGCGCTGCGCCACAGGTAGTACATTTGTGCACTATTAGTGGATACAATAGAAAGTCAATCGAAGACGCTCTCTGAACAGATTCTGCCCATTCGTGTCCTACTCATCCGGTGAAAAGGACTGGGTATGCAGCGCTGGTATCAATACACCCGGTTTAAGGGGAATTGGGACTGCCTGGCAGTCAAGGTGATGCCATAAGATAAACTCCCATGAATACAGGAGTATGACCAACATCCGGTTACCTCTACCAGGCCCTATTCAATAAAGCGCTTATCCTCCATTTCCGATGACTTCGCAAAAAAAAGCCGCTTCGGATGAAACGGCTTTTTCACTGGTGGGGAATTGCCCGGTGGTTATTACCAGCCAGCAATTTCCTTCAGAGCGCTGCCAATATCCGCCAGGGAGCGCACGGTTTTTACACCGGCGTCTTCCAGAGCGGCGAACTTCTCATCCGCAGTGCCTTTGCCCCCGGAGATAATCGCACCGGCGTGGCCCATACGTTTGCCCGGAGGCGCGGTTACCCCGGCGATGTAGGAAACCACCGGCTTGGTGACGCTTTCCTTGATGTAAGCCGCCGCTTCCTCTTCAGCGGTCCCGCCGATTTCACCAATCATTACGATGGCTTCGGTCTGCGGGTCCTTCTGGAACATTTCCAGGATATCAATGAAGTTGGAACCGGGAATGGGGTCTCCACCGATGCCCACGCAAGTGGACTGGCCGAAACCGTAGTCGGTGGTCTGCTTCACTGCTTCATACGTCAGGGTGCCGGAACGGGAAACGATGCCTACTTTACCCGGCTTGTGAATGTGACCTGGCATAATGCCGATCTTGCACTCACCCGGAGTAATCACACCCGGACAGTTGGGGCCGATCAGGCGCACACCCAATTCATCACACTTCACTTTGGCGTCGAGCATATCCAATGTCGGGATACCTTCGGTGATACAAACGATCAGCTTGATACCGCCATTGGCCGCTTCCAGGATGGAATCCTTACAAAAGGGCGCGGGCACGTAGATAACCGAGGCCTCTGCACCGGTGGCTGCCACGGCTTCTTTCACGGTGTTGAATACCGGCAGGCCCAGGTGAGTCTGGCCGCCTTTACCCGGCGTCACACCACCCACCATTTTGGTGCCGTACGCAATCGCCTGCTCGGAGTGGAAAGTCCCCTGGGAGCCGGTGAAGCCCTGACAGATGACTTTAGTGTCTTTATTAATCAGTACTGACATGATTATTTACCCTCCGCAGCTTTAACCACTTGCTGAGCCGCATCGGTCAGGCTGGTGGCCGCGATAATGTTCAAGCCACTGTCGCTCAACACCTTGGCGCCCAGGTCTGCGTTGTTACCTTCCAGACGCACCACAACCGGCACTTTTACACCCACTTCTTTCACTGCGCCAACCACCCCTTCGGCAATCATGTCACAGCGAACGATACCGCCGAAGATATTGATCAGTACGGCTTTTACGTTCTCGTCTGAGAGGATGATTTTGAACGCTTCCACAACCCGCTCTTTGGTGGCGCCGCCGCCCACGTCGAGGAAGTTGGCCGGCTTGCCGCCGTGCAGGTTCACGATGTCCATAGTGCCCATAGCCAGGCCAGCACCGTTGACCATACAGCCGATGCTGCCATCGAGCGCTACGTAGTTCAGGTCAAACCTGGCCGCATGCGATTCGCGCGGATCTTCCTGGGAAGGATCGTGCATTTCGCGCAAGTCAGCGTGGCGGTACAGGGCGTTTCCGTCGATCACCACCTTGGCGTCCAGGCAGTGCAGGTTGCCTTCGGTGGTGATCACCAGCGGATTGATTTCCAACAGGGCCAGATCTTTTTCCTGGAACATTTTCGCAAGACCCAGGAAGATCTTGGTGAACTGCTTAACCTGGGTCGGGTTCAGGCCCAGTTTAAACGCCAGCTCACGCCCCTGGTAAGGCTGGGCGCCCACGAGTGGATCAATGGTCGCTTTCAGAATTTTTTCCGGGGTTTCTTCCGCGACTTTCTCAATTTCAACGCCGCCTTCGGTGGACGCCATAAAAACGATACGACGGGTGGAGCGATCCACAACCGCACCCAGGTAGAGTTCCTGATCGATATCGGTGCAGCTCTCAACCAGGATGCGGGTTACCGGTTGGCCATTCTCATCTGTCTGGTAAGTTACCAAACGCTCACCCAGCCATTGTTTGGCAAATTCTTCAATTTCCGCCTTGGAATCTACCAGCTTTACACCACCCGCTTTACCGCGACCCCCCGCGTGTACCTGGGCTTTAACCACCCACTTATCACCACCAATCTCGTCAGCCGCCGCTACTGCCGCTGCCGGGGTTTCCGCCG
Organism: uncultured Microbulbifer sp.; assembly: GCF_947489355.1. GTDB lineage: Bacteria > Pseudomonadota > Gammaproteobacteria > Pseudomonadales > Cellvibrionaceae > Microbulbifer. The sequence continues at coordinate 44,131 of NZ_CANLDD010000030.1, read as the reverse complement.
CAATGCCTTTGGAAACCGGCAATCCGTATGCCGCAAACAGTTGTTTGCCCTGATACTCATGCAAGTTCATAGTCAATACCAATTCACATCTAACATGTGTTTATGAATTGCAGATTACTCTGCACCTGAAGACAAAATTCAACCTTTACACCACTGCAAATTTTGAATTCCGCAAATGAAACCGGGGCAGCCACTTAACTTTTAATTGGCTGCCCCGCGATCGAACATTGCGCTTACTTGCGCTTTTTGCGGTTTACGGCGTGAATCGCATGGCCATTCACACCAAGGGCCGCTTCCTTCACGGTCTCGGAAAGAGTCGGGTGCGCAAATACGGTCATACCGATATCCTCGGCACTGGAACCGAATTCCATCGCAATCGCCACCTGCTGCACCAAATCTGCGGCGGACGGGCCGACAATATGGGCACCCAATACGCGATCAGTTTCCGCGTGGGCGATAATTTTTACCAGGCCCTGAGTATCATTGGCCGCCATGGCACGACCGTTGATCGCGAACGGGAAGCTACCCACGTTGTAGGGCTCGCCATCGGCCTTAACCTGCTCTTCGGTACGGCCAACCGAGGCGATTTCCGGGTGGGTGTAAATCACATTGGGGATCACGTCGTAGTTCATCATGGGCTTCTGGCCGGCGATGCGCTCGGCAACCACAACCCCTTCCTCAGAAGCCTTGTGTGCCAGCATGGGGCCGCGCACCACGTCGCCAACCGCCCAAACGCCCGGTGCGGAGGTCATGCACAGATCGTTGACATAGATAGATCCGCGCTCGTCCATCTTCACACCGGCATCTTCGGCCAGCAGGCCTTCGGTGTAGGGGCGGCGGCCCACGCAAACGATCAGTTTGTCGAAGGTTTCTCTGTGCTCCTTACCGTCTTTGTCCTGGTAGGTGACAACCACTTCCCCACCCTGCACTTCAGAACCGGTAACACGGCAGGCAAGGCGGATATCCAGGCCCTGCTTTTTGAGAATCTTTTGGGATTCTTTCGCAATCTGCTGGTCCATCACTGGCAGGAATTTGTCCAGCGCCTCCAGAACCACAACGTCGGAACCCAGGCGGCTCCAGACAGAGCCCAGCTCCAAACCAATCACGCCAGCGCCGATAACACCCAGGCGCTTGGGTGCTTCGGTGAATTCCAGGGCGCCGGTTGAATCCACGATAACCGTGTTGTCCACCGGGGCGGGCGGAATGTTCACAGGTACAGAGCCGGAAGCCAGAATCACATGTTCCGCCTCAAAGATCGCAGACTTGCCCTCATCATCAGTCACTTCCACTTTTTTGTTCGCCAGCAATTTGCCGGTGCCAAAAATGGAGGTCACTTTATTGGCCTTGAACAAGCCGGCCACACCACCGGTCAGCTTGTTGACGATCTCTTCCTTGCGCTCGATCATTTTGTTGACATCCATCTTGACCTTGCCAACCGAGATGCCGTGCACACCGAGCGTATCCTTGGCCTCGTGATATTTCCACGAGCTGTCCAGCAAAGCCTTCGATGGGATACAACCCACATTCAGGCAGGTACCACCGTTTACGTTTTTCCCTTCCCTGTCCTTCCACTTTTCGATACAGGCGGTTTTCAGACCCAGTTGAGCGGCACGGATGGCAGCGACATAACCACCGGGACCAGAGCCAATTACGATTACGTCAAATTTTTCCGACATGATCAGTTCCAGATTTTTCTAAATTCAGTGTGATCGAGGGAACCGCCGGGGCGGCCCCTGAACAAAGGCGCTCAGATTTCGAGCAGAATGCGCGCCGGATCTTCGATCATCTCTTTAATGGCCACCAGAAAGCCAACCGCTTCCTTACCGTCGATCAGGCGGTGATCGTAAGACAGTGCCAGGTACATCATCGGCAGGATTTCCACCTTACCATCGACTGCCATGGGACGCTCCTGGATTTTGTGCATACCCAGGATTGCGGTTTGCGGCGGGTTCAGGATCGGGGTGGAAAGCAGGGAGCCAAACACGCCGCCATTGGTAATGGTGAAGGTGCCCCCGGTCATCTCTTCAATGGAGAGCTTGCCGTCGCGGGCACGCGTACCCAGATCGCGGATACGGTTTTCCATATCCGCAAGGCCCAGATTCTCAGCATTGCGCAAGATCGGCACTACCAGCCCTTTTGGGGAAGATACCGCCACACCGATATCCTGGTAGCCGTGGTAGACGATATCGTTACCGTCGATAGAAGCGTTTACCGCTGGGAAGCGTTTCAGGGCCTCTACTGCAGCTTTGACGAAAAAGCCCATAAAGCCCAGGCGGGTGCCGTTATGGACTTTCTCAAACAGCGCTTTGTAGTTTTTGCGCAGGTCCATCACCGGCTGCATGTTGACTTCATTGAAGGTGGTGAGCATGGCGGTGGACTGACTCGCGTCCAGTAGGCGCTCGGCAATGCGTTTGCGCATACGGTTCATGGGTACGCGTTTCTCTACACGCTCACCCGCAGCAACTGCCACCTCAGCAGCAGCCACAGGCGCCACAGCCGCGGGTGCTGTGCCGGCCTTCATTACGTCCTCTTTGAGAATGCGCCCGCCCTTACCGGTGCCTTCCACACCGGCCAGGTCAAGGCCCTTTTCCGCTGCCATCTTCCGGGCAGAGGGCATGGTGATTTTTTCACCGGCGGCGGGCACTGCGTCTTCGGCGGCAGGCGCCTCGGCCTGCTCTTCTGCCGGAGTAGCTGCGGCGCCGGCTCCCGGCTCAAACTTGGCGATCACTTCATTGGAGAGCACGGTATCGCCCTCATCCTTGAGGATCTCGGAAAGGGCGCCGTCTGCCGGCGCAACCACTTCCAGTACCACTTTATCGGTTTCGATATCCACGATCAGTTCATCGCGGGACACGGCTTCACCGGGTTTTTTATGCCAGGTGGCAACTGTGCCGTCCTGGACGGATTCCGGGAAAGTTGGCGCTTTAATCTCGATCGTCATTTTCCTGTTTCCTGAGATTGACTCTGCTTTACTGACTGCCGTCGTTGTTTGACGGTCAGCGCCTCGTTGATGAACTTATTCTGCTCCTCCAGGTGCGTGGACATATAGCCCGCCGCAGGGGCCGCTGAGGGCGCGCGGCCCACATATTCCAGGTCCAGCTTGGGGTGCGTTTCCGCCAGCAGGCGGCGCAGATGGTGCTGGCTGTGGTACCAGGCGCCCTGGTTCATGGGCTCTTCCTGGCACCAGGCGGCACTTTTAATATTCTTGTACACGGACACCGCCTCCACGAATGCTTCGTCGGGGAAGGGGTACAGCTGTTCGATACGCACAAGGGCCACATCTTCCTGCGTGCGCTCCAGACGCGCCTCCAGCAGGTGGTAGTACACCTTGCCGGAACACAGGACCAGACGCTTGACCTTGGCCGGGTCCACGCCCTGATCCTGGATCACAGTGTGGAAACGCCCCTCCGCCAGCGCCTCCAGACTGGAAGTGGCCAGCTTGTGACGCAAAATCCACTTCGGGCTCATAATGACCAGTGGGCGGCGCATCGGGCGGATCACCTGGCGGCGCAGCAGGTGAAAGATCTGCGCAGGCGTAGTGGCATTACACACCTGGATATTGTGCTCGGCACACAGCTGCATAAAGCGCTCCAGGCGCGCTGAGGAGTGCTCCGGACCCTGGCCCTCATAACCGTGTGGCAGCATCAACACCAAGCCGCACATACGCCCCCACTTGTGCTCACCGGAAGTGATGAACTGGTCGATCACCACCTGGGCACCATTGGCGAAGTCCCCGAATTGCGCTTCCCACACCACCAGGGATTTCGGTGTAGTGGTGGAGTAGCCGTATTCAAAGGCCAGTACCGCCTCTTCCGAGAGCAGGGAGTCATAGATATAAAATGGCGGTTGGTCTTCAAACATGTGCTGCAGGGGCACATAGCACTGGCCGTCTTTCTGGCTGTGAATCACCGCATGGCGGTGAGAGAAGGTACCGCGTCCCACGTCCTCACCAGTGAAGCGGATCAGACAGCCCTGCTCCAGCAGGGTGCCGTAGGCCAAAGTCTCCGCCATGCCCCAGTTCAGCGGCAGAGCGCCGGCGGCCATTTTGCGCCGATCATCGTAAATTTTGGAGACCTGGCGCTGCATCACAATACCGTCGGGCACGGTGGTCATGCGGTTGGCCACATCCTGCAGTTTCGGCAGGGCAAAACCGGTATCCGCAGGCTCCTGCCAGTCGTGACCCAGATAGGGACTCCAATCCACAAACATGGAAGCATCCGGCTGTTTTACCAGGCCGGTGGCCACGTCTTCGCCCGCATCCAGCTTGTCGCGGTAATCATTGGCCAGCTTGTCTGCCGCCGGTTTGTCCAGAACACCCTGGCTGATCAGCTTCTCTGCAAACAGCGTACGGGTGGTCTTGTGCTTGCGAATCGCCTGATACATCAGCGGCTGGGTGCCGGAGGGATCATCGGTCTCGTTGTGGCCCCGGCGGCGGTAGCACACCAGGTCGATGACAATGTCTTTCTTGAACTCATAGCGGTAATCCACCGCCAGCAGTGTCGCCAACACCACCATTTCCGGGTCGTCGCCGTTGACGTGCAGTACCGGGGCATCAATCATCTTGGCCGGGTCAGTACAGTACTCGGTGGAGCGAGCGTCCTCGCGCTTACTGGTGGTAAAACCCACCTGATTGTTCAGCACGATATGTACCGTGCCACCGGTGTAGTAACCGCGGGTCTGGGACATCTGCAGGGTTTCCTGCACAACACCCTGACCGGCAAACGCCGCATCACCGTGGATATTGATGGGCATGACCTTCTCACCGGTGCCATCCTTGCGGCGATCCTGGCGGGCGCGCACGGAGCCGACAACCACCGGGGCACAGATTTCCAGATGCGAGGGATTGAAAGCCAGCGCCAGGTGCACTTCGCCACCGGGGGTCATCACGTTGGAGGAGAAGCCCTGGTGATACTTGACATCACCGGAAGTATCCAGGGTCTTCTTGCCTTCGAACTCCTGGAACAGGTCTGTGGGATTTTTGCCGAGAATATTCACCAGGGTGTTCAGGCGACCGCGGTGGGCCATGCCGATGACGATTTCCTTCACACCATAGGTGCCGGAGCGACGAATCAGCGCATCCATCATGGGAATCAGGCTTTCCCCGCCCTCCACGCCGAAGCGCTTGGTGCCCGGGTACTTGGAGTCCAGGTGGCGCTCAAGCCCCTCCGCTGCGGAGAGACGCTGCAGGATTTCAATGCGAATGTCGTTGCCGAAATTGGCCCTGGACTGGCTGCGCTCCAGGCGCTGCTGGAGCCACTGCTGCTCTTCGAGGTTGGACAGGTGCATAATCTCTGCACCCAGGTTACCGCAGTAGGTGTGCTCCAGATTCTCGATAATTTCCCTCAGGGTCGCCTCTTCCTTGCCGATAAAGAGGCTGCCGGTATTGAAGGTGGTGTCAAAATCCCCCTCGGTAAGACCGTGGTAATTCAGCTGCAGGTCGGGCACCTGTTCACGGGCCATCAGGCCGAGCGGGTCCAGGGTGGCCTTTTTGTGACCGCGGTGGCGGTAGGATTCGATCAATTGCAGCACTTTGATCTGCTTGCGCTCGTGCTCGATATTCACGGAACCGGAGCCGGGCGCCACAACCGGGCGCGCGCGGTGCCTGCTGAGCAGTTCAAAGTGCTGGCGCACCGCAGCGTGGGAAACATCATTGCTTCCCCCCACTCGGGGGAGGCTGTCAAAGTAATTGCGCCACTCCTCCGGCACCCCGTTGGCATCGTGCAAATAGATCTCGTACAGCGCCTCCACGTAGGCGGCATTGCCCCCGGAGATATGGGAGCTGCGCCACAGCTGCTCCATGGTACTTTCGTGCATGTTAATGCCTACCTCAGTTGCAGTGCGCTTCTCATCGCTTACGCCACTGCCTTTCCTTTCACTCACAAAAGGGGAGGCGCCTAAAGCCACCTCCCCTTTTCAATTGAATGCCGGTTTATCGGCTTGATGTCATTGGATCAGTACGTTACCCGGTCGGTCCGCAATGGGCGGACACTGGCAGGGCGACCCTGTCCCCTATACCGCACGGGTCAATAGCATGTTGCGGATATGGCCAATAGCGCGCGTGGGATTTAATCCCTTTGGGCACACATTCACACAGTTCTGAATACTGTGACAGCGGAATACGCTGAAGGGGTCGTCCAGGTTGGAAAGTCGCTCGTCGGTGGCCAGGTCGCGGCTGTCCGCCAGAAAGCGGTAGGACTGCAGCAACCCGGCCGGCCCGATAAACTTGTCGGGGTTCCACCAATAGGACGGACAGGCGGTGGAGCAGCAGGCGCACAGAATACACTCGTACAGGCCGTCGAGTTTTTCACGCTCTTGCGGGGACTGCAGACGCTCAATGGCGGGCGCCGGGGTATCATTTTGCAGATACGGCTCGATCTTTTTGTACTGTTCGTAGAACAGTTCCATATCCACCACCAAATCGCGGATCACCGGCATACCCGGTAGTGGACGCAACACCAGTTTATTTTTCGGTGCCGCTTCCGACAGGGGCGTGGTACAGGCCAGGCCGTTGCGTCCGGAGATATTCATCCCGTCGGAACCGCATACACCCTCGCGACAGGAGCGGCGAAAGGACAGGGTCGCGTCCTCGGCCTTGAGCAGCTCCAGCACGTCCAGCACCATCAGATCCTTGCCCTGGGTATCCAACTCGTAGTCCTGCATATAAGGCGCTTTGTCGGTTTCCGGGTTGTAACGGTAAATGCTTACTTTCAACATACTCTATTCCGCTCCCGAATCAGTAGGTCCGAGCTTTTGGTTCAAAGGCATCCATGGTGGTTGGGGCAAAGTTTACCGCACGCTTGCCAACCCGTTTTTCCGCCGGGAAATACAGGGAATGACACAACCAGTTCTCATCGTCACGCTCCTGGAAGTCTTCGCGTGCGTGGGCGCCACGGCTCTCGGTGCGGGCTTCGGCGGCAATCGCTGTGGCCTCGGCAACCTCGAGTAGATTCTGCAGCTCCAGCGCTTCGATACGGGCGGTATTGAAGGCGCGGCTCCTGTCGTCCAGGCGCACCGCCTCAATACGCTCGCGCAGACCCGCCAGCTTCTTCACACCTTCCGCCATAAAGTCGCCGCGGCGGAATACACCGAAATGGTTCTGCATCACACCCTGCAGTTCTTTGCGCAGATCGGAGGCCTTTTCACCGGTCTCACTGATCTCCAGGCGGTTCAGGCGTGCCATGGCGGCTTCGATATCGGACTCGGAGGCTTCGCGGTGCTCAATCCCCTCGCGCAGGGCCTTCTCGATAAACAGGCCGGAAGCGCGGCCAAAGACCACCAGGTCCAGCAGGGAGTTGCCGCCGAGGCGATTGGCACCGTGTACCGAGACACAGGCCACCTCACCACAAGCGTAGAAGCCGTCGATGATATGGTCATTGCCGGCCGCATCCTGGGTAAGGGCCTGGCCGTGCACATTGGTGGGGATACCGCCCATCATATAGTGACAGGTGGGTGCCACGGGTATCGGTGCCTTCACCGGATCCACATGGGCAAACGTCTTGGACAGCTCGCAGATACCCGGCAGACGGCTGTTGAGCAATTCTTCTCCCAGGTGGTCGATTTTCAGCAATACGTGGTCGCCCTCGGGGCCACAACCGCGGCCATCGAGCGTTTCAAGCACCATGGAGCGGGCCACGACATCGCGACCGGCGAGATCTTTGGCATTGGGCGCGTAGCGCTCCATAAAGCGCTCGCCGTCCTTGTTGATCAGGTAGCCGCCCTCACCGCGACAGCCTTCGGTCACCAGTACGCCGGCACCATAGATACCGGTGGGGTGAAACTGCCACATCTCAATATCCTGCACCGGCATACCCGCACGCAGGGCCATCCCCACACCGTCACCGGTATTGATATGGGCATTGGTGGTGGAGGCGTAGATTCGACCGGCGCCACCGGTGGCGAACACTGTCGCCCTGGACTTGATAAAGACGATCTCGCCATCTTCGATACATAAAGCGATCACACCGACAACAGCCCCGTCCTGGTTCTTCACCAGGTCAATGGCAAACCATTCATTCAGGAACTCGGTATTGTGCCTGATATTGTTCTGGTAAAGGGTGTGCAGCAGAGCGTGCCCGGTGCGGTCTGCCGCCGCACAAGTGCGTGCAGCCTGGCCCCCGCGGCCGTAGTCTTTTGACTGGCCGCCGAACGGGCGCTGGTAGATACGGCCCACCTCGGTACGGGAGAAAGGAAGGCCCATATGCTCCAGCTCGAACACCGCCTCGGGACCCACTGAACACATATATTCGATAGCGTCCTGATCACCGATGTAATCAGATCCCTTTACCGTGTCGTACATATGCCAGCGCCAATCATCATTCGGGTCGGCACTGGCAATCGCGCAGGTGATACCGCCCTGGGCGGACACCGTGTGTGAACGGGTCGGGAAGACCTTGGTGATGACAGCGGTTTTGTAGCCAGAGCGGGCCATCTGCAGTGCCGCGCGCATGCCGGCTCCGCCGCCGCCAATTACAACCCCGTCAAAGGAAATAGTACGCATGTTCGCCATCGTTTATACACCCCAGAGAATTTCGATGCCCCACACCGTGTACAACACGGCAATTGCAGCCAGAGCCGTTTCCACAAACAGGCGCAGCGCCGTGGCTTTGCCCCCCATCACCCGATTAGTGATGTAATCGGTGACAACAGACCAGAGGCCGATCCAGGCGTGAATAATGACGGACAGCAGGGCCACCAGACTGAACACACGCATCCAGCGCTGGGCGAACAACTCCGACCAGGCCTGGTAGCCAAAATCTTTTGCGAGGAAAATAAAGCCCACAATGAAGAGGAGATACGCGATCAACACCACCGCGGTAACGCGCTGGTACAACCAGTCGAAAGTGCCGCTACGGCCAAAGCTTGTTACTGTTCTTACCACAACCATACCCCCGCCAGTAGAATAAGAATGACGCTTAGCACCAGCACCGTGACAGCGCTGCGGCGGCCACCTTCCAGGCTCTCACCGATGCCCAAATCCATCAACAGGTGACGCACACCGGCCAACAGATGGTAAATAAGGGCGGCCAGGGAAGCCCACAACACGACCTTGGCAGGTATGCTGTTGAATACGGCCGCCACATCGGCGAAACCCTGCGCCGATTTCAGGCTGACATCGAGCAAATAGAGCAACAGCGCGACGACCGCAAAGAGCACAACGCCGGAAATGCGGTGCAAAATCGAAGCCAAAGCAGCAGCGGGAAGCTGAATAGTGGAAAGATCTAGATTGACAGGTCTGTTTTTGTTCACAGGAAAAACACCTTGTTGCCCTGAACGACCGGGCGCCCGTTAGCTTTTCAATGGAGGGGCGAGCTGCTTGCTGATCACTTCGCACTCGACCCGGGTGAGTCTTATACAAAAGTAGCCGTACCGTGGCGCAAGCCGCGCGGATTATAGGCACTCGATAGTCAAAACACAACGAATGCCCTGAAACAGGCCCGCTTTGGGGGTCCCTGCAAATAGCCCCCTGGGACCACAGGATTTCCGTAGACTTTTATGCCTCCCTTCAGATAAAAGCTCCAGGGAGCCCGCCCTGTTACCGGATATCCTGCCGCAGCCAGACTGGCCGTCCACCCCTTTTGGTTTGACAATTTACGGTCCGGCACTTAAGTTTGGCCCCGCTCAAAAGGCTGCCAACCCAAGAGAACTCTGGGGAAGGGCCGCCAAAAGAACAGTTTTTTAGGAGTCCGCAATGTCCGATAAGAAAGCGCTACTCACGGTTGATGGTATTGACGGCGCTATTGAGATGCCCGTTCTCTCCGGTACCCTCGGCCCCGAGGTGGTCGATGTCAGCCGCCTGACCGGCAAGGGCTTGTTTACCTATGACCCGGGCTTCGTATCCACCGCTGCTTGCGAATCCAAAATCACGTTTATCGATGGCGCCAAAGGCCAGCTCTTACACCGCGGCTACCCTATTGAGCAACTGGCACAGCAGTCCGATTATCTGGAAACCTGCTACCTGCTGATGAATGGGGAGTTGCCCAGCGCCAAACAGAAAAAGGAATATGTTGACACCATCCTGTCACACACCATGGTGCATGAATCCCTGGTGAGTTTCTTTAAGGGTTTCCGCTACGATGCCCACCCCATGGCCATGATGTGCGGTGTGGTCGGCGCCCTCGCCTCCTTCTATCATGACTCCCTGGACATCAACAATCCGGAACACCGCGAAATTTCCGCACACCGCCTGATCGCGAAAATGCCGACCCTGGCCGCCATGTGCTACAAGCACTCCACCGGCCAGCCCTTTATGTACCCGGACAACAGCCGCAGCTACTCCGAAAACTTTCTGCACATGATGTTTGGCAACCCCTGTGAGTCCAGCAGGATTGACCCGATTGTGGCCAAGGCGATGGATATCATCTTCCTGTTGCATGCAGACCACGAGCAGAACGCCTCTACCTCTACCGTTCGCCTGGCCGGTTCCTCCGGCGCCAACCCATTTGCGTGCATTTCCTCCGGCATTGCCGCTCTGTGGGGGCCCGCGCACGGTGGAGCCAACGAAGCGGTACTGAATATGCTGCAGGAGATCGGTGATGAAAGCCGTATCGATGAGTTTGTGAAGCGCGCCAAAGACAAGAACGACCCCTTCCGCCTGATGGGCTTCGGCCATCGCGTCTATAAAAACTTCGACCCGCGCTCCCGCGTCATGCAGGGTATCTGTGACGAGGTTTTCGGTGCTATGGGTGTCGAGCATGACCCATTGCTGAAGATCGCCAGGAAACTCGAGAAGATCGCCCTTGAAGACGACTACTTTGTGGAAAAGAAACTCTACCCGAACGTGGATTTCTACTCCGGCATTATTATGAAAGCCATCGGCATCCCCACCGATATGTTCACCGTTATTTTTGCCACCGGCCGCACTGCAGGCTGGATTGCCCACTGGAATGAAATGATCTCCAACCCCTACAAGATTGGCCGCCCTCGCCAGCTTTACACCGGCCACACCCAGCGCGACTATACCCCCCTGGATCAGCGCTAGACAAATCAAGAATAAGCCCGGCAGTGCCGGGTTTATTCTTTTTCATCAACCGTAAACACAGGGGCTTTATCAATCTTTTGAGAATGCAATAAGCTCCTGCCCCGGAGTTGTGATACACCTCTCATCTTTCGTATCCCATCTGAATCAGGTCTCTATTCGGCATCAAAGCGCCTGTCATCCAATGTAAAATCCGCCACTCCCGGCCAGGGCGAAACAGTGCCGACCCCACTGGGCACTCCCCACATCCGCGGAACAACACACTCGCACAACGCACCAATCCATAATCTCTATCAAGGGTATGACACATGCTTAGCTTTCTTTCCGGTATGTTCCGAAGTGACAAGTCGAGAGACAGCGCAGATCTCGAAGAGAGATACACCCGCAGCGCCTACACCAGCGCCAAGGGGAGCCGGACCATCTCCTACGACCCCACACTCATCAAGGCCCTGGAAGACGACCATCGGAAACTGGTCGGCATTTTCCAGCGCATCTGGTCAGAGGGGTATGAGCAGCAAAATTATCGCCAGCTGTCCCAGCTACTTACCCAGTTCAAATCCACCTTCCAGGCCCACCTGATCAAGGAAAACGTGCGCTTTTATGTTTACCTGGAGCAGACGCTCGCCGGCGATACCCACACCCTACAGGTGGTGAAGGATTTCCGCTCCGATATGAACGAAATCGCCAATACGGTTGTACAGTTCTGCAAGCAGTACAACCACGAAGCTTTTACCCCGGAAATGGTTCGAGATTTTAAAATAGACTATCAGAAAGTTGGGGAGGCACTAACCCGCCGCACGGCCCTGGAGGAAAAGGAGCTCTACGTTCTTTACCAGCCATCCTGAGGATTATTCGTGAAAATATCCGGGGGTAAGCCGTGACTGACCTACTTTTGTAATCAGGCAAGACCCGGCCGCTACGCAACACTGTGTAATGCAGGGCCCGACCGCTAAAAGCTTGTGCAGCCGTCAGGGATGGGGCCGCATGACTTCAGCCCCTTTGCCACCACCCCGCGAAACCCATTCACAAACGCTCAAAAACTGACCGAAAGCTTCACTTTACAAAATAAATCGATTAACACCTCATTGGACATTTCCCCCTTTCCACCTCCAAAAGTATGCGGTGACAACCAGATAGCGTCACCTACCGCACCAAACTCCCTAAACAGCCTTTTCTTCATCGCCCTCATTCAACACTAGACGTTTATTTAATTTTGTTTAAATATAGAGGAATTAGAGTTTAAAAAAAAATCTTCCTGTGGGATGTGGATCTAATTGGTGTTCAAAGGTTTGTGGTTTAAAAAAAGAATAACAGTCGGACCCGTGGCGAAAGCTGAAGGACTTGGGGGGATGTATGACTGAACTAGACAGTTCACCTGTTCAGCAATACTCACCAGATAACACGTACACAAGCAATAACAGCTATCCAATTTACGTTATTGTGGGCACAGGGCCGGTTGGTGTCCGCTGTGCGCAAAAACTGTTGGAGTTTTGTGATGAGGCGCAAGTTGTTATCTATGGGGCCGAGACGGAATCGCCCTATAACCGGGTAAAACTTTCACAGTACCTGTCCCGCCATGTGGAACTGGCGGAGCTGGACAACCCCATTCTTGGCAGGCGTGACCACAGGCTGGCCGAATATATCGACCGAAAAATCCTCTCCATTGACCGCACTCAAAAAACTGTGACCGACGCTGCGGGAAATACACAGCCTTACACCAAATTGATTCTGGCTACCGGCTCCAATCCGGCCATTCCCCAGATTGCCGGCACCGATCTTCCCACTGTCTACCCCTTTCGCAGCCTGCGTAATACCAATGATTTGGTCAGCCTGCGTGATCGGCACGCCGATATTTGCGTCATAGGCGCCGGTGCATTGGGACTTGAAGCCGCAACCGCGTTAAAAACCCCAAAGAACACGGTCACTTTGCAGTCGCGGGGGTATTTGCTCAGTGGCCTGCTTGGCGAAGAGGGCGAAGCATTCCTGAAGTCCTCGCTCTCTGCGCTCGGTGTAAATCTCAAAATGGGCGATTCGCTGCAAGCGATCGAAGCGGATGGCAAAAAGTCCAGGCTGCGATTTGCCAGTGGCAAAACCCTGAGTGTAGATGCCATAGTGTTGTGTACCGGGATTCAGCCTGAAGTCACGCTCGCGCGACAGAGCGGATTGGATACACAACGCGGCATTGTTGTCAATAAATGGATGCAAACTTCCGACCCCGACATCTATGCCGTGGGCGAATGTGCCGAATTTGATCAAAAAATTTACCAATTGGTACGCCCCGGTTATGAGCAGGTGGAGAGTTGCTGCTCCCATATTCGTCGCAATCACGGCGGAGCATTGTTACAGCGCCCCTATACCGGGAGCTATACCGACATCCAGCTCAAGATCGCCCACATCCCCTGTGCCATTATCGGCGACGTTGCTGTAGACAATATCGAGTACCAGCACAACTTACAAAGAGACGCTTACCGCAATCGTTTCAAAGGAGTGTATCGCCAACTGTTTGTCAAAAATGGACGTATTCTCGGCGCAGTCTATATCGGCAGCTGGGATGAGGCCAACGACCTGCGCCAGGCTGTAGCACAGCAGGAAAAAGTCAACCAGCGCACTCTTAAGAACTTCGCAAACACAGGCCGTCTGTTTGGAAAACAGACGGCCACCAGTATCAAGCACTTCCCCGATAGCTACCTGGTCTGCCAGTGCAACTCAGTCAGTAAAGGGGACCTGTGCAAAACCATATCCGAGGGCAAGCGCTCCCTGAATGAATTGCAGCAGGCCACAACCGCCGGCTCCGTATGCGGCAGCTGCCGCCCGCTGATGGCAGAGTTACTGGATACTCCTGCCCCCAATCTGGTGATGCGTCACGCCAGGGGGATACTAATCACATCCGCATTGTCCCTGCTCCTTATTGCGTTGGCATTTTTGATGCCGGCTGCACCGGTTCCCGATACGGTACAAACAGCCTTTTCCTGGCAGAAACTCTGGTACGACAATTTCTGGAAGCAGGTTACCGGCTACACCATTCTTGTTCTGTGCCTGCTGACAGCAGCGCTCAGCGTACGAAAACGCTGGAAGAAATTCACTCTTGGCCATATGGATCACTGGCGCTATGCGCACAGTGTGATTGGTCTGATATCTCTTCTTGCCCTTGTGGTTCACACGGGGTTCCGCTTGGGAGAAAGCCTGAACCTGGCACTGATGCTTGTTTTTCTCACCGCGACCGCAACCGGTTCGCTTGTCGGTGTGTTTATGGCACGCAACCACCACTGGACAGACCTGAAACTACGCGAGCACCGCAAATGGTGGTCTCGTGTCCACTATGCCCTGCTGTGGGCACTGCCGGTACTGCTCTCCTATCATATTCTTGCGGTTTATTATTTTTAAATGAAATCCTATCAATTTAAATTCTGGCATTATGGCTTGCTGCTAACCTTGGCCGTGGGTTCGTTGGCTGCGTATAACCTGGAAGTTGCCGACAAATCCCTGTTTATCACCGGGGAAATGAGCCACGGGCACCACCAGATAGAGCTGGACTGCATGTCGTGCCATACCGATGGCTTTGCGGGCGAGGAGGCCATGCAACAGTCGTGTCTGAATTGCCATGCCGAGGAACTGGAACTGGCCGATGATTCCCACCCGCGAAAAAAATTTCTCGATCCGAGAAATGCGCAGCTACTGGAGACACTCGATGCGCGCCAGTGCATCAGCTGCCACACCGAGCACAAACCGGAAATTACCCGCGAGATGGGCGTCAGCCTGGCTGGGGACTTCTGCTTTCATTGCCACAGCGATATTGCACAGGAACGCAATAGCCATAAAGAATTCGGTTTCGAAACCTGTGCCAGTTCCGGCTGCCATAACTATCACGACAACGGTACGCTCTACGAGGACTTCCTGATTGCCCATGAAGGGCAGCCGGATTTGTTGGAGGATGCCCATTTGCCCGCCCGAACCGCGATGCAGATGTGGCTGCAGGAACACCCGCACAAACAACCACTGCAACCGGAACAAGCTGACCTGGATCTGAAAAGCGGCTCAAGTGCGGATATCCGCGCGGCCTGGGCGCAAAGTGCGCACGCCAGATCCACGGTCAACTGCAGTCACTGCCACACCGACAACAAACAGCAATTCAGCAGCCTTGACGTGGTGGAGCAGTGTGCAAGCTGTCACAGCGAACAGAGGGAATCCTTTATCCAGGGCAAACACGGGATGCGCCTGTCCTCCAAACTTTCACACGGGCTTGTTGAGCGCACCGGGGCCATGTCACCACTACAGGCAAGAATCCCCATGCAGGCGGATGCCTCGGGGGAATTGAACTGCATCAGCTGCCACGACGCCCATTCAGTCAATGTGCACTATGCCGCAGTGGAAGCCTGCCTTGGCTGTCACAGTGACGAGCACAGTCTGGCCTACAGGGACTCCCCCCATTTCAGTACCTGGGAAAACAATCCTGAAAATGGTGTCAGTTGCGCCAGCTGCCACCTTCCACGGGAGCCCCGTGACGGTCAAATCATGGTCAACCACAACCAGAACCACAACCTCCGTCCCAATGAAAAAATGCTGCCCGTCTGCCTGAACTGCCACGGGGCGGAGTTTGCCCTGGCCGCCCTGGCTGATAAAAAGTTGATCACACAGAATTTCAAGCATAAGCCCGCGGAGAAGCACCGGACCTTTGATCTGATTCGCGACCGTATTGCGAGAATGTCCAACAGCAAAAACCAGAAAACCAAATCCCAATAGGAGGGGAACACTATGCGTATTGCCGCTTGTTTTGTCGCCGGTCTGGCCCTGCTCACTGGCTGTGAAAAGAACCAGGGAATTGCGCCCGAGCGAATGGCGGATGCCATCTTTGCCGTCATCGAAGCAGACAGGGCCAACTACACCAATCAGGTCGTGAACCGTTTGCAAAATGAAGAAAAAGTCCTCGAGGCCGATGAGCACTGGCAGGATAAGAAGCTGCTGCCTTTACCCGCGCAAATGATGCGTATGGGGGCGGAGCGTGTAGCGGAAAAAAACTCCGGCTTCAACTACGCCCTCCTATCCCTGTGGCCGGTCAACAAACAAAACAAACCACGCACCGAATTGGAGAAAAACGGGCTACAGTATGTGATCGATAATCCCGGTAAAAATTTCTACGGGCGCGAGAAGCTGGGGGGCACCGAATACTTCACTGCAGTTTACGCCGACGTGGGTGTTTCCCCGGCCTGTATCAGCTGCCACAATGATCATGTGGACAGCCCGCGCAATGACTTTGAACTGGGGCAGACCATGGGCGGTGTTGTGATCCGTATCCCACTGTAAACGCCCGCCTTGCAAAACTGCACCGGGGGTCTCAGCTCGTCTACTTGCCCCTGAGACACAAACAGCACGATTACACCGCTGAACCAGAGGCCGCCACAAAAAAAAGCCGCAACAGTAAAGGCGGCTTTTTTTGTGGCTGTATAAATCAGTCCATCATCTTTTGGCCGCTGCAGCGCCGTCTTTCTTCTCGGGTGCCGGAAAGCCACGATCGCGCATCAACGCTTCAATGCGGGCATCGCGACCACGGAAAGCGCGGTAGGCTTGGGCCGGGTCCATGGCATTGCGCGGCGCGAACAGGTGCTTCACCAGTCTGCCAGCCACCTCCTTGTCATAGAAGCCGCCTTCGGATTCGGCGAATGCCTCGGAGGCATCAGAAGTCAGGACATCGGCCCACATATAGCCGTAATAGCCCGCGGAGTAGCCTTCACCGGAAAAGATATGGCCAAAATGCGGCGTGCGGTGACGCATAACCAGCTCTTGCGGCATCCCCAGCTCTGCCAGTGTTTCGCGTTCGAACCTATCCGGATCCAAACCTTCTGGATCGGCCGTATGCAGCCTCATATCCATTAATGCGGACGCCAGGTACTCCGTTGTGGCAAAGCCCTGGTTGAACTTGGACGCCTTTTTGATCTTGGCAACAAGATCCTCAGGAATCGGCTCGCCGGTTTTATAGTGCACCAGATAGTTGTCGATCACCGCATCGGTAGAAAGCCAGCGCTCCAGTAACTGCGATTGGAACTCGGTATAGTCACGCACGCCGCTGTTCAGGGTCGGGTATGTCACATTGGAGGCGAGAAAGTGTAGTGCGTGGCCAAACTCGTGGAAGAAAGTTTCCGCATCGTCCCAGCTCACCAGTACCGGCTCGCCGGCTGACCCCTTGATAAAATTGGAGTTGTTGGAAGACAGCACGGTCTTTTTGCCGTCGAAGGTGGAGTGATCGCGGTACATAGTGGCCCAGGCACCGGAGCGTTTTCCGGTGCGGGCAAACGGGTCCAGATACCAGAGCCCGATATGCTCACCACTGGTCCTGTCAGTAACTTCCCAGACTTTTACGTCTTCGTGAAAGACCGGAACGGTACCCGCTTTCACCGGGGTAAATTCGAAGTTGAACAGCTCACCGGCCACGTAAAACATGGCTTCGCGCAGCTTGTCCAATTGAAGATACTGTTTCACTTCGTCGGAATTCAGATCGTATTTGGCTTTGCGAACTTTTTCCGAATAGTAACGGTAATCCCAGGGCTCAATGGTAATGCCGGCTTTCTCGGCATCCGCAACCGCCTGCATATCCGCCACTTCCTCCTCCACGCGGGCTACCGCCGCCGGCCACACGGCTTCCATCAGTGTCAAAGCCCGCTCGGGGGATTTGGCCATACGATCCTGCAAACGCCACTGGGCATAATTGTCAAAGCCCAGCAGGCTGACACGCTCATCACGCAGCTTAAGGATTTCGGCAATGATGGCATTATTGTCATGTGTGTCGCCGTTATCACCGCGGCTGTAATAGTTGCTCCATACCTGCTTGCGCAGGGCGCGGTTATCGGAATAAGTCAGGAAGGGGTCCATGGAAGAGCGGGTATTAGTGATCGCGTATTTACCCTTCTCGCCCTTTTCCTTCGCCAGAGCAGCCGCTGCAGCAATATAGGAGTCGGGCAACCCGGCAAGTTGACCCTTATTCAGGAAAATATCGTAGCCTTCCTCATCCGCCAATACATTGTTGGCAAACTTGGTATACAGCTCCGCCAGGCGCTGGTTGATCTCGGCGTAGCGCTCTTTTGCTGGACCTTTCAGGGTCGCGCCATTGATTGCAAACTGGGTGTAGATCAACTCGACAACACGTTTCTGTTCAGCGTCCAGATCCATGGATTCGCGCTGGTCATAAATCGCCTTAACTCGCTTGAACAGTTGCGCATTCTGGGTGATCTTGGATTCGAACTCAGCCAACTGGGGAGCCAATTCCTGTTGGATCTTGCGGAATTCCGGGGAGGACAAGTTGCCACTCCAGATACCATAGTAGGAAAACACACGCCCCAACTCGGCACCGCCGCGCTCCAGCGGCACAATGGTATTGGCGAAGGTCGGCTCAGCCGGGTCAGCAGTAATTGCATCAATCTCTGCCAGGTTCAGCTCAATCCCCTTCTCGATCGCAGGTTTGAGATCTTCAAGGCGCATCTTGTCAAACGCGGGCACCCCACCGTAAGGACCCGTCCACTCCGCCAATAGGATATTGCCGGCTTGTTGGGCGCTTGCAGCCGAAGATTGTTCCGCTTTCACAGTATCTTTAGCAACCTCACCCTGTTTTGCCTTTTGATCACAGCCCCCCAGGGTCGCCAGACCCACGGCTGCGGATAGTACAATCAGTGCCTGACGCATTTGCTACCCCCTTTATTTGGTACCTTGTCATAGTTTTAGGGGCCAGAGTTTAACCCCAGTTGGCCTGTTCCGGCCAATGTTATCGTCTTCGCCTGCCGGGACTGCGATTAATAGAGGATTCCACGCGACAGTTCCCTTTTAATTAGCCGCTTCGTATAGGGTATTTTTTTATTTAACATCACTTTGGTATCGACTTTTTAAGTGTATTCTTTATAAATAGGATTAATAATGCCCCCTTGCCTACCCCTCGATAACACCGACCCCAGCGCGTACCAGCGCCAGCTGCCTTTCGGGGTCGAGGGGGTGTCAGGGGGGGACAGGAAAAGTAACAGCCCCTTTATCTTGCCAGCCTGATAGCCCAATATCTGCCCAAGCAGTGTCTGAGCAGACTTTCCGGCATCGGCGGCGTCTGGAGAGACTTAAACAATACCAAACAGGCTGTTTCAACAGGCTTGGCTTAAGGCGGTCATCGGGGATACTGTTTTGAGCAAAATAAAAAATTTCCAACTCGTTAAAAAATACTCAATCGGCAGGCCCTACAGCCCTTTTAAAAGGGTTTTTAGCAAGCTTTAACGCACCACTTCAGAATAATTTTCTTTTCATAACAAACGGCAGTCTTTTAAGAAGGCTGTACGAATTGAATCTTGAAATACCAACCCCTAAAGCCTGTGCAAATATTGTTATTGCTTGTTTAGGTATCCTTCTAACAGGTTGTTGAAAAGTCCTTCCATGACCTTTTTCAACTCGGGTTTGCGGCGTATGTCCGCAAACCCACCACACCAAAACAAGCCGTTACCTGCTTGATTTGCAGCTCGCACATCCCTGTTCAGGTTGGCAGGCTGCTGAAAACCGTACTTTTAGGCCAATAGGGGCAGAGCAGTCTATTTTTTATTTTTGCAAGATACCCAGGCATGAAATGGGTGTGCAAATCCACTCACCCCCAAGCCCCAAAACACGCTTTTTATGGGCGGTAAACGCCTTGTAATACTCTGCACCCTGCCAGCCATTTTGCCAAGCATGCGGGCCAATGCCAACGATACGCCTTTGCCAATTAGTGCAGCCTGTGAAAGTCGGCGGCTTTTTTTACTGCCTCCGAGCGACGATTTTTATTGCATCATCGCGCCACATTTTTCACTTTTGGATGGGCTAACGCCATCGGTTGTCCTCACCTCTGGCCCACGTAAATCAAAAACGCCCCCAAGTCAGATCAAAGCTTCCCTGCTACCGCTTATTCAGCCCCCCTTATCGTAGAAAGTGGCGGAGGGCTTGCCCCCTTGTGGTAAAAACGGATTCTGATCTGACAACGCGGGAGCGCTGCCTGCACAGCCGAGCGGTATCGGCTGCACCAGGTACCCGACAGGCAGTACACAATAATGATAATCATTGATGAGATTCGCGAGATGAGAGATTCTGGCTCCGGTCATTCACGCTGTAAAAGCGGCACCTACTTTAACCGCACTCTGTTGGCAGTCTGTATCGCTGCCGCCACCCACGGGAGCAATGCACAAGATACGCAAACGCCGGGGCCTCTGGAAGAGGTCACTGTGGAAGGTGTCAGAGGCTCCCTGAAAAATGCCCAGGATATCAAACGGGATGCAGCCACCGTTGCCGACGCCATTTCCGCTTCGGATATCAATGCCCTGCCAGATAAGAGTGTTCTAGAGGCCCTGCAGCGGGTTCCCGGCATTTCCATCGAACGCTTCGCCGCTGTAGACGACCCGGATCATTTCTCCATAGAAGGCAGTGGCGCGGCGCTGCGCGGCATGGCACAGAGCCGCAGCGAGTTCAACGGCAGGGACAGTTTCTCCGCGAACAACGGTAACGGGCTCAATTTCCAGGACGTGCCGCCGGAGCTGATGGGTTCAGTGGTCGTATACAAGAATCAGACAGCCGACATGATTGAGGGCGGTATCGCCGGGACCATCAACCTGGAAACCCGCAAACCCTTCGACAGCGATGGACAACAGCTTGCCTTCAGTGGCGCTATGAACTATACGGACATGCGCGGCGAATCCACACCCGATTTCTCCGGTCTGTACAGTAACCGCTGGCAAACCGAAATGGGGGAATTCGGTTTTCTGATCAGTGCCGCCGACTCAGAACTGCGCGTCAGCAATAACTCTGTGGGCCAGGGTGCGCCCCAATTGCTGGATATCCCCGAAATCGGCGAGCGCTGGGTGCCCATCAATGCAGGCGCGCGCATGGTAAACCAGGATCGTCACCGGACCGGTGGCAGCCTGGTCTTGCAGTGGGCCAATCCCGCCGATACCACCCTGGCTACCCTGGAGTATGTGCGCTCCGATGCGTCCACTACCTGGTTCGAAAACGCCCTCCAGTCAGACGACACTGTGGGAACGCCCAGTGCGGACAGTGTGTACACTGGCGATCGTTTTGTCTCAGGAACCCTGGAAGGCGCCGACCGCTACAATAGCTTCGCGCGCCGTTCGGTAACCGACACACTGGTAGAAGACCTCTCCCTGAACCTGGCATTGCACCCAACCGACCGACTCCACATCGCGTTTGACGCCCAGCTTGTGCAGGCGCAAACCCAAGTGCTGGATCTGTCCATCTTCGGCAATACCCGCGCAGACGTAGAAGTCGATTTCTCGGGAGACTCGCCGGAGGTGAACTTTATTGCACCCGTGGGTGTGCCACAATCCAGTGCAGCGTATTTCACCGATCCCGCCAATTATTTCTACCGCGCCGCGATGGATCATATCGAAGACAGTGACGGCGAAGAGAAAGCGCTGCAGTTGGATATGGAATACGATATCGACCAGGGCTGGTTTCAGTCCCTCAAAGGGGGGCTGCGCGCCTCAGAGCGGGAACAAACCACCCGCTGGTCCACTTATAATTGGGGTGTCCTGTCGGAAACCTGGGCCGGCGGCATGAAATTCTTTAACGGTGTCCACGATACCAGCCCCTGGGACGGCCAGCCGGGAACCGATACCTACCCCGCCCCGGCCCACGATGTCTTCGACTTTAACGACTTCTTCCGCGGCAAGACGCCCGGGATTGCCGGTGGCACTATTCTGGTACCGGGTGCTGACCTCCTGGCAGACCACGAGACATTCCGCTCAGAATTGGGGCGCATTTTTGGCTTTAGCAGCCTGAAAGACCGCAACGATCTAGTGGACGGAATCTTCACCCAGCCGGAATACAACCCGGTCAGGGAGGAGCGTCAGTCCGCTTATGTGATGGCAAATTTTGCAAGCCCGGACAATGTCCTGAAAGGAAATTTTGGCCTGCGCTATGTCACCCTGGATTACACCACTGCCGGCGGCGTCTCCTACTCCACCATCAGCGCCAGTTTGCCGCTACCTGCAGATGACCTCGCCTTCTTCAATGGCGACAGCTACCTGACCAGCAGTGCGGCCAGCCATTCCCATTGGCTGCCCAGCCTGAATGTAAAATACAATATCAATGATGAATGGCTAATGCGATTTGGCGCCTCCCGGGCGGTCGCTTTCCCGGATATGGGTATGTTGCGCGACAGCATGGACGTTTACGCCATTGTCACCGAGGTGGATACCGACGGAGATGGTATTGAAGACGCCGCGCGGGTCTCCGATTACCGCGCCGGTACCGGCAACCCCTTCCTCAAGCCAATGACGGCACAGAACTACGACGTCTCTCTGGAGTGGTATTTCAGTGATGTAGGCGCGCTCTCCGCATCGCTGTTTTACAAGGATATTTCGGATTTCTTTGTCAGCGGTGCCTTCCCCAGAGCAGTGACCAACAACAGCGTTACCAAGACGGTGGAGGTGGATGGAGCGGTCAATCTCGGCGACGGCACTGTGCGCGGTTTCGAGGTGGCTTATCAGCAATTCTTCGATCAGCTGCCCGGTGCCTGGAGCGGCCTCGGCCTTCAGGTCAACTACACCTATGCAGACGCCAAGAGCGTACCCAACCCGAACCTCAGCACCAACGATGGCAACGAGGTCGCGGTCGCGTTCGAAAACCTGTCGCTGCAGGGCATGTCCGAGCATACCTACAACCTGGTGGGATTGTACGAATACGATGACATCAGTGCGCGGCTGGCCTGGAACTGGCGCTCCGAGTATTTACTGACCACCCGTGATGTGATCACCAAGTTGCCCATCTATAACGGTGACAGTGGCCAATTGGATGGCTCTGTTTTCTACAACCTTAACGACCATGTGAAGCTGGGTCTTGAGGCCACCAATATTCTGGATCAGGTCACCGAAACGCAGATGCAGGTGGACGCCGACGGCACCAGGCTCGGCCGCTCCTGGTTTATCAACGACCGTCGCATTGCCGCGATTATCCGCATCAACTTCTGATAACCGCAGAGTGATACAAGGCCAAGGTGCGCAAGCGGCGCACTTTGGCCTGGGCGAAAAAGCCGGACGCCCTTGCAACAGAACACAGGCCTGAATGAAAAAAATAATCATACTTGGCGGCGGCACCGCCGGCTGGATGTGTGCCGCAGCCATGGCGCGATTTTTAATTCCACGGGGTATCGCCATTACCCTGATCGAATCCGATCAAATCGGTACCGTCGGTGTCGGCGAAGCCACCCTGCCCCATCTGCGTTTTTTCAACCAGACCCTAGGTATCGATGAAAATGCCTTTATGCGGGCTACCTTGGCCACCTACAAAATGGGGATAGAATTTCAACACTGGGGGCGAATTGGCGACGCCTACATTCATCCGTTTGGCGAATACGGTCGCGAATTGGATGGTATCCCCTTTCATCATTTGTGGTTAAAAGCGCGCCAGTCGGGACGGGCGGCCCCCCTGGATGACTACGCGCTTCCAGTGAAGGCGGCAGCCGCCGGCAAGTTCGATTTTCCACATCCCAACCCCCGCTCGATTCTCTCCACCTTTTCCTATGCCTTTCATCTCGATGCCGGGCTTTACGCCCGCTTCCTGCGGGACTTTGCCGAGCAGCTGGGCGTCGAGCGCGTCGAAGGCAGAGTAGATACCATTGGCAGGGACGAACGCGGGCATATCTCCGCACTGAAATTACAAGACGGCAACAGCCTCGGGGCAGATTTCTTTGTGGACTGCAGCGGTTTTCGCGCGCTCTTACTCGGGGGCACCCTGCAGACCCCCTTCCTGGACTGGTCCCGCTGGCTACCCTGTGACAGTGCCGTGGCGGTGCCCTGCGAGAGCAACCGGCCACCACCCCCTTACACCAGAGCCATTGCCCACAGTGCCGGCTGGCAATGGCAGATCCCCCTGCAGCATCGCACCGGCAACGGGCTCGTCTACGCGCGCGATCACCTGAGCGACGACCAGGCATGCCAGCGGCTGATGAACAGTCTGCCCGGGCCAACCAGTACCGAACCGCGTATTTTGCGTTTTAAGGCCGGGCGCAGGAAAAATTCCTGGGTCGGCAACTGCCTGGCCATCGGCTTGTCCAGCGGTTTTTTAGAACCCCTGGAAAGCACCGGCATTTACCTGATCCAGATCGCCATCACCAAATTCCTGGCGCTGTGGCCCCAGGGCGGGAGCTACCCTGCCGGACGCCGGGAGTTCAACCGGCAGATGTCACTGGAATACGAACGCATCCGCGATTTCCTGATTCTCCACTACCACGCTACAGAGCGCGAGGACAGTGCCTTCTGGCGCTATTGTCGTTATATGGCCATCCCCGATGACCTGAGGCTGAAAATGGCACTCTACCGGGAGCAGGGGTATATCGTCGGCTATGGTCACGGCCTGTTCCTGCAACCCAGTTGGCTGGCGGTCTATCACGGTCAGCGCATTTTGCCAAAGACTTACTCGCCCCAGGCGGATCTTCTGGCCTTAGACGAAATCGACAGGCTGCTCTCGGGCTACCGCCGGCTTGTGCAAAAAGGCGTGGCTGCCATGCCGGACCACGCCAGCGTCATTGCCCGTCAGTGTGGCATGCGTCCCCTACCCGTACCTCCAACGGCGATGAGCCTGTATGGGGGGATTGCACTGTGAATCGTTCAACCAATACAGGATCGGCTGTATCCTCTGCATCGAGCGCGGCGCAACCCGTTCACTGGGTTGTCTACGGCAATAATCCGGCGGCCCGCTACTGCCAGCTCTACCTGGTGCAACAGCTTCCCCGAGAGCGGATTTGCGTATCCCTGGTGGCGCCTGGCGGGAAAGTATCCGGTGCGGGGTTTCTGTTTGGGGACAGTGCCATGGAGCATTGCGAGATAGGGATTGATCCGCGCGACCTGTTGCAATCAAACACTGCCGATATACTTCTGGCTCTCAGGATACAGTCTGAAGCAAACCCCCAGGCAGGCCACTGGCTGGCCTCTGGCGGCTATGGTTTTATGCACCAGGGGCAGCCGTTCTTTCACTGGTGGCAGCGCAGCCGCACACTGTTCGATGCCTCGGAGTTCAATCTTGTCTGCCGGGCCGCCGAGGCGGGCCGCTACGGCGACATACCGACAAACGCGCCGGAAGTGTACCGCAGTTTGGAACGCGGTCTGCAGTTTAGCTACCGCGATTACTGCGATCACCTGGATCTGGCGGCACAATCGCGCAAGCTGCCTGTCTATCGCCAGCAGGCGACACTGAGTCCTGTTGACGAACACCGCTTTGACCTGCAACTGGCGGATGGGACACGAATGCAGGCAGGGTTTATTATCGACTGCGACGGCGCCTTGCTGGCGGAATCCGCGCTACACAATGGGCAGGGCGGGCGCTCTCTACCCCTGCCCGCCAGCCGCATGACCCAGACCCTGAGCGGCTGTCGCAAGCGCCTGACTGCAGCCCACTGCACCATTGGCCGCGATGGCTGGCAACTGAATCTGCGCGGTCTGCGTCTGGATCACAAAGTTATCCCCGCAGAGTACTTGCGCAGTTACCCCCATGCGTGGGCAGGCAACCTGATCGGCCTGGGGGCGGCACTGAATATCGGTGGTCTGGCCGTCGATTCCCTGGCGCAAACCCAGTACCAATTGCGGCAGCTGCTGCCCCTGATGCCGCTGCAAACCGAAGACGGCTGCCTGCGTGCGGCATTCAACCGCCAGGTTGCCACATACAACCGGGAGGTTACCGACCTGCACAGTCTCTGTCACTGGCTTGCCGGCCACACCCGGCGGCTGTCTCCCGGCGCCCGCGCACAGCTGGCACTCTTTCGCGCCAGCGGCAGCACTTTGCAAACGGACATCCCCCTGATCAGTGCGGAAACCAGGCTGTTGTTACCTACCCTGGCCGGCTTCTGGCCGCGACCGGGGACCATTCCCACAACCGGCGGAGACAGCGACTACAACAGATGGGTGCGCAAGCTCTCCGCTGACTACCGCCAGGCAGCCACGACACTGCCCGAATACCATTGTTACCTCCAGTCTCTATGTACATCTTCCAGCAGAGAAAAGCTCTGTGAGTAACAACGCCGGTGCCTGTTTTTGCGACAGGCGTTATCGAACCCATCGCTTATTTTCAGGGCCATTAGCGTGCCCGGCACCTACCATCGCAGCGGAATTACCCGCAGGAAGAACCCCATGCGAATCATCACACTCTGCCTTTTGACTTTTTTCTGTGCCAGCACTCAGGCGGCGAATCCTCCCAGAGACGAGACAGTGCCCCCGCCAGACCTGCCCGCCATAGGCATACAACTTTGGTCCGTGCGGGAAGATCTCAGCCGCGATTTCGAGGGTACCCTGTCCGCACTGGCTGACATGGGCTTTGCTGTGGTGGAGTTCGCAGGAGAGTTCGGTCCCTATGCCGGTCGCGGGCGCGAATTGCGCAGTTTGCTCGATCGACTGGGGCTGAAAGTGAGCGGAGCACATATCGGATTTAATAATGTCACTGCCGGCACCATCGAAGAAACCGCGGGATTTTATCGCGCACTGGGTGCCGAGTACCTGATTGTCGGCTGGGACCCCCGCGGCTGGAACACCGATGGCATCGATGCGCTCATCACAGACCTCACTCGCACCCATCGGCAACTGGAAGCGCGGGGCTTTCGCTTCGGGTACCACAATCACGCTGGCGAAATGTCCCCCTTTGCGGACACCACTTTCTGGGATTATATTGCCACCAACACCTCAGACACTTTCGTGCTACAACAGGACGTGGGCTGGACAACCGCGGCGGGAGACGACCCTGTGGCCAGGGTGATGCAGTATCCGGGGCGCACGCTGACAACCCACTACAAGGCACACTTCCCCGATGCTATCCCGAATGCCCGTCCCATCATCGGCGAAGATGTGATCGACTGGCTGTCGCTTATCCATGCAAACGTCTCCACTGGGGGCACGCGCTGGATTATTCTGGAACAGGAAGCGTACCCCGATGGAATGCGCCCTCTGGCCGCAGTGCGCGCTTCCAAAGCGGGGCTGGACCACTACCTGGCGATCTATCGCACCCGACTGGAAAACGGTGGACACTTTTTCCCCGCCGAACCCTACAGGCCGAAACCCTTACCGGCGTTTTCCCGGGTGCGAGACCAGTTGCCCCGCCCCGTGTTTGCACGCAGGCCGGACTATATCGAATTTTATTACCGCGCCTGGGAAATCGGCTTTGGGCGTTTCACTCAGCCGGCGACAGGCAGCCCGCTTGTGAAAAACTTTATCGACGAGGCCTTTAACGAAAATATCTTTCTGTGGGATATGAGTTTTTCCACCATGTGGGGTAATTATGCCCACCATCTGTTTCCGGCTATTGAAGGACTCGACAACTTTTACGCACTGCAGATGCCAAACGGTGAAATCGTCCGGGAAATCGGCGAGGGCAACGGCCGGCTCGGTGTGAAAGGCTGGTCGGAGCCTGGCACCCCTGGTAGCCTCAATCACCCCATGCTTCCCTGGGCCGAGCTGCGTGCTTACCGTATCACCGCCGACCGGGAGCGCCTGGCGCGCACCTATCCGACATTGCGTGCTTATCGCGAGAGTTACCGACAGATCTACCACCCCGCTACCGGACTGTATCTCACCGACAAGGCTGCCATGGATGACTCACCGCGCAATGACGTCCTGTTGGCCGGTGTGGATGTCTCTGCACAAATGGCCCTCTTTGATCGCTGGTTGGCAGAAATGGCAGACATACTCAACAAACCCGCTGATGCCGACTTCTATCGCCGGCGCGCGGCCCGCTACAGTGATTATCTGAACAGGAAACTATGGGACGCACAGAGCGGTTTTTACTACGACTGGGGCAAAAACGGCAAACGCATGACCATGCGCACCATTGCCGCTTTTTGGCCCATGCTGGGCGGCATTCCCAGTGCAACCCAGGTCGAGCGGCTGATCCGGCATCTGAACGATGAGAAAAGCTTCAATACCGCACACCGGGTGCCCACCCACCCAAAGGATGAAGCGGGTTACAGTGGCGACTACTGGGCCGGCGCCGTCTGGGCGCCCACCAATACCATGGTCATCTCGGGACTGGAAAAATACGGGCACAGGGACCTGGCTCACGAAATCGCTCTCAACCACTTGAATGCCACTACTGAGGTGTACAAGCAGACGGGCACCGCATGGGAAAATTACTTTCCGGAAAAACCCCTCCGTGGCCGCAAGGCCAAACCGGATTTTGTCGGCTGGTCCGGACTCGCCCCCATCACCTACCTGATCGAATACGCCATCGGCATCCGCATCGATGCACCCAACAATACCATCCACTGGTGGCCACGGGAGCTGGGCAGGCACGGCATTGAAAACCTGCGCTATCGCACAGCCAGCGGACGCTGGAATAAGATCAGTCTGGTCGCCGCAGCCCGCAAACACAGCGATGCTGCGCTGCGCTTCAGCACCGCTTGTGAGCAGAGTTTCAACCTGGTGTTGCACGGCAAAAGCGGCACCGAGAAACACACTATTCACTGCACGCACCACTGATCAATTCAAAGACGCGGTGACGCCTGCTTGGATATTTTCAGAATCCAGCACCCAGGCACGACGGCTTCTGCGGTTTATCAAAAAATGGCGTCGCCCAGAAGCGTCTGCTGTCTGTTTTATCCTTAAGAGATAAGAGAAGAAATTAATCCAGCATATCTTTTTGTAGCCAGCTTTATTTTTTACCAGAGTCTATGCCTTTAAATACCGGCGAGTTTGGATAGTAGTTTATGGCCAGCCTTACCAAATCCCTTAACTCCCTCCTGCGCCCTTTTCTTTCCAGCCTCTTTGCTGTCCCCAGTAAGGTTTGCGCCGCATAAAATGAATCTTCGAGAGGTATAATTTCGAATCCATATTGCTTAGAAAGCTTCTCATAGAACGCTTTTATTGCATTTGCAGGGCTTTCAGAATGCCAGAACTCTCTATAGGGAACACGCCAGGTATGGTAGGGATAAATGTTTTCCAAACCATGTTCGATCCCGGAAATTGACATTCCGTAATGGTTTTCGTTTTCAAGAACTTCTATTTTATAATTGATATCAGGGTTCGCTGTATCTCTAAGCTTTTGGTTTAGCTCAACATAGGCCAAAGCTTCCTCCTTTGGCCTCCGCTTCAAGTCATCGCTCGCCTTACCTATGTAGATGGCACTCTTGGAGCGCTTGTTGTCTTGAATAGCCTGCAACAATCTTTCTGCTATGGTTTTTCCAGAGGTCGTCTTTACCGCCAGTTCAGCGGCAAGCACAATATATCCATCAAACAGGTCAGGCTCATTCCAAAAGGCCTCCAGTACCGGGCCAAACGTTGGTGACATACCGATGATAGTTTTGTGTGTATTGACCCGATAATTGTTTTCAAGAAAAGGGAAAAGCTCTTTTCTATAGAAAACCAAATAATCCTTAATTCTCTTCCCGTCAGCATCACCAAAAAACGTGCTGCCATCCGGGTAGCGTAATGACATCGCCATATCGTAGCGTTTCCCCGTACTATTTGGGATGCCCACCACAATACTTTCTGGCATTTCATTTCTGGAAACTTTAATTTTTACGATTGCGCTTGCAGCCTCAAACAAATATTCAGTATCCATAACAATAATCACAGGATAACTGTGGATATTCCGGTGATAATTTGATGGCAGAGAAATGTATACTGCTCTTTCTTCACCCAATATATCTGAATATAAACGGGTACTTTCCCCTATGATGATTTTATCTTTATGATTTTCAGCACTGGAAGAAAAGGTTGAAAACAAAAAGAGGACCAAGAGTAAAAGCTGTACAGAAAGGTTTTTTAGTGCATGGAGCATTTACTTTCTTCTTAGGATAAATAATGCGGTTTATACTTGCCCGATGGCCACACAGGATACAGCCGATTCCTGAAAACAAGAATCCCTTTTTAACCACGGAGAATAGTTCTGCCTGCCCATTCCAGACTACAGGTGACTTCTTCTGCAGACACTTCAGCAAATATCCACTCAATGGCAGTTTTTCGCACCAGATGTTGCACTTTCGTACTAAATTTTCCGATGTCGTATTTGCCAACCGGGAGACGATATTGTATCTATTTTTACCGGTAAGCAATGGTAAAGGATGCCCAAGCGTGGGCGCGATAAGGGCAAACAGCGGGCTCTATGGCTACCATACCAGCCGCAGTGGTGCCGTGGCCAGCAACCCGCAGCCCGATTTTAGCGCTCCCTGCACACATCACTTTCTCTCAATGACCGGCTGCGGGTTGCCAGTGCCTTTGCCATAGCGCATCGAACCCGCTCTATACCCGTCCGCTGGCCGGGCAACGCCGCGCTGATTTCCGGTTGCGGCGAAAAGGCAAAAGGTGTTTACAACCAAAAGAAGCGAGTTTACCCGGCCGCAAAACCCTGCCTCCGGAGGTGGTGCGGGTTTCAGTCCACAGGATTTTTTTGCCGGGCATCCCCCGCTTAGCGGATACTGCTTGGGGCGTCGTAAGTCAGACCGAAGCCGTAGGGAAACAGCGGATCGTACTCCGCATCTCCAATATTAATCGGCAACTGTGCCAGACTTTTCGGCCAGGTCACCGGCAGCTTGCCGGATGGCGCCTGCTCGCCAAAGAGTACATCGGCCACCCCCGCGCCCTCACTGCCCGGCAACCAGGCGGCGACTGCGGCCTGCCAGGACCGAATGGCCTCGGCAATCATCAACGGTCGCCCGGAAATGATCACAACCACCATGGGAACCCCACTGGCCTGCACTCGCGCCAGCATCTCGCGTTGGGATTTCGCGAGTGTGATGGGTTG
The DNA here is from genome assembly GCF_947489355.1 of uncultured Microbulbifer sp. Taxonomy (GTDB): domain Bacteria; phylum Pseudomonadota; class Gammaproteobacteria; order Pseudomonadales; family Cellvibrionaceae; genus Microbulbifer. Next base: position 13,431 of record NZ_CANLDD010000030.1, on the reverse strand, counting down.
GCATTTACTGCAGGGCTGCGGGCGGTAGTCCCCCATGCCCTCCGCATAGGGCTCCTCCCCCACCACAACGAGGGCCACATCGTGCCCGGCAGCCCCCTCCCCCGAAGGACTGTAGGTGACTTCCCGCTCGGCCAGCGCACGGATGCCATCGAGGATGGTGGTGCCGCGGGTGATACTGCCGCGCTTGCCCTGCCACTCAATGGTCCAGCCACCGGATTGCAGGCCTATATTGTCGGCGTGATCGCCGGCGACAAAAATCTTTGCCTTTTTCCCCAGCGGCAACAATCCGCCTGCATTTTTCAACAATACCAGGGACTCGCGCACCGCCTGTCGCGCCAGGTCGCGATGTGTCGGATGCCCGAGCAGGCGGTCTGCATCCGGCGCCGCGGCCAGTGGTGGCAGCGGCCATTCAAACAGTCCGGCCCGGAACTTGGTGGTAAGGATGCGGGTTACCGCCTCGTCGATACGCGCCATAGGCACTTCACCGGCTTCGACCGCTGCGGTGAGGTCGGTGATAAAGTCCCGCCATTTTTCCGGCTCCATCACCATATCCAGACCGGCATTGACGGCACGGACAATACGCGCGCGGTTGGTCTCGGCAGGAATCTCGCCGAGTGCCGACCAGTCGGAGAGTGTGATACCGGCAAAGCCGAGTTCTTTCTTGAGAGTACCGGTCACCAGCGCCTTGTGCTCATGCATCTTGGTACCATCGACACTGCTGTAGGACACCATCACGCTGCCCACATCAGCCTTAAGTGCCGGTAGGTAGGGGGCGATATGCAATGCGCGCAGACTGTCCGCGCCAAGACGTGTATCGCCGCGGTCGATCGCATAGCCCTCATCACCGGTACCGTAAGTGGTACCGCCATCGGCGACCCAGTGTTTGGCGGTGGCGAGCACTTTGTCAGCCGCCAGGTTGTTGCCGTCGAGCCGCTCTCCCTGTAGCCCCTGGATGAAAGGGCCCGCGAAGGCTGACACCAGCTCCGGGTCCTCGCCAAAGCACTCATAGGCGCGCCCCCAGCGATCATCACGGGCCACACACAGGGTGGGTGCAAAAGTCCAGTGAATACCGGTGGCCGCCACTTCCTTTGCCGTGGCCGCGGCGATCGCACGCGCCAACTGCGGATTGCGGGTCGCACCCAGGGCAACATTGTGGGGAAAGATGGTGGCTCCCAGCACATTGTTATGGCCGTGCACTGCATCGGCACCATACAGGATTGGAATGCCAAGACGGGTGCCACTGGCAGCCGCCTGATAGCCCTGGATCATCTCAACCCAATCACTGCGACGATTTTCCCCGGGAATGGAGCCGCCACCGTTGAGAATAGCACCGAGATAATAGTTTTTGACATCTTCCGCAGTGGCATACTGGCGTTCGGCCTGGGTCATCTGTCCGACTTTTTCCGCCAGTGTCATCTTGCGCACAAGCTCGCGAACCTTCTCCTCCACAGACGTTGCCGCCTGCGCTGTGACGACACCCAGTACCAGTACTGCGGCCGCGACGGTTGTGCTGGCCACTCGGGACTTTTTCATACTTTCTTCCTGCTAAACGGTTTTTTATTCACCCGGTGATCAACCGCAGGGATTGCTGCCGCCCTCGCCACCGCGATAAGGCACCGCTGGGTTATCAAAAGTTTGTGCCAGCTTACAGCGGCTGCGCACCGACGTCTCAGCCCCTTCAGCCCTCGCACGAAATCATCGCACTGCCAGCGGCACCCGGTACATATTTGACGTTGGCAACCGCCAACGCGAGGGCGCCCTCACTGGTAATCGACAGAGCAGCCGACACCCGGCTGAAATCCGCACCCCCGGCAACAAAACACTGCAGGTCGATGGAGACCTTTGACCAGTTGCCGGGTTGCAGTTTTGCCAGTGCGGATTGCAGTGGCAATTCAGCCGCGCAGCCCGCACCACAATCGATTCCCGCCCGTACTGCATGCTCGGGCGTGCGGTCGACACGCACATCCAGTGTCAGCGCTGCGCGCTCTTTTAGATAGCGACTGAGGTCCTGGGGGCTCTCGGCAGCGAGCCGTACCGCCCCCGGACGCAGGCCTTTCCAGCGAATCTGGCGCGCGTCCTCCTGAGACTCCCAGTCGATGGCGGCCACAGTAATATTGGTGTCCGGGCCACTGCTGGACCGGTTACCGGTAACGGCCACCGGTTCCCGTTGTTCTTCGGCAATCAACAGTTTCCAGGGCGAACGCGGGCGCGACACCATCAGCCAGGCATCTTCGAGTGCGCCGTCGGAATAGGTCTCACCGTCCTCTGACAGGGTGTTGCTCACCAGGGACTGCGCACCATCCTGCAGCCCGTAGCCCAGTGGGAACAGCGGCGCGTAGGCCGCGTGATAGGGATTCAATACGGTCTGATGCACATAGTGCGGCCAGCTGAATGGCAATGTCCCGCTGAAGCGGTATGGTCTCTCACCTTCGGGGCTGGTAAACAGCACATCGGCCACCCCCACCCCCTCGGAGCCCGGCAGCCAGGCGGCGACAAAGGCATCCGAGGCATTCAGCTCCTTATTGACCCACAGCGGACGGCCGGACAGAAAGATACTGACCACAGGAATCCCCTGTTTGCGCAGGGCTTGCAGCAGTGCCAGATCGCTGTGACTGCCGAGCTGATACTCCAGGCTGGCCAGGTCGCCGTGCCATTCCGCATAGGGCGCTTCACCGAATACGACGATGGCCACATCGGGCCCATCGCCACTGGTAAAGGTGGCGCGGGAGAATCCGCCGCGCTCGCTCAGCACCGCCTCACCACCGGCAGCTTCGACCAGTGCCTGGATGCCTTCAAAAATCGTAGTCGCACCGGGGAAGTCTTCACGGGTATTGCCGGTGCCCTGCCAGGAAATAGTCCAGCCACCGCTCTGTTTGGACAGGTTGTGCGCACCGTCACCGGCTACCAACACGTTCTGTGCGGGCGCGAGTGGCAACAGGTTGTTGTTGTTTTTCAGCAGCACCAGCGATTTGCGCACCGCCTCGCGGGCCAGTGCACGGTGCTCCGCACTGCCCAGAATGCCGCTTCTGCCAGCCAGCGGGCGCTCGTGTTCGAACAGGCCAGCGCGAATTTTTACCCGCAGGATACGCCGCACGGCATCATTGAGGCGCTCGGGACGAATCTCTCCGCGGCTGGCTTGCGCCAGGGTGTTTTCATAGAGCTTTTTCCAGTCCGACGGTACCATGAACATATCCAGACCCGCATTGATTGCCGCTGCACAACTGTCCAGGGTACAGCCGGGCACGAAGCGGTGGCCATTCCAGTCACCCACAACAAATCCATCAAATCCAAGCCGTGCTTTCAGTACATCGGTTAACAGGTGCTTGTGGCCATGCAAAGGCTCACCATTCCAACTGTTGAAGGAAGCCATCACTGTCTGTACCCCTGCCGGCAGTGCGCCCAGGTACCCCGCCCCGTGTACTTTTGCCAGCTCACGCTCGGGGACCTGGTTGTCACCGCGGTCGATACCGCGCGTGGTACCGCCATCACCCACAAAGTGTTTGGCGGTGGCAACGAGATGCTCACCCCGCAGGAAGTCGCTATCGTTCTTCTCTCCCTGCAGGCCCTTGACCATGGCCTCTGCGTAGGCCTTCACCACAGCCGGGTCTTCGGAATAACTTTCATAAGTGCGACCCCAGCGGTCATCGCGCACCACCGCAACCGTGGGGGCAAATGTCCAGTCGATACCGGTCACCGCCACTTCGCGGGCAGTGGCCACACCGATACGGCGGATCAGGTCCGGGTCTCGGGCCGCGCCCAGGCCGATATTGTGGGGAAAGAGAGTCGCACCGACGATATTGTTGTGCCCGTGTACCGCATCGCTGCCCCAAATGATCGGGATGGCGACCCCACCATCACTGGTATCCATGGACGCAGCAAAATAAGCCTCGGACAGTGCGAGCCAATCCTCTGGCGTGGCGAACTTGTCATTATTCGGGTAGGTGCCACCACCATTGAGCACCGACCCCAGATGGTATTTCCTGACGTCTTCGGGGGTGGTGTATTTGATCTCGGCCTGGATCAACTGGCCCACCTTTTCCTCGATAGACATCTGCGCCATCAGCCCGGTTATGCGCGCCTCCAGCGCCGGGTCAACCGGCAGTGCCGGCGGCAGCGCGGGCCATACGGAAGTCGCGTGCGCGGCAACGGTATCCGCAATCATTGTCTCAGCCCGGTGCTGCCCCTCGCGCTCGCAACCGGCCACAATCGCACTGCAAAGCAGCACCCCCAACATTTTTCGCCTGGGCAATGACATCGCGTCTCTCCTCATCGTATTTTTCACCACCGGTACAGGCGACCACCCCGCGCAGTGCGAGAAACCAGTGGCGCGCGGCCCACGGGCAGATTTTTCAGGTATTCGGCCATCACGCCTAGAGCGTGCCTCCGATGCAGAAGCAACAGTCCATGAATCGATGCGGCGGACATGGGAGTATGGGTTTCTGTACCAGCGAGCCTGATAAAATGCAGCCTTCACGGCAAAGCTGCAACAAAGGGCCAACACATTGTCGGCGAGAGGGACTGAATTCTGGCTGAGTGGGAAAGCCTGGGCCCGCTTAGGTAATGTCAGAGCGCGCGCGTTGCAATGGGTAATTCATTCGTCAACCGATTGAATCAAGACCACGCAAATCCGTTACCGTTTTAGTGGGCTCCAATCCCCAGGGATCAAAAACGGCCTCCGGCGAGCGCTTGACCCATACCGCTTGCAGGCCTGAAGACAAGCCTCCAATAATATCAAAAGGATTGCTTGAAACCAGCCAGAGGTTTTTTGCCGGTGAGTGGGTTTCCCGTATAAGGTAACTGTAAACTGCCGGGTTGGGTTTAAAAGTCATAATATTATCGCAGCTGACAATACCTTCGAAATAGTGTTGTATGCCCACATGCCTGAGCAGGGATTCGACCGCTTTTTCCTCTCCATTTGAAAAAGCAACCATCTGGATTTTTCTTTTGTGCAGCGCTGCGAGAGCGGGCTTTACATCATCAAAGTCAGGCAGCGTCAGGTAACTGTCGATAACTCTTTTTTTCTGTTCTTCTGACAGTTGGATACGGTAAAACCGGCAGGTATATTCCAGTGCATCGTACGTACACCGGGAAAATGGCTGGTACTTCTGCATTAGCCCGCGACGAAAAGCATATTCAAGCTGCTTTTCCCGCCATGTACCGCTAAACGCACTGGCCCTGGAACCTATCCATTGCGTAAGGATCGCGACAACGCCGTGGGTATTGATAAGCGTGCCATAGACATCAAAGGCCAGTGTGACGGCCATAGTCGTTTCCTTTCATGAAGAAGGCATACTCCAATAGCGCAAAGCTGGATCTGCCGGACTTGGTACAAGTCTTGCGCACTGGCTGGCCGGACAGCAGAGCACCTGTTGCTTCCCCACTCCGGCTTGACGCTTATTGGTTGAAAAAACGCCGTAACACCGTGCTGTTACCGCTTATATCAAAATAGCCGTAGTGCAGCCCTTAGCCCATCTATACGCGAATTTTCTTCACCTGAGACGTATTTACACATCTTTGCGACAGGAAGCACCCTGCCAGGTAGCAAGTGTCATATCCCATCTGATAGGCTTAACGGTCTTGACAGCCCTCTATGGCAGCTAGACACACAAATAAATTCGGCCAGGACACTGATTGCAAGATCAGTGTCCCCGCTGGATATGGGATAAAAATGAAAATAATTGGGTTATGGATACTGGGCCTGATGGCCCTGGCAGCACAATGTGTACAGGCAGGTACCGCGGAACCTATCCCCTTTACACGTCAGGGCATTCTGTCCTACCACTTTCAATCCGATCTTCTGGGGCGGGGGTTTGTGATCGACGTGTTACTGCCCCTGACCTATAACCCCGAAGCCAATACCCGATACCCGGTCATCTATATGACCGACGGTTTCATGCATTTCCCCATGACCGCCCCCAATCTGATTCAGGAGCAGATGCCGGATGCACGGGGAAAGGCCAAAATTCCGCCAGTGATTCTGGTTGGCATTTCTCATCCAACCGACAGCACCAGCCTCAGGATGCGCCTGACCGACTTCACCCCCGTAGCGGGGGAAATTCAGGGTACTCTGCTGGGCGGTGGTGCGGACCGCTTCCTGGAATTTGTCGAGAAAGAATTAAAACCCTTTATCAATAATTCGTTTATGGGGGATGAAAACGACGAGACAGTTGCCGGCCACGCCCTGGGGGGACTGTTCGCCCTGCACACTCTGTTCAATCACACCGACAGCTTTGATCGCTATGTCATTGGCAGCCCCAGCATCTGGTGGGCCGGGAAGCAGATCCTGGAGAGCGAACTGGCCTACGCGGAAAGGCACTCAGATCTGCCAAAGAGTGTTTATCTGTTTATCGGTGGCGAAGAAACCTGCCTGGACGACATGTCCGTCTGCGGTGTGCGGGACTTCGGAGGCTTGCTCCAGCGCCTCGAATCCCGAAGCTATGACAATCTCATCCTGCAAAAGCACATCTTCGACCATGAGAATCATGGCACAGTGGTGAATCCCGGTTACGATAAGGGACTGGAACAGGTATTCAAATCCCCACTCCCGCCGAGAAAATACTCCTTCTAGGTTGTTAGCCGGACTGGCCATGCCTCCAAGGCGTTCCAATCCTGCCCAGCGGGATTGTTTAAACCAATCACCCAGGCCCTATAGCGATGTACAGGGCTGTGCTGTCACCCTCCAAAAATCGACGCAACTCCATGTACAAAAAGCAATTCCGCCCAGCAGTTGCAGTGTTCGGTGTTGCAGGGGCAGTAATCCTATGGCGGATGGAAGCCTGAGTTGTTAGCCGGATTGATCCCCTGCGGTTACCCTCACAGGTTGCACCAATAACCCAACCGCCCCTGCCGGCACTAATGGGGTAACTGGCGCGATTTTAATGGTATGGTAGGATTTACCTCAGTGGATGGGGTTGCTTCACACACCCGGGAACACCCGGGAACACTTGGGATCGCCTGGCGATTGCCTGCCACTGCAGCTTTATTACAGTATTTCCTACAGGGGGGGTTAGATGCCTATAAAAAAATGGATTGTGCAATACGGTATTGCTTTACCAGTCACCTTTGTCCTACTGGCCGGCATTCAATACTGGAAAGGGAGAGGGCTGGAATATGCCATAGAATTTGGCATCCTGTGGTCACTGGCCTCTGTCGCGCTATTTGCAGCGACCCGCATCTACTATTTTCGCAAAGGCATGCACTGTAAGGTTTGCAATGATCTGCCGGAGAATGCGCAACCCCGACAGGAAACCTGACAAGACCAATCGGTCTTCTTCTACCTCTTGCCATCACTGGTGAAAACCGGGCAAGCCCACAACCGCATCGGCACTTGAAAAGCGGCAGTCAAACTGATCGTGGAAGACCGGTTTGACTGCCGGGTACATAACCTACCTCAGGAATGCGTCTGTGACCCCCTCATGTTATTTGCAGCCCAGCCCGGAATTTTTGGTTACCAGATTGTAATCGCGGGTATTTACCACAAAATCCCCATTTACATCCAGCGATGCGGGCGCGTCGGGAATCCGCTTGCCCAGGTAGGGCAGCATTTTAATCAGGTCGTTCTGGTCCACACACCCATCCCCATTCACATCAAAACGGGAAGTGGTGGGGATGCTGGACGAGTCATCAATGAGTGCAACGTAACCGCCGGAGGCCGCGGCCATGGTGTTGAACAGGCCACCCGCATCACCGGGGGCGAATTGATGATTAAAGGAGACCGCCGGTGTGTCGCCAGCCAGAGCCACAGGCTGGCTGTAACGGGCCAGACTGATATAATCGCCAAAAACCCCAAAATAGATAGGCACAGTCGCTACACCGGCGCCCGCTGTCTGGTAGGGTGGCACATCAAAAGGGAATAATTCCTGCCAAACCCTGCCCTGCCAGCTCAGGGGCTCCCAGGGCTCCACACCATCGGCATCCCCCGCTCCGCCGCAACTGAGCCCTGCACTGGAATTTTCCTCGCCATCGGAGAGTACCCAAAGTGTGCGATACAGCAGCGGTGTGGCCAGTTCCAGGTCATCGATGGCGGAGCAGACCGTGTGCGCCAGTGGTGTGCTCCCTGAGCAACCCTGTGCCGACAAAAGGTCTATGGCCTGTATGGCATTGGCTTTGGAAACAAAGCCACCGGTACGGTTCGTATAGGCATTGTTTTGGAAGGTCCATACGCTGATCTGCGTACCTCCCACAAGGCTGTTGTTGATTTTGTCCTTGGCGATCGACAGGGCATCTTTACAGCGGGTACTGGCCACACCATTACGCACCGTTGCAGCCGTCATGGAGCCACTGCGATCAATTACCATGGTGGCGTGAAAGGTCTGTGCCAGAGCGAAAGTACCGCTCAGGCTCAGTAACAATCCCGTAGCAGTTGTTAAAAGAACGCGCAATATCCTCATTACTATCTCCTTATAGTAGGTCGATTGGTGACTCAAGTAATCCATATCGTGGTTAACGGCAGATCCATACCGGGAAATATCAAGCCCAAACTGCACAAACATGCATTCAGTATTCACCAGGCAATCAAGCAGAATTTTCAGCATCTATTGATCTATCATCCTGGAAATACTGCCTCAATGCCCGATAGAACTTCTTCAGCGGCTTGCAGCCGGTATCTGTACGACACTGCACAGTAATTTTCCGGCGTTTATTGCTATCAGAATTGATATAAATCAGAAACAGTCAATACTGTAAAACCAACCGAACAAGCCAGATATCGGTAACCACATTAAAAATCCAATATTCCCAAAACAACAAATAACGTATACTTAAAAATAATTCCCGGGTATTGATCCAAGCGCTTACAACAAAAAGCGGGGCACGGCCCCGCACGTCATATTAACAGCCGCAATTGGGAACACAAGCATCCATTGTGAACTCTTGGTGAAAAATGAACGTATAATCGTGCCGCAAGAACGGCTTTTCGGCGGCGCGAGGTTAACAACTTTGCGTTAAGAAGCTATTTCTTATCGCAAGCTTGTCATACAAATTTTCTATTTTTTTACCCATAGAAAATACTACCTGCTCCAAGACACAGAGAAGCTTTAGTGGGTGAAGTGTTTATTAATGTTTGATAGCTTTGCTACAGTACATCGAAAACTTTAACGTAGTCTGTTTAAGCTGACTGTATACAAGCCGGCATTACACAACCTACACCAGCCTGAGAGTCGCAGTGCAAACAATGCATTAGGAGTCCGTTATGTAGGTTATAAGATTTACTTGCGTACCACCAAGTTGATGCCCCACTAGAAACATTCTGCGCCACAGAATGATCAATTTATGGCTTTGTGTATAAAGCAGAGGGAAGGAAAATAATACACAAACGATCTTCAGTGAAAAATCATGGCCAGACCGTACAATACCAACCAGGACCCGGTTAGCGCAGCATTAAAATATACGCCAAAATCCTCTTATCACGCCATAGAGTATTCGCATACAGTGTTACTAAAGTGTTACATTGGTATGCGCACATAGCCCCACCAAAGTGCCAAATAAACGCGCTTATCCAATCGACTAGGCAACCTGACGCCTATTCTATTGCCCCACAATAAATACAATCCAAAAAAAGAGGTTACCCATGAAAAAGTTTTTCATGCCATTACTGGCTACACTGGCGGTAACACTGTACCTGATCGGATTCTCCCCCCTGGCGTTCGCCGATGGCATTCCAGGCAGGAACGACGAAAACCCAAATCCACCTACCGGTGGCACAGCTTTACTGATGGCGAACGGGATCTATAATCCAGCCGACCCCTCCTTTACCCCACCAACCCCGGATGAATTTGACACCCTGATCATGGGCCGCAGTGAAACAGAGAAGCTTGAGCGCAAGCAGTTGGCCATTGGGTATTTTCAGGCGCGCTATGGTATTGATTTAACCAGCGGCTCTGCGGATTTCGGTAACATCCTGCTGATGGAATCTGTATTTGATCCAAGAAATAACTACCGGGCCTACCATTTACCAATCAGTGCCGGAGACAAGGGGAAAATCGCAAAGAACGGCCGCATCGTATATGACCGGCAGTTTGTGATGTTTGTTGGGGCACTGGGGTTAAGCTCCACCTTAGCCGGGTCCTGGGGTGGGGCTTTGGGGATAACGGTACCACCGGGCACTGTTGCCGTGGACGGCGATTATCTTGTTCAGGGTAGCAATCATTTCCGTATCAATCATCCCAGGAATCTCTATCTCCGCTTTCAAAGCGTCGATCCAATATTCAACGCCGCTTCTGGAGATATAAAATTCAATTGTGTGTTATTAAACAAACATGGCGAGATTATTGGCGCTGCCATCGGCAGACAGGAGTTTGTGGCACTTGATAATAGCAACAACCTCTTCCAAATGGCGGTGCAAAATATCTGGCAGTTTCCAGCCCCAGAATGGGCACTCCCGTAACACCGCCAGTTATTGCCGGAGGGTAATGTCAAAGCCCTGAATTGGCAGAGAATGCTTTCACACATCGCACCGGGTTGATTGCAGGTCATTGTATTGAGATATGCCGGTATAACGGACTCAGCCTTTGCGTTTTAGGCTTTGTGAACACAGTTATTAAAAGATCAAGAGTGCAGCTATTGACCCGACTTTAGCGATACCCAATGGGGTAGATCTGTCAATCTTTACAGAAATCCATAAATTCATTAAAAATTGCTTTCAAAAATATAAAACAACAACACAAACTCAGCCCCTTACACATTGCACCCTGCATTTCTGTATTTATTGATTGACGAAAATACATTTCCTTAAAATTATAAGAGGTGTCATCATGCAAGGGAAATTACATAATAAAACTGCGGTAATTACCGGAGGTGCCAATGGTATTGGCCGTGCATTCTGCAAACATCTTGCCGGGGAAGGCGCGGACATTATTATCGCGGATATAGCATCTACTGAAGAGACTTTACAATAAGTAGATAAAATAGGCCGTAAATCATTATCGGTAAACTGCCACCTCAACAATATATCGGATATTTACCATTTATCACAGTCGGTTGATACATATTTTGGCGGTGCTGATATATTGGTTCATAACGCTGGCATTTATCCATCAGCGCTATTTGAGGATATGCAATTTAAAGAGTGGCGCAAGGTGATGTCACTCAATCTTGATGCCATGTCTCATTTGGTAAAGGCTTTCCTTCCCTATATGAAAGAAAATCGCTGGGGAAGAATTGTTTCCATGTCTTCAACCACCTTTCACTCCGGCATAGCAATGAACGCACACTATACAGCGAGTAAAGCAGCGCTGATAGGCATGACCCGGGTATTGGCAACAGAACTCGGGGAGTATGGCATTACGGTGAACTGTATTGCCCCCCGGGCTTGTACGCACAGCCACCACGGAATCCGGGCCACAGGCACAGTGGTTCGATACATTGGCCAGGCAACAGGCCATTAAACGCGTGCAGAAACCTGCCGATTTGGTGGGCCCACTGGCTTTTCTGGTCTCTGATGACGCAGCGTTTATTACCGGGCAAACGCTGTTGGTTGATGGAGGTTGGCAGTTTGCATGATAGCCGGAGAGTACAATAAATAGAATAATAAAATAGAGGTGCATTAAAATGACAACGCTTTTTTCAGAACTGGATATAGCTGGCCTTCAATTAACAAACCGCATTATCATGGCGCCTTTCAGCCGCGCACGCGCATTACCCGATGGAACACCAAGAAACAACCTGACTGCTTTATATTCTGCACAGCGAGCCTCTGCTGGTTTGATTATCAGGGAAGCAGTGTATATATCCCCTGAAGGTAAGGGGTACGCATTGTCACCGGGGATCTAAAGCCAGGCGCAAATCCATAGCTGGCATCCAATAACCCATGCTGTGCATAAGGCAGGCGGTCGGATATTTTGCCAGCTTTGGCACGTGGGCCAGGCATCTCATACCCGGCTACAGCCCGGTGCTCAATCGCTTGTAGCGCCGTCGGTAATCCAGGCAGAAACAGAAGTGTATCTCTCGGGCCAGATGGTACCTGCCTCTCGCCCGCGCGCCCTGAAATTGGAGGAAATCCCAAGAGTCATTGCAGACTATCGCCAGGCTGCAATCAATGCCCATGATACCGGTTTTGATCGCATTGAGATTCACGCTGCTAACGGCTACCTGATCGATCAATTTATTCGGGATGCTTCCAATCAACGCACCAACGGGTATGATAGGCCGGTAGAAAATCGACTTCGTTTTATGACGAAAGTTTTGCAGGCGATATTGGAGGTTTGGCCTGCAAATCGTGTCGGCATTCGCCTGAACCCGTTTTCCTCCACAAACAATACATATGACAGTGAGTGAATCACCCCAGGTTTCTCGGAGGGTAACTTTCTTGAGAAAATTAGTCAATGAGCAAACAACCTGGATACTCCCCCGAAGTACGGGAACGCGCAGTTCGCATGGTGTTGACCGGCGAACACGAACATAAATCACGCTGGGCGGCGATTACATCTATCGCCTCCAAGATCGGCTGTACACCTGAGACTCTATGATCATGGGTCAACAAGATAGAAGTCGATAACGGCACTAAGCCCGGCACCACTAGTGGTGACGCAGCCCGCCTTAAAGAGCTGGAGCGCGAAGCCCGCGAGCTGAAGCGTGCTAACGAGATCTTGCGCAAGGCTGCCGCTTTTTTGACCAGGCGGAGCTCGACCGCAAACCGAAGTAATGGTGACATTCATTGGTCATGAGCGTGAGGCGCACGATGTCGAGTCACTCTGCGAGGTTCTGCCGATTGCACCGTCGACTTACTATAACTACAAGCATCTGCAAGCCAATCCAAAGCAGCGCTGTGTGCGCGCTCAACGTGACGATGAGCTGAAGACTGAGATCCAGCAGGGGAAGGCGTTCGAAGAGGCAAGCGCTGCGTTACGACTATCCCAGACGAGCTGGCCGACATGCCGCTGGACCTGGTGAACCGTGAGTTTACGGCGGAGCGCCCCAACCAGCTTTGGGTGGCCGACATAACCTATGTCGCAACTTGGTCTGGCTTTGTTTATGTCGCATTCGTTGTCGATGTATTCTCCCGCTACATTGTTGGCTGGCGCGTGTTAAAGAGCCTCCAAACCGACATCGTGCTTGATGCTCTGGAGCAGGCACTGTGGGCACGGGGCAAGCCCCGCGGCGTTACCCATCACAGTGATCGAGGTAGTCAGTACCTGTCGATTCGATACACTGAGCGGCTTAGTGAGGCGGGCTTCCAAGCGTCAGTCGGCAGCATCGGCGACTCCTACGACAACGCACTGGCAGAAACCATCAACGGCTTATTCAAGGCGGAGCTCATCCACAGAACAGGCCCCTGGAAAGGACTGGATGAGGTTGAACGCGCAACCTTGACCTGGCTCGACTGGTTTAACCATCGCCGCATTCTCGAGCCGATTGGCGATATGCCTCCAGCCGAATACGAAAACCTGTATTATCAGCAAGCCGAGTCTGCCCAAGCGGCATGACTCAAATCAA